>NZ_JBVIKX010000004.1:0-609858 GCF_055580685.1 Streptomyces sp. NPDC031554 | reverse complement strand
CTGCAGGGGGGACCCTGTGGGAGAGTAGGACGCCGCCGAACAATCATTCCGGGAGACCCCCGTGCCACTGGCACGGGGGTCTTCTGCGTTCACGGGCAATTCGGAGCGGGTTTATTCCGGTGAGCGCGTCGGCGCCGGGTACTACGGTGGCCCCATGAGCTACCTGATCAGGTCCGTGCGTGCCGACGAGTGGCCGGCCGTGAAGGAGCTGCGGCTCCTGGCGTTGCAAGACCCGGTCGCGCACCTCGCCTTCCTGGAGACGTACGAGCAAGGGCTGGCGAGGTCCGACTCCTTCTGGCGGGAGCGGACGGCGGGAGGGGCCGAAGGGGCCGAGCAGGCGCAGCAGATCGTCGCCGAAGGGCCGGACGGGGAATGGGTGGGGACGCTCACCGTGCTCGTCGAGGAGGCCGGGACCAAGGACTGGGCGGGCTTTCCGGTCGGACAGCGGCAGGGGCACGTCGTCGGGGTGTTCGTGCGGCCCGAGTACCGCGGGATCGGACTGACCGAGGTGCTCTTCGACGCCGGGCTGGAATGGGCGTGGTCACGCGGGCTGGAGCGTGTGCGGCTCATCGTGCACGAGGACAACGGCCGGGCCCGGACCTTCTACCACAGGGCCGGCTTCGTGCCGAGCGGGGTCGTCGTGCCGCTGGCCGGGGACTCCGGCGGCCGCGAGCTGGAGTACGTCCTCGAGCGGACGTAGGGGTCACACCGGCAGTTCGTGGTGGGGCCAGCGCGCTCGGGCCTGCTCGGGGGAGCGGAGCAGGGCCAGGGTGGGAAGACCGAGGCCTGCGCCCTCGGCCAGGAGGTCGGGGAGCTGGGCGAGCGGAGCCACGGCCGCCACGTCGTCCAGGACCAGGGTCAGTGGTGGGTCGAGCCGACCGGAGGATGACCGTTCGGCCACGCGCCGGCCGCGCTCGACCACGCTGGAGACGAGGGCCGTGAGGAAGGGCATCGCGCCGGGGCGGGTCCTCGGGTCCTCGATGGATTCACCGACCACGTAAAGCGTTCCCCCTTCGTGGACGAAGGAATCCAGGGCGAGGGTGTCGGTTCGGTGGGGAGTGCAGGCCTCGCGGATGTTCACCGTGGAGAGGGCGGACAGGGCACGGGTCGTCAGTTCCTGTGCGATGTCCCGCCGTTCGGGATGGGCCGTGAGGGCGGCTTCCAGCTCGCCCGCGGCACCGGCCGCGGCCTTCGGACTGGTGCGCAGGGTGCGGACCGCTTCCTGGAGCCCGGTGCCCTGGGACCAGCGGTGCACGTGGCGGACGGTGCGGCCGTCGATGGCGGCGGCGTGCAGGTAGCTGCGCAGCAGGGTCTCGGCGGTCTCGGCGACGGCCTGGTCCAGGCGGGAGGTGGGCCGGACGGGCGTGAGGAGGGCACTCGCGCGGGCTGCCGCCGTCGCCCTGTCCTCGCAGCCGGCCAGGGGCGACCAGTGCAGACGGGCCGGGGTGTCGCAGAGGTGGACGGGGTCGTAGAGAAGGACCGGGCCGAGCTTGGCCCGGGCGTCCTTGGTGTCCTGCCAGAGCGCGGAGTGCGAGGTGACGACCAGGACGGCGCCCTCGGCGTCGCGTACGGCCCGGGACGCGCCGGCGTGGCGGATGCCGGGCGCGGCGTAGAGGACGGTGGCGGCCGTGGCCTCCGGGGGGAACGACGCCTCCCGGCCGGTCACCGGTTCGGCCCCGGCGACGGGAAGGGCCTCCGTGGCCCGCGGCGCGGGTTCCGTCCGGGGGGTGGGCACCTCGTGCTGGGCCGGGCGGGCCACCGGCTCCGGTGCCGGGGCCGGAACCGGCAGGGGCACCTCGTGGCCGGGCCGCGCACCGCGACCGGCCCGTACGGCCCGCCACCTCGCCACCGTGCCCAGCGTGAACACCGTGAGGACCAGAAGGATCATCACCTGGCCGATGAACAGGCCCCAGAACAGGCCGTACCCGGAGAGGGCCGATGGGTCGGCGGCCGGCCAGGCGCCGGCGACGTCGTGCGGCCGGCCGACGAGGTGGCGCATGGCCAGAGGGGTGCGGGGGAAGGTGACGCCGGCCGGCCAGGAGCCGTGGGCGAAGAGGGCCGCGAGGCCCGTCGCCGTCCACACCAGCAGTGTCATGCCGAGCAGGAACGCGAGCAGCCCGACCAGCAGGCCGTCGGGGACGCCTCCCTGGCCCCGCCCCCGGTCCTGGCCGTGGTGGTCGCCCGCTCTCATCGCGCCGCCTCCCGCGCCTACGCCACCGTCGACTCGGACGAGCCGTCCAAGTCGGGCAGGTGCTGTTCCACGAAGGCCGCCGCCCGCCGCTCCTGTTCCAGCTCCGCGGCGCGCAGCGCGTCGTCCTCGGCGAGGTCGGCCGACGACTGGGTCATCGCGCGGTCGGTGAAGACCAGCGGGCGTTCCGTCTCGGTGATCAGGTGTTTGACGACCTGGACGTTGCCGTTGACGTCCCACACCGCGATGCCCGGGGTGAGGGTGGGGATGATCTCCACCGCCCACCGGGGCAGGCCGAGCACGCGCCCCGTCGCCCTCGCCTCGTCGGCCTTCTGGGCGTAGATCGTCCGTGTGGAGGCCATTTTGAGGATGGCGGCGGCTTCCTTCGCCGCCGCTCCGTCGACCACGTCGGACAGGTGGTGGACGACCGCGACGAAGGACAGGCCGAGGCGGCGGCCGAACTTCAGCAGCCGCTGGAACAGCTGGGCCACGAAGGGGCTGTTGATGATGTGCCAGGCCTCCTCGACCAGGAAGATGCGCTTCTTCCGGTCGGGGCGGATCCAGGTGTGCTCCAGCCAGACGCCGACGATCGCCATGAGGATCGGCATGGCGATGGAGTTGCGGTCGATGTGGGACAGGTCGAAGACGATGAGCGGGGCGTCCAGGTCGATGCCGACCGTCGTCGGGCCGTCGAACATGCCGCGCAGGTCACCGTCGACGAGGCGGTCCAGGACCAGCGCCACGTCCAGGCCCCACGCCCGTACGTCCTCTATGGCGACGTTCATCGCCTCGGCCGACTCCGGTTCGGGGTGCCGTAGCTGCTCGACGATGTCGGTGAGCACCGGCTGGCGTTCGACGATCGTCTCGTTGACGTAGGCGTGGGCGACCTTGAGGGCGAAGCCGGAGCGTTCGTCCAGGCCGTGGCCCATCGCGACCTCGACGATGGTGCGCAGCAGCGCCAGCTGGCCCGTCGTCGTGATCGAGGGGTCCAGCGGGTTGAGGCGGATGCCGTGGTCCAGGGCGGCCGTCGGGTCCAGGCGGATGGGAGTTATGCCGAGCGCCTGCGCGATGAGGTTCCATTCACCGACGCCGTCCTCGCCCTGGGCGTCCAGGACGCACACCTGGCGGTCCCGGAAGCGCAGCTGGCGCAGGACGTACGTCTTCTCCAGGGCCGACTTGCCGTTGCCGGACTCCCCGAGGACCAGCCAGTGCGGGGCCGGGAGCTGCTGGCCGTACAGCTGGAAGGGGTCGTAGATGTAGCCCTTGCCCGAGTAGACCTCGCGGCCGATGATCACGCCCGAGTCGCCGAGGCCGGGGGCGGCGGTCGGCAGGTAGACCGCCTGGGCCTGGCCGGTGGAGGTGCGTACGGGCAGGCGGGTGGTCTCGACCTTGCCGAAGAGGAAGGACGTGAAGGCGTCGGTGAGGACGGACATCGGGTCCCGCATGTAAAGCCCTACCTTCGGATGCCGGTGGCGAACGGGAGGGTGTTCACGAACGCGCGGTGGTGCTCGCGGTCGCACCACTCCAGCTTGAGGTACGACTTGCCCGCGGACGCCCTGATCGTCCGCTTGTCGCGGGCCAATGCCTCCGGGTTGCGGGAGGAGACGGTGATGTAGCCGACGAGGTTGACGCCGGCCGCGCCGCTCGCCAGGTCCTCGCCGCGCTGGTCGATGCGGGAGTGGGCGGCCACGTCACGCGGGTCCACGGTGCGGTTCATCTTCGCCGCCCGGCTCGCCTCCGCCTCGTCGTTCGTCTTCTCGGTCAGCATGCGCTCGATGGCGACCTCGGTGGGTTCGAGGTCCATCGTCACGGCGACCGTCCGGATGACGTCCGGGGTGTGGACGAGGAGCGGGGCCAGGAAGTTGACGCCGACGGGCGTCATCGGCCACTCCTTCACCCAGGCCGTGGCGTGGCACCAGGGGGCCCGGGTGGAGGACTCGCGGGTCTTGGCCTTGAGGTAGGTCGGCTCCATGGCGTCCAGCTCGGCCGGCCAGGCGTTGCGCCGGGTCATCGCCTGGATGTGGTCGATCGGGTGGTCCGGGTCGTACATGGAGTGGACGAGCGACGACAGCCGGCCCTGGCCGAGGGGCTGGCGGACCCGGATGTCGGCCTCCTGGAGGCGGGAGCAGATGTCGGTCAGCTCGCGGGCCATGACGACGGCGAGACCGGCGTCGCGGTCCAGCTTGCGGCCGTTCTGCGGGCGGGCGGCACGGGCCATGGCGTTGGCCTCGGCGGCCAGTTCGCGCGTGTAGTGCATGCACGCGACCAGGTAGGCGCGGTGCTGCTCGCTGCTCGTCGACACCATCGACTGGAGCTGGTCGTACGACGACTGCAGCCACGGCGGGGACGTGTCGTCGCCGCGCTGGGAGACGTCCTTGGCATGGGCGTCTGGGTCGGCCGGGAGGGTGCGGGCGAGCATCTGGATGCGGGTGACGAAGCCGTCGCCGTTGGCCACGTGCTTGAGGAGGGTGCCGAAGCGGTCGACGAGGGCTTCCTGGTCCTCGCTGTCGCGCAGGCCGACGCCGGGTCCCTCGATCTCGATGGCCGCGGTCACCGTACGGCGGTCGGCGTGCAGCAGGACGGCGATCTCGTCGGGGCCGAAGGGGGCGGCGAGCCAGCTGATCCGGCCGATGCCGGGCGGCGGGCCGATCTCGATCTCCTGGCCGTCGATCCGGGTGCCCGCCTCCATGGCGGCCGAGCGGTAGACCGTGCCGCGGCGCAGGGTGCGCTTGTAACTGCGGTTGATCTCGAACCACTTGTAGAACGTGCGGTGCTTGTACGGCATGTAGACCGCGGCGATCGCGATCATCGGGAAGCCGGCGAGCAGCACGATCCGCAGGGTCAGGACGGGGACGAGGAGCCCGCACATCATGCCGAGGAACGCGCCGACGACGATGAGCGCGATCTCTCCGGACTCGCGGTTGCGGCCGACGATCGCGTTCGGCCGGGCGCGGCCGATCAGATATGTACGGCGGGGCGTGACCGCGTGGGACACGTGGGAATCAGTCGTCAACGCCCTTCACCTCCCGTGCTGTTGGTACTGCTGTTGCGGGTGTTGCCGGCGTGCGGGGTGTTCATCGGGCTGCCGGTGCGGGGCGCGGGTGCGGCGGAGGGGACGGATCCGCCGCCTGCGTTCGCGGGGCGTGAGCTGTGCGCGGCCATGCCGCCGGAGGTCTGGTCGGCCGGGCGCCGGCCACCGGAGGAACCGCCGGCGTTGCTGTCGGCGCGGGTGCTGTGGGTCTTGATGCCCTGGGCGACGAGGGTGGCGGGGGAGCTGATGACGGCCGCGGCCTTGCTCTCCGCGCCCTGCATCATGCGGTTGTTGCGCGAGCCCGCGATCTCGTCGCCGAAGCCGGGCACGAAGCGGTAGATCATCGCGCTGGCGAAGATGGCCAGCAGGATGATGGACAGGCCGGAGACGACCGCGCCGAAGGCGCCCGGGCCGTCGTCGGCGGAGAGCGCGCCGGCCAGGCCGAGGACGATCACGATGACCGGCTTGACCAGGATGACGGCGATCATGATGCCGGCCCAGCGGCGGACGTGGCCCCAGAGGTTCTTGTCGACGAGGCCGGCGTAGACGACCGTGCCGAGCAGGGCGCCGACGTAGAGCAGGGCGGCCCGCAGGACCAGCTCCAGCCACAGGACGCCGGCGGCGAGGATGGACACCAGGGAGACCACGATCAGCATGATCGGGCCGCCGCCGATGTCCTCGCCCTTCTCCAGGGCGGCGGAGAAGGTGCCGAAGAACGTGTCGGTCTGGTTGCCGGTGGTCTTCGCCAGGACCTCGCTGATGCCGTCGGTGGCCGAGACGACCGTGTAGAGGATCAGCGGCGTGAAGGCGGAGGCGAGGACGGTGAGCCACAGGAAGCCGACGGCCTCGCCGATCGCGGTGGTGAGGGGGACGCCCCGGACGGCCCGCTTGGCGACGGCCAGCAGCCACAGCAGGAGGGTCAGGACGGTCGACGCGGCGAAGACGACGGCGTACTGCTGGAGGAACCGGGCGTTGGTGAAGTCGACGTTCGCGGTCTCCTGCACGGCGACGCTGAGCTTGTCGACGGTCCAGGCGGCGGCCTCGGCACAGCCCTTGGCCAGCGAGGAGAGGGGGTCGGCCGTCTCGGAGACGCTGGGGGTGGTGCCGGAGCGGTTGTTGCCCTTCTCGCAGTACTTCTTGGCCTCGCCGGAGATGAGGCTGCAGTCGAGGCTGCCCGAAGGGGAGGGCGAGGCCGAGGACGACGGCGAGGGCGACGGGCTGGGCGTGGGTACGGCGAAGGCGCGGGTGGCCAGCAGTACGGCCGACGTCTGGACGGCCGCGACGACTCCGGTGAGCCGGAGCACGCGGTGCGGGTTACCGGGCATACGTGAACCCTCCGTACTCCTCGATGGCCTTGCTGATCTCGTCGGAGGCGGCGGCCTTGTCGTCACCCGGGACCGGGGCGGGGCCACCCTTCTGTTCGTCGGCGGCGACCTTCCAGTCGCCCTCGACCCACTGGAGGTCGAAGGTCCAGGTCTTCCACGACGAGGTGACGGGGTCGGTCGAGCGCTCCCCGGACATGCCGATCAGACCGAGGTACCAGACGGCGACCTTCGCGGCGGTGTCGGTGTACGCCTGGACGGTGGTGCCCACCGGGACGACGCGCGAGACGAAGGTGTTGCCCGCCGGTGCGCTGCCGTTGGCGTCCAGACCCAGCTTGGCCAGGAAGTCCGCCGAGTAGGCCTGGTCCATCGGGGCCTGGAGCCCGGCCGCCGCGGCGGCGGTGTAGACGGTGCCGACGAGCGCGTGCCGGCTCTCCTTCTGGAACATGCCGGTCGAACCCAGCGCGACGGCGTAGTTGGCGGCGGCCGACTGGGCACCCTGCTGGGTTCGGGCGAAGCCCGACGGGATGCCGCCGGTTCTCGTCTCCACCGGCTTCGTCCCGCTCGCCGCCGTCGACGAGGTTCTCGGCTTGTCGCCGTTGCCCTCGCCCGTGGCCGCGGTGGATGGGGAATCGTCTCCTCCGCGGTTCGCGAAGGCGATCGCGGCGATCAGGAGGACGACGACGCCGACCACCATGACCAGGCTGCGCGAGGACGAGCGGGCGGGACGGCGGGCGCCGCCGTAGGGGTCGGCCTCGGGCAGGCGCACACGGGTGCCCGAGGGCTCGCCGTAGTCGTGTTCGTCTCCGGGACTCATGCCGTGTACGCCCCCTCGCTGCCGTACCGGAACACGTAGGAGTACGACGTTAGCCGTGCTGGTTCCCGCGCGGGCGCGGTGTGGTGACTCGACATCAGGGAGACGCAACCTCAGCCGGTGGGCACGACGGACGGGTGGGGTGGAGGGGGCCGGGAGTGCCCGGAGCGGACGGTCGGTGGGCGACGCCCGCTACACGGCCATGCCGTACACGATCGTGAACAGGGTGCCGAGGGACCCGATGATGAACACGCCCGTCAGCCCGGCGATGATGAGGCCCTTGCCCTGTTCCGCGCTGAAGGTGTCGCGCAGGGCCGTCGCGCCGATGCGCTGTTTGGCGGCGCCCCAGATCGCGATCCCGAGGCAGAGGAGGATGGCGACCGCCATCACCACCTCGATCATCACCTTGGCCTCGTTGCCCAGGCTGCCGAAGGGGCCCCAGTCCGGAGCGATCCCGCCGATGATGGTGTTGATGTCGCCCTTGTCGGCCGCAAAGAGCATGTAAGTCACCGCCCCTGGTGGGTAGTTCCGAGAGGCCCCTGCGGTGTGCAGAGGTCAGGCCTCATTGTCGCCGACAACGCCGCCTTCGTATGTCGACTTGGCGTCATTGACGGGCGGGATTCGTACGAATGGCACGCACTCGTCACTCTGTGTATCACGGCAGGTCACGCCGGGCAATGAAGTCGGAACGGAACCTGTCGTGCGGTTCCGTCGTTGACCCACTTCACGGCCGTGCGCCGTTTCTGACGGCTGGTCGGGTGAGCTTCCGTTTTCGATGGTCTCATGACCGAGGGCGAACGGGAGGCGCGGTCGCGGCTCGTCCTTCGCGCTCTCCCCGGCGGCGTTTCAGGGCAGCGGCCGGACGGCGGTCCCGGCTTCGCCGTCCGCGTCCGCCGGCCCATCCGCTCCGCTCGCGCCGTCCACCCGGTCCACGCCTTCCGCTTCGCCCACGCCCTCCACGAAGTGGTCGAACTCTCCCGCCCGTACGCCCAGGACGAACGCGTCCCACTTGCGCCGGTTCGTGGTCACCACGTTGTCCGGGTCGCTGGTCTCGCGGAGGTGGACGGGGGCCTCTCCGCCGTCACCCTCGCCGAAGGCGATCTCGATCCAGGGGCCGGGGCCGGTCGCCCCCGGCGGGGCGGCGCGGACCCACGTCAGGTCGGGGGGGATGTCGGTCACGGGGGATTCCTTCCGCACGGGCCTCGGCGACACGAGGACGATAGCGGGGCCCGCGCGGGGCGAGGGTCCGGGCGGGGCGGCGCCCCACCGGGCGGCGGTCCGGCCGGCGGGAGGAAGCCTCGGTTGTACGGGATTCCGCGGGGGAAGCTCATACACTGACGCGGGCGGAAACCCGTACGGGTGAGGGGCGGTTGACGGTGCGTAAGGCGTGGATCCTGGCGGGTGCCGCGACTGCGGCAGGGCTCGGCTTCGTGATGCTGCTCGTCATCGGCGTGTACGTCATCGCCGGGAACGTCGCCGGAGGCGTGGGCGGCAGGAGCGTCGGGCTGGCCAAGGGGGCCGTGCCGGCCGCCTACCAGGCGCTCGTGCAGAAGTGGGGCAACCTCTGCTCCGCCATCGACCCGGCACTGCTCGCCGCCCAGCTCTACCAGGAGAGCGGATTCAACCCGAACGCCAAGAGTCCCGCGGCGGCCCAGGGCATAGCGCAGTTCATCCCCGGCACCTGGGCCACGCACGGCATCGACGGCGACGGGGACGGGGACCGTGACGTGTGGGACCCGAATGACGCGATTCCGTCGGCCGCGACGTACGACTGCGAACTCGCCTCGTACGTCGAGAAGGTGCCGGGCAACCCCACCCACAACATGCTCGCGTCCTACAACGCGGGGGCCTACGCGGTCATCAGGTACGGGGGTGTGCCGCCGTACCGGGAGACCCGGAACTACGTGAAGACGATCACCACGCTGGCGAAGAGCTTCGCCGCGCCGGTCACCCGGGTCGATCCGTCGGAGCAGGCCGCCGGGGCGATCTACTTCGCGCAGAAGAAGCTCGGGACGCCGTATCTGTGGGGTGGCAACGGCACGCCTGAGCAGGGCGGACGGTTCGACTGCTCGGGGCTGACCAAGGCGGCGTACGAGAGCGTCGGGATCACCCTGCCGCGCGTGGCCAACGACCAGTACAACGCGGGGCCGCATCCCTCGCGGGACGAGCTGCTGCCGGGTGACCTGGTGTTCTTCTCGACCGATCCGAACAACTCCCGGGCCATCGACCACGTCGGCATCTACGTCGGCGGCGGGTACATGATCGACGCGCCCCGCACGGGGGCGGTCATCCGGTTCGACCCGATCGACACCCGCAAGTACTTCGGTGCCACGCGGGTCACCGAGGATGGCGCGAAAGCGCTCCCCACACGGGTCTGAACCGGGCGGCGGGCCGTGGCCTGAGCTGCGGCGACGTGTTTCTCTTCGATAACGTCTGCGTGATCATTCAGTGGAGGGCGGAACGTATCGACGGGAGTCGTGCGTTCCTGTTGACGTGGGCGAGCGATGCCTGTCACCGACCGACAGAGCGGCGACGCGGATCCACGACCACGGGGGTGGGTACGAGCGGCGCGCGTGGGCGCGCCCGGCAGCAACGACGAAGGGGCCGCAGCACCATGGCTGGACTCGCCGCATCCGGGTCGAACCCTGACGTCGACCTGCTCTACGACATCAACGGCCTCGCCAAGGAAGCGCCGCACTGGCTGGACCGGATCGTCGAGTTCGTCGGCGAGTACGGGCTGCTCCTGGCGATGGTGCTGCTCGTGGTCTGGTGCTGGTGGACCGTGCGGCGGCGGCCCGTGCCGGCCGAGGAGGCCGCCTCCTCCGTGGCCGCGCTGGTGTGGGTGCCGCTGGCCGCCGCGGTCGCGGTCCTGGTGAACGTGCCGATACGGGGATTCGTGGAGCGGCCCCGGCCCTTCCTCGACCACCAGGGTCTCGAGGTCCTGGTCTCGGGGAAGACCGACTACTCCTTCGTGAGCGACCACGCGACGATCACCATGGCGATGGGGGTCGCGCTCTTCGTCGCCAACCGCAGGTTCGGGCTCGTGGGCATCGGGCTGGGGCTGGTGGAGGGCTTCTGCCGGGTGTACATGGGGGTGCACTACCCGACGGACGTCATCGGCGGGTTCGCGCTCGGTACGGCGGTGGCGCTGCTGCTGTCGCCGGTGGCCTCGATGCTGCTCACCCCCGTGCTGAAGGCGGTCGAGGGGACCGCATGGCTGGGGTGGGTCGTGCGGGCGCGCTCCGTGCGGGGCACGGGGAAGGACGCCGTGGTGCCGGGGAACCGGGTCGAGGCGACCTCCGCCGAGGAGCGGGACCTGGCCGCGTAGGCGGTCGCGCGGTCGCGGGCCGGGGGCTTCCCGGCCCTGAGCCGTGGGATGCCGGCCGTGGGCCGCCGCCCGGCGGTGGCGGGTGACCGCGGGCCGGACCGGGCCCGTCACAGCGACTGCGCGTACGTGAAGAAGCCGGTCGGGTCGTACCGGCGCTTCACCTGGGTGAGGTGCGGGAGCGCCGGGCCGTAGTACGCCTTCTTCCAGGCCGGCAGGGTGGGGTCCGCGTAGTTCTGGTAGGCGGCGCCCGAGGCGTGCGGGGCCATGGCGCGGTGGGCCGTGGCGAGCCAGGACCGGGCCGTCGTGCCCGTCGTGCCTGTGCGCCACGCCACCAGGTACTGGGCCAGCATCCGGGAGCGGCGGTGGACGAACGCCGTGGCCGTGGGGGAGACCCGGTTGACCGCGCCGCCCAGGGCGGTGAGCGCGATGCTGCCCGAGCCGCCCCGGACGGTTCCCAGCTGCCGGAGCAGGGCCTGGACGCCCGCCGGCGAGAGGGAGCGGTCGAAGAAGTCGGAGCGGGCCGCGTAGGTCTCGCGGCCCAGGGCGCCCCGCGGGGAGCGGCCGGGGGTCGGACCGGGCAGACGGCACTGGGCGTCGGTGGCGAAGGATGAGCATCCGGCGTAGATCTCCATGGCCTCCTCGTAGGAGCGGCGGCGCAGCGACACGCTCGTCGCGGAGGCGCCCACGCGGGCCGCCAGGCGGTCGACGGCGTTCTGCAGCTGGCCGTGGGTGCCGATGCAGAAGGCGGACACGGAGACCCTCGGGGTGCCGCCGGGCGTGCTCGCCAGGTGGAGGGCGGACCAGATCTCGTCCGGCTGGGACGGGCCCCACTCCTGCCAGGCCCGCACCACCGCCGCGGCCCTCGGCCAGGGCCAGGAGAGGTGGCCGGTCACCGCCTGGGGTGCCGGGTGGGTGGTGAAGCGGAGTTCGGTGACGACGCCGAAGTTGCCGTTGCCGGCTCCGCGCAGCGCCCAGAACAGGTCCTCGTGGTGCGTGGCGTCCGCCGTGAGCTGCCTGCCGTCCGCCGTGACGATCGTCGCCCCGGTGAGGCTGTCGCAGGTGAGGCCGTACGCGCGGGAGACGACGCCGTGGCCGCCGCCCAGGACCAGGCCGGAGACGCCGACCGTCGGGCAGGAACCGGCCGGGATCGTCACGCCCCTGGCGGCGAGCGCGCGGTAGACGTCGATCAGTTTGGCGCCGGCGCCGACGACGGCCGAACCGCCGCTCGCGCGGACCCGGTTCAGCCGGGAGACGTCGAGGATCAGCCGGCCGTCGCCCGAGGACCAGCCGCCGTAGGAGTGGCCGCCGTTGCGGATGGCGACCCTGGTGCCGTGGGCGCGGGCGTACGCCAGGGCGGTACGGATGTCGTCGGGGTGGGCGACGTAGGCGACCGCGGCCGGCCGGAGGGTGTCGAAGCGGGTGTTGTACAGCTGCCGGGCCGTCGTCCACGAGGCGTCCTGAGGGCGGATCAGGGGGCCGTCGAGGGAACGGCCGAGGGCGGCCCAGTCGGCGGCGGCCGCGGCGCTCGTGGTCCGCAGCGGGATCTTGCCGTCCGCCGTGCCGGGGACGGCCCCGGTCACGGACGCGGCCCCGGTCACGGTCCCGGAAGCGGTCCCGAGGGAGCCGCCGCCCCCGGCGCCCGGCCGGCACGCGGCCGTTGCGGCTACCGCGGTGCCGCCCGCGATGAACGTACGCCGATGCATGTCCGAGCGCCCCCTTGCGTCTTCCGCCTGTTTCATGGAGCCAGACGGGGCCCCGGCCCCGGGGGTTCCCGGGCGAGGGGGGCGCGAGGGGTCAGTCGTGGGTGTGGCCGGCGGCGTCCGCTCTGGCCAGACTTCTCGCCCTGCGCGCCGGGCCGTGCCAGCCGCAGGTGCAGCGGGCCAGGCAGAAGGGGCCGCGTTCGACGGTCGTGGTGGTGTGGGTTTCCCCGTCGCCGGGGGAGGAGACCGAAGGGTCCTGCTGGGTCACGGAGTCAACCGTACCCAGCTCCGGCGGGAAGGACGCCTGCGGCCGGCGTGCGTCCCGGTCGCGCGTGACGGGGGCCGCCCACCCGTCGTTATCGACAACGACGAGAGGCCCGTGACGGACGTACCGGCTGGGGAGACAGGCGATGACGCGGTGGCAGCGGCAGCGGTGGGGCACGGCGGTCGTCGCGGGGCTGGTGGCCGGGGTCTGGGCCGGCGCAGCCGGCTGCGCCGGGTCCGGGAACGCCGTGGCGGACGCCGGGCCCGCCGACCCGGTCGAGACGCTCCGGCGGGCGGCCGACGCGCTGGTGGCGGCGGGCAGTTCGAAGGCCCGGACGTCGATGGAGATGGCCACCGGCGGGACCCGTGTGACGATCCGCGGCGAGGGCGTCTACGACTACCGCCGGCAGCTCGGGCGGCTGAAGGTGGTGCTCCCGCAGGATCCGGCCGGTGGCAGTGAGCACCGGCCCATCGTCGAACTCCTCGCGCCCGGCGCGCTGTTCATGAAGAACCGGGGGGCGGGCGTGCCCGCCGACAAATGGGTGCGGGTGGACACGGCGACGCTGTCCGACGGAAACCTGGTGACCGGCGGCGCGACCGACCCGTACGCCGCCGCCGAGGTGCTGCGCGGGACGCGCACCGCGACCTATGTCGGCCGGAGCCGGCTGGCGGGGACCGACGTGCGGCACTTCCGCGGCACCGCCGACCTCGCGGTGGCCGCGAAGGGCGCCTCGGCGGGCGGCCGGGACTCGCTGGGCGCGGCGGCGCGGGGGTTCGCCACCGCCCGGGTCCCCTTCGACGCCTACCTCGACGACGAGGGGCGCATCCGCAAGGTCCGGCACCGGTTCACCTTCGTCAACGGGCGGCGGGAGGGGGCCGTCGCGGTCGCCTCGACGACGCTGCTGTACGGCTTCGGGGCGCCCGTCGACGTACGGCTGCCGGCGGCCGCGGACATCTACGCGGGGCGGATCGCGGAGGAGTGAGCCGGGCCGGCGCCGGGGGCGGGCGGCCGGTGGGGGCCGGTGGGGGCCGGATCCGGCCAGGGAACCGGTATGAGGACTAGCCCGTCCGTGCCATGCGCGGCCTGTACGCCGCTCCCTACTCTAGGAAGTCGGTGACGGCAGGGACGAGGTGATGCGCGTGGCTACGGTCGGCGGTACGGCGGTACAGGACCACGTGGCCCTCGCCGAGATCGAACTGTGCGGGGAGCTGATCATCGCGGCCTCCGCCGCCGAGGAGCGGCTGAGCCTGGAGAGCATCGACGAGGTGCTGAGGGTGGCCGAGGAGCGCGAGGCCCGCGCGGGCTGACGCGCGGGCCCCGGCCGGCGGCGGGGGTTCCGGGGCCGGGACCGACCTCAGGTCCGCAGCAGGCGGCCGATGGCCTTCGTGGCCTCCTCGACCTTCGCGTCGATCTCGTCGCCGCCCTTGACGGCCGCGTCGGCGACGCAGTGGCGCAGGTGCTCCTCCAGCAGCTGCAGCGCGAAGGACTGCAGGGCCTTGGTGGAGGCGGACACCTGGGTGAGTATGTCGATGCAGTAGGTGTCCTCCTCGACCATGCGCTGGAGGCCCCGGATCTGTCCCTCGACGCGGCGCAGGCGCTTGAGGTGCTCGTCCTTCTGCTGGTGGTAGCCGTGCACACCGCGGTCGTGGTCGGTCACGGTCTCTTCGGTGGCCGCCCCGGCCTCGGTGGTCGTCATGGTGTCCTCCAGACATATACCCCTACTGGGTATATCGTACCGAACTTTGCAGGGTATAGGGCCTGTGGTCGCGGTTGCCGGCGTCCCGTGGAACGGACCACCGGGCGGCCCCGCTGCCGGTCGTCGTGGTTCATGGGTGACACTGGTGGGCGGCCCATTAGCCGTGGCCGGATGATGCGCCTAGCATCAGCCTGACCGAAACCGATGCATCCTGAGGACCCCACGTGCGCTTTCGTCTGACCCCCAGGGAGACGAGCTTCTACGACATGTTCGCCGCGTCCGCGGACAACATCGTCACGGGCTCGAAACTCCTCATGGAACTGCTCGGGGCGGACACCGCCGGCCGGGCCGAGATCGCAGAGCGTATGCGGGCCGCGGAACACGCCGGTGACGACGCCACGCACGCGATCTTCCACCAGCTGAACTCCTCCTTCATCACGCCGTTCGACCGCGAGGACATCTACAACCTCGCGTCGTCCCTCGACGACATCATGGACTTCATGGAGGAGGCCGTCGACCTCGTCGTCCTCTACAACGTCGAGGAACTGCCCAAGGGCGTCGAGCAGCAGATCGAGGTGCTGGCGCGGGCGGCGGAGCTGACCGCCGAGGCCATGCCGAACCTGCGGACCATGTCCAACCTCACCGAGTACTGGATCGAGGTCAACCGGCTGGAGAACCAGGCCGACCAGATCCACCGCAAGCTGCTCGCCCACCTCTTCAACGGCAAGTACGAAGCGATCGAGGTGCTCAAGCTCAAGCAGATCGTGGACGTGCTGGAGGAGGCCGCGGACGCCTTCGAGCACGTGGCGAACACGGTGGAGACCATCGCGGTCAAGGAGTCCTGACCCCTTCATGGACACCTTCGCTCTGGTCGCGACCATCGGGGTCGCGCTCTTCTTCACGTACACGAACGGCTTCCACGACTCGGCGAACGCGATCGCGACGTCCGTGTCGACGCGGGCGCTGACCCCGCGGGCGGCGCTGGCGATGGCCGCCGTGATGAACCTCGCCGGCGCCTTCCTCGGCTCCGGGGTCGCCAAGACCGTCAGCGAGGGGCTCATCCAGACGCCCGAGGGGTCGCAGGGGATGGGGATCCTCTTCGCGGCGCTGGTGGGCGCGATCACCTGGAACCTCGTCACCTGGTACTTCGGCCTGCCGTCCTCGTCCTCGCACGCGCTGTTCGGCGGCATGGTGGGCGCGGCGCTGGCCGGCGGGACGCAGGTGTACTGGGACGGGGTGCTGGACAAGGTCGTCATCCCGATGTTCCTGTCGCCGGTGATCGGCCTGCTGGTCGGCTACCTGGTGATGACGGCGATCATGTGGATCTTCCGGCGCGCCAATCCGCACAAGGCCAAGCGGGGCTTCCGCATCGCGCAGACGGTGTCGGCGGCCGGCATGGCGCTCGGCCACGGTCTCCAGGACGCGCAGAAGACGATGGGCATCGTGGTGATGGCGCTGGTCATCGCCGACGTCGAGGACTACGGCGACCCGATCCCGGTGTGGGTCAAGATCGTGTGCGCCGTGATGCTGTCGCTGGGCACCTACGCGGGCGGCTGGCGCATCATGCGCACGCTCGGCCGGAAGATCATCGAGCTGGACCCCCCGCAGGGCTTCGCGGCCGAGACCACCGGCGCCTCGATCATGTTCGTCTCCGCGTTCCTCTTCAAGGCGCCGATCTCGACGACGCACGTCATCACCTCGGCGATCATGGGCGTGGGCGCGACCAAGCGGATCAACGCCGTGCGGTGGGGCGTCGCCAAGAACATCGTCCTCGGCTGGTTCATCACCATGCCGGCGGCCGCGGTCGTCGCGGCCGGCGCCTTCTGGATCGTCGACCTGGCGTTCCTGTAGGGCGACCGGGGCCCGTCCGGCCCTCCCCGCAACGCGCGAGCCCGCCCCCCGGGAGCCAGGGGGCGGGCTCTTCTGCGTCCTCGCGGTGGCACCGCCATGCAGCACCGCGAGGGGTCGGGATCTCTAGGGCGTGTTGCGAAAGTCCCGCCTGCCCTTCGGGCAGACGACGCCACTTTCGAAACGCGCCCTAGCCGAAGCGGCCCGAGATGTAGTCCTCGGTGGCCTGGACCGACGGGTTGGAGAAGATGCGCTCCGTCTCGTCGATCTCGATCAGCCGGCCGGGCTGGCCGACGGCCGCCAGGTTGAAGAAGGCCGTACGGTCGGAGACGCGCGCCGCCTGCTGCATGTTGTGCGTGACGATGACGATCGTGAAGCGTTCCTTCAGCTCGCCGATCAGGTCCTCGATGGCGAGGGTGGAGATCGGGTCGAGCGCGGAGCAGGGCTCGTCCATCAGCAGGACGTTCGGCTCCACCGCGATCGCCCGCGCGATGCACAGACGCTGCTGCTGGCCGCCGGACAGGCCGGAGCCCGGCTTGTTCAGGCGGTCCTTCACCTCGTTCCACAGGTTCGCGCCCTTGAGGGACTTCTCGACGACGTCCTGCAGTTCGCTCTTCTTGTAGTTGCCGTTCAGCCGCAGGCCCGCCGCCACGTTGTCGAAAATCGACATCGTGGGGAAGGGGTTCGGACGCTGGAACACCATGCCGACCTCGCGCCGCACCGACACCGGGTCGATGCCCTGGCCGTACAGGTCCTCGTCGTCGAGCAGCACCTTGCCCTCGACGCGGCCACCGGAGGTGACCTCGTGCATGCGGTTCAGGGTGCGCAGGAACGTCGACTTGCCGCAGCCGGAGGGGCCGATGAAGGCCGTCACCGAGCGCGGCTCGACGGTCATCGAGATGTCCTCGATCGCCTTGTGGGAGCCGTAGTACGCGGTCAGTCCGCTGACGTCGATTCGCTTCGCCATGTCTGCTACTTCACTTCCAAAAGTCCGGTCGGTCGCTGTGGTCCCGCGCGGCGGCAGCCGCAGCTCGATACTCAGCGACCGGTCTTCGGGGCCTTCCAGCGGGCGATGCCGCGGGCCACCAGGTTGAGGATCATCACGAAGGCGATCAGGGTGAGCGAGGCCGCCCAGGCGCGGTCGTACGCCGGCTGCGAACCGGCGCTCTGCGCGTACTGCTGGTAGATGTACAGCGGCAGCGACGCCTGCGCGCCCTCGAACGGGTTCGCGTTGATGAACGGGTTTCCGAAGACGAGGAGGAGGACGGGTGCGGTCTCGCCCGCGATGCGCGCCACCGAGAGCATGACGCCGGTGATGATGCCGCCGATGGAGGTCGGGACGACCACCTTCAGGATCGTGCGCCACTTGGGGACGCCCAGCGCGAGGGAGGCCTCGCGCAGCTCGTTGGGGACGAGCTTGAGCATCTCCTCCGTCGAGCGTACGACGACCGGCATCATCAGGATGGCCAGGGCCAGCGAGCCCGCGAAGCCGAAGGGCTGCATGTCGAACATCAGCATGAGGCTGAGGATGAACAGACCCGCGACGATCGACGGGATGCCCGTCATGACGTCCACGAAGAAGGTGACGGCGCGGGCGAGCTTGCCGCGCCCGTACTCCACCAGGTAGATCGCGGTGAGGATGCCGATCGGGGCGCCGATCACGGTGGCGAGGCCGACCTGCTCCAGGCTGCCGAGGATGGCGTGGTAGATGCCGCCGCCGGCCTCGGAGTCGGCGACGACGCCCATCGAGTGGGTCAGGAAGTAGACGTCCAGGACCTTGGTGCCGCGCTCCACGGTCGCCCAGATCAGCGAGGCGAGCGGCACGACGGCGATGAGGAAGGCGACCCAGACGAGGGCGGTGGCGATGCGGTCCTTGGCCTGGCGGCGGCCCTCCACGCGGGCGGCGATGCCGTAGGTGGACAGCAGGAAGAGGAGGCCGGCGATCAGGCCCCACTGGACGCGGCTGTCGAGGCCCCCGGCCAGACCGATGACCACGGCCAGGGCGATCGAACCGCCCGCGATGGCCCACGGGGACCACTTCGGCAGGGAGGCGCCGCGCAGCGTGCTGGGGCGCTTGTCGTCGATGACGGCGTGGCTCATGCGTTGGCCCCCGAGTACTCCTTGCGGCGGGCGATGATCGCGCGGGCCGCGCCGTTGACCAGCAGCGTGATGACGAACAGGACCAGGCCGGAGGCGATGAGCGCGTCCCGGCCGAACTCGTTCGCCTCGTTGAACTTGCTGGCGATGTTCTGGGCGAAGGTGCCGCCGCCCGGGTTGAGCAGGCTGGCGTGGATGTCGAAGTCGGGGGAGAGGACCGTGGCGACGGCCATCGTCTCGCCGAGGGCGCGGCCGAGGCCGAGCATCGACGCGGAGATCACACCGGAGCGGCCGAACGGCAGCACGGACATCCGCACGACCTCCCAGCGCGTGGCGCCGAGGGCCAGCGCGGCCTCCTCGTGCATCTGCGGGACCTGGCGGAAGACCTCGCGGCTGACGTTGGTGATGATCGGCAGGATCATGATCGCCAGCAGGATGCCGACGGTGAGCATCGAGCGCGGGGCACCCTGGTCCCAGGAGAAGATCCCCGTCCAGCCCAGGTAGTCGTCCAGCCAGCCGAAGAGGCCGTCCATGTGCGGGACGAGGATCAGGGCGCCCCACAGGCCGTACACGATGGAGGGCACGGCGGCGAGCAGGTCGATCACGTACGAGATCGGGCTGCGCAGCTTGCGCGGGGCGTAGTGGGTGAGGAACAGCGCGATGGCGACGGCGATCGGGACCGCGAGCACCATGGCGACGATCGAGGAGACGACCGTGCCGAAGGCGAGGACGGCGATGCCGAACTTCGGCGGCACCAGACCGGTGTTCCACTCGAAGGCGGTGAGGAAGTTCGCTTCGTCCTCGCTGATGGCCAGCGAGGCCCGGTAGGCGAGGAAGACCGCGATGGCGGCCATGATCGCGAGCAGCAGGATGCCCGACCCGCGGGAGAGACCGAGGAAGATCCGGTCACCGGGCCGGGTGGCGCCGCGCGCCGCGCGCTTCTGCTCGGTCGTGGCGGGCGGGACCGTGGGTGGAGGTGCTTCGTCTGTCTTCTGCATCGATATGTCCATGGGGTTCTCCGGTCTGCGGAGCCGCTCGTGGGTGGGCGGCTCGGGCGGGGCCGGATGTGCGGGCGGCCCCTGGCGGCGGTGCACCGGACGGTGTGGTCCGGCGCCGGACGTACCCGGCGCCGGACCGCACCTTCAGATCAGCTCAGGCCCTCGACGGTGGTGCGGACCTTGGTGATGATGGAGTCGGGGATCGGCGCGTAGTCGATGCCCGAGAGGATGCCCTGGCCCTGCTCGCTGGCCAGGTAGCGCAGGAAGGCCTTGGTGGCCGGCAGGGTGGCGGCCTTGTTGCCCTTGTCGCAGACGATCTCGTACGTCACCAGGGTGATCGGGTACGCGCCCTCGGCCTTGGAGGTGTAGTCGATCTTCAGCGCCAGGTCGTTGCCCGTCCCGACGACCTTGGCGGCCGCGACGGCCTTGGTGGCGCCCTCGGAGGAGGCCTTGACCGGGGCGGCCGCACCCGTGTTCAGGGCGACGGTGCCGAGACCGTCCTTGGCGTACGACAGCTCCATGTAGCCGATGGCGCCGTTGGTCTGCTTGACGCCCTGCGCGACACCGGAGGAGCCGGACGCGGACTGGCCGCCCTTGGCCTGCCAGGCCTTGCCGCCCTCGTACTTCCAGTCGCTGGGGGCGGCGGCGATCAGGTACTTGGTGAAGTTGTCCGTGGTGCCGGACTCGTCCGAGCGGTGGTACGGCTGGATCTGGAGGTCGGGAAGCTTCGCGCCCGGGTTCAGCTTGGCGATGGCCGCGTCGTTCCAGTTCTTGATCTTGCCGTCGAAGATCTTCGCCAGGGTCGGCGCGTCCAGGACGAGGTTCTCGACGCCGGAGAGGTTGTACGCGACGGCGATCGGGCCGGCCACCATCGGCAGGTCGATGCCCTGGCCGCCGGTGCAGACCTCCTTGGAGGCGGTGACCTCTTCGGGCTTCAGCGCGGAGTCGGAGCCGGCGAAGGCGACCGTGCCCTGCGTGAACGCGGTGATGCCGGCGCCGGAACCGGAGCCCTTGTAGTTGACCTGGACCCCGTTGCAGGCCTGGGTGAAGTTCTTGACCCAGGCGTCGATCGCGTTCTTCTGCGCGGAGGAGCCGTCGGCGAGGAGCTGGCCCTTGGCGTCGTCGCACTTGATGTCGCCGGCGCCCGCGGCGGCGGAGCTGCTGTTGCCGCCGCCGCTGTTCTTGGAGCCGGTGTCGTCGGAGCCGCACGCCGTGAGGGCCAGGGCGCCGGAGACGGCGAGAGCACCGAGGGTGAGGGCCCGCCGGTTCATGCGCTGAAGCTTCACTTGAGGGAGATCCTTCCGAGAGCCGCCGTCCTGAATCCGGCGGCGTGCGAAGACTGGGCGGCACGAGCGCTTCCCTGAAGTCGCGCACCGCACCGGGTAAGGCCGAAATTAGGCAGAACAGGTGAAGCCGCCTACGGGCACACATGAACGCGGGGTGAACCCCTGAAGGCGGTGCGGTGAGGTCACGGAACGCTCACGCCGAGGACACAGGGTGATTCCGGCGGGGCCGGAGCCGGGCCCGCGGCCGGTGCATCGGGCCGGTGGAACCGGCGGGGCCTCCGCCGGCTTGCGGGCCCGGCTCGTACCGCCGGCTCGTACCGCTGGTCCGGCCCGCGCCCTCGGTGCGTCCCGGGTCGGGCCGGACGAGCCGGGCGGGCCGGCCTAAGCCCGGTGCAGAGCCGCGAGCAGTGCGTCCACCAGGGCGCGGTCCCTCGGCTGCGTGAGGCGGTCGCGGGCGGCCGCCGGGGGCAGCCAGAGCACCCGGTCCACCTCGTCGTTCGGCGTGAAACGGCCCACGCCGGCCTCGGCCGCCCAGTAGCGGACCTCCTTCGGGCGGCCCTGGGCCAGGTAGCGGGCCGTGGGCAGCCGGGGCCCCGGGTGCGCCGTGCGGCCGGTCTCCTCGGCCACCTCGCGCACGGCGCACGCCAGCCAGTCCTCGCCGTGCTTGAGCTTGCCCTTGGGGTGGGACCAGTCGTCGTACTTCGGTCGGTGGACCAGGCATACCTCCAGCTCACCGCCGGACGGCGACCTTCGCCACAGGACGCAGCCGGCCGCCCGGACAGGATCTTCCGCGGACGTGCCGTCGGGATGGCTCACCGGTCACCGCCTCCTGGGGGAACTGGGCTCTCGCGGGCTACGACGTGCTCGTGCCGACGGTCTGCTTCTGCCACGAACGCTGGAAGGCGTACCGGGCGGCCTCCACCTCGTGCCGCTGGTCCGCGTGCAGCACGCCCAGCGCGTACGCCGTCGCCGGGGCGATGCGGGGCGTGCGGGCCGCCTGGGACGCCGCGGCCGCCGCCTCCGAGGCGTCGCGGTGGCGGTCGAGGGCCTGGCCGGCCGGGAGCAGCCGGCCGTCGTCGCCGTGCGGGCCGTCGTCGCCGTGCAGGACCTCCAGGGCGTACCGGTGCAGGCGCAGCAGGAGGCGGACCTGGTGCCAGGGCGCGTCCTGCGGGTGCGGGGCGGGGTCCGGGGACAGGCCGTGGACCAGGGCCTCCGCGTTGTACGGATGGCCCGCGGTCACCAGGGGCAGCGCGGCGACCGCGTCCGCGAGGCGCTCCTCGGCCGCGGCGGCCAGGGGCCGCGGGTCGGCGGTGGCGGCGTGCGGCGCGAGGGGGACCTCGCTGGCCAGGACGGCGACCTTGTCCGCGACGGCGTGGAAGCGGGAGGAACCGAGGGCCTGGAGGGCGGTGGAGTGGGCCCGGGTGCGGGCGAGGGTGAGCTGGCGGTCGAGGAGCGCCCCCGCCTTGGCCGCGCCCACGGTCAGGTTGCCGCGGTCGGGGACGGTGCCCGCCGCTCTCGGCGCGGCGGCCTTCCGGGAGCCGGCCACGGACACGACCGCGCCCGCGGCCGGCGCCAGGGCCTGGGCCGGGATCGCCGTCGCCCCCGACAGCCGCTGCAGGGCCAGCAGCAGCCGCTCCAGGCGGGACCCGCAGGCGTGTTCCAGGGCCAGCGTGCCCGACACCCAGGCCAGTTCGGGGCGCATCTCCTCCGACCAGCCGGGGTCGAGCAGCGTGCGGAACGTGTGCAGGCTGCCGCTGATCCGGCGGGCCGAGCGGCGCAGGGCGCGCGCCGCGTCGACGGCGTCCGCCGTGCCGCCCGAGCCGTTCGACCCGCCGCCGGTCTCCCGGTGCAGGCGCAGCGCGCGGAGGAACTCGGTGGCCTGGCCCCGGAGATAGCCGGCCAGGGCCTCTCCGGTCACGGGTGGGGCGGCACGCCCGGCCGTGTGATCCGTCAGGTCATGGTGTCGCTGTGCCACGCCGGCGCCTCCGGGCGTCTATGAGCATCTCCTGGACGTTGCGCAGGGGTTGGCCGTCCGCGTCGGTCGCGTGCCGTGTCCACTCGCCGTCCGGGCCGAGGTGCCAGGACGCGGTGGAGTCCGACATGCCGGTCTCCAGCAGCCGGTTCAGGGCCGCCCGGTGGGCCGGGTCGACGACCCTGACCAGGGCTTCGATACGGCGGTCGAGGTTGCGGTGCATCATGTCGGCGCTGCCGATCCACACCTCGGGCTCACCGCCGTTGCCGAAGCCGAACACCCGGGAGTGCTCCAGGAAGCGGCCGAGGATCGAACGGACCCGGATGTTCTCCGACAGGCCCGGCACGCCCGGCCGTACGGCGCAGATGCCGCGCACCCAGACGTCGACCGGGACGCCGGCCTGGGACGCCCGGTAGAGGGCGTCGATGAGCGCCTCGTCCACCATCGAGTTGACCTTGATGCGGACGTGGGCGGGGCGTCCGGCGCGGTGGTGCTGGACCTCCTTGTCGATCCGCGAGATCAGGCCGTCGCGCAGGGACTTGGGGGCGACCAGCAGCCGGCGGTAGGTCTCGCGGCGGGAGTAGCCCGAGAGCCGGTTGAAGAGGTCGGAGAGGTCCGCGCCGACCTGGGGGTCCGCGGTGAGCAGGCCGAGGTCCTCGTACAGCCGGGCCGTCTTGGGGTGGTAGTTGCCGGTGCCGACGTGGCTGTAGCGCCGCAGCGTCTCGCCCTCCTGGCGGACCACCAGGGACAGCTTGCAGTGGGTCTTCAGGCCGACCAGGCCGTAGACGACGTGGCAGCCGGCCTCCTCCAGCTTGCGCGCCCACTTGATGTTGGCGTGCTCGTCGAAGCGGGCCTTGATCTCGACCAGGACGAGGACCTGCTTGCCGGACTCGGCGGCGTCGATGAGCGCGTCGACGATCGGGGAGTCGCCGGAGGTCCGGTACAGGGTCTGCTTGATGGCGAGGACGTCCGGGTCGGCGGCCGCCTGCTCCAGGAAGGCCTGCACGGAGGTGGAGAAGCTGTCGTAGGGGTGGTGCAGCAGCACGTCCCGGTTGCGCAGCGCCGCGAAGATGTCGGGCGCGGACGCCGACTCGACCTCGGCCAGGTCGCGGTGGACGCCCGCGATGAACTTGCGGTACTTCAGCTCGGGCCGGTCAAGGCCGTGGATGCGGAACAGGCCGGTGAGGTCCAGGGGACCCGGCAGCGGGTACACCTCGGCCTCGCCGATCTTCAGCTCGCGCACCAGCAGGTCGAGCACCTCGCGGTCGATGGACTCCTCGACCTCCAGGCGCACCGGCGGTCCGAAGCGGCGCCGCATGAGCTCCTTCTCCAGGGCCTTGAGGAGGTTCTCGGCGTCGTCCTCCTCGACCTCGAGGTCCTCGTTGCGGGTGAGGCGGAAGGCGTGGCTCTCCAGCACCTCCATGCCCGGGAACAGCTCCTCCAGGTGGGCGGCGATGACGTCCTCGACGGGGACGTAGCGGCCCGGGGAGCACTCCAGGAAGCGGGACAGCAGCGGCGGCACCTTCACGCGCGCGAAGTGCTTGTGCCCGCTGACCGGGTTGCGCACGATCACCGCGAGGTTCAGGGAGAGACCCGAGATGTACGGGAAGGGGTGCGCCGGGTCGACCGCCAGGGGCGTCAGGACGGGGAAGATCTGGTGCCGGAACAGCGTGAAGAGGCGGGCCTGCTCCTTCTCCGTCAGCTCGCTCCAGCGGACCAGGTGGATGCCCTCCTCCGCGAGCGCGGGGGCGACGTCCTCGTGGTAGCAGGCGGCGTGCCGCGCCATCAGCTCGCGGGAGCGGGCCCAGATCATCTCCAGCACCTCGCGCGGCTGGAGGCCGGAGGCGGAGCGGGTGGCCACGCCGGTGGCGATGCGGCGCTTGAGGCCGGCCACCCGGACCATGAAGAACTCGTCGAGGTTGCTCGCGAAGATGGCGAGGAAGTTGGCCCGCTCGAGCAGGGGCGTGTTCGGGTCCTCGGCGAGTTCGAGAACCCGCTCGTTGAACGCCAGCCAGCTGCGCTCCCGGTCGAGGAAGCGGCCCTGCGGCAGCTGGGGCCCGTCGTGCGGCGACTCCTCGTACCCGTCGAGGTCGGCGTCGATGTCGGGTTCCAGATCGGATACCGCGGCGGCCACCGTGTGCGGGCGGTGCGCGGCTATGGAGCCCACGGAGGGCTGCTCGTGCTGGACCTTGGCCTGGGCGTTCGACTGGCTCATGGATCCATTCTTCCGCGCCGACGGCGAGACAGGCGCGTCGGATCGTGCGCGGGGGAGCACGGTGGCGTTCCCGTCGAGGACTCTGTCCTCGGGGGGAGGCGAGGGCTCGGGCACGGCGCGGTTCATTGACCGAGCGTCGCAAGCCCGTCTGAACCGGCGGTTACGGAGACATGGCGTGCGGGATATCTGGCGGCGGCCCGCAGGGGTGAGGGGATGTGGCGGGGAGGGCCCGGCTCGCCATGCCCCGGCTCGCCATGCCCCGGCCCGGATGCCCCGGTAGCGCCTTTCCGCACGGCTCGGGCGGCGCCTCGCGCCGTCAGGGACGCGGGGCGCCCGTGACGGTGGCGGGGCGCCCCGCGTCCGTGGGGCGCCCGTACGGCCGCGGGCCCGGTACGTCCCTCCCCCCCGTGGAGAGACGTGCCGGGCCCGGCCCCCGTGGGTGGCGGAGCCGTCGGGCGGGTCAGCCCGTGCGGCGGCGCAGGAGGCGGAAGGACACGGCGGTGGCCGCCGCGGCGACGGCCAGGAGGACGCCGGTCTCGACCAGGTGGAGCGGCCAGAAGTGGGACGCGGGGTGGTACGTGACGTAGGAGCCGGTGACGCCCAGGTCGTCCAGGCAGCGCCGGGTCTGCGCGGCGGTGCCGTCGCAGCTCCAGGGGTCCACGTCCGGGGCGGGGCTGCCGTGGACCAGCGCCCCCTGGCCCACCTGCCAGGCGTTGTCGGGGAGGTCGGTCTCCGCGGTCGCCGAGGTCCGGGTCAGGGTCGGCCACAGGGAGGCGCGGAAGTGCGCCAGGACCAGGGCGAGCAGCCAGGTCAGACCGACGGAGACGGTCAGGGCGGGCAGGGCGCGGCGCAGCAGCAACGCGGTGAGGGTGCCCAGGGCGAGGGCGCACAGCGCGTGGGCGACGGCGGCCGGGCCGAGGGCCACGAACACACCGCCGTCCGTCCACCCGGTGTCGAGCAGGTCCTGGTGGGGTTCCCGGGCCCAGCGGAACACCAGCACCAGGACGGTGACGCCGAGGGTCACGGCGAGGGCGGCGCAGGTGAGCCCGGCGGCCAGCCAGCGGACGGGGGTGATGCCCTGCGACCAGGCAAGACGGGCGGTGCCGTGCTCCAGTTCGCGGCCGATCAGCGCGCCGCCCGCGAAGGCGGCGACCACGACGAAGGCGTGGGCGGTCAGGACGGCGATCCCGTCCATCGGCGCGCTGAAGCCGAGGACGCCGGCGGTCATGTCGCACCAGTCCCGGGCCGCGCGGTCGCACGCCTCCTGCTGGGCGCGCGCCTCGTCGGCGGTGACCTCGGTGAGCCACACCAGCCAGCCCGTCAGGCCCAGCACCGCCAGTCCCCAGACGAGCAGGGCGGTGCGGTGCAGCCGCAGGACGGTGCGGGCGACGCCCCAGCGGGTGCCGCCGGCCTCCCGTCCGGCGCGCGCGGTGGCGACGACGGTCATGCGGTGGCCCCCTCACGGACGCGGGCAGGCGTGTCCGCCGGGGCGCCCGCCGGGGTGCGGGTCCGGGTGCGCGGCGTGGCCGTGGACCGCCTGAGCAGGACGAACGCGGCGAGGACGAGGCCGGCGGCGACGGCCAGGAGGAGGGCGGTCGTGGTCAGTTGGAGAGGCCAGTAGTGGGACTCGGGGTGGTACTCCGTAAAGAAGCCGGTGGCGTCGAGCCGGGCGTACACCTCGCCGCAGTCCTCGACGAACGTCGGCCCGCACCCCGGGTCGGCGAGGTGCGCGCCGCCGGCGGTGACCAGGCCCGAACCGACCCGGACGCCCTCCATGACGGGACCGGTGTCGAAGCCGGTGCCCCAGGTGACGGCCGGCCACAGGTGCGGCATGACCAGGTCGGCCGCGAACCGCAGTACGACGGTGAGACCCAGTCCGCAGGCCAGCGCGGGCAGCGCACGGCGCCACAGCAGGCCCGCGAGGGTGCCGGCGGCGAGTCCGGCCAGCGCGAGGGCGACCGTGGTGGGGCCGTTGGCGTGCAGGGTGGGGGAGTCGTACCAGGCCTTGGAGGTGTCGATGCGGTGCCGGTTCGCCGACCAGGCCAGGTGGTGCAGCAGCACCAGCGGGCCGGTGCCGAGGACGGTCAGGACGGCGGGGGCGGCGAGTTTGGCGGCCAGCCAGCGGGTCGGGGAGAGCCCCGTCGTCCAGGCGAGGTGGGCGGTGCCGTTCTCCAGCTCGCGGCCGACGAGGGCGGCGCCCGCCCAGGCGGCGACGAGGAACGGCAGCGCGCCCACGGCGAACGTCGTGTACGTGTACACGTCCCGGTACCGGATGATCGCGTCCTGGTCGTAGCCGCACGGTCCGTCGCCGACGCACGCGCGGTACTGCCGCCAGCCGTCGGCGGCCGCGTCGCCGAGCGGACCCCACAACGCGAGCTGGGCCAGGGCGAGGACGGCGACGACAGCGGCCCAGACGAGCAGCCCGGGGCGGTGCAGACGCAGCAGCCACGGCAGCGTGCGGGGAGCGGGAGCGGGAGCGGGGCGTTCGGCGCCGGGCGGGGCCGGGGCGACGGCAGGGGTGGGGGCGGGCGTGGGGCTCATACGGCGGTCTCCTCCGGGTGGGCGGGGACGAGGGGGGCCGCCTGGGGGTTGCGGAGGTGGGCGAGGACGAGGTCCTCCAGGGACGGTGCCGTGGGCCGCCAGTCGGGGGCGAGCGGGCCCGAGGGGCGCAGGAGGGCGGTGAGCTGGCGGCCGGTGACGCGGGACTCGACGACCGTGTGCGCGGCGAGGTCGCCGTTCCCCGCGGCCTCCGCGGGTGCGATCACGCGCGCGTGGGCGGCCAGCAGTTCGTCGATCCCGCCCGCCAGACGGATCCGGCCGTCCCCGACGAGCAGCAGGTGGTCGCAGGAGTCCTCCAGCTCGGCGACCACGTGCGAGGACATCACGATCGTGGTGCCGTGCTGCGCGGCCTGCGCCATCAGGGTGCCCATCAGCTCGTGCCGGGCCAGGGGGTCGAGGTCGGCCATCGGCTCGTCCAGGAGGAGCAGTTCCGGCCGCTTGCCGAGCGCCAGGGCGAGCGCGACACGGGTGCGCTGACCGCCGGAGAGCGAGCGGACGCGCGAGGCGGGGTCCAGCCCGCCCGCGGAGACGATCCGCTCGGCGGCCGCCGCGTCCCAGCGCGCCGGGTTGAGGTCGGCTCCCACCGACAGCGTCTCGGCGACCGTGAGCTGCGGGTACAGCGGCTTGTCCTGGGCGACGTAGCCGACACGCGCGCGTGCGGACGCCGGGTCCGTGCCGAGGACGGTGACCGAACCCTCGGAGGGGGCCAGCAGGCCGGCGGCGAGGGCGAGGAGCGTGGACTTGCCCGCTCCGTTGGGCCCGACGACGGCGCAGACGCGTCCGGCGGGCAGCCGGAACGCGCAGTCGCGCAGCGCCCAGCTGCCGCGCCGGCCGAAGCGCTTGCCGAGCGCTGCTGCCGCCATGGCGGTGTCGGTCATGAAGGGTCCCCCTGGGAGTGCTCGTGACGGGTCGTGCGGTCGGTGTGGTCGGTGTGGTCGGTCTGATCCGTGGGTTCGGTGCGGTTCGTGGGGCCGGTGCGGTCGGCGCCGGGCCGCCGGGCGGTGTCCGCCTGCCCGTGGCCGTCCGTGAAGTGCTCGTCCAGTACGGCGGTGAAGAGCGCGCTCACGTCGTCCCGGTCGAGGCCGGCCTCGCGGGCCCGGACGGCCCACCCGTCCAGCTCGGTGCGCAGGGGCGAGTCGGCGGGGGCGGTGCTCAGCCCGCGCCGGACGAAGGTGCCCAGGCCGCGCCGGGCCTCGACGAGTCCGTCGCGTTCCAGCTCGCGGTAGGCCTTCAGCACGGTGTTGGGGTTGATGGCGGTGGCCTCGACGACCTCGCGGGCCGTCGGCAGCTTGTCGCCGGGGCGCAGCATGCCGAGACGCAGGGCCTGTTTGGTCTGCTGGACGATCTGGACGTAGGTGGCCACGCCGCTGTGCCGGTCGATGCGGTACTCCACCACGCGCCAACCACCCTTTCACTAATTGAGTAGTGAAAGGGTGGTGGAGCGAGGGGAACAAGTCAAGCGGAGGACGTGGAGAGGGGTGGGAGAGGGGCGCGAGAGGCGGGGGAGGGGGGTGGGGCGAGAGGGCGGGGAGGAGCCGGGAAGGGCCGCGGAGGGCCTGGGCGGGGGCCGGGAAGGGCCGCGGAGGCGGGTGAGGAGAGCCGCGGAGGCGGGCGGAAAAAAATCGGGTGCCGGATCGTGAACCGATCGGCGGGGCCCGTCCGATGAGGGGATGTGAGCGAAACGAGAAGCGACGGGGAGCTGCTGCGGGCCATCGCGGCGGACGGGGACCGTCACGCCTTCGAGGAGCTGTACCGGCGGTACGCGCCGTGGCTGACCGCGCGCATGCGCAGCCGTTGCGCCGATGCCGCGATAGTCGACGACGTCGTCCAGGAGACGTTCCTCGCGGTGTGGCGCGGCACCGCCCGTTTCCGGGAGGGTCACTCCGAGGACGCGGCCGGCTGGCTGTGGCGCATCGGTGCCCGCCGTCTCGTCGACGCCGTGCGCGGCGACGGCGCGCGGGGGCGGATGCGCCAGGCCCTGGCCCGGCTGCGCCACCGCGACGAGGTCTCCGCGGAGGAGCGCGTGCTCGCGGGGGTGGAGCACGGGGACCTCGCCGGTGCCCTCACCCGCCTCTCCCCGGAGCTGCGGGCGGTCCTCCAGGCCACCGTCGTCGACGGACTCACCACCCGGGAGGCCGCCGTCCTGCTCGGCATCCCCGCGGGCACGGTCAAGACGCGGGCCCAGCGGGCCCGCAAGCAACTGCGGGAGGCGCTGGCATGAGGCGGCACACGACGGAAGGGCGCCTGCGCGCACGCGCGGAGGCCGACAGACTGAAGGAGGCCCTGGCATGACGTGGCACGTACCGGAAGAGGACCTGCGCGCCTATGCGCGGGGCGAGCTGGTGGCGCCCCTGCTGTGGTCCGCCGACACCCATCTCGAGGGGTGCGCCCCGTGCCGGTCCCGGCTCGCGGGGGTGGTCGACCCGGTCGCGCTGGACGCCGGCTGGGAGCGGCTGGACGCCGAACTGGACGCGCCGCGGCGGGGCCCGGTCGAGCGGCTGCTGGTGCGGCTCGGGGCGGCCGACCACACCGCCCGGCTGCTGACGGCCACCCCGGTGCTGCGCCGGTCGTGGCTGCTGGCGGTGATGTTCCTGCTGGCCACGACCGTGCTGGCGGTTCACCTGGTGGACCGGCCCGGGCTGTTCCTCGCCCTCGCCCCGCTGCTCCCGCTCGGCGGGGTCGCCCTGTCCTACGGACCGGCCCTCGACCCGTCGTACGAGATGGCCCTCGTCGCCCCGATGCACGGTTTCCGCCTGCTGATGATCCGGACGGTCGCGGTGCTGTTCGCGGGCCTCGCCTTCAACGGTCTGGCCACCCTCGCCCTGCCGGGATACGGGCTGCTGGCCCTGGCCTGGCTGCTGCCCGCGCTCGCCCTGACCGCGACCGGACTGGCGCTGACCCCCCGGCTCGGCCCGGTCCTCGCGCCCGCCCTGGTCGGCGGGGCCTGGCTGACGCTGCTGGTGGTGGTGCCGTCGCAGGCGCACTCCACCACGCTCGTGCCCTTCACGGCGGCCGGGCAGTCGGCCGCGGCGGCCGTCGCGGCTCTCGCCACCGTGCTGCTCTACCAGACCCGGGACCGCTTCGACGCGCGTCCCGTGGGCGGCTTCCCCGACGGCGGCGCCGCATGACGCCCGCGCCCGCCCCCGCCCACCGACCGGAATCCCAGGAGCCCCGCATGACCACCCCGCCCACCACCGTGACGGCCACCGGCCTGTCCCTGCGCTACGGCGGCACCCACGCCCTGGACGGCGTCTCGCTGCGTCTGACACGGGGCGTGACCGGCCTGCTCGGCCCCAACGGCGCCGGTAAGACCACGCTGTTGCGGGTGCTGGCCACGGCTCTGCCGCCGGACCGGGGCGAGTTCACCGCCCTGGGCCACGACCCCGGCACGTCGGCCGGCCGCCTGGCCCTGCGCCGCACGCTCGGCTACCTGCCGCAGACACCCGGCTTCCACCCCGACTTCACGGCCTTCGAGTTCGTCGACTACGTGGCGATCCTGAAGGAACTGACCGACCGCACCGCCCGGCTCCGCGAGGTGCGGCGCGTACTGGACGCCGTCGACCTCGCCGACGTGCGGGGCAAGCGGATCAAGCGGCTGTCCGGCGGGATGCGGCAGCGCGTGGCGCTGGCCGCCGCGCTCGTCGGCGACCCCGGCTTCCTCGTCCTGGACGAGCCGACCGTCGGCCTCGACCCCGAGCAGCGCATGCGCTTCCGCGGGCTGATCGCGGAGGCCGGCGAGGCGCGCACGGTCCTGCTGTCCACCCACCAGACCGAGGACGTGGCGATGCTCTGCCACCGGGTCGTGGTCCTCGCCCGGGGGCGCGTCCGCTTCGAGGGCACGCCGGCGGAGCTGACCGCCCGCGCGGCCGGCCGGGTCTGGAGCAGCTCGGAGCGGGACCCCGCCGCCCTGGCCGGCTGGCGCACCGGCACCGGTGCCTTCCGCAACGTCGGGGACCCGCCGCGGGGCGCCGACCTTCTCGAACCCACCCTGGAGGACGGCTATCTGCTCGCCCTCGACAGCGACGACCGGACGGTGACCGCATGAGCACCACGATCACGACGGTGCGGGAGTCCGCCCCCGCGTTCCCGGAGCCACCGGGACCCGGCCGCCGCACCGGTGCCGTGCTCGCCCTGGCCCGCTTCGAGGCCCGCGAACTTCTCCATCAGGTGCAGATACTGCTCTTCCTTTTCCTGTACGTCGGCTTCACCGTCGCACGGCTGACGTTCCAGGACGGCATGAGCGACTACCCCGTCCTCAACACGGTCGACCGCGACACCCAGACGTCCCCCCTGCTCCTCGCCGTCGCCCTGCTCGTCTGCACCAACGCCGCCGCCCTGCGGTCCCGCAAGCACGGCACGGCCCAGCAGTTCGAGGCCGTGCCGATGGAGACCTGGCGGCGGGTCCTCGCGCACGTCCTGTCCGCGGTGCCGTTCGCGGCGCTCACCGCGGCCGTCGTCGCGGCCGAGTTCACCTGGGAAGCGCTGAAGCCCGGCGCGATCGGCCACGGCTCCGTCGCCGAACTGGCCGTCGGGCCGCTGGTCGTCCTGATGGCGGGGATCATCGGCGTCCTGCTGGCACGGCTCGTGCCCACGTCCTTCGCGCCCATGCTCTTCGTGGTCGTCGCGTACCTGCTCATGGTCCTCGCCACCGGCGCCACCGAGTCGCACGAGCCGGGGACGGGCTGGTTCTCCCTCATGGTCTTCTCCGGGACCTCCGGCGGCGACCCGGTCCCCAGCGACCTCCTGGGCCGCCCGGCCGCCTGGCACGCGTTCTATCTGCTGGGCCTGTGCGCCGTGCCGGCCTGCGCGGCCCTGCTGCTGGCGGGCGGCCGCACCCGCGCGGTCGGGACGGCGACCGCCCTCGCCCTCGCGGTCACCGCGGCCGGCGCGGTCGGCCAGTTCACGCGTGACACCGACGCCCTGGAGACGGCACGCAGGACGGCGTCCACGACTCCGCAGAAGGTCCAGTCGTGCACGGAGCTCGGCGGGTCGACCTACTGCTCCTTCCCCGAGTGGGAGGGGGTGCGGGACGACTGGGCGGCGGTCGTCGACCGGATCCGGTCCGCGGCCGGCGGCAGCGCGGCGACGACGCCTTTGACGGTCCGCCAGCGCATCGACACCGAAGGCGGCATCGAGAGCGACTCCGCGCTGACCCCTTCCACCACTCCGGGCCAGGTGACGGTCGGCACCCGCTGGGGCGGCAACCGTGTCCCCGAGTTCGCGGTGGGGGCCGCCACCGTCCTCGTGGCGGGCACGGAGGACGCCACCACCCGGGACATGTGCGACGCCCGCGCGGTGACGATCATGTGGCTGGTGCTGGGCACCGACCCCACCCCGATGGCCACGTTCGCCGACGTGCGGCTGGACGACAGCACCACCGGCTCCGGAGAGGTCCTGGCCCCCACGAACGGGCTGAGCCTGACGTCCCGCCAGACGGAGGTCATCGGTGACATGCTCGCCCGGCCCCGGGCGGAGATCACCGCACGGGTCAAGGCGCACTGGCCGGAACTGACGTCCGCGCGGACCTCGACGCCCGAAGCGGCGAAACTGCTGGGCGTCCCGGCGCCGCGGGAGGGGGAGCCGTGCGGCGAGTAGAAGACGCGGACGAGGCGGAGAACCCCGCCCCCGACAGCTCGGGCCATCCCGCCCCCGGCCGCTCGGGCCATCCTGCCCCCGGTCGCTCGGGACACTCCGTCCCCGGCCGCTCCGGTGATTCCGTCCCCGGTCCGACGCCCCCCGTCGGGCGTGGTCCGGTCCTCCGCCTCCGCACCCTGCTCAGGTTCCTCGCCCCGCCGGTGTGGCGGTCCCTGCCCTGGGCGGCGCTGACGGCGACGGCCGGCTCGGGACTGCTGCTCGCGGCGAGCACGCGGCTCCCGGACCAGGCACCGGGGGCGGCCTGGGGACTGGTGGTGCTGCGGCTGACCGCGCTGACCGGCGGGATGGGCCTGGCCTTCCTGCTCGACGACCCGGCCCGGCACACCACCGCCGCCAGCCCGCTCGGCCGCCCCCTCCGCGCCGGCCTGCGCCTGGCGATGATCCTGCCGCTGACGGCCCTGTGGTGGACGACGGCCCTGCTCCTGCTGCCCGGGCCGACCCGCCCGCCCCTGGGACCGGTCACCCTGGAGGCCCTCGCCACGGCCGCCTGTGCCGTCGCCCTGGCGACCGTCACCGTGCGTTTCACGGACGGCGCGCAGGTGGGGAAGGAGGTGGTGGTACGGCTCGGCGCGCTGGCGGCGGTGGCGGTGCTCGTCCCGGCACGGTGGGGACTGCTGACCCTGCCCGGTCACCGATGGTGGGAGGAGACCCACGTGCGGTGGGCGGTGCTCCTCGTGCTGACGCTGGCGTCGACGGCACTGTGCACACCCGAACCGCTGAGACGCCGCCCGGTGCGCCCGACGCCGGCCGCCGGCGGCCTCACCGGGCGGGGATGAGGGGCGCTCAGGTCTCCGTGCGGTACATCAGGTCCGTCTCGTACGTGACGAACCCCAGCCGTTCGTACACCGACACCGCCGCCTTGTTGTCCGCGTCGACGTAGAGCATGGCGGTGGGCAGTCGCTGGGCCGCGAGATGCCGCAGGCCGATCGTGGTCAGGGACTTGCCGAGGCCGCCGCCCTGCGCGCCGGGGGCGACGCCCAGGACGTACACCTCGCCGAGGCCCTCCTCGGCGTGGACCTTCGTCCAGTGGAAGCCGACGAGCCGGTCCCCGCGCAGGGCGAGGAAGAAGCCGGCGGGGTCGAACCAGGGCTGGTCCTTGCGGTCGTCGAGGTCGCGCTGGGTGAGGGAGCCCTGCTCGGGATGGTGGGCGAAGGCGGCGGCGTTGACGGCCAGCCAGGCGCCGTCGTCCTGTCCGGGGACGAAGGCCCGGACGGTCACCCCCTCGGGGAGCACCGGCTCGGGCAGGTCGAGGTCGGTCAACGGCCTTCGCATCTGGCGCAGTTCGCGGAACAACGACAGGCCGAGCACCTGGGCGAGGTGCCGGGCGGCGGCGTGACCGCCGTGGGCCCACACCCGCAGGCGTTTGCCGGAGGCGGCGAGCAGGGCGGAGCCGAGCGCCCGGCCGTGCCCGTGCCCGCGGTGCGCGGGATGGACGACCAGCTCGGCGGCCGGGGCCTCGACGGGATCGGTGTCCTCCAGCTGCGCGTAGGCCACGAGTTCGCCGGCCATGAAGAGCAGGAGGTGGGAGACGCCCTCGCGGGGGCCGCCCCGCAGTTGCAGCCGGCCCTGTTCGGACACCGCCTGCCGGCCGTCGCTGCGGGCGGCCTCCGCGAGCAGGTCGAGGACGGCCTCGCTCTGAGTGGGGGAGAGCGCGGAGAGGGTCTCGATGGATCGCTGGCCGGGGGCCGATGCCGGGACGTCGCTGGTCATGCGTACGAGGGTAAAGGGCGGGCCCGACAAAGTGGCCGCATCGGGAAACAGGACGCGTATCCCTCGGGGAAGGGAGCCGCGCATCCCTGGGAGAGGGGGCGCGGACGCCCGGGAAAGGGGGCCGCCGAAGCGACGGGAGCCGTGGGCCGGAAGGGGCGGGGCCGGGCGGACGACGCGCGGACGTCGGACGGAAGACAAAGGGAAACCAGGATGTAACCATGAACCCCCTGTCGCGCTACGCGCGTTGACTCTAGGCTGCGGCCCGACGGGGCCACCAGCTCAGACGCCTCGCAGGGCCCTTCGGCCCCGAGGACGTCGACACCACAGCAGACACCACAGGGGGGCGCATGCCAGCCACTTCCCACTCGCATCCGAGTCGCGGACGCCGTACGTACGGGCTGCTCGCGGCGGCCGCCGGTCTGGCCACCGTCGGCGCTCTGACCGCCGCGCTGCCGGCGGGTGCGCACGACGCCCGGCACGGAAAGCCGCTGCCGAGCCGTTACCAGGACGTGCAGCTGCTGTCGTTCAACGACCTGCACGGCAACCTCGAGCCGCCGAGCGGTTCCTCCGGCCGGGTCACCGAACTCCAGGCCGACGGCACGACGAAGACGGTCGACGCGGGCGGTGTGGAGTACCTCGCCACGCACCTGCGCCAGGCCCGCGAGGGCAACAAGTACTCCATCACCGCGGCCGGCGGTGACATGGTCGGCGCCTCCCCGCTGATCTCCGGCCTGTTCCACGACGAGCCCACCATCGAGGCGCTCAACAAGCTGGACCTGGACGTCACCTCCGTCGGCAACCACGAGTTCGACGAGGGGGCCAAGGAACTGGCGCGTCTGCAGAAGGGCGGCTGCCACCCGACGGACGGCTGCTACACGGACGAGGAGTTCGGCGGCGCCGACTTCCCGTACCTCGCGGCCAACGTCCTGAACGAGAAGTCCGGCAAGCCGATCCTGAAGCCGTACTGGGTCTGGAAGAAGAAGGACGTCAAGATCGGCTTCATCGGCGTGACCCTGGAGGACACGCCGGGCATCGTCTCCGCGGAGGGCGTCAAGGGCCTGAAGTTCAAGGACGAGGTCGAGACGATCAACAAGTACGCCAAGGAGCTCCAGCGCCAGGGCGTGAAGTCGATCGTGGCGCTGATCCACGAGGGCGGCCAGCCCGCCTCCACCTCCTACAACTACGACTGCGACGCGCCGGGCGCGGGCGACGGCATCTCCGGCCCGATCGTCGACATCGCGAAGAACGTCTCGCCGTCGGTGGACGCCCTGGTCACGGGGCACACGCACGCCGCGTACGCCTGCACGATCAACGACCCGTCGGGCAAGCCGCGCACGGTGACCTCGGCCGCCTCGTTCGGCCGCCTCTACACGGACACCACGCTGACGTACGACCGCTTCACGGGGGACATCGCCCGTACGGCGGTGAAGTCGGCGAACCACGTGGTCACCCGGACCGTCCCCAAGGCGACGGACATGACCGAGCTGATCGGCAAGTGGAACACCCTGGCGGCGCCCATCGGCAACCGCGCGATCGGCTACGTCTCCGCCGACGTCCCCAACACGGGCACCGAGTCCCCGATGGGCGACCTGATCGCCGACGCGCAGCTCTGGTACGGCAGGAAGCTGGACGCGGAGACGGACCTCGCGCTGATGAACCCCGGCGGCGTGCGGGCCGGTCTGACCTACGCCGCCAAGGGCGCCGAGGGCGACGGCGTGGTCACCTTCGCCGAGGGCTTCACCGTCCAGCCGTTCGCCAACACCGTGAACCTGCAGGACTTCACCGGTGCCCAGCTCGTCCAGGTGCTCAAGGAGCAGGTGAGCGGGTCGAACGCGGGCGCGCCGAAGATCCTCCAGCCGTCGGCGAACCTGACGTACACCCTGGACCTGACGAAGAGCGGCGCCGACCGCGTCGTCACGGACTCCATCAAGCTGAACGGCGCCGCCGTCGACCCGGCCGCCACCTACCGCGTCGCGACGAACAGCTTCCTCGCGGGTGGCGGTGACGGCTTCACCACCCTGGGCCAGGGCACGAACGACCTCGTCGGCCTCGACGACCTGGCAGCCCTGGAGCAGTACCTGACGGCCAACTCCTCGGCCGCCGCGCCGATCGCTCCGCCGGCACCGGGCCGGATCACGATCGTGCAGTAACCCGGGAGTCCTCCCGCCACAGAGGCGGCCGCGTCACCGACGCGGCCGCCTCCAGCTGGTCGTCTCCGGCGTCGTGGGCACGGTGTCGGCGGCCTTCTCCGCCGTCTTCTACGCGGTCGCCGCCTTCTGGCTCCGCTGGGACCTGGCCCTCGTCACCTTCGTCCTCGCCCCCCCTCTTCCTGCTCGCCGCCCGCCGCTTCTCCGGCCGCGTCGAGGAGGCCGCCCGGGACGAACGGGCCGCCGACGGCGCGATCACCTCGGTGGTCGAGGAGTCCCTCGGGAACGTCGTGCTGACCCAGGCGTACAACCGTCAGGCCGACGAGGCGCGGCGTCTCGACCGTGAGGCCCGCGCGTGGCTGGGCCGGGTGGGCTTCCACGGGGTGTCGTTCCGCTACCCGGGCGCGGCCCGCGGGTCGCTCGACGAGGTGAGCTTCACCGCGTCCCCCGGCGAACTGGTCCTCGTCACCGGCCCGAGCGGCGCCGGGAAGTCGACCCTGTCGAGACTCCTCACCCGTTTCTACGACCCCTCGGCGGGAGTGATCACCCTGGACGGCGTCCCGCTCCCCGACGTGTCCCTGGGCTTCCTGCGCGAACAGGTGACCCTGCTGCCCCAGGAGATAATGATCCTGAACGGCACCGTCCGCGAGAACATCGGGTGCGGCCGCCCCGGCGCGACCGACGAGGACGTCGAACGCGTCGCCCGTGCCGCCGCCGCGCACGACTTCGTCACCGCGCTCCCCGACGGCTACGACACCCGGATCGCCCACGGCACGACCGTCCTCTCGGGCGGTCAGCTCAAGCGCCTCACCATCGCCCGGGCGATGCTCCGCGCCGCTCCGGTCCTGGTCCTCGACGAACCGACGGCCGGCCTCGACTCCGTCGCCGCCCGCCGGATCGTACGCCCCCTGCGCCGCCTGATGTCCCACCGCACGACGCTCCTGATCACCCATGACCTGAGCCTCGCGCCGGAGACCGCGTTCTGGTCGTCGACGGGGGACGGCTGGTGGAGGCGGGCACGCACGCGGAACTGCTGGCCCGGGGCGGGACGTACGCACGGCTGGCGGGGTGTGCGCGGGCGGTGCCGGCGGGAAGCGTGCGGGACGCGCCGGCGCTGCGGGGGTGGGACGGCGGGCCGGCCGCCCGGTCCGCCGTCCCACCCCCGGCCGCTGCCGGGACGGGATCAGGAAGCCGTCGGCGTCCAGTCGCCCAGCCAGTCCGCGACCTCCTGGTTCGCGGCCTGGGCGTCGGTCAGCTGCGGCCGGTCGCCGCTCGCGGAACCCGAGCCCGCACCGGTGTTCTTGTACTCGGCGAAGCGGTCGTCCTTCCAGGAGAAGCCGCTCATGTCGGTCCAGGGGGTGGTCCGGATCGCCGCGCTGAGCGTGGTGTTGCGGACGGTGGTCTGCGGGTCGAGGGTGGCGTCGCCGCCGGCGTGCCAGGGGCGGCCGAGGTGGAAGGTGCGGTCGGAGACGTCGCCGTTGACGGTGGAGTTGGCGATCAGGATGCCCTTGCGGCCCGCCGCGGTGCTGGGGGCGGTGACGTAGCCGGCCGAGGTGCCGTTCCAGCGCTTCTTCAGGGTGATGACCGACTTGTCGATCACCGCCGTCGCCCGGCCGAAGATGAAGTCGACGTTGCCGACGACGTACGAGTTGGTCATGTAGACGCGGCCCAGCTTGTCCTTGGCCGCGGTGTCCACCAGCAGGGTGTCCTGGTCGCCGCTGACGATGACGCCGTCGAGGAAGATCTTGTCGGCGGCGGTGCGCAGGGCGACCGCCTGGCCGGCGATGTCCTGGTGGGCGCCCTCGTCGAAGTCGTTGGAGATGGTCAGGTTGCGGGCCTGGAAGTCGTCCGCCTCGACGGCGACGGTGGCGCTGCCGCCGGTGCCGTACGTGCCCCCGCCGGGCTTGGGCGTGCCCGACGCGTTGTTGTAGACGATCGTGGTGTCCTTGCGGCTGCCGCCGGTGCCCTGGATGGTGACGTGCGGCTTGTTGGACGGGACCTTGACCAGTTCGCGGTACGTGCCCGGCTTGACGGCGATCACGACGCGGGAGGGGTTGTTCGCCGGTACGGCGTTCACCGCGGCCTGCACCGTGCGGTACTGGCCGCTGCCGTCCGCCGCGACGGTGAGGGTGGTCGCGGCGGCCGCCGCGGTGGTGGTGCCCGCCGCGGTGGTGGCGGCCGCCGCGGTGGTGGCGGCCGCCGTCGTGCCGATGGTCGAGCGGGGCCCGGCGCCGGCCTTGAGGAGCGCGGGCACGTCGGCGGTCTTGTCGAGGGTGTAGGCGTAGAAGGCCTTGGGGTCGAAGGCGGTGCCCCCGCTCTCGTTGCGCCCCGACGTCCCGACGAACGTGTTGCCCTTCTGGACGATCGTCGCGGTGCTGTCCTTGGTCACCGGGTTGTTCATGCCCTGGAAGTAGGAGTTCTCCAGGACCATCTTCGTCCGGCCGCGCGAGTAGTTGCCGTACGACGACTTGATCGTGGTGCCGGCCACGTCCTCGAGGAAGTTGTTGTAGAGGTGCGCGTGGGCGGCGTTGTCCGTCGAGGGGTTGCGCTGCTCGGTCTCGCGGATCCAGTTGTGGTGGATGGTGATGTCGGTGACGACGTTCTCGGTCCAGCCGATGCCGAAGGCCTTGTTGTCGTCGCTCAGCTTGTTCCAGGACACCGTGACGTAGGTGCTGTCCTTGCGGACGTCGATGAGCCCGTCGGCCATGTGCCGCAGGTCGTTGTGGTCGATCCAGACGTGGTGCGCCCCGTCCATCTGGATCGCGTCGAAGTCGTGGTCCTTGTCGTTCCAGACGCCCTGGTACGCGTCCCGGATGGTCAGGTTCCGGATGATCACGTTGTGGACGCCCTGGCCGAGGAAGAAGCCGCCGCCCACGATGTGCCCGGAGGTGCCGGAACCCACGATCGTCTTGTCGGAGGCGACCTTGATCTCCTTGCCGACCGGGTTCATGGTGATCGTCGCGGCGACGACGATGACGTACGGTTCGGCGGCGGTCGCGTACTTCTCCAGGTCGGCGAGCGTCTTCACGGTGACGGTCCTGCCGTCCCGGCCGCCGTACGTCCCGTTCTGCCCGAGCGCGTTCACCGAGGCGAAGCCGTCGGCGGTGGCGGTCGCCCAGGCGGGGGCGGCGGTGGCGGCGGACGCGGTCGCCTGCGCCTGCGCGCCGAACAGTCCGAGGTCCGTGCCGTAGGCGAAGGTGCCGGCGGCGGTCAGGACCAGCGGCACGCCCAGAGCCATGCCGGTCCTGCGCCTGCGGTGCCGGGATGTGCGGACGATGTCGGTCATGTGAGGGGTTCCGTTCCGTGGGAGGAGGACCACCCGGAAGGGGTGCGGGTCACCGGGTGGTCGCCGCTCGCGACGGAAAGGTTGCCGAACTCGCCGGAAGACGGGGGGAGTACGACGGCGGACGCGGGGGACGCGCCGGCGCGCGGACGCTACGGCAGCTCGGGCGGGGGCGTCGGGGCGCCGGGGAGCCGTACGGTCACCAGCGTGCCGTCGCCCTCTCCGCGGGTGATCGCGATCTCGCCGCCGGCCTCCCGCACCGTGCGCGCGACGATCGACAGGCCCAGGCCCGATCCGGGGAGCGCCCTCGCGCTCGGCGAACGCCAGAACCGGTCGAACACGTAGGGGAGTTCGTCCTCCGGGATGCCGGGGCCGTGGTCGCGGACGGTCAGGACGCCCTCGGTGAGCGCGACCTCGACGGAGCCGCCCCGCGGACTGAACTTCACCGCGTTGTCCAGGAGGTTGACCACGGCCCGCTCCAGCGTGGCCGGCTCCGCCCGCACGTACCAGGGATCCAGCGCGGCCGTGACCGTCAGCTCCGGGCCCCGCAGCCGCGCCCGGCGCAGGGCCGACTCCACGGTGTCCCGGAGCGGGACCACCTGCACCCGCTCGCCCCGCTGCCCCTCCGAGCGGGACAGCTCCTGCAGGTCGCCGATGAGCGCGGCGAGTTCGGTCATCTGCGCCTTCACCGACGCGAGCAGCGCCTTGCGGTCCGCCTCCGGCAGGGGCCGGCCCGTCTCCTCGCTGCGGGTGAACAGCTCGATGTTGGTGCGCAGGGAGGTGAGGGGGGTGCGCAGTTCGTGGCCCGCGTCGGCGATGAGCTGCTGCTGGAGCTCGCGGGAACTGGCCAGCGAGGCGGTCATCGAGTTGAACGACCGGGACAGGCGGGCCACCTCGTCCTCGCTGTCGTCCTCGACGGGGATGCGGATGCCGAGGTCCTCGGTGCGGGCGACGTGCTCGACGGCCTCGGTCAGCTTGTCCACGGGGCGCAGACCCGCGCGGGCGACGGCCAGGCCCGCGGCACCGGCGCCGACGACCCCGATCCCGGAGACGAGGAGGAGGACGAGGGCGAGCTCGTTGAGGGTCTTCTCGGTGCTCTTGAGGGAGACGGCGACGATGAGGCCGACGTTGGGGCCGGTGTCGCCGCTGACGGTGGTGGTGCCGCCCAGGGGCCGGACCATGACCCGTACGGCGTTGCCGTCGGCGTCCGTGCCGTCGCGGAAGTAGAGCTCGTCGGTGTTGCCGGTCTCGATCTGCTTCCTGTCGGACCCGGTGACCTTGACCTTGCCGATGGAGTCCTGGACGAGACAGGCGGTCCCGTCCTCCTTGACCACCTGGATGTAGTTGTTCCGGAACGGGGTGGTGGTGCCCTCCGGGCTGTCCGTGCAGTTGTTGAGGGCGTTCAGGAGCTCCATCTTGGGCGCCCTCATGCCGTTCTGCAGGTCGCGGTCGACCTGCTCGTACAGCTTCCCCTGCACGATGAACCAGCAGGTCACCGACACCGCAGCCACCGCGAACGCCACCGCGGCGGCGACCAGCATCGACAGCCGGGCCCGAATGGGAAGGGTCCGCAGCCGCCGTGCGACCCGGTTCACTCCGCGCCGCCCTGCCGCAACACGTATCCCACGCCCCGCACGGTGTGCACGAGGCGGGGTTCGCCGCCGGCCTCCGTCTTGCGGCGCAGGTACATGACGTACACGTCGAGGGAGTTGGACGAGGGCTCGAAGTCGAAGCCCCACACGGCCTTGAGGATCTGCTCGCGGGTGAGGACCTGGCGCGGGTGCGCCATGAACATCTCCAGCAGGGTGAACTCGGTGCGGGTCAGTTCGACGGCCCGGCCGGCGCGCGTCACCTCCCGCGTCGCGAGGTTCATGCGCAGGTCGGCGAAGGTGAGGGTCTCGTCGTCGTCGGTGCTCGCACCGGCGGCCGCGGCGTAGGAGCTGCGCCGCAGCAGGGCCCGTACGCGGGCGAACAGCTCGTCCAGTTCGAACGGCTTGACCAGGTAGTCGTCGGCGCCCGCGTCGAGCCCGGTGACGCGGTCGCCGACGGTGTCGCGGGCGGTCAGCATGAGGATCGGGGTGGTGTCGCCGGCGCCGCGGATGCGGCGGGCGGCGGTGAGGCCGTCCATGCGGGGCATCTGGATGTCCAGGACGACCAGGTCGGGCCGGTAGCCGGTCGCCTTCTCCAGGGCGTCCGCGCCGTCCACGGCGACCTGCGTGTCGTAACCCTCGAAGGCGAGGCTGCGCTGGAGTGCTTCGCGCACCGCCGGCTCGTCGTCGACGATCAGGATGCGCTGGGTGTCACGGTCGCCTTCGGCGGGACTCATGGCGTGGATTCCCTCGGGTGCGGTGGGGCGGCGGGGTGCCGGCGGGGGCGGGGCCCTCTCAGCCTCGCATCGTAGTGAGCCGGTTCAACGGCACCTTGCGGCGGTGCGGGCGGGCGGCGCCGGTGCGCAGGCCCATCAGCTGCGGGACGCCGACCTCCGGGGCCCGGGGCGGTGCCGTCGGGGCGTGCAGTGCGTGCACCACGTCGAGGGCCAGGCCGAGGTCGGCCGCGCCGACGCCGGTCACCGGGTGCGGAACCTTCTTGATCATGACGTGCTCCCTGAGCGCCGGAAGGGGGTTTCAGCTGTCGGAACCGCCGGCCCGCAGCGTGGCGAGGTCGGCCTTGACGGTGTTGATCGGGATGGCGAAGCCGAGGCCGACGCTGCCCGCGGTGGAGGAGGAGGTGGCGTCGGCGGCGGAGTACATCGCGGAGTTGATGCCGATGATGTTCCCGCCGGCGTCGATCAGGGCGCCGCCGGAGTTGCCGGGGTTGAGGGAGGCGTCCGTCTGGAGCGCCTTGTACGTGGTGGTGGACGAACCGGTGTCGCCGTTGAACTCCTGGCCGCCGAACTCGAACGGCCAGCCGCCGCCCTGCTGCTGTTGCCGCTGTCCCTGGCTCTCGTCGGTGGAGACGGTCACGTCCCGGTCGAGGGCGGAGACGATGCCGCTGGTCACGGTGCCGGTGAGGCCCTCGGGGGAGCCGATCGCCACGACCGTGTCACCGACCTTGACGCCGTCGGAGTCGCCGAGGGTGGCGGCCTTGAGGCCGGAGGCGTTCTCCAGCTTGATCAGGGCCAGGTCCTTCTTGCTGTCGGTGCCGACGACCTCGGCCGTGTACTCCTTGCCGTCGCTGGTCGACACCTTGATCGAGGAGGCGCCGGCGACGACGTGGTTGTTGGTGAGGATCTCGCCGTCGCCGGTGATGATCACGCCGGAGCCGGTCGACGAGCCGCCGCTGAGGGTGGCGTTGACCTCGACGACGCTCGGGCTGACCGCGGCGGCGATGCCGGCGACGTCACCGGTCCTGGCGGCCGGCACCACGCTGGTGGTGGTGGAGGAGGCGACCGCCTGGTCCTTGCCGGTCAGTTCCTGGATGCCGTAGGCGGTGCCGCCGCCGATCGCCGCGGCGACGATCGCCACGGCGGCCAGCAGCGCCATCGGGCCGCGCGCCGCGCGCTTCCTCGGCCGGACGGGCGCGGGACCGTCGGTCACGGGGTCCAGGAGAGCGGTTCCGCCGCCGTCGCCGGCCGGGGCGTCGCCCCAGGAGCCGGCGGGCCGGTCCGGCGTCTGCCACCCGGCGGCCGGACCGGCGGGCTGCGGCGCGGCGGCCGCGCCGGCGGGCTGCGTCGTGACCGGCCGGTGCGCCGGCGGGGGCGGCCACTCCGGGTCCACGGGGGCGGAAGCGTGCTGCGGGGCGCCCCGGTACGGGTTCTCGTGGTTCTCGTACTCGCCGCTGCGGCGGATGCTCTCGGTCATGGAACAGAGCTTCCCGCCCGACCATGAGAGCTGCCTGAGTGCTCCCTGAGAAGCCCGGCAGAACCTAGTGGACCCGACGTGAAGGCCGCTCCCCCCGCGGGTGCGGGCTCCTCCCGGGAAAGCCTCGTACGGTGTGGCCGGCCGCTCCGGGGGAACCTCACACGGCGTGGCCGGGAGCGGCGGGGCTCACCCGCAGCCGCAGGAGCGGCGGACCACCAGACGGGACGGGAACACCTTGAGCCGTTCGCGGCGCGAGCCCGCGACCCGCAGCCCGTCGTCGAGGACCAGGTCGACGGCCGCGCGGGCCATCGCCGAGCGGTCGGAGGCGACCGTGGTCAGCGGCGGGTCGGCGAGCGCGGCTTCCTTGATGTCGTCGAAGCCGACCACGCCCAGCTCGCCGGGCACGTCGATGCGCAGCTCGCGCGCCGCCCGCAGCAGGCCGATCGCCTGGTCGTCGGTGGAGCAGAAGACGGCCGGCGGCCGGTCGGGGCCGGCCAGCAGCTCCAGCCCCACCTTGTAGGCGTCGTAACGGTTGTAGGGGGCCTCGAAGAGCCGGCCCTCGGTGGGCAGGCCGGCCTCCTCCATGGCCCGCCGCCAGCCCTCGACGTGGTCGGAGACCGGGTCGCCGACGGAGGGCGTGTCGGCGGTGCCGCCCACGCAGGCGACGTACGGATAGCCGTGTTCCAGGAGGTGGCGCACGGCGAGCTGGGCGCCGCCCAGGTCGTCGGTGACGACGGCGACGTCGTCGATGGCCTCGGGCCGCTCGTGGAGCAGCACCACACGGGCGTCCCAGGCGTCGATCTCGGCGGCGGCGTTGTCGTTCAGCGCGTGGCTGACGAGGATCAGGCCGGAGACCCGCATGCCCAGGAAGGCGCGCAGGTAGTGGACCTCGCGTTCGCCGACGTAGTCGGAGTTGCCGACCAGCACCATCTTGCCGCGCTCGGAGGCGGCCTGCTCGACCGCGTGCGCCATCTCCCCGAAGAAGGGCTGGCGGGCGTCCGGCACGATCAGGCCTATGAGGTCCGTGCGCCGCGACGCCATCGCCTGCGCGACCCGGTCGGGCCGGTACCCCAGCTCCTTGATGGCGGCGAGGACGCGCTCGCGCGTGGCCGGGGCGACCGGCCGGGGTCCGTTGTTGATGACATAGCTGACGACGGCGGTGGAGGTCCCCGCCAGCCGTGCCACATCGTCCCTGGTTACCTTGGCCACGCGCGGAGTCTACGCGGATGGATCCGCCACGGGCAGGGCATCGGACGGCTTCCGGGTGCGGGAGCGACGCCCTGCCCGAACGGCGGCTACGCCTCCGCGGAGACCTCCTCGGCGCCCACGGGCACCTCGTTGTCCGCATCTTCCGGCTTTGCCCGGTCGGCCGCGGCCCTGCTCTCCTCGGCGGCGCGGTCGACCTTCTCCGGGGTAACGAATCGATAACCGACGTTGCGGACGGTTCCGATCAGCGACTCGTGCTCCGGGCCGAGCTTGGCGCGCAGCCGCCGTACGTGCACGTCGACCGTCCGGGTGCCGCCGAAGTAGTCGTAGCCCCAGACCTCCTGGAGGAGCTGGGCGCGGGTGAAGACGCGGCCCGGGTGCTGCGCGAGGTACTTCAGGAGCTCGAACTCCTTGAAGGTGAGGTCGAGGACCCGGCCCTTGAGCTTGGCGGAGTACGTCGCCTCGTCGACCGACAGGTCGCCGTTGCGGATCTCCATGGGGGAGTCGTCGTTGACGATCTGCTGCCGGCCCATCGCCAGGCGCAGCCGGGCCTCGACCTCCGCCGGGCCGGCGGTGTCGAGCAGGACGTCGTCGATGCCCCAGTCGGCGGTGACGGCGGCGAGGCCGCCCTCGGTGGCGACCAGGACGAGCGGACAGCCGGGGCCGGTGGAGCGCAGCAGCTGGCACAGGCTGCGGACCTGGGGGAGGTCGCGGCGGCCGTCGATCAGGATGACGTCGGCGCCCGGGGTGTCGACGAGGGCGGGGCCCTCCGCCGGAGCCACCCGCACGTTGTGCAGCAGCAGGCCGAGCGCGGGCAGCACCTCCGTCGACGGCTGGAGGGCGTTGGTCAGGAGCAGCAGAGAACTCATACGTCTGGTTCCTCCTCGGTCCCTGCGAGGACGTTTGCGGCACTGCGGCACTGCTCTGCGCGTCCCGGGGGCCCGTACACCTGCGGTTTCCCGCTTCGTATACAACGCTTCCGAAAGCACGAAAGGACCCGGGGGCTTCACTGCCCGAGTCCTCTGCCCAGCAGAATAGCCCACATGAGCAACGGTCCGGCAGGTCATGGGGCACGTTCCACCGTTCGTCCGCATCGCGAGACGGGCACGGACGCACCATTGCGGACGTTCCTGCCCACGGCCGACGGCGTCTGCGTCGATTCCGTATACGAACCGGGTGCGGTTGTATACGACACCTCCGCGTCGGCCTCCCGTGGCCTGGTGTTCGTCGTGGCCCACGGTTTCACCGGGGACGCGGACCGCCCGCACGTGCGCCGGATCGCCTCGGTGCTGGCCCGGTACGGGGCCGTCGTCACCTTCTCCTTCCGCGGGCACGGACGCTCCGGCGGCCGCTCCACCGTCGGTGACCGGGAGGTGCTCGACCTCGACGCGGCCGTCGCCTGGGCCCGCCGGCTCGGGCACGCGCGCGTGGCCACCGTCGGCTTCTCCATGGGCGGCTCGGTGGTGCTGCGGCACGCGGCCCTGCACCCCGGCACGGTGGACGCGGTGGTCTCCGTCAGCGCCCCCGCCCGCTGGTACTACCGCGGCACGGCCCCCATGCGCCGGCTGCACTGGCTGGTCACCCGTCCGGCGGGCCGCCTGGTCGGCCGCTACGGCCTGCGCACCCGCATCCACCGGCGCGACTGGGACCCGGTCCCGCTCTCCCCGGTGGAGGCGGTCCCCAAGATCGCGCCCACACCGCTGCTGGTGGTCCACGGCGACCGCGACGGCTACTTCCCCCTCGACCACCCCCGCATGCTGGCCGAGGCCGCGGGCGAGCACGGTGAACTGTGGGTGGAACAGGGCATGGGCCACGCCGAGCACGCCGCGACCGACGGCCTCCTGACCCGTATCGGTGCCTGGACGGCGGCGCGGGCGGGCTAGCCTGACCCTGTCGATGCAACAGGCCGACCGAGGAAACCGACTGAGGGACGAGATGGCGAAGGTCACGGTGCGCTACTGGGCGGCCGCCAAGGCCGCGGCCGGAGTCGCCGAGGAACCGCACGACGCGGACACCCTCGCCGAGGCGCTCCGGGCCGCGCGGGAGCGACACCCCGGCGAACTCGCGCGTGTGCTGCTGCGGTGCTCGTTCCTCGTCGACGGTGACCCCGTGGGCACCCGCGGGCACGAGACGGTACGGCTGGCCGACGGCGGCACGGTCGAGGTGCTCCCGCCGTTCGCAGGAGGGTGAGATGACCGACCAGCAGCCGTACGAGGGGAACCGCTACCCGCAGGGGTACGACCCGTACCAGCAGCAGGCCCCGCAGCAGCAGGAGTGGCCGGACCGGCAGGAGCACGGGTACGAGGACCCGCAGGCCCACCTGCAGCACACGCAGCAGTGGCAGGGCCAGACCTGGGAGACCAGCGTGCAGCCGCCCGTCCCGGCGGCGGACCCGGCCGAGACCGCGTACCTGCCCCCGCAGACGGGCGAGGCCCCGGCCTGGCAGCAGCAGGCGCCCGGGTACCAGCAGGAGCGGTACCAGCAGGAGCAGTACCAGCAGCAGAGCCGGTACCAGCAGGAGCAGTACCAGCACCAGAACCAGCAGGGTCAGCACCCGTACGAGCCGCAGGGGCAGCACCAGGCGTCGTACGGGGACCAGGCGTCGTACGGGAGCCAGGTGGCGTACGGCCGGCCGCAGGCCGCCCCCGCCGCGTCCCCGGCCCCCGTCGCCCCCGAGGCGGCGTCCGAGGACGGGGCCGGTCCGTCCTACGGCCCCGCCACCATGGCCGGCAACGCGCGCGTCACCGACGCCCAGCGCGCCCGCCTCGAAGGCCGTTCGCCGATCATCGAACCCGGCATGCAGCCCGCCGCGCTCACCGCCCTCCTCGGGCTGCTGCTGTCCGGCGCGGCGGCCGTCGGCACGTACGCGCTGGTCGTCCCGCTCGTCGTCCTCCAGGCCGTCACGGCGGCCGGCTGGTTCCGGCTGAACGGCATGTGGCCGGCCCGGCAGGGCATCGCGCTGGCCTTCCTCGGCGCGCTGGTCTCCGACGCGGCACTCCTCGCGGCCGGCCGCGAGAACGCCCCGGCCGCGATCCTGGGCACCCTCGGCGTCTGGGTCCTGCTCTGTCTCGTCCTCCAGCTCCGCTCGCACGCCGACCCCGACGAGCGCATGTACGGCCTGATGGCGACGGTGGCCTCGGCGGCCCTGGCGATCATCGCCACCGGCCACCTCGGGGCCGACCCGGACGCGGTGACGGTCGGTGCCGCCGCGGTCGCCGTCGCGGTGGTGGCCCGCGCGCTGCCGCTGCCGACGCCCGCGTCGGTGGTCGTCGCGCTGCTCGCGGCGGCGGGCGCGGGCGTCGCGGTCGGCGGGATGACGGGACTGGGCGCCAGGGGCGCGCTGCTCGGCGCGGGCGCGGCGGTCTGCGCGCTGATCGGCCACCGGGTGGCGAGTTACGACTACCCGTCGCGTTTCGTGCACTTCACGGCGGGCGTCGCCCTGCCGCTGGCCGCCGCGGCACCGGCGGTGTACCTGCTGGGACGGGCGCTGGCATAGGGCCGGCGCGGAGGGACGGTCGGCTGTGTCACACCGGCTGTGTCACAGGTGATCGACAATCTCCGGCCGCCCTCCGCGCCCGGGGTTACCGTGAGTGCTCATCGTCCGTCCGGCCGTCCTGGTGGGGGAACAACCGCATGCGAGCACTCCGAATACTGTTGGTCGTCGTCGTGGTCCTGGGCGGCCTGTTCGTGCTCGCCGACCGCCTCGCCGTGAACTTCGCCGAGGGCGAGGCCGCGGACAAGCTCCGGGCGAACGAGAACCTCGCGGCCACCCCGGACGTGTCCATCAAGGGCTTCCCCTTCCTCACCCAGGTCGTCGGCGGCGAGCTGGACGACGTCGAGGTCGGCATCGACGACTACGAGGCCGTCGCCGGCACCGACGGCCGGAAGATCCGCATCGACGACCTCCGGGCGAACATGAGGGGCGTCGAGTTCTCCGGTGACTACAGCTCCGCCACCGCGGCCAGCGCCACCGGCACCGCGTCCATCGGCTACGCGGAGCTGCTGAAGGCCGCCAAGTCCGAGCCCACCGAGAAGGGCCTGGTCAGCGCCCGGGTCGTCGGCCTCTCCGACGGAGGGAACGGCAAGATCAAGGTCACCGTCGAGGCGAGCGTCGGCGGTGTCGAGCTGCCGCGGCCCGTCTCGGTGCTGAGCACGGTCACCGCCGAGGGCGACACCGTCCGGGTGCACGCCGACTCCCTGCCCAGCTTCGGCCCGTTCAAGATCGCCGAGGACGAGGTGCGCGGCATCACCGACTTCGAGCAGAAGATCGACGACCTGCCGGGCGGCATCCGCCTCGACAAGGTCGAGGCCGCCGAGAACGGGGTGCGGATCACGGTGAAGGGTTCGAACGTCCGCCTCGCGGGGTAGGCGATCCGCGGTGGACGGCGAATGTCCGACAGGCGAGACGCAGCCGTCCGTACCGCAGAGGTGACGACGGACACAGACGAGGAAGAGCGCCCGGAGGCCGTGCGGCGGCGGCCCGGGCGCTCTTCGTTTCTCACCATGCGGACGATCGCGTCTCACCATGCGGAGCGCTGGTGACACGTCCGCCCTCACGTCCCTACGATCGACCGCATGAAGCAGCGACAGGCGGATCTCACGAAGCGGCGGGCAGTAGACCTGTGCCGCGTCGCCGCCATGCTCTGTCGCCCTGTCTGAGCGGAAGCGCCACCTTCCTTCCGCGCCTCCCGGCGTCCTCGGTCGAGGGCGCCCTCGCGCCGGCCGCCGGCGAGCCCCGGCCGCGCACCCTCCTTTCTCTGCACACCCCCGCCGCAACTGCCCCGGAGGAGAACAAGCATGAGCCGCAGCGACGTCCTGGTCGACGCCGACTGGGTCGAGGCCAACCTCGACAACCCGGACATCGCCATCGTCGAGGTCGACGAGGACACGTCCGCGTACGAGAAGAACCACATCAGGAACGCGATCCGGATCGACTGGACCAAGGACCTCCAGGACCCGGTACGCCGTGACTTCATCGACCAGGCGGGCTTCGAGAAGCTCCTGTCGGCGAAGGGCATCGGCAACGACACCCTGGTGATCCTGTACGGCGGCAACAACAACTGGTTCGCGTCCTACGCCTACTGGTACTTCAAGCTGTACGGCCACGAGAGCGTCAAGCTCCTCGACGGCGGCCGCAAGAAGTGGGAGCTGGACGCCCGCGAGCTGGTCGAGGAGGTGCCCGAGCGCACCGAGACCACCTACCGGGCCAAGCCGCAGGACACCTCCATCCGCGCCTTCCGCGACGACGTCGTGGCCGCGATCGGCAAGCAGAACATCGTCGACGTCCGGTCGCCCGACGAGTTCAGCGGCAAGCTGCTCGCCCCGGCGCACCTGCCGCAGGAGCAGTCGCAGCGCCCCGGCCACGTGCCGACCTCCCGCAACATCCCGTGGTCCAAGAACGCCAACGACGACGGCACCTTCAAGTCCGACGAGGAGCTCAAGGCGCTCTACGAGGACGAGCAGGTCGACCTGTCGAAGGACACCATCGCTCTGTGCCGCATCGGTGAGCGCTCGGCCCTGACCTGGTTCGTGCTGCACGAGCTGCTCGGCGTCGAGAACGTCAGGAACTACGACGGCTCCTGGACCGAGTACGGCTCCCTCGTCGGCGTGCCGATCGAGCTCGGCGCCGGCAAGTAACCCGACCGACCCGACCTTCTGGTCAGACCCCCTCTGGAGAGACACATGTGCGGAGCGAAGGCCGGCGGCCCGGACGCCTCGACGATCAAGCCCGGTGAGACCACCATCCAGGGTCAGGTGACCCGCGACGGCGAGCCGGTGACGGGCTACGTCCGCCTGCTCGACTCGACCGGCGAGTTCACCGCGGAGGTCCCCACCTCCGCCACCGGACAGTTCCGCTTCTACGCGGCCGAAGGCACCTGGACCGTCCGCGCCCTCGTGCCCGGCGGCACCGCCGACCGCACGGTCGTCGCCCAGCAGGGCGGCCTCGCGGAGGTCGCGATCGCCGTCTGAGACGTCCGCGGACGGACACGGCCGGTCGCAGGGCCGCACCTCTCGGGTTGGACACCTGAGGTGCGGCCCTGCGCCCTTTCCGGCCCCCGCCCGCCCCGTGCCGGACCCCCCGGCCCGGCCTACCCTGGACGCATGTACGCCCGCCGTCGGCACGCCTACTTCGCCATGATGGGCACCTGCATCGCGCTGTTCGTCCTGGCCTGGGGCGTCGTACGCCTCTGGTCGGTTCCGGTGGCCGTCGGGATGTGCGTGGTCGCGATGGTCATCCCGCCGGTGGCCGCGGTCGTCGCCAACCGGCGCGGCCCCGAGGACCGCTGGTGGGACGACCCGTCCGGCGACCCGAAGTCCGACGAGTGGTGGGACGAACTGGACGGCAGGAAGCGGCGCCCGTAGGCCCGCACGGCCGCCTCAGTAGACGAGCGCCTGGACCCCGTCCGCCAGTGCCTCCTGCACGAACACCTGCGCCCCGGCGATCCGTACGCCCTCCAGGACGTCCTTCTCGGTGATGTCCCGCCGGGCCGCGCACTGCGTGCACAGCGTGACCCGGCCACCGAGCAGGAGCGAGTCGAGCAGGTCGGGCAGCGGAGCGGCGTGCGGCAGCTCGAACTCGGCGGCCCGGCCCGGCAGCGCGAACCAGGCGGACTCCCCGGTCAGCCACAGGGAGACCTCCACCCCGCTGGCCACGGCCACCGCCGCCACCGTGAACGCCTGCGAGCACCGTTCGGGAGCGTCGGCCCCCGCCGTCACCTTGATCACGAGCTTCTTCGCCATGGCCGAATCGTAATCAAGATCGCCGCAACTCCCCCCGGCGGCCATGAGTCACCTGTGAGCGCGTACATGGAACGCGCGCTTCATCTCATGAGGGGGATGTCGTGGAAGAACCCGAAGGGGCGGCGGAACCGGAGGCCGGACCGGCCGGCGGGGCCGCTCCCGCGGCCCGGACCCGCCGCCGGGGCCGCACCACACTGCTGATCGCCGCGGCCGCCGTGCTCGGCGTCGTCGCCGGCACCTGCGCCGGCTACCTGGTCCAGGCCGACCGCGAGCCGACGAAGCTGCCGCCGCTGTCCCAGCCGGTTCTCGCGCAGGCGAAGGGGCCCGGCCCCGAACCGCTGTCCGCCACCCGGGACCGCAGGCTGCGGACCGACGGCGACCTGCGGAAACTGCTGTTGACGAAGCCCAAGGGCGCCAAAGAGGCCGAGTGGCTGGAGGGCGGGGACGGCTGGCTGGACATGGCCGGTTACGCCGGCCTGTACGAGAAACCGGACAACGTCTTCCCCGACCTCGTCGGGGACGAGTTCCGGCGGGCCGCCGTCACCGGCTGGTCCGAGGGCAAGACGTACCGGGTCGAGATCCGCCTGGTCCAGTTCCGGCAGGAGGAGGCCCTGGGGGCCGCCGACTACAGCGACAACAACCAGTACTGGGCCGACGAGGAGGACGCCACCGACAGCTGGAACCTCCCCGGCACCGGGGACGGCATGGTGTACGTCCACCGCGAGCCCGAGACCGAGCCGGGCTACCTGCCCCTCCACACCGCCGAGGCGCACGCCTGGCGGGGCGACGTGACGGTGGAGGTATGGGTCTCCGACACCAAGGCGATCCCCAAGAAGAAGATCATGGATCTGGCCCGCCGGCAGATGGAGAAGCTGTGAGCGAGCAGGAGAACCCTCCGACGGAGCCGCCCGTGAGGACCCCGGGGACTCCGGAGGTCCCGGCGCCGTCCCCGGAGACCCAGGCATCCCCCGAGGCACCGGAGGCACCGGAGGCCCCCGAGGCACCGAAGTCCCCCGTGTCCTCGGAGACCGCGGCGTCCTCGGAGGCCCTCGCGTCCCCGAAGGTCCCGGCGCCCCCGGAGACCCCCGGGTCCCCGGAGTCCCCGGAGACCCCGGCACCCTCTGAGCTTGCCGCTTCTTCTGGCGCCCCCGCGTCTCCCGGGCCCGGGGCGTCCGCTCCCGCCGGGCGGCGCTCGAACGGGCGGCGCGTCGCCCTGGCCGCCGGGGCCCTGCTGCTCGCCGGGGCCGTCGTCGCCGGTGTCGGCACCACGGTCGTGATCGTGCGGGACGCCGACCGGGACGCGGGCGCGCCCGGCTGGAAGTTCCCCGCCGTCACGGCGGACGAGCCGGATGCGGCCCGCGAACAGGGCCTCGCCGGGATGCTCCTGCCGTACGGGGACGGCGGAGGCTGGACGCGGGGGCCCGACCTCGACGAGTTCGGCTCCGAAGCCCGGCTCAGCGGGGCGCAGGCCACGGCCCTGCGCAAGAAGTCGCTGAGCGACCTGCCCCGGTCCCAGCGCAAGCTGCTGGAGAAGCAGATCGACAAGCAGCGCATCCAGGGCATGGCGATGCGCAGTTACTACAACCGTCCGGCCGAGACCTACTCCTCCAACGAGGAGGTCTACGCGGTGAGCGTCGTGCTCTACCAGCTGGACAGCAAGGCGGCGGTCCGCGAGATCGCCACGTTCCAGAGCGACTTCCTGGACGCCCTGGACATCTTCCGCGAGGGCCCCGAGATCAAGGGCTACAAGAACGCCAAGTGCTTCCTCCCGCCCAAGGACGACGAGAGTGGCCTCAGCGCGGTGCACTGCTCCGCCTACGTCGGGAACGTCCTGGTCAGCGCCACGGCGCAGGGACTGGAGCCGATCGACACCAAGGACGTGGCGGAGTTCCTGCGCGCGCAGCTGGACCGCGTGGCGAAGCCCGGGGAGGCGGTATGACCGAGCAGCAGCTCACGGAGGCGACAGAAACCGTGGACGTCACCGGACCCGCCGGCCCCACCCCCATATCCGGCCCCGCCCCTGCCCCCGACCCCGGCCCCACCCCCGCTCCCGCCCCCAAGGACCGCCGGGTCCTGCGGGCCGTGTCGCGGTGGACCGCCGCCGTCGCCGTCTTCGCGGCGGTCGGTGCCGGGTCGGCGTACGGCATCGCCGGGATGGAGCGCACGGACGTGCCGGGACTGGCGACCGAGTCGGACGGGCGGTGGGAGTACCCGACGCTCAGCAAGCCGCCGCTGCCCTCGGGCAGTCCCGGCCCCTTCGCCGAGACGAACCCGGCCGGCACCCACCACGCCGACCTGCGCGCCCTTCTCCTGCCCGCCCCGCGGGGCGCCACGGAGGACGAGGCGCTGCGCGGGGCGGACGGCTGGCTGGCGACGAAGGACTACCTCGCGGAGTACGAGCAGCAGGAGCAGCGCGAGGAGCTGGGCCAGAAGCTCGTCGACCACGGGCTGCGGCACATCGCCGCCCGCGGCTGGACGACCCCGGACGGCACCCGGACCCGCGTCTACCTCCTCCAGTTCGACACGGCGGCCGTCGTGGACAAGCTGGTGGCGAGCGAGGCCGTCGCCTTCGCGCCCCCCGTCCACCAGGTGCGGGGCGCCACCGAGGTCGAGTACGACGAGGACTTCCCGGAGCGCGCCGCGGTGTCGGAGGTGCAGAGCATCCCCTACGCCGAGACCGAGCCGTACGGGCCGGAGCAGGTGCGGTTCGCCCACATCGCCGCCGGTGACGTCCACGCCCTGGTCGTGCAGTCCCGCAGGGGAGCCGCCGCGGCCGTCCCCTTCCAGCAGACGGTGACGCTGCAGAGCCAGCTGCTGGGATGACGCCGGCGGGGCCCACCTCGCAGGAAGGGCCGGTCCCCGGCCGCGTAAGCTGGGGGCCGGCCCTGTAGTACGTATCCCGAAGCACGCTCATCCGAGGAGCACCCCGTGGAGATCTTCTTCGAAGCCCTGCTGGTCCTGGTCTGCGTCGGCGTCCTCGCCTTCGCCGGGCTGACCGTGAAGAAGCTGTACCAGGGCCAGCGCTGACCCACGTCTAGGAAGTGCCACCGATGATCGAGATCCCGTCCGACCTCCACAAGGACCTCGTCCCCCTCGCCTTCCTGTTGGGCACCTGGGCGGGCGCGGGCGTGCACGACTTCCCCGGCGCCGAGAAGTGCAACTTCGGGCAGGAGGCCACCTTCACGCACGACGGCCGGGACTTCCTGGAGTACCACTCCCGCACCTGGGTCCTGGACCAGGACGGCAACAAGGTCCGTCCCCTGGAGACCGAGTCCGGCTTCTGGCGGATCGACGCCGACCGCAAGGTCGAGGTGACGATGGTCCGCGACGACGGCGTCGTCGAGGTCTGGTACGGCGAGATGGCCGACAAGAAGCCCCAGATCGACCTGGTCACGGACGCGGTGGCCCGCACGGCCGCCTCCGGCCCCTACACGGGCGGCAAGCGGCTGTACGGCTACGTCAAGAGCGACCTGATGTGGGTCGGCGAGAAGCAGACCCCCGAGGTCGAGCTGCGCCCCTACATGTCGGCCCACCTGAAGAAGGTCGTCACCCCGGAAGAGGTCGAACGCTGGGCGAAGGCCCTCCCGGACGACATGCCGGACGACGGCATCGCTTTCTTCAAGTAGGCCCTCTCCACAGCGGCACTCCGCCGAAAGGGTCCTAGACTCTCCGGTGTGGTGAGCACCGACTGGAAGAGCGATCTGCGGCAGCGCGGCTACCGGCTGACCCCGCAGCGGCAACTCGTCCTCGAAGCCGTGGACACCCTGGAGCACGCGACCCCCGACGACATCCTCGTGGAAGTGAGGAAGACGGCGTCGGGGGTCAACATTTCCACCGTCTACCGCACGCTCGAGCTGCTGGAGGAGCTGGGGCTGGTCAGCCACGCCCACCTCGGGCACGGGGCGCCGACGTATCACCTCGCCGACCGGCACCACCACATCCACCTGGTCTGCCGCGACTGCGGCAACGTGATCGAGGCGGACGTGGAGGTGGCCGCCGAGTTCACGGCCAAGCTCCGCGCGACCTTCGGCTTCGACACCGACATGAAGCACTTCGCGATCTTCGGCCGCTGCGCGGACTGCGCGGCCGGCGCCGACGAGGGTGCGACCGGAGAGGGTCCGCCCACCGGGTCGTAGGCTTGCGTCCATGAAGAGCCCTCTGCTGTCCCTGCCCGGCGCCGTCCCCGCCGAAGGCGTGGACGAAGGCGTCGCCGCCCACTACGGCGACCTGTTCCGCGAGCAGCGCGCCCTCGCCGAGGGCACCGGCTTCGTCGATCTCTCGCACCGCGGAGTCGTCACCGTCTCCGGTGACGACCGGCTGAGCTGGCTGCACCTCCTGCTCACCCAGCACGTCAGCGACCTGCCCACCGGCCGCGCCACCGAGGCGCTGATCCTCTCCGCGAACGGCCACATCGAACACGCCCTCTACCTGGTGGACGACGGCACCACCGTCTGGGCCCACGTCGAACCCGGCACCCAGGACGCGCTGATCGCGTACCTGGAGTCGATGAAGTTCTTCTACCGGGTGGAGGTGGCCGACCGCACGGCCGACATCGCGGTCGTGCACCTGCCCGCCGGTTCCATAGCCGAGGCCCCCGAGGGCGTCGTCGTCCGCGAGACCGCGTACGGCCGTGATCTGTTCCTGCCGCGCGCGGACCTCGAGTCGTACGCCGCGAAGGCCGGCCCCGCCGCCGGGATCCTCGCCCACGAGGCCCTGCGCGTGGAGCAGCACCGGCCCCGCCTCGGCTTCGAGACCGACCACCGCACCATCCCGCACGAGCTGGGCTGGATCGGCACCGCGGTGCACCTCCAGAAGGGCTGCTACCGGGGTCAGGAGACCGTCGCCCGCGTGCAGAACCTGGGCAAGCCGCCGCGCCGGCTGGTCTTCCTGCACCTCGACGGCAGCGACGTGCACCTGCCCCCCGCCGGGACCGAGCTGCGCCGTGCCGACGAGGGCCCCGACGCCCGCAAGGTCGGCTTCGTCACCACGTCCGTCCGCCACCACGAGCTGGGCCCGGTGGCGCTGGCCCTGGTCAAGCGGAACATCCCCCTGGACGCGCCGCTGCTCGCCGACACCACGGCGGCCGCCCAGGAGGTCGTGGTCGAGCCCTGAGAGCCGGCCACCGCCCGCCCTCGGGCCGCACCGGTCCGCACTGATCACCCCTGGCGCCCCGCCGGTCCGGACCGAGCACCCCTGGCGCCGCCCCGGTCCGGACCGGACGCCCCTCGGGGCCGCCCCGGTCCGGGCCGCCTCACATCTCGAGCAGCACGGTGAACGGGCCGTCGTTGGTGAGGGAGACCCTCATCCGCGCGCCGAACCGGCCCGTCGCCACCGTCGCCCCCAGCGCGCGCAGCTGTGCGACCACCTCGTCGACGAGCGGCTCGGCGACCTCGCCGGGGGCGGCCGCGTTCCAGGTGGGGCGGCGGCCCTTGCGGGCGTCGCCGTAGAGCGTGAACTGGCTGACCACCAGGAGCGGGGCGTCGATGTCGCTGCACGACCGCTCGTCGCCCAGCATGCGGATCGACCACAGCTTGCGGGCCAGCTGGGCCGCCTTCTGCGGGGTGTCCTCGTGGGTGACCCCGACCAGGACGCACAGTCCCTCGCCCTCGATCGACCCCACGGTCTCGCCGTCCACGACGACGCTCGCGCCGTCCACTCTCTGCACCACTGCACGCATGCGCCCCATCATGCCGTGCGGCCGGCGGACCCCCGCGGGGGCTTCCCGCCCGCTCCCGGGGCCGCCGTCTGGGCCGTTCGGGGGCACTCGGTCACCGGAGGACCACTCGGAGTGGCACGATGCTTCCCACACGCCGGTCGAGGGGACGGGTAGAGCACATGAGCACACCGAGCACCGGGCAGCTGGGCCTGACCACCCAGCGTCCGCCCGCGCAGCGCAGGGGCAGTCCGCCCTGCCCGCCGCCGACGGAGCCGCCCGCGCACGACCTGGCCCGGCTGAGCCTGCCCGAGCTGCGCACCCTGCGCCGGGACGCCCAGCGCGACGAGGCCGACCTCAGCTACGTACGGCGGCTGCTGCAGGGCCGCATCGACATCCTCGGGGCGGAACTCGCCCGGCGTTCTCCCGCCGGGGCGGCGTCCGTCGTGGACCGCCTCCCGGAGATCCTCACCGACGCCCCGGCCCGGCACCGCTCCTCGGCCCGGCACGTCACGCTCGGCACCCCGCGGAGCGAGGAGTACCGGCGGCTGGCGGCGGAGATGCTCTCCGAGGTCGAGCTCTCCGACCTCGGCGCCCGCACCGACCCCGAACTCCACGAGGCGATGGCCCGTCTCATCGGCTACGAGCAGTACGTCTCCCACCGCCGCCAGCACCTCCAGCGCACGGCCGACGGGTGCGGCGAGGAGATCACCCGCCGCTACCGGGACGGCGAGGCCCAGGTGGACGACCTCCTGGTGTGAGCCCGCCGCCCGCCGGTCCGGGAGCACGGCCCCGGACGCGGCGCGGCGCGGGGCCGACAAGGCGGAGCGGCGCTCCCGGACCGGCGGGCGGCGCGGGGCGGGGCGGGGCGAGACGTTGGTGCGGGGCGGTGCGGGACGGTGTTGCGGGGCGGTGCGGGACGGTGTTGCGGGGCGGTGCGGGACGGTGTTGCGGGGCGGTGCGGGACGGTGTTGCGGCGGGACGGGAAAAAAATCCCCCGCCCCGCCACCGCCTCCCCGCCTACCGTGGCCCCATGACCGCCACCCCCGCCGACATGGACATACGCCGGATCACCGACGCCGAGCTCCCCGCCTGGATGCGCGTCGCGAGGACCGGCTTCCTGCGCGCTCCCACCGTCACCGAGGCCGACGTCGCCGCCCGCCGCACCGCGCACGCCGGTTCCCGCACCTACGGCGCCTTCGACGCGGGCACGTGCGTGGCCACCTTCCGCTCCTTCCCCCAGGAACTGACGGCGGTCGGCGGCGCCGCGGTCCCCGCCGACGCCATCTCCAACGTCGCCGTCCTCCCCACCCACCGCCGCCGCGGCATCCTCACCCGCCTGATGACCGAGGACCTGACCGCCGCGAAGGACCGCGGCGACGTCGTCGCCACCCTCATCGCCGCCGAGTACCGCATCTACGGCCGCTATGGATTCGGCCCGGCGACCAGCGCCACCGAGTGGACGGTCGACGTGCCGCGCACCGGTCTCGACCCGCACTGGCCGGGTCCCGGGGACGGCGGCCGCATCGACCTCCTCGGCCCGGAGGAGGTCCGCAAGATCGGCCCCGAACTGCACGGGCGGCTGCGCCGCGGCCGGCCCGGCGCGGTCAGCCGCACCGACGTGTGGTGGGACACGGACACCGGTGTGCTGCGCGTGTCCGGCGAGTGGAGCGAGCCGTTCTACGCCGCCTACCGCGCGGCCGACGGCGAGGTGCAGGGGCTGGTCTCCTACAGGGCGGACGACCACTGGGGCGACGCCAAGCAGCCGTTGAACACGGCGACGGTGGAGTGGCTGATCGCCACGACCCCGGCCGCCGAGCGCGCCCTGTGGCACTACCTCTGCTCGATCGACTGGATCGTGCGGGTCAAGTCGGGAGCCCGTTCCCCCGACGACCTCCTGCCGCATTTCCTGCCGGACCCGCGGGCCGCGCGCGTCACCACGCACGCGGACTGGCTGTGGGTGCGGATCCTGGACGTCGTACGGGCCCTGGAGGCGCGTACGTACGGCGGGTCGGGCTCGCTGGTGCTGGAGGTGACCGACCGTGCCGGGTTCACCGGGGGCCGCTTCCTGCTGGAGGCCGGCCCCGACGGGGCGTCCTGCACGCCGACCGGCCGCGGCGCCGACCTCACCCTGGACGTGGCCGTGCTGGCCTCGCTGTGGCTGGGTGACGAGTCGGCACCGCGGCTGGCGGCGCTGGGACGGCTCGGAGAGGAACGAGCGGGCGCCGCCCTGGAGGCCGACGCCCTGCTGCGTACGCCCGGGCGCCCTTGGTGCCCGGACATGTTCTGAGCGCTCCTCCCTGCCGCGACCGTGCGGCCGGCCGTTCCTCTCGAGGGTCCTGCATCCGTAGCCGTTCGATCCTGATGGTGCCGGTACGGCTGTTCAGTTGTGGCTGTGCGCGATGCCCTGTGAAGTTGTGGCTGTGCGGCGCTGTGAAGTTGTGACTGTGCGTCGGTGTCGGCCGTCCGGGCTCCCGGCTCCCCTCCGGAAGGGAGCCCGACTGGCCAACCGTCTGAAAGTTTGACCATGTTGTGGAAGTTGGCTGCCAACTTCACTGTTCTTATGTCCGCTTGGAAGCGGCTTATAACCATCTCTCCGCGAACTGCCGCAAGATGGCGGGAAGTTGTACTGTTTGGCCGTGGAGCCGGAACATGCCTCCGTCAAGGGGCGCGAGAGACCGGAGCGGTCGCCGCGACCGCAGCCGTCCCCCCGCGACGTGGCCGACGAGCTGCGCACCCGGATCAGGACCGGGGTGCTGCGGCCCGGCGAGCGCATGCCCACCCAGGCACGGCTCGCGGACGAGTTCGGCATCGAGCGCGGAGCCGTCCGCCAGGCCCTGCGTATCCTCCAGTCGGAGCACCTGCTCACCAACGTCTCCAAGGGCGCGCCGGCGAAGGTCGCCCCGGACCTGGGCACCGGCTCCCTCCCGACCGGCCCCGGAGCCCCGCCGCAGCCCACGATGGTGGCGCTGACCCCGCGCATCGCGGAGGCCTTCGCCGCCCCGCACGTCGAGATCGACGCCCTGTGCCTGACCGCCGTCTCGCTCACGCTGGCGATCGGCGAACCGCTGCGCCGGATCCACACGGGGGAGCTGAAACCGGCCAAGATCGACGTCCGGGTCCTGCTGCCGTCGCGGAACATCGACCTGGCCTTCCCGTCGGCGGTGGACGGCGCGGCGACCGAGCGGCTGCAACGGCACTGGCTCGCCCACCGCAACGCCCAGGGCCAGGTGCTGCGGCACAACCTGCTGACGCTGCGCGCCACCCACGGCATCGACGTCCGGGTCAGCTTCCGCGCGCTGCCCTTCACCCCACCGGTCAAGCTGTACCTCCTCAACGGGACGGAAGCGCTGTTCGCCTACTACACGGTCGAGCGGCACGAGCAGCAGATCGGCCACGAGCAACTGGAGTTGTACGACGCCGAGGGCACGCGTTCGGTTCTGTTCGCCTTCGAGCAGGGTGCCGGGGCGCGCGACACGACGTTCGTGGAGCAGTCGCTGCTGTGGTTCGACGCCCTGTGGGAGACGATCAGTTCGGAGCTGGTGCTCACGAGCTGACGGCGGGCCCGGCGGCCAGGAGGGCGAGGACCACGGAGCCCGCGGAGCTGGGCGCCGGCCGTCCGGACCTGATGCCGACGGTCGGCAGGAGCAGGCCGACGGCCTCGGCGGTGCCGCACTTCCACCGGACGCTCTGATCGAGGACGGCGGGGACGAGGGCGAGGGCAGGCACGAGTTCCTCCCTTCGGAGGCGGGAAGCGCGGGAGGTGCCGATGCGGAACATCCGCCAAGTCGTCCAAGTTGGCAGCCAACTTCACCTAGGTTGTCCACGCTTGGCGGCAACCGATAAACAACTTTCCGGTAACTCCCGCCAGATGTATCGAAGTTGTACCGTTTGGTCGTGACCCAGGAGAACGTGGCAGTGAACGGCAGCCGCAGGCTTTCGCCGCAGGAGATCGCCGACGTCCTGCGCGAACGCATCCGCGCCGGGGAGCTCAAGGCCGGCGACCGGCTGCCCACCCAGGCCGAACTCGCCGACGAGTTCGGGGTGGAGCGCGGCACCGTGCGTCAGGCCCTGCGCGCGCTCCAGGACGACGGTCTCCTCACCAACGTGAGCAAGGGCAGCCCCCCGCGCATCGCGGAGCGGACGCCGGCCAGGGAGGAGCCCCAGCCCACCATGGTGGCCCTGGCCCCCCGGCTGACCGCGGCCTTCTCCGCCCCGCACGTGCGCGTCGACGCCGCCTGCCTCACCGCCGAGAGCCTCATCCCGGCCCTCGGCGAACCCCTCCGCCTGATCCACGGCGGCAGCCTCCGGCCGCAGCGGATCGACGTCCGCATCCTGCTGCCGTCCCGCGACATCAACCTCGCCTTCCCGGTCCCGGTGGACGCGAGCGGGAGCGGCGACCCGGTCCACGAGCGCTGGCTGGCCATGCGCAACGCCCAGGGGCACGTCCTGCGCCACAACCTGCTCACGCTGCGCTCGCACGGCATCGACGTGAGCGTGTCCTTCCGGGCGCTGCCCTTCACCCCGCCGGTGAAGCTGTACCTCCTCAACGGGCAGGAGGCGCTGCTGGCGTACTACATGGTGACGCGCCGGGAGGAGCCGACGGAGACCGGAGTGCTCGACATGTACGACGTGCTGGGCACCGAGTCGCTGCTGTTCTCCTTCGAGAAGTCGACCGGGGCGCGCGAGGCCACCTTCGTGGACGAATCCCAGAAGTGGTTCGACGCCCTCTGGGAAACCATCACCTCGGACCTGACACTCTCCTAGTGACTTCTGATACGACACGGACCGGACAGGTGGCACCGGAGACCGGGAACGACAGGAATCCGGCGCTGGACGAACTGCTCGCACCCGCCCGCGTGGTCCTCTGGGACTTCGACGGGCCGATCTGCCGGCTGTTCGCCGGGCACTCGGCGGAACGGGTGGCCGTCGGCCTGGTGGAGTGGCTGGAGGGACAGGGCCTGCGCGGCCTGCTGACGGAGCGCGAGCGGGATTCCCCCGACCCGCACGCCGTCCTGCGCGCCGTGGACCTGCGCCACCCCGGCAGCGACCTGGTCGCGGAACTGGAGGAGCGTCTCACCCAGGAGGAGCTGAGGGCCGCCGCCTCGGCGATGCCCACGGCCTGGGCCGACCCGCTGATCCGCACCCTGGCGGCGGTGGGCCGCCGGCTGGCCGTCACGACGAACAACTCGCCGCGCGTCGTCACCACGTACCTGACGAGCCGCGGCCTCACCTCCTGCTTCGCCCCCCACGTCTACGGCCGCACCCGGGACCTGCACCTCCTCAAGCCCGACCCGGACTGCCTGAACCGGGCCCTGCGCGCCGTGGGCGCAGCGCCGTCCGCCGCGCTGATGATCGGCGACACCGCGTCGGACTGCCTCGCCGCCCGGGGGGCCGGGGTGTCCTTCCTCGGCTACGCCCGCGACAAGAAGAAGGAGGAACCGCTCAGGGAGGCGGGCGCGACCCACGTGGTGGACTCGCTGGAGCCGGTGCTGGAGGCGGTCCGGCGACAGGCCTGAAACCGGCCTGCCTCAGGCCTGGGCCATCATCATCACCAGCACCACGGCGGCCCCGACCGCCAGACCGTGGTGCCGGGCGCGCACGCCCACACCGACCGTGAACAGAAGCAGCACGCCCAGCATGCCCAGCCTCGCCTCGGCCAGGGCCCCGGCGGTGAGACCGAGAAGTTCCCACATCACCGACAACAGGAGCATGTCCCTCCCCCTCCTTGCCACTCTCGGTGAACCGTGCAACTGCCGGTCCAATTGGACTGATTGTCGTGAGGTTGTTCTCCCCGGCCGGTCTGATCCCTTAACGGGCAGTCCGATAGGACCGGTGAGTTGACCGGTACCGGTTTGCCGGCGGCGGCAGGACGGTAGGTTCGCCGTGTGGGTGAACGGCAGAGCGGTGACGGCGGCGGCAGGGAGTTCCACCGGGTCGCCGCGGAGCTGCGCACCCGCATGGGCAACGGGACGTACCCGCTGCACTCGATGCTGCCCTCGCAGCGGAACCTGGCCGATGAGTTCGGGGTCTCCCGCGACACCGTCCAGCGGGTGCTGAAGGAGTTGGCGGAGGCCGGCTGGATCGAGTCCCGGCAGGGGAGCGGCTCGCGGGTCGTCGGGGTCGTGCAGGCCACGCCCGCGCCGGTCGTGGCCGGCCGGGCGCGTGGCCCGATCACGCTGGGCCCCGCCCTGGGCAAGGCCTTCGCCCGTCCCGAAGTCGTCCTGGACACCTACACGTTGACGTCCGAGTCCCTCTCCATGCACTTCAGCGCGCAGGTGGAGCGGATCATGACCGGCGCGATCACCCCCGAGCGGATCGCCGTACGCATGATCCTGCCGGCCGAGGACCTGCCCCTGCCGTTCCCGCGGGCCCGGGACGACCCGGCCGACGCGCGGCTGCGGGACCGTCTGAACGACATCACCCGACGGTCGCTGATCTCCCTCGAAAGCCTGTTCAGCGCCCTGGAGCTGGGGAAGTTCGTGCCGTCGGTCAGCCTGGAGGTGCGGCGGGCCCGGATGGCCCCGTCCTGCAAGCTCTACCTCCTCGACCGCGCCGAGGCGCTCCTCGCGCCGTACGAGGTGATCGAGCGGGACATCAGGCTGGACGGCGGCGAGGTCGTGCCCGCCCTGGACGTGCTCGGGTTCGGGGCCTCCCTCACCCACCACGTGAAGGACGAGGACGGCGAGTCGCCCGGCTCCGTCTTCGTCGACAGCTGGCAGACCTGGTTCGACTCGGTGTGGAAGCACCTCGCCGAGTAGGCCGCGGACGTGCGCTAGCATGCCCGGACCGCGCGGGAATCCCTCTCACCCATCCATGGGAGACGGCGACCCCGGAGGTCCGTACGGGCCGGCGATCCGCACGGGACGACGATCCGAACGGGACGGCGGACAGGCCCGTCCCGGGCGGTCCGGCGCGGACGGAGGTCCGGACCACCCGTTCGGCCACTTCGCCGCCGCTCCCGTTCGTTCGGCGCCCGCGGCGGCGCTTACCGTGTGCCTTACCCATCCGATCGAGTGTGAGCAACCGGAGCGGCCAGTGGTCGAGCCCTTCGTTCCCCGTGACCTGCTCGGGGTTCGACCCGCCGGTGACCCGTCCCACGCCCCGCTCCAGCGGTTCGTCGCGGTCGCCGGGTCCACTCCCGCGACCAGCGGGCACCACAACCGCAACTACGTGCTGCCCCTGACGGAGGACGTGGCGGCCGTGCTGGGCCGGCCGGCCGGGACACCGGTGACCGTGCGGATCCCGCGCGCCGACGCGCTGCCGGTGGTGATCAGGACCTGGCAGGACGAGACCGCGATCCTCGACGCGGTCCACGAGGTCCTGCCCCACGTGCCCGAATGCCTGTTCAGGGGGCCGGGCTTCGCCCTCCACAGCTATGTGGAGGGCGTTCCGCTCTCCGCCGTCTGCGGGAACGGCAAGCCCGTCGACGCCCTGCTGATAGAGGCCCTGGCCGAACTGCTCTGCCGGATGACGGAGGTGCGCCGGGCCGCGCTGCCGCCCCTGCCGGCCGACTGGCCCGGCGACCACACCGACAGCCAGGGCTTCCTGAGGTCCCTCGCCCACCTCGCCGACCTGCAGATCCGCCGCCCCAACTGGGTGCGGTTCGGCGGGCTCTTCAAGGCCCTCGGCATCCCCGAGGACGCCCTGCTCGGCCTCGCCGACCGGATCCCCCCGATGGCGCGGCGGCCGTACAGCCTGCTCCACGCCGACCTGCACCGGGACAACCTGATCATGTCCTACGACGGCTCCCCGCCGCTCGTCTGCGTCGACTGGGAGCTGGCCACCTACGGCGACCCCCTGCACGAACTCGCCACCCACCTGGTGCGGATGCGCTACCCGGACAGCCAGTGGCCGGAGGTGGTGGAGGCGTGGGCGCGCGCCATGGGCCGCTACCGTCCGGCCGCGGCCGACGGGCTCGCCAAGGACCTGCGGCACTACCTCGACTTCGAACGGGCGCAGTCGGTCTACCCGGACGTCATGCGGGCCGCGCGCGCGGTCCAGGGCCCCTTCACCCAGCAGAGCCTGGACGAGGTGACGGCGGAGGTGGGCCGGGCCCTGGAGGCGGCCGCGGAACCGCTGCGGCTGCGCAGCGTGCCCGGTCGCGGGGAGATCGAGGGCGCCCTCTTCCGGTGGCTGGCGTCGCGCGGCGACGTCAGCGGCCGGTCCTGGGCGGCGAAGGCCTACGACTGGCGGCCCGACCCGCGCCTGCCCGAGCGCGACGCCTTCCCGGCGTCCGCCGTCCGCGAGGCCCTGCTGGCCGAGGGCGCCGCCCGGGCCGACCGCGTCTTCAAGGGCACCGCCCACCTCAACTCGGTGGTCTGGGCAGGGAACCTGGGAGCCCCCGTCGTCGTACGGCGCAGGCTGCCGAACGTCACCCGGCGCGAGCCCAGTTACCTGAGCGAGCACACCGTCCTGGAGGCCATCCAGCGATCCCGGGCGCAGGTCGCCGCGCCCCGGGTCCTCGCCCTGGGCGAGAGCTACCCGAACGAGCCGTTCGCGATCCACACCTATGTCGGGCCGCCCCGGCACCCGGTCGACGGCCTGCTCCCGCACGAGGCGGACGCCCTCGTCGACCAGCTCCGCGCGCTGACCGAGGTGGACCACGGCCTGGTCGCGCCCGACGTCCACCGGGTCGACTTCCACCGGTGGCTCACCGAACAGCTGGTGGCCCTGGTGCGCAGCCTGCCGAAGGAGTCCCTCCAGCTCGCCCGGATGCTCGGCCTGCCCGACGACACCCGGCTGCGGCAGCTCCTCTCCCGGCACCGGCTGAGCCACCGCGAGCCCGTCCTGCTGCACGGCGACCTCAACCCGTGGAACCTGGTGCGGCGCGACGACCGGCTGGCGCTGACCCTCATCGACTGGGAGATGGCCCTCGTCGGCGACCCCCTGTACGACCTGGTCCGGCACATGCACCTGACCCCGACCAGGCCGGAGATCCGGGATCGGATGTTCTCGCGCTGGGAGCGCAGGCTGCCCGCCGCCTGCACCGAGAACTGGCGCGCCGACTGGCGGGTCTACCGGTGCATCGAGATCGTCCGCTCGGCCTACATCGACCTCGACCGGCTGCGGACCGGCGCCGGCCTGGACGCCCCCAACGTCCGCCGCGCCGTCGACTCCTACGCCGAGACCCTCGCCGCCGCGACCGACTCGCTGGGCCTGCCCGTACCGGCCACGGCGAACCCGTTCCTGGCCCGGGCGCTGGCGTAGGCCGGCCCGGCGCCGCCTCCCCGGCCGCGGGGGCCGGGCAGGCCGGCCGCCGGCCCTCCCCGGGGTCTCCGGTCCACCGGACACCTTCACCCGCACCGCTCGCACGACGACCTCCCGCCGTGAGGCCGACGCGTTCGTCGTCGGCGTCACCGCGGACGCGGACACCGCCCGCGTCCACCGCACCCCGACCACGGCCGGCCTCGTCCCCGGCCCCCACCCCCGCCCCCGCCCCCGAGCATGGTCCTGACCCGGGCGGCCTCCCACCGGGACGTCGTCCGGGTGCGGGGACTTCCCCGGGAGCCGTGAGACGGGGATCCTGGCCTTCGATGCTGCTCTTCCTCGACGTGGACGGCCCGCTGATCCCCTTCGGCGGCCCCGGACCGTACCCGCGGTACGGCCCGCCCGCGCCCCGCCACCCCCTCGTCTCCCGCCTCGACCCGGCCCTCGGTCCCGCGCTCCTGGCCCTCGGCTGCGACCTGGTGTGGGCCACGACCTGGGGCGAGGACGCGAACACGGTCGTCGGACCGCGGCTCGGCCTGCCGCCGCTGCCGGTGGCCGGCCTGACCGAGGAGCCGCCCGTCCCCGGCGTCCACTGGAAGACGAGGCCCCTGCTGTCCTGCGCGGCGGGGCGCCCCTTCGTCTGGCTCGACGACGAGATCACCCCGGCCGACCGGGAGTACGCCGACGCCTGCCGGCCCGCTCCCGCGCTGCTGCACCGGGTCGATCCCCGGCGGGGGCTGACCCGGGACGACTTCGAGGCGGTGGCGGCCTGGCTGCGGCGGCCGCCGGTCAGGAGAAGTCGTACACAGCCCAGTCGGTGAGCGGGCGATAGCCGAGACGCCGGTAGAGGGCGTTGCTGGTGGGGTTGGACAGATCCGCGAACAGGACGACCTCCCTCGCGCCCTCGGCCAGCGCGGCCCTGCTCACCTCTGCCGTCACGGCGCCCGCGTAGCCGTGCCCGCGCAGGTGGGCGGGGGTGTAGACGACGTCCACCTGGATCTGGCCGCCGATCATCGGGTTCATGCCCGCGATGGAGACGGCAGTGCCGTCCGGGGTCTCCCAGAGCGTGTAGCGCTTGTCCGCGAAGCGGGTGCCGGCCCACGTGCCGGCGTCGACGGAGACGTCTTCTCCGACGGCCTCGGCGAACTCGCCGCACCAGGACATGACCTGCTCGAGGTCCTGCTCGCCCAGGACGCGGCCACGGCCCGCCGGCAGCGGCTCCGGTGGTGTGAGCGTGCCGAGGCCGTACAGGCGCAGTCGCGTGTCGCGCGGTTTCGAGGTCGCCCCGGTGTGCCGTTGCCAGGCCTCGGCGAAAGCGGTGGCCGTGCCGTGGTCCGCGCTGACGCGGGAGAGGGAGTGCCCGAGGGCGGCCAGGCGGGCGGCGAGGGAGTCGGCCTGCCCGGGCGTGAGCGGGGAGAGGCCGAAACCGTCGGGCGGGAGACGGTAGAAGGTGGCGTGGACCTCGCCCGCCCGCTCCAGCAGGCCGAAGACGGGAGCCCCGGCGCCGAAGGCCTCCGCCCCACGCGCCCGGACTCTCTCGGCCCAGGTCAGCTGCATGACGTGCGGGCCGGGCCGCGAACGCAGGAACTCTCCGGCGCGGGCGAGGAATTCATCGACGTCTTCGGTGAGCCGCCAGTCATCGGTGCGCATGCCCCCATCCTCGTCCGCCCCACCGACAGCGACCGGATCGCTCACACCGGCACGGCACGCCCACCGGGGCGGACGGCATGGAGCCGGGGGTGTCCCGGACCCGGACGGGCGCCGCGGTGGGGGCGTTGCACGGATCGGGTGGTCTCCGGCGTGGCGTGGCGCACTTTTGCAAGCGGGTGCTTGCAATTGTTAGCGAGGGTGGGGCACTGTGGAGGCATGGCATCGCTCAACGTCGGCAATCTCGGTGAGTACCTGCGCGAGCAGCGGCGCAACGCCCAGCTCTCGCTCCGGCAGCTCGCCGACGCCGCCGGGGTGTCCAATCCGTACCTGAGCCAGATCGAGCGCGGGCTGCGCAAGCCGAGCGCGGAGGTGCTGCAGCAGGTCGCCAAGGCGCTGCGGATCTCCGCCGAGACGTTGTACGTCCGGGCCGGCATCCTCGATGCCGAGCGCGACCGGGACGACGTCGAGACGCGGGCCGTCGTCCTCGCCGATCCCACGCTGACCGGGCAGCAGAAGCAGGTGCTGCTGCAGATCTACGAGTCCTTCCGCAAGGAGAACGGGTTCGCGGGCGGCGACGGCGCGGTGGACGTCCAGCACGGTGAGGACGCCGTACCGGGCACCCGCGCGGTCGGCGGCACCGACACCGATCCGCAGCAGACGGCCGGTTGACCGGTCCAGGGGACCGGCCGCCCGACTGCGGACCCGCACCAACCGACATCGACGAACGCGACGCACGCGAATACGGGAGGACCATCACCATGGCCATCAACGACGACCTGCGCAAGACCTTCAGCGACCCCACTCCCCTCTACTTCGCCGCCGGCACCGCCGATCTGGCCCTCCAGCAGGCGAAGAAGGTTCCGGGCCTGGTGGAGCAGCTGCGCACCGAGGCGCCCGCCCGCTTCGACGCCGTCCGCAACACCGACCCCAAGGTCGTCCAGGAGCGGGCCGCCGCCCGCGCCAAGGAGGCCGGTGTCAAGGCCAAGGAAGCGCAGGAGACCTTCCAGGCGAAGGTCACCGAGTTCCTCTCCTCCCTCGACGGCGACCTCAAGAAGCTCGGCACCACCCTCGACGCCGACCTGAAGAAGCTCGGCGAGTCCGCCCAGGACATCGCGCTGCGCGGCGTCGGCGTCGCCGCCGAGTACGCCGTCAGGGCCCGGGAGACCTACGAGAAGGTCGCCGAGCACGGCGAGCAGGCCGTGAGGACCTGGCGCGGCGAGGCCGCCGAGGACATCGAGGAACTGGCCATCGTGGTCGAGGGCAGGACCGAGCCGGTGACCGAGCCGAAGCCCGGCCCGAAGCCCGGTCCGGCCGTGGTCGAGGACGCGCCCCGGCCGGTCGTGGCCGACGCGGACGCGGCCCCGAAGAAGGCCTCCGTCAAGAAGGCCCCGGTCGCCCGGAAGACCACCGCGAAGAAGACGACGCCCCCGGCCAAGTGAGACCGGCGGACCCGCGACGCGGGTCCGCGGACGGCGACGGGCCGGGCACTCGGGGAGTGCCCGGCCCGTCGTCCGGATAGTGCGAGCGCGGTTGCGGGTACGGTGACCGCGTAAGGACGAGCGATGTCGTGCCTAGTCGGGTGGTGGACGTAGTGCTGATGCAAGGTTTCGCAGGGTTCATGTCTCTGCTGAGCCTGGCCCTGATCGTGTTCAGCGGCTTCGCTCTCCTCGACGCGGCGATCCGCCGCGAGGACGGCTACCGGGCCGCCGACAAACAGACCAAGCCGTTCTGGATGATCATTCTCGGGATCGCCTTCGTGGTGGACCTGATCTTTCCCATCCTGTCGTTCCTGCCGATCATCGGCCTGATCGCGACCATCGTGTACATGGTCGACGTCCGGCCCGCCCTGCGCTCCCTGCCGGGCGGCGGCCGCAGCCGCCGGGGCGGCTCCAGCAGCGACGGACCGTACGGGCCGTACAACGGCGGACGCTAGGGCGCGTCCGGCCGTTCCCGCCGGGCGCGCGACGCCCGGCACGGCTCCCCCACGCCCGGCTCCGCTCGCGCGGGAGGGACCCCCACCGCCGCGTTGCCGGATCGCCCGAGCGCATCCGGTGCACGGGCGGTCCTCCGCCGTGCGACGCACCGCACCGGACGCCGGCTGCCCTACGGCAGCCGGTCCAGCAGGACCACCGCCACGTCGTCCGTCAGCTCGCCGCCGTTCAGGTCGCGGACCTCGTTGACCGCGGACCGCAGCAGATCCTCGCCGCGCAGGCCCGCCGCGAGCTGACGGCGGATCATCTCCACCATGCCGTCCTGGCCCAGCCGCTCCCGGCCGTCGCCGACGCGCCCCTCTATCAGCCCGTCCGTGTAGAGCATCAGGCTCCACTCCGCGCCCAGCTCGACCTGCGTGCGCGGCCAGCGGGCACCCGGCAGCAGCCCGAGCGCCGGACCGTTGTTGTCGTACGGCAGCAGTCGGGCCGGCCGGCCGGGGCGGGCGATCAGCGGCGCCGGATGCCCGGCCAGGCACAGGCCCGCGCGGCGGCCGTCGGGCGCGATGTCCACCGCGCACAGCGTCGCGAAGATCTCGTCGTCGTCGCGCTCGTGCTCCAGCACCTGCTGCAGCGTGTTCAGCAGCTCGTCGCCGCACAGTCCGGCCAGGGTCAGCGCCCGCCAGGCGATCCGCAGTTCCACGCCGAGCGCCGCCTCGTCCGGGCCGTGCCCGCAGACGTCGCCGATCATCGCGTGGACGGTGCCGTCCGGGGTGCGGACGGTGTCGTAGAAGTCTCCGCCCAGCAGCGCGCGCGAGCGGCCGGGGCGGTAGCGGGCGGCGAAGCGCAGCGGGGAGCCCTCCAGCAGGGGCGTGGGCAGCAGGCCGCGCTCCAGGCGGGCGTTCTCCTGCGCGCGCAGCTTGCCCTCGGCGAGCCGCCGCTCGGCGGAGTCCGACCGCTTGCGCTCCACGGCGTACCGGATGGCGCGGCTCAGCAGCCGCCCGTCCAGCTCGTCGCGGAACAGGTAGTCCTGGGCGCCGACGCGCACCGCCTCCGCGCCGCGCTCGGCGTCACCGGACGCGGTGAGCGCGAGGACGGCGTGCCGGGGCGCCAGCTCCAGGACGTGCCGGAGCACGGCCAGCTCGTCGTCGTCGGCGGCGCGGCCGGGTGCCGGCAGGGCGAGGTCCAGCAGGATGCAGTGGACGTCGTCGGTGAGCAGCCGTCCGGCCTCGGTGAGGTTGCGGGCGGTGCGCACCCGGATCGGCTTGCCGGCCGAGTCGAGCAGGTCGGGCACGATCGGGGCGGCCGTGGGGTCGTCCTCGATGAGCAGCAGTGTGAGGTTGGTGGGGCCGGGGCTCGCTCCGTGCGGGGCGCCGTCGCCGGGTGCGGCGTCGTTCCCGGCCTTCGCCTCCTCGCGATCGTCGGTCCGGCCGCTCGTGCGCGGGACCACCTCCGGGGTGGGGCCCCCGCCTGCGGGCGCGGCCTGCGCCTGACCGCACTCCACGGCCGGGATCGCTCTCTGCCGCGGTACGGGTACGGGCATCGTTTCGGGTTCCTTCCCTCCCCCCGAGGGCACGGCGGGGACGAGGGACCTCGACCCACCGACGGGGACCATAGCGGCAGAAGGCGCCGCAGCGGAATGGTGTACGGCACGTCGTTCGACCTCTGGGCGCTGTCATATGCCGCGATCCGTACCGCAGTTGGGCAGGCCGGTACGGGGGCGGGGATGACGAAGGTCACGTCCGTGCGGAGTTCGGCGCCGCAGGGGCGTGCGGTGGGTCACGTGGCCACGGTCACGCGGGCGGAGAAGGGGCGCGGAAAGGTGCCCCCCCCCGGCGGCCGGCCGGTGCCTCGTGCGGTCCTCGCCCGGTGTCTCGCCCGGCCCCGGCCCGGTGTCTCGCCGCCGGGTGTCCCCTGCGGTGCCCCCGCGCGTCGTCCTCCGGCCGGTGTCCTACGCGTCGGGCCGCACCACTCCGAGGATCGGCATCGAACCCGCTCCCGCGAGGGTGACCGTCCGGCCGGGGCGAGGGGCGTGGACGATCGTGCCGTTGCCCACGTACATCCCGACGTGGCTGGCGTCGTCGAAGTAGATGACGAGGTCGCCGGGGCGCATGTCCTTCACGGCGACCCGCTTCAGCTGCCGCCACTGCTCCTGCGAGGTGCGCGGGACGGCGACGCCGGCGCCGGTCCAGGCCCGGGAGGTCAGGCCGGAGCAGTCGAAGGAGTCCGGCCCCTCCGCACCCCACACGTACGGCTTGCCGATCTGCGCGGTGGCGTACCGGACGGCCCTCGTGCCCTGCGCGGTGCCCTTGCCGGTGGTGACGCCGTCGAGTATCCCGGTGTCCAGCCAGGCGGTCTGCGCCTTCTGCGCGGCCTGTTCCTGGAGGCGGGCGAGGCGCTCCTTCTCCTCCTTCTCCAGCTCCGACTCGAGCTTCTCGGCCGCCGCGATCTGCTTCTCGATCTTCTTCTGGGCGGCGGCCCTGGCCTTGCGGTGGGCCTCCAGCTTCCGCCACTGGGCGGAGGCGTCCTTGGTGTACTGCTCCAAGTCGTCCTGGGTGCGCGTCATTTCGCCGAGCAGACCCTTGGCGGCGTGCTGGCCCCGGATCACCCGGCCGGCACCGTCGAGGAACTCGCGCGGATCGTCGCTGAGCAGCAGCTGCGCCCCGTCGGGCAGACCGCCGCCGCGGTACTGGGAGCGGGCCGCGGCGCCGGCGCGGTTCTTCAGGTCGTCCAGTTTCTCGCGGCCCTCGACGATCTTCTTCGCCAGTTCGACCAGCTCCGCGGACTGCTTCTCCGCCTGCTCCTCGGCCGCGTTGTAGGCGTCGGTGGCGACGGCGGCGTCGTGGTAGAGGGTCTCGAGCTTCTCGCGGACCGCCTCGAGCTCCTCGTCGGCCGCGGGCGGCGGGGTCAGGTCGGGGGCGGTCGTCGGCGCCGGAGTGGGGCTCGGACTCGCGAACGCCGTGCCCGGCACCGCCAGGACGGTGACCGCGCACACCACGGTCACGGCCGTCGCGAGCAGCCCGCGCTTGCCCGTACCCATAACGCCCCCAGCTGATTTACCGTCAGTAACTTACGGTCGTCCGGGGGATCGTGCCACGCCGCGGCGGAAAACGACAGAGTCCGTCCTTCCCTCCGGTCCCGCTCCGGCACGACGATCCCCCCGCCTTGGTGACGAACGCCTCACGGAGATCGTTCCCGGGACGTGTCGGACCCCGCGTCCGCCGCGTGACCCGTGTCCGCCGCCCGGCCGGCGTGACCCGCCGGGCGGCTCCAACCGCGCGGTGCCAACGCCTCCCACGCCACGGTCACTTCTCCCTGCCGCCACCGCGCCGGCCCGTCCGTCACCGGCCAGTCGGCGGTCAGGGCCCGCGCCGTGCGGATCCACCGCTGGCGGGCGCCGTAGGAGGCGTAGGGGGCGGCCGCGGCCCAGGCGCGGTCGAAGTCGCGCAGGAAGGCGTGCACGGGTTCGCCGGGCACGTTGCGGTGGATCAGCGCCTTCGGGAGCCGTTCCGCGAGGTCCGAGGGCCGTTCCAGGGACCCCAGCCGGGTCGCGAAGGTGACCGTGCGCGGCCCCTCCGGTCCGAGCGCGACCCACACGTGCCGCCGCCCGATCTCGTCGCACGTCCCCTCGACGAGCAGCCCGCCCCGGCTCCCGCTCGCGGGGTCGGCGGGGGCGAGCCGGGAGCACAGCCGTTCCCAGACCGCGGCGACCTCGTCCTCGGCGTACTGGCGCAGCACGTTCGCGGCGCGGACGAGGTGCGGGGGCCGGGCCACCGGGACCTCGAAGCCGCCGTGCCGGAAGGCGAGTCCCTCACGCTCGTACGGCCGGGCGGCGGCGACCCGGGCAGGTTCGATCTCGACGCCCACCACGCGCGTGTGCGGGGCGACGGACCGCAGCCTGGACAGCAGTTCGACGGCCGTCCAGGGCGCGGCGCCGTAACCGAGGTCGACGGCCACGGGACCGTCGGCGCGGCGCAGCTCGCGGCCGTGGACCGCGGCGATCCAGCGGTCCATGCGGCGCAGCCGGTTGGGGTTGGTGGTCCCGCGCGTGACCGTGCCCACGACGGGGGTCCCCCCGCTCGAGCGAAGCCGGGAGCGGGGGAGGGACGGCGCGCGGGGAGGCATGCCCACGAGGGTATGCGGTACCCGCCGGGGGAGGGCCCCCGGCCGCCCGCGCCCCGGACGCCCCCCGCTCTCGAACGGTTGAGCGACAGACGGTAACGACCAGGCAAAAACCACCCCGCGGCACATCCGTACGGAATGAGACCGCCTCGCTCCGGCGTTCCCACCCCTTGGAGGGCGCCCCACACCCTCCGTCCGGCATGCCCGCAGCAAGGAGGAAACGCCACGTGAGCCAGTACGTCAGCAGGCTCGGGCGTCGCTCTTCGGCGGCACCCTCACGACTGCGACTGCACCGCCGCCCCCGGCGTGTGGCCATGCTCTCCGTGCACACCTCGCCCCTCCACCAGCCGGGCACCGGCGACGCCGGCGGCATGAACGTGTACATCGTGGAGCTGGCGCAGCGCCTCGCCGCGATCAACATCGAGGTGGAGATCTTCACCCGCGCCACCACCGGCGGCCTCCCGCCCACCGTCGAGCTGGCGCCCGGAGTCCTCGTCCGGCACATCGACGCCGGCCCCTACGAGGGCCTCGCCAAGGAGGAGCTGCCCGCGCAGCTGTGCGCCTTCACGCACGGCGTGATGCAGGCCTGGGCCGGACACCGTCCCGGCCACTACGACCTCGTCCACTCGCACTACTGGCTCTCCGGCCACGTCGGCTGGCTCGCCGCCCAGCGCTGGGGCACGCCCCTGGTGCACGCGATGCACACCATGGCCAAGGTCAAGAACGCCAGCCTCGCCGACGGCGACACCCCCGAGCCCGCCGCCCGCGTCATCGGCGAGATGCAGATCGTCGCCGCCGCCGACCGCCTCATCGCCAACACGGCGGAGGAGGCCGGTGAACTCGCCCGGCACTACGGCGCCGAACCCGGCAAGATCGCCGTCGTCCACCCCGGCGTCAACCTCGACCGCTTCCGCCCGGCCGACGGCCGGGCCGCCGCCCGCGCCCGCCTGGGCCTCCCGCAGGACGCCCTGGTCCCGCTCTTCGCCGGCCGCATCCAGCCCCTCAAGGCCCCCGACGTGCTGCTGCGCGCCATCGCCGTCCTCCTCGACCAGCGTCCCGACCTGCGCTCCAAGGTGGTCGTACCGGTCGTCGGCGGTCCCAGCGGCAGCGGCCTCGCCAAACCGGAGGGCCTGCAGAAGCTGGCCGCGCGGCTCGGCATCTCCGACGTCGTACGGTTCCGGCCGCCCGTCGGGCAGGAGCAGCTCGCCGACTGGTTCCGGGCCGCGTCCGTGCTCGTCGTGCCGTCCTACAGCGAGTCGTTCGGGCTGGTCGCCATAGAGGCGCAGGCCACCGGCACACCGGTGCTCGCGGCCTCGGTCGGCGGGCTGCCGGTGGCCGTCCGCGACGGCGAGACCGGCTTCCTGGTGCCGGGCCACGAACCGGCCCGCTACGCGCGCGTGCTCGCCGACCTCGCCGACCACCCCGAGCTGCCCGCCCGCATGGGCGCGGCGGCCGCCCGGCACGCCCAGTCCTTCGGCTGGGACACCGCGGCCGCCGCGACCGCCGACGTCTACACGGCCGCCGTACAGGCCCACCGCCGTCACGTACGCTCCCAGCATGGGTGACGCCAGCACGAGTGATGCCAGCAGGAGCGGTGCCGAGGAGAGGGCCGCACGGGTCATCGAGGACGTCCTGAAGGACGCCGAGCTGGAGTGGGAGAGCCCCGGCCCCGGCAGCTACGTCGTCCAGCTCCCCGGCACCCGCAAACTGAGGACGACCGTCTCCCTCATCGTCGGCCGCCACTCCCTGTCGCTGAACGCCTTCGTCGTCCGCCACCCCGACGAGAACGAGGCGGGCGTCCACCGCTGGCTCCTGGAGCGCAACCTCAAGCTGTACGGCGTGAGTTACGCCGTCGACCCCCTCGGCGACATCTACGTCACCGCCCGCCTGCCCCTCGCCACGGTCACCCCCGAGGAGACGGACCGGCTCCTCGGCCAGGTCCTGGAGGCCGCCGACGGCGCCTTCAACACCCTGCTGGAGCTGGGTTTCGCCTCCGCGATCCGCAAGGAGTACGCCTGGCGCGTCTCCCGCGGCGAGTCCACCCGCAATCTGGACGCGTTCCGCAACCTGACCCGGCGCCCCCCGAATAACCCCTCCTGACCTGCTGTTAGCCTGCCGCGACCTGATCCCCCGGAGAAGAACGAGGTCGCGCATGCGCGCAGGCAGATCCACCACCGTGGCCGCGGTCGCGGGAGCGCTCGCCCTGACGGCGTTCACCGCACCGGCCGCGGAGGCGGCGGACACCGGCATCACGGTGTCCCGCGTGGTCGTCAACGGCGGCAGGCCCATCGTCGTGGGCACCGCGAAAGAGGTCTATCCCCGTCTCAGCTTCCGCGTGACCTGGCCCGCGGGCCACTCGCTCGGCGACGTGGACGTGAGCCTGTTCCTGTACCACGGCACGACGGCCGCCCAAGGGGCCGACCACGGCGGCATCTACTACAACAGCATCACCTGCTACGAGGACGGCTCGCGTGCCGCGGACTGCGAGGGCGAGTTCTACGTCGACCCCCGCTACCGCCTGGACTCCAACGGCGACGCCACGACCTGGAAAGTCGCCTCCCACGCGATGATCTGGGCCTCGCAGGACCGCGTGCAGAGCGAGGAGTACCTCACCGGCCTCGGCACCGCCCAGGTCAAGCGCGCCGCGAAGGCCACCGCCGACGCCTCCCCCGAACCGGTCGCCAAGGGCAGGAAGCTCACCGTCACCGGCCGCCTCACCCGTGCGGACTGGGTCAGGCACGCCTACGCCGGTTACGGCGGCAAGGCGGCGAAGCTCCAGTTCCGCAAGGCGGGCACCAGCACCTACTCGACCGTCAAGATCGTCGACGCCGACTCGGCGGGCTACCTGCGGACCACGGTCACCGCGAACGCCGACGGCTACTGGCGCTGGACCTTCGGCGAGACGGCCACGACCGGCGGCGCCTCGGCGCCCGGCGACTACGTCGACGTCAGGTGACCGCCGCCGGGCACGGCACGGGGGCGGGAGCCGGCCGAGGAGCCGTACCGCCCCGGTGTCACCCCCACCAGCCTGCGGAAGTGCCGGGTGAGGTGAGCCTGGTCGTAGAAGCCCGCGGCCACCGCGACCTCGCCCGGCGGCAGCCCGTCGAGCAGCAGCCGACGGGCCCGGTCCACCCGGCGGGCGGTCAGGTACTGGTGCGGCGCGATGCCGTACGCCCCGCTGAACGCCCGCACCAGGTGCGCCGGGTGCGCCTGGAGCAGCCCGGCCGCCGTGTCGAGGGCCAGCCCCTGCGTCACACGCGCGTCCAGCAGTTCCCGCAGCCGGCGCGCCAGGACGGGGTCGCGCGACGGCGGTCGTACGGCCCGGCCCGGCCGCAGCAGGCCGCGCAGCCGCTCGCCGACGAACGTCAGCCGGCTGCCGGCCTCCAGCTCGTCGCCGGGCTCCGACAGCGCGCCGTGCAGCTGGCCCACCCGCCGCCGCAGCACCGGATCCCGCAGGTCGGGCCCGTCCACGGCCGGCCCGATCAGCTCCTCGCCGAGCACGCTCGCGTCGAGGTACAGCACCCGTTTGCGGAAGCCGTCCGGGGTGGCGGCGGAACCGTTGTGCGGCACGTGCGGCGGCAGCAGCGACACGGTGTCGTGCGGGGTGCCGTGCGCGTGCCGGTCCAGGTCGTACCGCACGGCCCCGTCGTCGACGATGAGCAGCGTCCATGCCTCGTGCACGTGCATCGGATAGGCGTAGCCGGTGAAGCGGGCGTGGAAGACCTCCACGACACCCGGGACCTGCGGGCGCCAGGCGAGGACGTCGGAGGCCGGCTGCCGGGCCGGACGGGAAACGGCCATGCGAAGAACGTACAAGACGCCCCCCTGCGCCGGACGGCAGTCTCGGACCATGAGCACCGAAACCCTGCGCTTCGACACGAAGATCGCCGTCCTGCTGCGTGAGGACCTGGAGACCTGGCAGCGCCTGAACGTCACCGCCTTCCTGGTCAGCGGCCTGGGCACGGAGGTTCCCGAGGTCGTCGGGGAGCCGTACGAGGACGCGGACGGCGTCTCCTACCTGCCCATGTTCCGCCAGCCCGTGCTGGTCTTCGAAGGCACCAAGGAGACCCTGACGGCGGCCCACGCGCGCGTGCTGTCCCGCTCCCTCCCGCGCGCGGTGTTCACCGGCGACCTCTTCACCACCGGCAACGACCGCGACAACCGGGCGGCGGTACGGGCCGTGCCGACGGGCGCGCTGGACCTGGTGGGCCTGGCGGTGTACGGGCCGCGGAACGCGGTGGACAAGGTGCTGAAGGGAGCGCGGATGCATCCGTGAGGGACGTGTCCGCGCGGGATGTGCGGGACGTGAGGAACGCGCGGGACATGAGGCGGGGCGCCGGCCGGGGCCCCGGGGCGGAGGCGGGGTGCGGGGCCGGGGGAGGGGCGCCGCTCAGGCGGTGGTGGCTTCCGCCGGGGCCACGGCGGGGCACTCGTCCGCGGTCCCGGGCCCGGCGGCGCGTCCGGCCGCGGACCGGGCGGCGGATCCGGTCGTGCGCCCGGATCCGGTCGTGCGCCCCGCCGCCGGCTCCTCCGCGGGCAGGTGCCGCATCAGCACCGCGTACCCGACGCCCGCCACCGTCCCGACCACCGCGCACAGCCCCCACAGCCACTCCGCGCCGTACCGGTCGATGACGACACCGGACATCAGCGGGGCGACGAGCGAGGCCACCGCCCACGACATGGTGTACATGCCCTGGTAGCGGCCGCGTCCGTGGACGGGGGAGAGGCGGACCACGAGCCCGGTCTGGGTCGGCGCGTTGACGATCTCGGCGAGCGTCCACACGCAGACGGTGAGCGCGAACACGCCGACCGATCCCGCGAAGGCGGTGAGCCCGAAGCCGTACCCCGCGAGCACGGACGAGACCACCAGCAGCCGGCCCGGATCGCGGTACTGGATGAAGCGCGTGACGGGGATCTGGAGGACGACGATCAGGACGCCGTTGACGGCGATCGCCATGCCGTAGTCGGCCGGGGTGAAGCCGGCCGCGCCCATGGCCACCGGCAGACCGATCGCACCCTGCTGGAAGATGAACGCCACCAGGAACGACAGCCCCACCACACCCATGAACCGCCGGTCGCGCAGGACGGTCCCCAGCCCGACGGCCTCCTCCCGGGCGCCGTCCCCGCCGTCCGCGCCCCGCTGCTCCGGCCGCGACTCGGGCAGCTTCAGGAAGACGACGATCGCGCAGGCCAGGGTCATGCCGGCCTCGATCAGGAAGCCGGCGAGATAACTGACCTCGGCGATGAACCCGGCCCCCATGGACGAGATCGCGAAGCCGAGGTTGATGGCCCAGTAGTTCAGGGAGAACGCCCGGACCCGGTCCTCGGGCCGCACGATGTCGGCCATCATCGCCTGCACGGCGGGCCGCGAGGCGTTCGAGGCCATGCCGACGAGGAAGGCGACGCCGGCGATGGCGAGCGGGTGGTGCACGAAACCGAGGGCCGCCACGGACAGCGCGGTGGCGGTCTGCGCGACGAGCAGCGTGGGCCGCCGCCCCAGCCGGTCGGCCATGACGCCGCCGCCGAGGGAGGAGACGACCCCGCCCAGCCCGTGCAGCGCGGCGACGAGACCGGCGTACGAGGCGGAGTAGCCGCGGTCGAGGGTGAGGTACAGCGCCATGAAGGTGGCGACGAAGGCGCCGAGCCGGTTCACGAGGGTGCTGGTCCACAGCCACCAGAAATCGCGAGGCAACCCGGAGACCGTCTCCCGGACGGCATGCCGGAAGGAACTCACGGAGACGACGGACGGCATGACGGATCCCCCGGATGTAAGCGGCGCAGGCGGTGCCTAGAACTTACGAGAGGGCCGGCTCCGGCGACCACTCGATTAACAGATCCCGTCAACCGTCCGACGGCTGTCCGCCCCTCGGGCACGGGGCGCCGACCCCCAAAACCTTGGATTACGCTCATAGCCATGGCCGACGCACCGTACAAGCTGATCCTCCTCCGCCACGGCGAGAGCGAGTGGAACGCGAAGAACCTGTTCACCGGCTGGGTGGACGTCAACCTCAACGAGAAGGGCGAGAAGGAGGCGGTCCGCGGCGGTGAGCTGCTCAAGGACGCCGGCCTGCTGCCCGACGTGGTCCACACGTCCCTCCAGAAGCGCGCGATCCGCACCGCGCAGCTGGCCCTCGAGGCCGCCGACCGCCACTGGATCCCGGTCCACCGCTCCTGGCGCCTGAACGAGCGTCACTACGGCGCCCTCCAGGGCAAGGACAAGGCCCAGACGCTCGCCGAGTTCGGCGAGGAGCAGTTCATGCTCTGGCGCCGTTCCTACGACACCCCGCCGCCCCCGCTGGACCGCGACGCCGAGTACTCCCAGTTCGACGACGCCCGCTACGCGACCCTGCCGCCCGAGCTGCGTCCCCGCACGGAGTGCCTGAAGGACGTCGTCGTCCGCATGCTCCCGTACTGGTTCGACGCCATCGTCCCCGACCTCCTCACCGGCCGCACGGTCCTGGTCGCCGCCCACGGCAACAGCCTGCGCGCCCTGGTCAAGCACCTGGACGGCATCTCCGACGCCGACATCGCGGGCCTGAACATCCCCACGGGCATCCCCCTGTCCTACGAACTCGACGCCGACTTCAAGCCGGTCACCCCGGGCGGCACCTACCTCGACCCCGAGGCGGCCGCAGCGGCCATCGAGGCGGTCAAGAACCAGGGCAAGAAGAAGTAAGTTTTGTGATCACGCCCCCGACCTGCGATTTGGGCGCAGATCGGGGGCGCTTTCACAGCCTGGGCCCACTGTGGGACCTCAATGCGGTGGGCCCTGCGGCGGCCGGAGCGCCTGACTGAGCGCCTTCCGGGCCCGGTCCCGGCTGCTCGGCATGAGGTGCGCGTACACCTTCAGCGTGAGCCCCCGATCGGAGTGCCCCAGGTACTCACTGACGGCCTTGATGCTCTCTCCCGCGTCCAACAGAACGGACGCGTAGAAGTGCCTCAGGGCGTGCATGCCGTGCTCCCGTGCGGCGGAGTGCTCTCGGCTCTTGGCCTTCGGAATGACACCGACGGACGCCAGAGCGGGTTTCCAGTGGTCCTCGTTCAGCGACGTGCGCCAGACGTGGCCACCGCTGGGCCCGGTGAAGATCAGGCGCTTGGTCACGGGCCGGCCGTTCGATCGCATCCACGGCAGCGTGATCTCAACGGGTGGGAATCGCTTGATGCGCTCTTGTCCATGCTCTGCATGCCGACGCGTGCACCCTCATGGGGCAGTTGGTCTGGGACGCCTCACAGCGCCGCGACCACACCACCGCCAAGACGTACTACGAGCAGAGCGCCGGCCTCGCCCGCCACCTACGGGACACCACTCTCGAAGCCCACGCCTTGCTACGCACCTGCTACGTCGCGTTGTACGGCGCACGCGACGCGCAGGCCGGTCTCGCGCTCGCGGAGCGAGCGGCCGAAACCGCCAGCGAACGAGTCCCGCCCTGGCCGGACTGGCCCTTCTACACGTCGCCGAGGCACACGCCATGCTGCGGTCGGCCTCCGACTGCGAACGTGCCCTCTCCGGCGCTGAAAGCCGACTCTCCCACGCGGACGGCAGTGACGCTGCCGCCGACCTGGTGTCGCCCACCCAGTTCGGCCGCCTCGCGGGCTCCTGCTGTCTCACTCTCGGAGACCACCGGCGGGCCGAGAGCCTGCTGGCCGACACGGCGGAGAAGCTACGGGACAGGCGGAAGTCACGCGCGATCGTGCTGGGAAACCTTACGCTCGCCCGCATCCGTCAACGCGATGTCGAGGCGGGAGTGGCCGGCCTCACCGAAGCCATCGTCGAGCTGGAGACCACGCGCGGAGGCGGAGGCATGAACATCGTCTTCGGAGCCGCCCGCGAACTGCGCCCCTGGCGGCAGGAACTCCTCGTCGCAGAGGTCCACGACAGACTGCTCGGCTTGATGACGGCAGCGTAGAAGAGAGAACTTGATGACGGCAGCGTAGAAGAGAGAAGGAGACACTGGTGGCAGCCAATTTCCTGGACCACGCCAAACAGGCGGTGCGTACGCGGGTCTGGGACGCCCTGACCGCCGCGGACGCCGTCCACGATCCCTCCGTGCACGGTCGCATCCCCCACTTCAAGGGCGCAGAACAAGCTGCGGACCGACTCGCGGCGCTCCCTGACTGGCAGCGCGCGAGCGTCGTCAAAGCTGTACCGGACAAGGCTCAACTCCCGGTCCGGGCAAGAGCTCTGGAAGAGGGCAAGACCGTCTACATGGCGGTCCCGAAGCTGGCCACCCTCAAGCCCTTCTACCTGCTCGACCCGGCTGCCCTCACCGTCCCACCCGCCGAGGCCGCAGCCAGCCGCACCGCTGCCGCCATCGCTCCCATTGTCGAGGTCGACGCCCTCCGCCCACTGGACCTGATCATCCTCGGCAGCGTCGCCGTCAACCGCGACGGCGCCCGCATCGGCAAGGGCGCCGGCTACTCCGACATCGAGTTCGCCCTGCTCACCGAGGCCGGTCTGGTAACGCCGGAGACCGTCGTGGTCACCACCGTCCACCCACTCCAGGTGGTCGAGACCCCGATCCCCACCACCGAGCACGATGTCGACGTCGACCTCATCGTGACCCCCGACGAGACCATCACCTGCTCGAACCCTCACCGCCCGTCAGGAGTCGACTGGTCGGCACTCACGACGGAGAAGATCACCGCCATCCCCGCACTTATGGCCCGGCAGGGCTCCTGAGCACCAACGCGCCAAGCCCTCCCGGGTCCGGCCAGGCCCCACGCCACAGACTGAGTTACAACTTTCTCTACTGGTTTCAAGGCGGCTCGCTCCGCTCACCGCGCGCGGCCCGGCCCCAGGCCGGGCCTGCACTCCTGTCTCCGCCCCGCTCCGGCCAGGCCGGCACCCGTGCCACGCGACATAAGGCGGCGACCAACTGAGTTTAGAAAAAAGGTACTTCGCGGCTGGAGCAGTCGGTTCCACGGCTTTAGCCACCTCCCCGGTCCATGTCCTGCGGCGTGCATGATCAGGGGGCCGCCGACACCGATGGTTGACAGTGCCCCACGGCCCAGCAGAGCTGCTTGACTCGGCCATGGAAACTCCACGACCTCAAGTCGACATAGTTCGCGGTGTGGCACAGACTGGAAGTGTCAGCAGATGCAGCAATCTGATTGATCCTTGAACTGCCACACTGGCGTCGATGTTCGCCGTAGACAAACCGACAGGTTGGCGACGTAACGCCTGGACATCGCGTTCAATATTTCGGCAATCAGGCGCATTTATCGCAGATGACAAGGCCCGAAGATTTCTTGGGGTGGCCTCATGAAAGCTCAAAGAATGCTTGGAACTACGCTTGCTGGACTTCTCCTAGCAAGCGGAACGGCGCTCATCTCTAGCACGCCAGCACAGGCCGTAACGACGCTAGGTGGCGTGGAGCTCGGCGGGTACTGCAAGTCAATTGGATACTGGGGCGCGGTGCTTGAGCAACCCAATGCGTTCGGGTGGAAGTGCCATCGAGCTGCGGAGCGTGCTGGAATTAATATGGGAGCCGCCTGCGCTTGGCAGTACAACAACCCGGCGGCTATAGCAACCTATCGAAACGCCCAGGATCCGTACAGCTGGTACTGCTTCCTCAACACTGGATGAGGCTGACTGGGGCTTCCCATCCGGCTCTGGCTAACAACACAAGCCAGTAGCGTGGCTGAGCCAGATGGGGGTGCAGCGAGGCATACGCGCGCCTGACCGGTCACCGCACCCGCCATCGTGGCGGACTGTCGTCGGCGGAGGTTCAGGCGGGGCTCATCGTTGGTGTCGGCCGTCAGTCGAGCGCGGCGAAGTTGGGCCGTCCGAGGCCGCTCGACAGTGGCCAATGACCACCAAGCACACAAACCCACCATCCCTGAGAAGCGAAAATGCAGGCCACCAAGATCCCCGGCAAGCCCCCAGGCCAGAAGAAGGAAAACAACTCCAGCGAGCCTGCGATCTGCTATTTCTTCGCAGGGCGGGGGCTTTTTTGCTGGCGGGGATCGCGGCCGCCACGATTTTCATCCATAGCTTTGCGTCCGGGGTGGTCATGGCCTCAACGAGACACTCCGCTCGGCGCGGTTCCCCCATGCTGTCGAAGCTCAGTTCCGGGCGGATCTTCAAGGCCGTCCACCACGGGGCGATGTCGCCCAGCGGCTCCCCGGCGGCGGCATCGCCGAGCTGTCTGCAGCCATCTGGGGCGATCCATCCGAGTTCGCCGACATTCGACACCTAATGACTGGAACCTCCGGCTGTGTGTACTAGGATCCGCCGCTAGCATCACTCGATCGACCGTCGCTCACCCAATCGATAAGAGGCCTGATGATCGGCGTGCTCGTGACTTTCACGCAGACCGAAAATTTCGATCGTTCAACTATCGCAAGGATTGCCGACGAACTACGAGGACCGTTCGAAGGCATGGCCGGCCTTCGCTTCAAGAGCTTCACGCTCGACGAAGACGGCGTTCAGGCGAGGAACTTCTACGTGTGGGATGACGAGGAGAAGGCCCGTTCCTTCTTCACGGAAGAGATCATCGACAAGGTGACGGGGATCTATGGCGTTCCGCCCGAAATTGAATACCTCGAAATCGTGGGGTTCGTCGACAACTCTGGCACCTGATTCTCAACGAGGCTGTAGCAAAAACGCTGCTGGCTGGGCCGTTTTGGACCATCGTGGGGTGCCACAGAACTTCCTGGTCAACAGACCGGAGTAGGCCCGGGTAGTTGACCATGTCGAACCCGGGCGCGGGCGGACCGTCTTTGAGTGTTTTCGGTGTGGTCACCGATGGGGTGACGGTGCCGAGGGCGCAACCCGCGAGGCACCCGTGCCGTCGAGAGAGGTGTTCGATGCCTCAACTCATCAGCCAGGTGCCTCATTGGTATCCCGTCCTGCCGCACTCGACCTGCCTCATGCGGTGGTCGAGTGGGTCACCAGCTCATCGTCACCGCCTCGCATGGATGACCCAGACCGAAGGGCAAAGCTGATCTACCAGCGAGCGGAGGGGCTATGGTCCGCTGCGTGTCTAACTGCGTGACAACGCCGACGAACACCGGCGGACGCCCGCGAACGACTATGGACCACCGTCGCAGGTGAGAACGTCAGCAGCCCAAGGCAGTACCCCCGCCCAAGTTGCTTCGGGACGAAGAAGTCCTTGCCCAATGCCTCGCTGTCACGCTTCCACCGTCGCCGATTGCTCTGGCTGACGTCGCCGGCCAGCGTGGCTGAGACCGGTGTGGGTGCCGAGGCACACGCGTGTCTGGTCGGTCAGCGCAACTGCCGTCGTGGTTGACTGTCGACGGCTGAGGCCCAAGCGGACCCGGCATCGGACCCCTGAGCGGCCGAGGCCAGCGCGAGATGAAAGCGCCATCCTGCTGGCAGGATGCCGCCATGCCCGAGTACACGATCAGCACCCAGAGCGGCGCTGACTGGCCTGACATACCTGTCGGCAAGCTCTCCAGCCACCTCGCACCGAAGTCCCAGCCATGCGAGATCGTGCAGGACGGCAGCGTCCTCGTCCTCCGCATCGGTGACGCCACCGTCCACGTCTCCTGGGAACTCCTCGGGACCTGGTACGTCGACATCGCAGGCTCCGCATCTCTTGAGCAGGCGGACACGATCGCATCCGAGATCGCACGCCAACTTGGGAAAGCGACCGCCGAACAGGTTGTCTGGTACCGAGTCACCGATTGAGGAAACTCACCATCCTGATCTCAAGTCCCCGCCCGATGGACTCACACCGGTGGCCGACACCAACAGCGGCGGATGAGCGCGAATCACAGCAGCCGCCGCGACCACCACATTGCCATGAGGTCGTGCCAGACCCGTGCCAGATCGTGCGGGGAACCGCAGGGAACACCGGGGAACCACCCCGCCTCGCCCCAGGTACCGATACCGCTCAGCGGCAGGTCAGCAGCGAAATAAGCCCCAATTCACCTCAGCTTCCCAAGCTGAGGGCTCAGGCATCGTCGTTACGGGACGGCCGTCCCTGCTTGCTCTGGTCGACGTCGCCGGCCAGCGTGGCGGAGGCCGGTGGGGGTGCAGCGAGACATACGCGTGCGTGATCGATCGGCGCACCCGATGCCGTGGCCGGCTGTCGTCGGCTGAGGCACAGACGAACTCGTATTCAGTTTGAGTAGACGTCATCGTCACCCGCCCGCGGCCGGCGCGACAGGGCTGTGCATCCTGGGCACCATGACGAACCCCGAGGGCCCGCACGTGAAGGTGCACTTCCGACTTGAGATCAAGGACGACTGGTCCCCGGCGTCGGTGGAGAGTCTGTGGGCGGTCGACCAAGGCGACGGCACTGCGCGGCTCGACAACATCCCCTGGTTCGTCCGAGGTATTGCCTGCGGGGACATCGTGGCCACGGAGCCCGACGAGGAGGGCGTGCGGTGGGCCGGCGAGGTTGTTCGGCGTTCGGAGAACTGCACCATCCGCCTCATCGTGCTTCGTGACAGCGGCTCGGAAGCCGCACGGCAGAGCGTGCTCAACGCCTTTCACGAACTCGGCGTCTGCGGCGAGGGCATAGAACGCTTCCGCATGGTCGCCCTGGACGTCCCTCCCACCGCCGATCTCGCCAAGGTGCAACGGTTGCTCAACCACGGTGTGGCCAAGGAGTGGTGGGACATGGAAGAGGGGTGCATCACCGCGCAATGGCGAGCCGCCTCCGCCGGCTGACGCCGTCCACGCGACCCATGGCTGGGCCGTCCCTGGGCCGTCCGAGGCCGCTCGACAGTGGCCACTGACGACCACCAGGCGCACGATCCCACCGCCTCTGAACAGCAAAAACCCAGCTCACCAAGATCCCCGGCAAGACCCGGGGCGAGAAGAAGCAAGAACCCGCCTGAAAGCCCCCGCTTCGCGAGTTCTGCGTGGGGCGGGGGCTTTTCGGTGGGGCTGGGCGCCGTCCTCGCCGGCTGCGGTCGGCGCCGCCGCTGGTGGCCGGGACTCGGTCACGCCGACAGCGGCACCGCGTGGATCTCGTCGGCCTTGTGGCCCGCGCGTTCGTGGACGCGTTGGACCGCGTCCGCGGAGGGGCCCTCGGAGAGGCAGTAGACGGTGCCGGACTCCGGGTCCGCCCAGGCGCCCTCGAAGTGCACGTCCTCCTCCGCCTCGATCGCCAGGTCGGCCTGGTGGGCCTGGTGGAGCTGATCGGCGGTGATGCCCTTCATACCGTGGTGGACGTCCATGAACCTGGTCATGACCGCACCCCCTTCCTCGTGCAGGATGCAGGCACGCCGCCTGTGAGGGCCCGCCTGCCGTCGCTCCCTCCATGCTGCGCCCGTGCGCACGCGTGCGCACGGGCGCGGGGACATGCGGGGAGGAGAAGGACGGGAAGAGGGGTGTGAGGAGAGGAGCCCGGCGCGTCCCGCGTCCGGACCCTCTCCTCGTGGCGTCTCAGCCGCACTGGCAGGGGCTGCCCGACTGGCAGCCGCAGCCGCAGCCCGAACCGCAGCCGCACGCCGCGACCAGGAGCAGGTTCCTGATCTCGGCGGGTTGCTCGGTCGGGCGTTCCTGGGTGGGGTCGGGCTTGCTGGGGGCTTCGGCCATGGGTTCCTCCTGGAGGCCTGGAGGCAGGAGCGCCTGTGCTCAGTTCATGCCCATGGGGGCAGGCGCATCAACGGCGCACGGGGGCTTCCGGGCGCCCTCGGCCCGTTCCGGAGGGGGCGTACCGCGCCCCCTCCGATGCCGCGTCGCGGGTGCGCCGCGGGCCGGACCGCGCCCCCTCGGGGAGCTTCACCGGAGGGGGCCCGACGGGCCGAGTCGCTTCCCGCCTCCGTCTCTGTCCGTCGCCGCGGAGCGCGCCGCGCGGTCGCCGGGAGCACCGCCGGGCCGACGCACCGGCCCGGCCCGCCCCATCGAGCCGGCTACGCCTCCTCCGGCCCCGCCACCGGCTGGATCTCGGTCGGCAGGTCCTGCTGGAGGTTGTCCGCGTGTTCGCCCGTCACCAGGAACACGACCCGCTTGGCGACCGCCACCGCGTGGTCGGCGAAGCGCTCGTAGTAGCGGCCGAGCAGCGTCACGTCGACGGCCGTCTCGATGCCGTGCTTCCAGCGGTCGTCGATCAGGTGCTGGAAGAGGGTGCGGTGCAGCAGGTCCATCGCGTCGTCGTCCTGCTCCAGCTGGAGCGCGAGGTCGACGTCCTTGGTGATGATCACCTCGGCGGCCTTGGCCATCAGGCGCTGCGCGAGCTGCCCCATCTCCAGGATGGTGGCGTGCAGGTCCTGCGGCACCGCCCGCTCGGGGAAGCGCAGCCGGGCCAGCTTCGCCACGTGCTGGGCGAGGTCGCCGGAGCGCTCCAGGTCGGCCGACATCCGCAGCGACGTGACGACTATGCGCAGGTCCGTCGCCACCGGCTGCTGGCGCGCGAGCAGCGCGATGGCCCGCGCCTCGAGGTCGTGCTGCAGTTCGTCGATCTTCTGGTCGGCCTCGATCACGCTCTCGGCCAGCTTGAGATCGGCGTCGAGGATGGCGGTCGTGGCGCGCCCGATCGCCGACCCCACCAGCCGGGCCATCTCCACCAGACCGTCGCCGATCGAGTCCAGTTCCTCGTGGTACGCGTCCCGCATCAGGGTTCCCTCTCGTACGTCGTTCTCGGGGGTGCCGGGGGCCGGTACCGGCCGTGGAACCGGCGCTGCGAACCCCACGGTGCCACGGTCCGCCCCGTACGCGTCGGTTTCCGTCACCCCAAATGAACCACCCCTGGCTCCAAGGTGAACTCTGGGCGACGAGTGTTCGAGGTCGCACCTCGATGGCTGTGGCCAGGCCGTATCGCATGCCTAACCTGGACGCATGGACGTGAACGCGGCGGTCGCCGCAGCGGCAGCGATCGCCGGGGTGCTCACCGGTGTCATCGCGATGCTGGCGTTCCGTTGGAGCGAACGCGACCAGAACCGACCCACCAGGACCTCCTTGCACACCGATCCCGTGCTTCCGCCGGGCGTGGACACCGTCCTGTCCGTGCTCCGTTCCTCGGCCGTCGTCCTCGACGAGGCCGACGCCGTCGTCAAGGCGAGTTCCGCCGCGTACGCCCTCGGGCTGGTCCGCGGTGGCAAGCTCGCCGTCGAACCGATGCTCCAGATGGCGCGCGACACCCGACGCGACGGCGAGATACGGCAGGTGGAGCTGGACCTGCCCCGGCGCGGCACCGGCCGGGGCGAAGCCCTCGCGGTGTCGGCCCGGGTGGCCCCGCTCGGCTCCCGCCTCGTCCTCCTGCTCGTCGAGGACCTCACCGAGGCCCGGCGCATCGAGGCCGTCCGCCGCGACTTCGTCGCGAACGTCAGTCACGAGCTGAAGACCCCGGTCGGCGCCCTCTCGCTGCTCTCCGAAGCCGTCATGGACGCCTCCGAGGACCCCGAGGCGGTGGAGCGCTTCGCCGGCCGGATGCAGATCGAGGCGACCCGCCTGACCAACCTGGTCCAGGAACTCATCGACCTCTCCCGTGTCCAGAACGACGATCCCCTCGAGGACGCCGAACCGGTCCGCGTCGACGAACTCGTCGCCGAGGCCATCGACCGCTGCCGGCACCAGGCCGGCGCCAAACAGATCACCATGGCCGCCAACATCGGGGCGGCCGAGGAGTTCGAGCCCGAGGGCGGCCGACGGGCGGACGGCACCGCCGACCTGCGCATCTGGGGCAACCGCGGCCAGCTGGCCGCGGCCCTCGGCAACCTGGTCGAGAACGCCGTCAACTACTCACCCGCCCGCACGCGCGTCGGCATCGCCGCCCGCAGGGTCACCGTGCACGGCGGGGAACTGATCGAGATCGCCGTGACCGACCAGGGCATCGGCATCTCGGAGAAGGACAAGGAGCGCGTCTTCGAGCGCTTCTACCGGGTCGATCCCGCCCGTTCCCGTGCCACCGGCGGTACGGGCCTCGGGCTGGCGATCGTCAAACACGTGGCCGCCTCGCACGGCGGGGAGGTCACGGTGTGGAGCGCTGAGGGACAGGGCTCCACGTTCACGCTGCGGCTGCCGGAGGCGGGCGCCGCCCGTGACCGCGCCCAGCAGCTCCCCGGCCTCGACGACGACGTGGAGGGCGGGTCCTCCGCCGGCACCCCCCATGCCCCATCCGCTTCACCTGCCTCACCCCCCGAGTCAACCGCGTACCAGACGCTTTCCGCCCCGGAGGTCCTTCCGTGACCCGAGTGCTCGTCGTCGAGGACGAGGAGTCCTTCTCCGACGCCCTGTCGTACATGCTCCGCAAGGAGGGCTTCGAGGTCGCCGTCGCGACCACGGGGCCCGACGGGCTCGACGAGTTCGAGCGCAACGGCGCCGACCTCGTGCTTCTCGACCTGATGCTGCCGGGGCTGCCCGGTACGGAGGTCTGCCGCCAGCTGCGCGGCCGCTCCAACGTTCCCGTGATCATGGTGACCGCCAAGGACAGCGAGATCGACAAGGTGGTCGGCCTCGAGATAGGAGCCGACGACTACGTCACCAAGCCGTTCTCCTCGCGCGAGCTGGTGGCCCGCATCCGCGCGGTGCTGCGGCGCCGCGGCGAGCCGGAGGAGGTCGCCCCGGCGGCCCTGGAGGCCGGTCCGGTCCGTATGGACGTCGACCGCCACGTCGTCACCGTCTCCGGTTCCAAGGTCGACCTCCCCCTCAAGGAGTTCGACCTCCTGGAGATGCTGCTGCGCAACGCGGGCCGTGTCCTGACCCGCATGCAGCTCATCGACCGCGTCTGGGGCGCCGACTACGTCGGTGACACCAAGACCCTCGACGTCCACGTCAAGCGTCTGCGCGCGAAGATCGAGCCGGACCCGGGTGCCCCGCGGTACCTGGTGACGGTGCGGGGCCTCGGCTACAAGTTCGAGCCGTAGACCGCCGGCCGTGAGCGGTGATCCGTGAGCGGCTATCCGCCGGGAACCACGACGAAGGGGCGGCACCCCGTGAGGGTGCCGCCCCTTCGTCGTACGTGCGCGACCGGCGTACGGCGCTCAGCCTCCGGCCGTCTCCGACTGCGAGGCGCTCGGGGAGGCCGTGTCGTCCGGCTGCTCGCTCCCGGTGCCCGCGGACGCGGAGGCCGACTCGCCCGCGGACGGCGAGGCGCTGCCGGACGGCGTCCCGGAGGCGGACTCCTCAGGGGCGCTCGGGACCTTGCTCGGACCCCACTGGGCGAAGTAGTGCTCGGCCGGCACGACGAAGGCGTCCAGGCTGACCTCGCCGGTCTCGCTGAAGGTGAAGGTGATCTTCTGCGCGTTGCCGTTCTGGACGGCCTCGGGGGTGCTGGGGAGGCTGGCGGCGGCGTTGTTCTCGCCGCCGATGACGACGGAGCCGCCGGCCGGGACGGTCAGCTTGCCGTCGCCCTCGGCGGGCTTGATCTCGACGGCGCCGTCGGCACCGTCCACGGCGATGGAGTCCAGGGTCTGCGCCTTGCTGCCGCTGTTGAAGACGGTCGCGGAGATGGCGGCGGGACCGGTGGACTCCGGGTCGGGCTGGGTGATGATGACGACGTTCTGCAGCTTGATGTCGCCCACGCTGGTGGCGGCGTTGTCCGGCTTGATCTGCAGGGTCTGGGCGTCGTTGCCGGCGCCGCAGGCGGCGAGCGTGGCGATCGAGAACACGAGGGCGGAGGCGGCGAGGGCGCCGCGTCGAAGGCTGCTGCTCACGGCTGCGGCAACTCCTTGGGTAAGCAGGGGCAGCTCTCCTTGGATAAAGCCGCCCTAAGGGTCTGTCAGCGGCCTTAGGTTACCGAGCCGTTCCCGCGCGGCCGCACCCGACCCGCCTCCGGAGCGATCCGGGCACCCATCGGGCACCGTGTGAGGCCCCTCTTCGCGGCGGTCGCCCTCGCCCCCCGGTGGACACCGGTGACCCGTTGTCCCGCGGTCACGGGTGACCCGTGAGTCACATTGGCTTCCGGATGATCGCCGGGACGTGGTCGCGCATTCACATAAGCGCCGCTCGCCGGTGGTCGTGGATTTTCCGTGCGGGAATGCGCGGGCGTCAGGAGAATTGATCACCACCTGTTCGGCCCGCCGAGTGATCAATTCCGGAAACGGTCCGGATCCCGCTCCGGACACCGAACGGAGTAACGGAAGTCGCACATCTGGAAGCGGACATTTGGGGATGTTCGGTCACTCGGAGGGGCCCCTGGACGTGTGTGACGTGCGTGTTTCGCTCCCCGTGGAGAGCTGCTCCGACCTGCGAATACCTGCTTCCGCCACCCGGTCGCAGCACGTTCCTGTTGCTGTTGTCAAGCCCCGAGATATGCCCTGACCTGCGAAAACGTCATTCAGAACCCGCAGTTTCCGTGTTACCCTGGATAGCCACGGAAGGGGTACCTGTCACATGACGTTCAAGGTTGGCGACACCGTGGTCTATCCCCATCACGGGGCCGCGCTGATCGAGGCCATCGAAACTCGCCAGATCAAAGGCGTGGACAAGACCTACTTGGTGCTGAAGGTCGCCCAGGGTGACCTGACGGTACGTGTGCCAGCGGACAATGCGGAGTTCGTCGGCGTGCGTGATGTGGTCGGTCAGGACGGGCTGGACCGGGTCTTCGAGGTGCTGCGCGCGCCGTATGCCGAGGAGCCCACGAACTGGTCGCGTCGTTACAAGGCAAATCTGGAGAAGCTCGCCTCCGGCGACGTCATCAAGGTCGCGGAAGTCGTGCGTGACCTGTGGCGTCGCGAGCGTGAGCGCGGACTCTCCGCCGGTGAGAAGCGCATGCTCGCCAAGGCCCGCCAGATCCTGGTGAGCGAGCTCGCGCTCGCGGAGAACACGAACGAGGACAAGGCCGAGGCCCTGCTCGACGAGGTCCTCGCGTCCTGACGCCGAGACCCGCCGGCCTCAGCTCAGCTCGCTCAGCGCAGTGAACATGCCGTGGTGCCCGATGACGTATCCCCGTCGCCGGGCGCTGCGGCATATTCATGCCGGAAACGCTGAAACGCCGGTACGCCGATACATGGACACGCCTGCGTCCATGGCCGTGCTGTGCTGGTCGTGCCGCGCGCGTCCACCTCGGACGCACACGCCGGAGCCCGGCGCGCCGGAACCGGGCCGTCAGCCGCCTCGACCGGTGTCACGGAAGGGGCCGGTCAAGGCGTCCAGCCCGGCACGCTGTCTCCGTACCCACGTAGGCCGAGCACACAAACCTGACAGGAACCGATGTCTGACGATTCGCTTCCCGCCCCCGTCCCCGCCCGCACGGCCGCGGTGATCCCGGCCGCCGGCCGGGGCGTACGCCTCGGTCCGGGCGCCCCCAAGGCGCTCCGCACACTCGGCGGGACCCCCATGCTGATCCACGCGGTGCGGGCCCTGGCCGCCTCGCGGTCCGTCTCCCTCGTCGTCGTCGTGGCCCCGCCGGACGGCGCCGCCGAGGTCAGGTCGCTGCTCGACGCGCACGCGCTGCCCGACCGCACCGAATTCCTGGTCGTCCCCGGCGGCGAGACCCGCCAGGAGTCGGTGCGGCTCGGCCTGGACGCCCTGCCGCCCGGTCACGACGTCGTCCTCGTGCACGACGCCGCCCGGCCGCTGGTGCCCGTCGACACCGTCGACGCCGTGATCGAGGCCGTCCGCGACGGCGCCCCCGCCGTCGTGCCGGCGCTGCCGCTCGCGGACACCGTCAAGGAGGTCGAACCGGCCGAGGCCCCCGGCGCGCCCGAACCGGTCGTCGCCACGCCCGAGCGGGCGCGGCTGCGGGCGGTGCAGACGCCGCAGGGCTTCGACCGGGCCACCCTCGTGCGCGCCCACGAGACCGTCACCGACGACGTCACCGACGACGCCGGCATGGTCGAGCGGCTCGGCCTGACCGTCGTGGCCGTCCCCGGTCACGAGGAGGCCTTCAAGGTCACCCGTCCGCTGGACCTCGTCCTCGCGGAGGCGGTCCTCGCCCGCAGGAGGCTGAACGATGGCTTCTGAGACGGCTCCCGGAACGGCCCCGGCGGCACCCGTGCTGCCCCGGGTCGGCATCGGCACCGACATCCACGCCTTCGAGGAGGGCCGCGAGCTGTGGTGCGCGGGCCTGAAGTGGGAGGGCGAGGGGCCGGGCCTGGCCGGTCACTCCGACGCGGACGTCGTCGCGCACGCCGCGTGCAACGCGCTGTTCTCCGCCGCCGGACTCGGCGACCTCGGTCAGCACTTCGGCACCGGACGCCCCGAGTGGTCCGGCGCCTCGGGCGTGACGCTGCTGACGGAGGCGGCCCGGATCGTGCGCGCCGCCGGTTTCGCCGTCGGCAACATCGCCGTCCAGGTCGTCGGCCCCCGCCCCAAGATCGGCAAGCGCCGCGAGGAGGCGCAGAAGATCCTCTCCGAGGCGGCGGGAGCGCCGGTGTCGGTGTCGGGCGCGACGACGGACGGGCTCGGTTTCCCCGGCCGGGACGAGGGCCTGATGGCGGTGGCGACGGCGCTGGTGGTGCGGCAGGGCTGAGAACCGCGGCCGGCGCGACAGGGCTGTGCGGGCAGGGCCGGGAGGGCCACGGTGCGAGGGCCGCGGGGATCCGCGGGGCGCGGAGCCGGGGCCTTCGTACGGACCGGCCCGCGCGCCCGGGCCGGCCCGGCTCGGCTCGTCCGGCCCGGCTCGTCCGGAAGACCTCGGGCCCCGGCCCCGGATCCCGCCGGCCGGTGAGGTCCGGGCCGGCACGGGTTCCCCGGCCCCGCCGCCCGCGGACACCCCGCGGGCAAACCGGTGGAAGGTGTCGGGCACCCGCCCACGCCCACTACCCTGGAGTGGTGACCATTCGCCTGTACGACACCAGCGCCCGGCAGATCCGTGACTTCGCCCCGCTCACGCCGGGTTGTGTCTCGATCTACCTGTGTGGTGCCACCGTGCAGGCGGCCCCGCACATCGGGCACATCCGCTCCGGCCTGAACTTCGACATCATGCGCCGCTGGTTCACCCACCGCGGCTACGACGTCACGTTCGTCCGGAACGTCACCGACATCGACGACAAGATCATCGCCAAGTCGCGCGACCAGGACCGCCCCTGGTGGTCCATCGGGTACGAGAACGAGCGGGCGTTCGGCGACGGCTACCGGGTCCTCGGCTGCCTCCCGCCGACCTACGAGCCGCGGGCCACCGGGCACGTCCCCGAGATGATCGAGATGATGCGCGGGCTCATCGAGCGCGGCCACGCCTACGAGGCCGACGGCAGCGTCTACTTCGACGTGCGGTCCTTCCCCGGCTACCTGGCGCTGTCCAACCAGGACATCGACGACCTGCGCCAGCCCGCCGAGGACGGCATCACCGGCAAGCGCGACCCCCGTGACTTCGCGATGTGGAAGGCCGGCAAGCCGGGCGAGCCCGACTGGGAGACCCCGTGGGGCCGCGGCCGTCCCGGCTGGCACCTGGAGTGCTCGGCGATGGCCCACAAGTACCTGGGCTCCGCCTTCGACATCCACGGCGGCGGCCTGGACCTGATCTTCCCCCACCACGAGAACGAGATCGCCCAGGCCAAGGCCTACGGCGACGAGTTCGCGCGGTACTGGGTGCACAACGCCTGGGTCACCATGAGCGGCGAGAAGATGTCCAAGTCGCTCGGGAACAGCGTGCTGGTCTCCGAGATGGTCAAGCGGTGGCGCCCCATCGTGCTGCGCTACTACCTGGGCACCCCGCACTACCGCTCGATGATCGAGTACAGCGAGGAGGCCCTGCGCGAGGCCGAGTCGGCGTTCGCGCGGATCGAGGGCTTCGTGCAGCGCGTCGTGGAGAAGGCCGGGGGCGTCGTCGAGCCCGCCGCCGACGTGCCGCCCGCCTTCGCCGAGGCGATGGACGACGACCTGGGCGTCCCGCAGGCCCTCGCGGTCCTGCACACCACCGTCCGGCAGGGCAACTCCGCCCTGGCCGCCGACGACAAGGAAGCCGCCGTGGCCCGCCTCGCCGAGGTGCGCGCCATGCTCGGCGTCCTCGGCCTGGACCCCCTCGACCCGCACTGGGCCGGCGAGGCGGACCGGGGCGAGGACCTGCACGGCGTCGTCGACACCCTCGTCCGCATGGTCCTCGACCAGCGGGAGGCGGCGCGCGGCCGCAAGGACTGGGCCACCGCGGACGCCATCCGCGACCAGCTCAACCAGTCGGGGTTGTCCATCGAGGACGGCCCCCAGGGACCGCGCTGGACACTCGGCCCGCGCTGAGCGTCCCCTGATCGATCCTTGATGCATTCTTGATCGATTGTGCCGCCCGGGTGTCCGGGCGGCACACTGCATTACGTACGCACGCACGCTTCACGACAGACGGGTAGGTCATGGCAGCCAACAACCGCCGCATGTCCGGCAAGAAGGGCGCGCAGGTCGGCAGTGGCGGCCAGCGGCGCCGGGGCCTGGAGGGCAAGGGTCCGACCCCGCCCGCCGAGATGCGCAAGGGCCACAAGAAGAACCGCCTCGCCACCTCGAAGGCCAAGCAGACCGCGCGCCGTCCGGTGCCCCGCGGCCGCGGCGGCAAGTCGGCCTCCGAACTGGTCGTCGGCCGCAACCCGGTCGTCGAGGCGCTCCGCGGCGGCGTGCCCGCCTCCACGCTGTACGTCCAGCAGTTCATCGACAACGACGAGCGGGTGCGCGAGGCGCTCCAGCTCGCGGCCGAGCGCGGCGGCATCAACCTCATGGAGGCGCCGCGCCCCGAGCTGGACCGCATGACCAACAACCTCAACCACCAGGGCCTGGTCCTGCAGGTCCCGCCGTACGAGTACGCGCACCCCGAGGACCTGGCCGCCGCCGCCTACGACGACGGCGAGGACCCGCTGATCGTCGCCCTCGACGGCGTGACCGACCCGCGCAACCTCGGCGCCGTCGTCCGTTCGGTCTCCGCCTTCGGCGGCCACGGCGTCGTCGTCCCCGAGCGGCGCGCGGCCGGCATGACCGCCGGCGCCTGGAAGACGTCCGCCGGCGCGGCGGCCCGCACGCCGGTGGCCCGTGCCACCAACCTCACCCGCGCCCTGGAGGCGTACAAGAAGGCCGGCATCACGATCGTCGGTCTGGCCGCCGACGGCGAGAGCGAGATCGGTGAGCTGGCGGCCCTGAGCGGCCCGGTCGTCATCGTCGTCGGCAGCGAGGGCAAGGGCCTGTCCCGGCTCGTCGGCGAGACCTGCGACCACCGGGTGCGGATCCCCATGCCGGGCGGCGCGGAATCGCTCAACGCCGGTGTGGCGGCGGGGATCGTGCTGTACGAGGCGGCTCGGCGCAGGGTCTGACACGGGGCGGGGCCGGAGCCGGGACGGGCGCCGGGACCGCTCCGTCCGGGGCACGGCGTCCGACGGCGGGCGGGTCGCACACCCGCCCGCCGGCTCACCCGTACGGGGGGATTCCGCCGCGTCGGGCAACCTTGACGCTGTCCGGACAGATCCGACGGGTCGAGGCAGTGTCCTCAGGACACATCACTCGGTTAGAGGAGTGTGGACACCAGAACGCCCCGCACACCCACGGGGGACCTCTCGTCGGGCTTCGACGACGCTCCCGCGCTGAGCATGGTGAAGGTGCCGAGCGACCCGGCGCAGATCATCGTCAATCACGCGAGTTTCCGCGTGCAGCTGGGAGCGTCGGCGCGACGCAGCCAATCCCCGCGGATCTCCCGGCACGCGAGCGCCGCCGAGGACACCGCGCGCATCCCCGCCGCCGGGGCCCGTGCCGCCCGTCGTCGGCCGGTCGTCTGGAGCGGCCGGTCCGCGCCGGACGACACCGGCGCCCACCGGCTGCTCCAGGCCGTGCGGGCAGGCAGCGTCGGCCACGGCGAACCGCCCGCCGACGCCGGAGCCACCCAGATCATCCCCCGCGTGGGGACCGGCGACGGCTACGACGGCGACTTCACCGCGCGCACCCGCGAGACCCCCCTCGTCGGCGCCCAGCGCACCCACGGCGACCGCGGACAGCGGCTCCTGCCGCAGATGCGCTCCGCCGGCAGCGCCTACGACGACCCCGGCCACGACCCGTCCGGATACGGCGGGTCCGGATACGGCCGCCCGGACCACGACGACGGCGCGTTCGAGGAGTTCGCGGAGGCCGCCGCCGCGGCGGACACCGGCTCGCGCCGCGGACGGCACAGCGGCGACCCGGCCCGGCACGTCTACTTCCCGGGCCGCCGGATGAACCTCGGCGTCGTCCTGCTCCCGCTGCGCGTCCTCCTCGGCTTCATCTCCGTCTACGCCGGCATGGGCAAGCTGTGCGACCCCGTCTACTTCGACGGCGGCGAGCGCGGCTCCATGGTGAAGTGGCTCAACACCCTGCACCCGTGGGAAGTCGTCGAGCCGCTGCGCCAGTTCGCCCTGCACCATCCCGTGGGCTCCGGTCTCGTCATCGCCTTCCTCCAGGTCGTCGTGGGCGTCCTCACGGTCCTGGGCTGCTGGCAGCGGGTCGCGGCCGGCTTCGGCGCCATGCTGTCCGCCGCGCTGCTCCTCACGGTCAGCTGGAAGACCGTCCCGGTCTACGAGACGCCCGACATCATCTACCTCGCCGCCTGGTCGCCGCTGGTCATCGCCGGCGCCCCCGTCTACTCCGTCGACGGCCGCCTCGCCGCCGGTGCCTGGCGGCGGCTCGGCCCGCGGTCCGACCTGTGGGAGCTGCGCCGTCACGTGCTGCGCCGCGGCAGCCTCGTCACCGCGATCGTCGTCGGGCTCACCCTGATGACCGGGGCGCTGCTCGGCGGTGCCGTCCGCGACGCCGACCGCGTCGTCGTGCCCGGCCCCGGCGAGGCCCCGCGCAACGAACTGCCCGGCTCGCCGCTTCCCGACGAGGAGTCCGACGGGCGCCGGCCGAGCAGGACGCCGTCCGCTTCCACCTCGCCGACCCAGGGCAGTACCTCCGAGGCGCCGACGCGGGAGGAGGAGTCCGCTCCGGGCGCCACGCGGGACACCGAGACCGCCACGAGCGGCGCCCCCAGCCAGACCCAGGGCACCGGCGGTGAGGCCCCGCCGGAGCGCTCCGGCCCGGTCGAGCAGGCCCCCAGCACCACCTCGGGTCCCACCTCCGGCGGCACCAGCACCTCCGGCTCCACCGGGGGTTCCACCGGCGGCTCGGACGGCGGCTCCCCGTCGGCCGACCGCCCCGGACTGGTGGGCGGCCTCCTGGGCTAGGGCCTCTCGTTGGGATCAGGCCGGGCTCGCGGGCCCCGGCACCGCACCCCGCCGCGTCGTCGTCGGTCGCCAGGGCTCCGCCCTGACTCCCTCCTCCGCCTTTCGAGGCACGGCACCGGACCCCGCTCCCCGATCCGGCCCGATCCAAACGAAAGACCCCAGGACCTCTCGTCCGGGCCTGGCCGGTCCGACCCGGCCCGGACGGGGCGCCGGGCCCGGTCCGGGCCGGACGGAAAGTTCTTCGGGGAGGCCTCTCCTCCCGTACGACGATGGGCCCCGCTCGCCGGAAGCGAGCGGGGCCCATCGCCATGACAGGTGCCAGGTCGTCAGCGGCCCAGCGCCGCCAGTTCCTTGGCCGCCTCCGTGAGGTCCTTCGCCGTGTCGATGGCGCGCCAGTACGCGCCCTGCGGGATCGGGAACCCGGCCAGTCGGAGCTCGCGGGCCAGACGCGGGAACGTGGTCCGCTCGTGGTCCCCGCGTTCGGGCAGCAGCCCCGCGAACTCGGGGGAGAAGACGTAGACGCCGGCGTTGACCTCGTACGTGGTGGGCGGGGCCTCGATGAAGTCCGTGACGTGGCCGAAGCCGTCCGTCTGCACGGCCCCCCACGGAATGCGCGGCCGGGCCAGCGCGAGGGTGGCGACCGCGCCGCGCTCGGTGTGGAAGTCCGCCATGTCGCGCAGCGAGAAACGGGTCCAGATGTCGCCGTTGGTGGCGTACCAGGGACGCTCGGGGTGAGGCAGGTGGGCGGCCGCGTACCTCAGGCCGCCGCCGCGGCCGAGGGGCTCGGTCTCGACGACCGTGGTGACCTTCAGCGGCAGGTCGGCGGAGGCCAGCCAGTTCTCCAGGACGTCGGCGAGGTGGCCGCACGAGACCACGACGTCCGTCACGCCCTCCTCGGCGAGCCAGCCCAGTTGGTGGCCGATGATCGGCGTCCCCGTCCCGGGGATCTCGACCATCGGCTTGGGCCGGTCGTCGGTGTAGGGACGCAGCCGGGACCCCTGGCCACCGGCCAGGATGACGGCTTGCGTGGGTCGGGACGCGGCGCGCGGATCGGTCATGCCCGAACTGTACGCGGCGCCCCGCACCCGTCGAGAGGCTCCCCCGCGGGGGTACGGGGCCCTGGGACCGCGGGGGAGCGGGGTCCTGGGACCTGATCCGAACGAAAGACCCTAGCCGTGCGCCGCCAGGACGCCCGAGGCGAAGGAGGTGTCGCACACCGGGCGGGTGTAGGACTGGGCACGGGAGGGGCCGTAGACGCGGACGGCGGCGCGGCCCAGGGCGCGGGCGATGGAGGCGCAGTGCTTCGCCAGGGACGGCTTGCCGTTCACCGCGGCCTGGAGGTGCGTCAGCGCGGTGCCCGGGTCCTTCTCCTGGAGCTCGGTCAGCAGCCGGTCGCGCAGGACGTCCTGGGGGGCCCTGGCGGCGCCCCGCGCGGTGCGGTCGACGGTGGAGACGTCGGAGGCGGTGAGCACCGAGTCCGAGGGGTTCCCCGACCAGTCGACCCGGGTCACCGCGAGGGTTCCCGAGAGCACCATGACGACGGGCAGGACGAGGGCGAGCGAGCGGCCGATCCGTCGGGCGGGGCCCTGGCCGCGTCGCGACGGTCGGGTGGCGGAGTGGTTCACGGAGTGCTTCACGCGTGTGAGGGTAGCGCGGGGTGATGAGTCGGCGACATTCAGTCACCCGGTCGGGGGATGGAGTGGTGCCTTTTTTTGGGTAGGGGGTTGACGCCCGCTGCTCGAAACGCCCGGTGTGCCGGGGTTTCCGGCGTCCGCGTGATCCGCGCGGATCACGCGCGAGAAGGGCCCCGCGGCAGCTGCCGCGGGGCCCTTCTCGTCGGTGCGGGTGGTTCACCCGGCCGGAGCGCGCTCCGGCCGTCGCTCAGTCGGAGAGGCGCGCGCCCGTGGAGGTCGAGAACACGTGGGTCTCGCCGGCACGCGGCACGACGTGCAGCGTGCTGCCCTTCTCCGGGACGTTGCGGCCGCCGACGCGGACGACGAGGTCCTTCGACTCGCCGCCGACCGTGGCGGTGCCGTAGACGAAGGCGTCGGAGCCCAGCTCCTCGACCACGTTCACGACGACCGCGAGACCCTGGTCGGAGTCGGCGCCGGCCACGTCGAAGTGCTCGGGACGCACGCCGACGGTGACCGTCTTGTCGGTGGCGGCGGAGAGCGCGTCACGCTGCACCGGCACGACCGACTTGCCGAACTTCACGCCGCCGTCGGCGATCGGGACCTCGACGAGGTTCATCGCCGGGGAGCCGATGAAGCCGGCCACGAAGAGGTTCGCCGGGCGGTCGTACATGTTGCGCGGGGTGTCGACCTGCTGGAGCAGACCGTCCTTGAGGACCGCGACGCGGTCGCCCATGGTGAGGGCCTCGACCTGGTCGTGGGTGACGTACACGGTGGTGATGCCGAGACGGCGCTGGAGCGAGGCGATCTGCGTACGCGTCGACACGCGGAGCTTGGCGTCCAGGTTGGACAGCGGCTCGTCCATGAGGAAGACCTGCGGCTCGCGCACGATGGCGCGGCCCATCGCGACACGCTGGCGCTGACCGCCGGACAGGGCCTTCGGCTTGCGGTCCAGGTACTCGGTGAGGTCGAGGATCTTCGCGGCCTCCTCGACCTTCTGCCGGATCTCCGCCTTGTTGACGCCGGCGATCTTGAGCGCGAAGCCCATGTTGTCGGCGACGGTCATGTGCGGGTAGAGCGCGTAGTTCTGGAACACCATGGCGATGTCCCGGTCCTTGGGCGGCAGGTGCGTGACGTCGCGGTCACCGATGCGGATGGCGCCGCCGTTGACGTCCTCGAGCCCCGCGAGCATCCGGAGCGAGGTGGACTTGCCGCAACCCGACGGGCCGACCAGGACGAGGAACTCGCCGTCCGCGATGTCGATCTCGAGCGCGTCGACGGCGGGCTTGGTGGAACCCGGGTAGATCCGGGTCGCCTTGTCGAACGTGACAGTGGCCATGGTGATGGGCCCCCTTCTACCGGCAGGAACGTGCCGGACGATCCGTTGTAGGAAGGTGGTGAGCCGTCCCGGGCGCCGCCCGGGAAGGTGTAGTCCACATGAGTGAACCGGATCTGGACGCTACCTGGCGTTCGCCCGTTCTGTCAGTACCCGGAGGCATGTGAACTTCGCGGAAATTCTCGACAGGGGCCCACGGCGACCTGGGTACACTGCTCGGGCGCGCCCACCGCACGCGACGCGCACGCCTCCTTAGCTCAGTTGGTAGAGCACCGCTCTTGTAAAGCGAAGGTCGTCGGTTCGAATCCGACAGGGGGCTCCACGCCCGACCAGGGACGACGCCCCCGCGATCTTGGACCGTGGGGGCGCCGACGGTGGTTCTTGACGGCGGTCCCGCTCGGCGACGCCGTTCGAGCAGACGGTCCAGGCGGCTCAGGGCCTCCCGCCGGTCGTCGTGACTCACGTGCATGTACACGTTCATCGTCACCGGGACCCGGGCGGCACGACGCGCACGCCTGCGTGGACGCGCGGCGCACCGCCGCCGGGCGGCCCCGGTGAGCCACTCGGTGCCGCCGCGCGCCGGCGTCAGGGCTCCAGGACGACCTTGCCGGTCGTCCGGCGGGTCTCCAGGGCGCGGTGGGCGGCGGCCGCCTCGTGCAGGGGGAAGCGGTGGACGGCGGGGACGAGGCGGCCCGCGGCGGCCTCGGTGAGGGCGCGCCGTTCCAGGGCGCGCAGACCCCCCGCCCTCTCCAGCATCACCGGGCCGAGGACCGACTGCGAGACGCCCTCCACGAAGTGGCCCCTGCCCTCCCCGAGGCCCTCCGACGACCAGCCGAAGACGAGGTGCCTGCCGCCGGGGCCGAGCAGCGCCACCGCCTCGCGGGCGACCTCACCGCCGACGCCGTCGAAGACGACGGTGGCGGGCCGGCCGGCCAGGAAGGCGCGGACCTCCTCCGGCCAGGACGGGTCGGTGCAGTCGACGGCGAGGTCGGCGCCGTTCTCCCGGACCAGGGCCGTCTTCGCGGGTCCGCCGGCGAGCCCGACGACCGTGGCGCCCGCGTTCTTCGCGTACTGCACGAGCAGGGTGCCGATGCCGCCCGCGGCGGCCGGGACGACGGCCACCGTGCCGGGGCCCGGTTCGGCGAACTGGACGATTCCCAGCGCCGTACGGCCCGTGCCGATCATCGCGACCGCTTGGGCGTCGTCCAGGTTCGCCGGGATCTCGTGGAGGCGGCCGGCGTCGGTGACGGCGAGTTCGGCGTACCCGCCGGGAGCGAAGCCCAGGTGGGCGACGACGCGTCTGCCGAGCCACGCGCCGTCCACCCCCTCGCCGAGGGACTCGACGACCCCGGCCACCTCCCGGCCGGGGACGGTCGGCAGCACCGTGGGCCGCGGCTGCGGGCCCCGGAGGCCCTCGCGCAGGGCGGTGTCCAGCAGGTGCACGCCGGCCGCCCCGACGGCGACGCGGACCTGGCCCGGCGCGGGAACGGGGTCCTCGACCTCCTCGAAGACGAGGTTCCCGGCCGGGCCGAAGGCGTGCAGGCGGACGGCGTGCATGAGGTTCCCCCGGAGTCGCTCGTGTGGACCGGGCCGGTCCCGTGCGGCCCCGCCCGGTCGCGCGGGGCCCTGCGCGCCCACTCTGCGACCTCGAGCGCGCTTGAGGTCAAGGCGGTTCCGGCCGGGGCGGGCGGGGCGGTGGACCGACGGCGTTCCCGCCGGCCGGCGGGACTGTCGGTGGCGGGGTGCAGCATGGGGGCATGGTGAGGACGGGTACGGGCGGCGGAAGCAGGACGGGTGCGGCGGCGGGCAGGGGCGGGGGCGGCCCGGTGAAGGCCGCGCGGCGGCCGGAGCTGCGGCTGCCGCCTCTCGAGCCGTACGACGGCGCGCGGTTGGAACCCGACGGGGACCACGACGGGCTGGAGTTCCGCGAGTCGGACCTCTCCGGGCAGGACGGCGGGGGCGCCCGCTTCATGGACTGCGCGCTGTCGGCCTGTGTGCTGGACGGGACGCGTCTGCGCCACGCCCGGCTGCTCGACTCGGTCCTCACCGGCGTCCGCGGCGTCGGCACCGACCTGGCCGAGGCGACCCTGCGCGACGTCGAGCTGGTCGACGCCCGCCTGGGCGGGACGCAGGCGCACGGTGCGGTGCTGGAGCGGGTGGTGGTCCGCGGCGGCAAGATCGACTTCCTGAACCTGCGTCAGGCCCGGCTGCGGGACGTCGTCTTCCAGGGCTGCGTACTGGTCGAGCCGGACTTCGCGGGCGCCCGCCTGGAACGCGTGGAGTTCGTGGACTGCGCCCTGAAGGCGGCCGACTTCACGGCGGCGACCCTGAGGGACGTCGACCTGCGCGGGGCGACGGAGCTGGGCATCGCGGGCGGCCTGGACCGGCTGTCCGGCGCGGTGATCAGCACGGGTCAACTGCTCGATCTGGCGCCGGTGCTGGCGGCGGAGCTGGGGATCAGGGTGGAGGACTGAGACGGATGGGGACGTCCTACGGAAACGTGCTGGTGGCACGGCCGTGCGAGGAGGCGGTGCCGTTGCCGGCGGGGGAGGGCCTGTCGGGGTACGCGCTGCCGGTGGGTCCGGGGCACACCGTGGTCTGTCCCGACCCGGAAACCTCGTTCGACGAGATCGCGGAAAGAGCGAGCAGGCTGCTCGCGGCGCCGGTGGTGGGGACGTACGTGTTCGACTCGGACGTCGTGGTGATGCTCGTCTTCGAGGACGGCGCGCTCCGGCTCGCGTACGACTCCCGTCCCGGCTACTTCGACGAGCCGGAGACCGACGAGGACGGGAACCCGCTGACCCCCGTGGACGACGGGGAGTGTCCGGCACCGGAGGGCGTCGACCCGGACGCCTTCCCGCCGCCGGCCGCGGGCCCCGTGGACCGCGCGGCACCGGAGTCCGCGCTGCGCGGCGTGCCGCTGGACCCCGACGACGGGGACGACGGGCGGTACGTCTTCGCCGAAGCGCAGCACCACGACGTGATGGCCTGCCTGCGGCTCGACGCGAGTCGCTTGACCACGGGGTTCAGGTACCTGGCCAGGGGTGGCCTGCCGCGCGGCACGGTGGCGGGGGACCTGGTGACGCTCGGCGGGGCGGTGCGGCCGGCGCCGGCCGGGTGAGGCGGGGCCGACGGGGGTGAGGCGGGCCCGCCGGAGCAAGGCGGGTCGGCGTGAGGGCCGGCCGGGCCGGCGTCGGCACCGCTCAGCCCAGGCGGGGGAAGCGGGCCTGGAGGGTCCAGATCGCCGGGTTCTCGTCCAGGTCGTCGTGGAGGTCGACCAGGTCCGCGATCAGGTCGTGCAGGAAGTCGCGTGCCTCGCGGCGCAGTTCGGCGTGGGAGAAGGTCAGCGGGGGCTCCTCGGCCGGCATCCAGTCGGCCTCGATGTCGACCCAGCCGAAACGGCGCTCGAAGAGCATGCGGTCGGTGGACTCGGTGAAGTCCAGCTCCGCGTGCTGGGGGCGGGAGGCGCGGGAGCCCCGGGGGTCCCGGTCGATCCGCTCCACGATGTCGCACAGCGCCCACGCGAAGTCGAGCACCGGCACCCATCCCCAGGCTGTGGAGATCTCCCGGTCCGCCTTGGTGTCGGCCAGGTAGACGTCCCCGCAGAACAGGTCGTGCCGCAGCGCGTGGACGTCCGCGCGGCGGTAGTCGGTCTGCGGGGGGTCGGGGAAGCGGTTGGAGAGGGCGTAGCCGATGTCGAGCACGTAGGTGATGGTGTCACGGGTCCGCGGGGCCGGGCTCCTCGATGTCCCGGCGTCCACCGGGGCGTCTGTCGGCGCCTCCCCTGTCACGTTTCCTGGTGCGTCTCCCGGTCGGCGCGGTTCCGCGATCCCTGACATGTCCTGATCCGCACCCGCCTAGGATCGCTCCCATGCCCCGATCCGCGCGCCTCGTCAGGACCGTCGCCGTGGCCGCGGTCTGGGCTCTCGCCCTGCCCCTGGCCCTCTCCGGGTGCGGCGGGAGCGGGCCGGACGACGCCGGTGACGAGGGTGTCGGCGACCCGTACTTCCCGAAGGCGGGCAACGGCGGCTACGACGTCCGCCACTACGGCCTCGACCTCGCCTACGACCCCGCCGGTCACCGCCTGTCGGGAACCGCCCGCCTCACCGCCCGCGCCACCGAGCCCCTGTCCGCCTTCGACCTCGACCTGACGGGCATGACGGTCGAGAAGGTCACCGTCGGGGGCCGGGAGGCGTCCTTCGACCGGGACGGGCAGGAGCTGACCGTCCGCCCCGAGGACCGCCTCGGCAAGGGCGAGACCTTCGAGGTCACCGTGCGCTATTCCGGCCGCCCCGGGACGATCACCGATCCGGACGGCTCGAAGGAGGGCTGGCTCAGGACCGCCGACGGGGCGCTGGCGCTCGGCGAACCGACCGGCTCCATGGCCTGGTTCCCCGGCAGCCACCACCCCCGCGACAAGGCCTCCTACGACATCGCCGTCACCGTGCCGCAGGGCCTGACGGCCGTGTCCAACGGGGAGCTGCGCGGCGAACGGACCACCGCCGGCCGTACGACGTTCACCTGGCGCGCCGCCGAACCCGTGGCGAGCCACGTCGTCACGCTCGCGATCGGCCGGTACGCCGTCACCCGGTCCCGCACCGGCGACGGCCTGCCGGTGTACGTCGCCGTCGACCCCACCCAGGCCGCCGCGAGCCGTGCCGTGCTGGCCCGGCTGCCCGAGGTCGTGGAGTGGGCGGCGTACAACTTCGGCCCGTACCCCTTCTCCTCCACCGGCGCGATCGTCGAGCGCCCGCGGGACTCCGCGTACGCCCTCGAGACGCAGAACCGCCCCGTCTTCCCGGGCGCCCCCGGGATCGAACTCCTCGTCCACGAACTCGCCCACCAGTGGTTCGGCAACTCCGTCACCCCCAGGTCCTGGCGGGACATGTGGCTCAACGAGGGCTTCGCGACCTACGCCGAGTGGTTGTGGACGGAGGACGAGGGCGGCCCCACCGCCGAGGAGACCTTCACCGAGCTGTACGCGCACGGCGAGGACACCTACGAGGACCTCTGGGACTTCCCGCCCGCCCGGCCCGCCGGCGCCGCGGAGATCTCCGCCGACCCCGTCTACCAGCGCGGTGCGATGGTCGTCCACAAGATCCGGCAGACCGTCGGCGACGACGTCTTCTACGACCTCCTCCAGGGCTGGACCGCTGCCCACCGTCACGGCAACGCGGACACCGGCGACTTCACGGCGTACGTGCAGGAGCAGGTCCCGGACCAGGACTTCGGGCCGCTCTGGCGCGACTGGCTGTACGGGAGGGACAAGCCGGAACACCCCTGACCCGCCGTCGGCGGCAGCCGTCTCGCCGTCACCCGGCCGCCCTCCACCGTCACCGGCCGTCGCGCGCGGCCTCCCACGCGTCGAGCAGCCCGGCGAGGCCCTCCGGCCACACCGGTTCGGCCTCCGCGGCCAGCTCCTCACGGGTCCACCAGCGCCAGGTGAGGATGCCGTCGGCGGCGTGCGCGGCGGCCAGGCCGGGGCCGGCGGGTGCCCGGTGCGGGCCGGGGGTGACGTAGATGTGCTCGTGCTGGTGGACGGGGACGCCCGAGTGGGTGAAGTCGTGTTCCCAGGTGTGCAGCAGGTCGCCCGGCTCCAGGTCCGTCCACCCCGTCTCCTCGGCGAGTTCGCGCAGGGCCCCCTCGCGCGGGGACTCGCCCGCCTCCAGCCCGCCGCCGGGCAGTGCCCAGTGCACGCCGACCTCGACGTTGTCGTACCGGAGGAGGAGGACCGCGCCGGCCGGGTCCACGACGGCGACGCGGGCGGCGCGGCGCGGCGTGCGCAGGCTCTTGCGCAGGACGGCGCAGGGGCGGCCGAGCCGCGGGTCGGGCCGGTGCCCGAGCACCTCGTAGCCGAGAGCCGTCCAGAAGGCGAGCCCCCGGGGATCGGCGTCCGGGACGGCGAGGCGTACGGCGTCGCGGCCCGCCGCCCGGAACCGCGCTTCCAGGGCCTCGGCGATCCGCCGCCCGTACCCCTGCCTCCGCACGGCCGTGTCGACCAGCAGCAGCCCGATCCAGGGGTCCGGGTCGTCCGGGTCGGGACGGTGCGCCAGGGTGACGGCCACCCCGACGAGCTGCCCCGCCCCGCGCGCGAGCAGCACCTCCACCCCCGGTTCGGCCATCGCGTCGGCCAGCACCCCGGCCACCTGTTCGGGCCGGATGTCGCCGGGGTCGGGGAAGTCTCCGCCGAGTGCCCGGAACTCCTGGTCACCGGCGTGGAGCGCGGTGAGTTCGGTGAGCAGGGGCGCCGGGATGTCGTGGTCGGGGGTGAGGGGGAGCGGCTCGAGGATCATGCGGGCGACCTGCCTTCCGGGAACGGCGGAGCCCCCGGCCGGTGTGGCCGGGGGCTCCCACGGGACGTCGCGTCCGTCAGACGTTGACGCCGAAGTCCTGGGCGATGCCCACCAGGCCGGAGGCGTAGCCCTGGCCGACGGCGCGGAACTTCCACTCGGCGCCGTTGCGGTACAGCTCGCCGAAGACCATGGCCGTCTCGGTGGCCGCGTCCTCCGACAGGTCGTAGCGGGTGATCTCGGCGCCGCCGGCCTGGTTGACGATGCGGATGTAGGCGTTGCGGACCTGGCCGAAGTTCTGCGAGCGGTTCTCCGCGTCGTAGATGGAGACCGGGAAGACGATCTTGTCGATGTCGGCGGGGAGACCCGCGAGGTTGACGTTGATCGCCTCGTCGTCGCCCGCGCCCTCGCCGGTGCGGTTGTCACCGGTGTGGACGATGGTCTGGTCCGGCGTCTGCTTGTTGTTGAAGAAGACGAAGTGGGCGTCGGAGTAGACCTTGCCCTGTGTGTTGACCGCGATCGCCGAGGCGTCGAGGTCGAAGTCCGTGCCGGTGGTGGTGCGGACGTCCCAGCCGAGGCCCACGGTGACGGCGGTCAGGCCCGGAGCCTCCTTGGTGAGCGAGACGTTGCCACCCTTGGACAGGCTTACAGCCATTGTTGGGAGTCCTTCCCTCGTAGTACAACGGGCACGAAGCTACAGCTACCCCTATGAACGCCGCGAGGGGGCGCCAAGGTTCCCCGTGTCTTTACTTTCTTTGCCAAACCCTAATTCGCGTGACGTGGACGGGTCAGGCGGGGGAACATGTACGGCATGTCCGGTCCCCATGTCATCAGAGGCTCCGTCTGCCTCCCCGAGGCCGAGCTGGTGTGGCGTTTCTCGCGGTCCTCGGGACCCGGCGGGCAGCATGTCAACACCAGCGACACGCAGGTGGAGCTGCGCTTCGACCTGGCGCGCACCGAGGCGCTGCCCGAGGTGTGGAAGACGCGCGCGCTGGAGCGGCTCGCCGGCCGCCTCGTCGACGGCGTCGTCAGCGTCCGTGCCTCCGAGCACCGTTCGCAGTGGCGCAACCGCGAGGCCGCCGCCGTGCGCCTGGCCTCCCTGCTCGCCGAGGCCACGGCTCCGCCGCCCCGGCAGCGCCGTCCCACCCGCGTCCCGCGCGGGATCAACGAACGCCGGCTGCGGCAGAAGAAGCAGCGCTCGGAGACCAAGCGCGGCAGGACGGGCCGGGACTGGGGGTGAGGGCCGCGCCGCCGGACGGCCGTGACCGCCGCCGGGCCGTCCGCCGTCAGCCTCCTGCCCGGTCCAGCGCCAGCACCCCCACCGTCTCGCCCTCGCTGCGCTCCCCCGTGTCGCGGAAGCCCAGGCCGAGGTAGAAGCCCTCGGGGCCGTGGTCGCCGGGATGCCAGGTGACGTACAGCTCCTTGCCGCCGCGGTCGCGGATCCGCCGGGCGACGGACTCGACGGCGAACCGGCCGTAGCCGCGGCCCTGCTCGCCCGCCCCGATGTTCAGCCGCCACAGGCCGGAGCGGATCAGGCTGCCGTCCCCGCGCCAGTCGATGTCGAAGAAGGCCATCAGGAAGCCGACGGGCCGCTCGCCGTCGACCACGAGGCGCGGCCAGGCGACCCCGGGATGCACGTACGCCTCCGCGAGGGACTTCACCACCGGAGAGACCGCGAATTCCTGCTCGGGGAGGACCCGAATAGCGAGAGCGGCTTCCAGATTTGCGGCGGTTATTTCTTCGAGACGGAGCGCTGAAGTCATCGGAGGGGTGGTCATGGGGCAAGCGTAGGAAGGGAGTTCCGCTCCCGGCCACTGAATTGCCGTTCAGCCCAGCCGACGGTAACGGCCCTGGAAATAGAGCAGCGGTCCGCCCTCCGAGCCCGGCACGCGCGCGTGCAGCACCCGGCCGATCACCAGCGTGTGGTCCCCGGCCGCCACCCGCTGCTCGGTCCGGCACTCCAGGGTGGCCAGCGCGCCGCCCAGCAGGGGTGCGCCGGTGGCCTCGCCGCGGGTGTACGCGAGGTCCTCGAAGAGGAGCCGGTCGCTGAGCCGGCCCTTCATCGCGAAGCGTCCGGCGATGTGCCGCTGGCCCTCCGACAGCACCGACACCGCCCACAGGGGCTGCTCGTCGATCAGGTCGTCCATCCGGGAGCCGGTGCGCAGGCTGACCAGCACCAGGGGCGGCTCCAGGGAGACGGACAGGAACGCCGTGGCCGTCATCCCCGCGTTCTCGCCCTCCGGCGCCCCGGGGTCGTCCGGGTCCAGCGGGGGCTCCTGCGCGGTCACCAGGACCACTCCGCCGGCCAGCCGGGACATGGCGGCACGGAACTCTTCGTCGCTCACCCCCACAGCATGCCCAAAGGGGGCGGCGGGGGCGGGTGGGGCGGACGGGGTCTTGAGCAGATCGGCAGGCACGCTCCGCACGCTAGTCCCCGGTCCGGCCGGTCCGCATCGGACCTTCGCCCGAGTACGGTCGTAGGTCCCCGGACCGATTCCCGTACGCTCTCCGGGAGGGGAGTCGCACACTCAGTAAACGCACAGGGAAAAACACGGAAACCCTTCTGAATTGCTCAGGTTTTTCTGTGACTTGAGTCACAGGAAGCGGGAATTGTTGACCCTGTGTACCGAGTGGGCAGCGCGCTGTGATTCAGTGGCGGAGGCGTCACGGGTACGGACACGGCGACTGCGCAACGACAGAAACGACGTTACGCCGAAGGCAACCCTTGATTCGCTGCGAAGTCTCGGGGGGAGGGCGAGCATGGAGGCCGAGTCGGAGCCCTACGTCCGTCTTGGGTCCCTGCGGCAGCTGCACCAGGTCATGGCCGACATGAACACGGCCCGCAGCCTGGCCGACACGCTGCAGACGGTCGCCAACGGCGTCGTGACCGCCCTCGGGTACGAGATCGCCTGTGTCAACCTCGTGCGTCCCGACGGCGACCTCGTCGTCGCCGCCCTCTCCGGCGACCCCGCCGCCGAGTCCCTCATCACCGGCCGGGTCGGCTCCCGCGACTCCTGGGAGCGACGGCTGAACATGGGCGAGACCTGGGGCGACCTGGTCTTCATACCCCACACCGAGGGCTGGGTCCTCGACGACGACGACGTCCCGCAGTGGTACACGGACGGGCCCGCGCCCCGCTTCGAGGACGAGTGGCACCCCTCCGACCGCCTGTTCGCCCCCATGTACACGCCCGCCGCCCCCGGCGGCAACGGCGCCTGCGGCGAACTCATCGGCGTCCTGTCCGTGGACCGCCCCCGCAACGGCCGGCGGCCCGGCGCCTGGGGCCGCGAGGCCCTGCAGATGTACGCCTTCCAGGCCGCCATCGCCATCAGCAACGCCCGCCTGCGCTCCAACATGCAGCGCGCCCTGGTCCGTCTCGAACGCGAACAGCAGGCCCTGCGCGCCAGCGAGGAGAGCTTCCGCCAGGCCTTCGAGTACGCCCCCTCCGGCATGGCCATCGCCGAGATGGGCGGCGACCAGCACGGCCGGATCCTGCGCACCAACGACGCCCTGTGCCGCCTGCTGGGCCGCCCTGCCTCCGCGATGCGCCGCTACTCCTTCTCCGACCTCGTCCACCCCGAGGACATCGGCACCCTGCTGCGGACCTCCGCCGAGGGCGGCCGCGCCGAACTGCGCCTCGGCCGCCGCGACGGGACGTACGTCTGGGTGTCGCTGCGCAACTCCGTCGTCGCCGACGCCGCCGACGGCCCCCGCTTCCTCCTCACCCACGTCGAGGACATAGAGGACCGCAAGCGCCGCGAGCTCCAGCTCGCCCACCGCGCCTCCCACGACTCCCTCACCGGCCTGCCGAACTCCGCCGAGCTGCGCTCGCGCCTGGCCTCCCGGCTCTGCCGGCGCCCGCAGTCCGCCCACCCCGCCGCCGCCGACGCGATGGACGCCCAGGGGCACCCCGCCTTCGACACCGGCGACCACGGCTTCGACACCGGCGACCACGGCTTCGACTTCCGGACCGACGGCGCGGAGCGGTTCGACGGCGCGGAGCGGTTCGGCGCCTACGACCACCACGTGCACACCGTCGCCCCCGAGGACGGCGTCCGCGACGACGGCGCCAAGGGGCTCGCGGTCCTCTTCTGCGACCTCGACGGCTTCAAGTCGATCAACGACCGGTTCGGGCACAACGCCGGTGACGCGGTCCTCATCGAGGTCGCCCGCAGACTGTCCCGAGGCGTCCGCGACGGCGACACCGTCGCCCGGCTCGGCGGCGACGAGTTCGTGATCCTCGCCGACGGCCTCGGCCGCGCCGACGCCCAGGACCTCGCGGTGCGCCTGCGCAACGAGATCATCCAGCCGATCCGCGCCGAGGGGCGGGCCGTCCGGGTGGGCGCCAGCTTCGGCATCGGCTGGGCGCACTGCGGGATGACCGCGGACGAGGTGTTGAAGTCCGCCGACGAGCGGATGTACGTAGAGAAACGATCTCGTCCCAAACAGCACAGACGGGCGGGCTGATCCGCAGGTCGGCGCCCGGCCGCCCGCAACGATGCGATCCGGGTCACCCGTTCGGCGGGTCGGGAGCGGGTAGGCTCGCTCTTCTCCGCACGTATGGACGCGTAGGGATACGCGGACCGCATCCGCCCCGCACCTGTTGAGGAGTACGAAGGGATGACGCCCGGCAACAACGGCGCGAGTACGCCCGAGGACGACGACCCGTTCGGCTACCTCTACGCCGACGGCCAGGCCAACGGAGCCCAGCCTCCGTCCGGCGGTGGCTACGGATACCCGTCGGTCAACCGCGTGCGCGCGGTCGGCGAGCGCCAGTACGGCCAGCAGCAGACCGCGCAGTACGGGCAGCCGGCGGTGCCGCCCCAGCAGGGTGCCTACGGCCGGCCCGCCGGGCCCGAGAGCTTCTCCGGCGGCGCCGGCACGCCCACCGGTCACCGGGAGCAGGGGCTCGGCGGTGGCGGCCGGGGCCGCGGCCCCAACACCAAGGGCCTGCTGATCGGCGCGGTCGCGGTGGTCGCGGCCGTCGTCGTCGGCATCGCGGTGGCGATGACGGGCGGCGACTCCGACGACGACAAGCAGGCCGGCGGCGAGGTCTCCCCCGCCCCCACCGTCTCCGACAGCGCCTCGCCGAGCGCGTCAGGCGGCGACGAGTCGGAGGAGGAGGCCGAGCTGCCGACGATCGACGCCAAGGCCCTGCGCCTCGGCGGCGCGGCCGCCCTGGCCTCCGACGTCGAGGGCGCCGAGGCGGACGGGGGCATCTACGTCTCCCTGAACCAGGCCGGCAACTCCGTCACCTGGAGCGTCGACGGCATCCCCGAGGACGGCGCGTACACGATCTTCGCGCACTACAGCACCGCCGGCGAGGACCAGTCGATGACCCTCACGGTCAACGGCAAGAAGTTCGGCCAGCCGCTGAGCATGAAGAACTACGCGAAGGCCGCCGACGGCGACTTCGCGAAGGGCTGGACCACCACCTACGCCTGGCCCAACCTCACCAAGGGCACCAACACGATCAGCCTGTCCTGCGAGGCCGGCGACAAGTGCAACGTGCTCCTGGACCAGTTCTGGCTGAAGAAGGGCCAGGTCAAGAAGTGACCCCGGGTCAGGCCGCGGTGGCCTCCCCGGTCACCGCGACCCGGCCCAGCAGGTCCTCGTAGGCCGCCCGGTCGAACTCGCCGGCCGTCGGGGACAGGGCGGTCGCCGCGGACAGGGCGAGCGCGCGGGCCAGGGTCTCGGGCCAGGGGAGGCGCTCGGCCAGGCCGGAGAGCAGGCTCGCGGAGACCGCTTCGTCGGCGCCCGTCGGGGCGCCGGGCAACCGGCCCGTCGGGTTGCCGCGTGGCCGGGGCGGCGGGACGGCCCGCCAGCGGCCCTCCGGGGTCGCCGCGACCAGGCCCTGCGCACCCAGGGACGCCACCACCGAACGGGCACCGCGCCGGCGGGCGTCCTGCGTCGCGCGCAGCGGCTCGTGGGAGCCGGTCAGTTCGGCCAGTTCCCCGGCGTTCGGCTTGATCAGGTCGGGACGGGCCGCCACCGCGCGGCGCAGCGCCTCGCCGCCGGTGTCCAGCAGCACGGGCACGCCCGCGGCCCGCGCGGTGCGCACCAGGCCCGCGTACGCGCCCACCGGCACCCCCGGCGGCAGGCTGCCGCACAGGGCCACCGCGTCGGCGCCGGCCAGCAGCCGCTCGTACGTCTGCTGGAAGGCGGACCACTCGGCGGGGGTGACGACCGGGCCCGGTTCGTCGAACCGCGTGGTCTCCCCGGTGCGCGCGTCGGTCACGGTGAGCGTGCGCCGGGTCGGGGCGGCGCACGGGACGAGCGCGTCGGTCACGCCCGTGAGCCGCTCCCGTACGACGCGGCCGGTGGGGCCGCCCGCGAAGCCGGTGACCGTCACCTCGTGCCCGAGGGCGGCCAGCACGCGGGCCACGTTCAGCCCCTTGCCGCCGGAACGTTCCGCCACCTCGGTCACCCGGTGCGTGCCGTGCGGCCGCAGTGTCGGGACGCGGTAGGTGACGTCCAGAGCGGTGTTCGGCGTGACCGTGAGTATCACCTGGCCCGACCTCCCCCGATCGACGGCGTTCGGCCGCCGTTTGCTTGAATGCGCCCTTCCGGACGGCCTGATCATGCCAAAGGGACGGCGGTCGGCCCAGTCCCCGGGTCGGCCGTCGCCCCTGTGCGGGCGGATATTTCAGCCCAGCCCGGGATCCACCACCCAAACCCCCTGCCGCATCACGCCCTTGAGGTCGAAGTTCTCGTCCAGCAGGACCAGGTCGGCGTCCTTGCCCGGCTCCAGGGAGCCCACCCGGTCGTCCATGCCCAGCAGCCGGGCCGGGTTGGCGGACAGGGCCGCGACCACGTCCTCCACCGGCAGCCGGTCCACCGTCACCGCCCGCTTGAACGCGCGGTCCAGGGTCAGCGTGGAGCCGGCGATCGCACCGCCCTCCACCAGCCGGGCCACGCCCTCGCTGACCTCGACCTCCAGCGGGCCGAGCAGGTACCGGCCGTCGCCGGCGCCGGCCGCGTCCATCGCGTCCGTGATGAACGCCACCCGCCCCGCGCCCGCCCGGTGGAACGCCAGCTCCAGTGCCGCCGGATGCAGGTGGACGCCGTCGTTGATCAGCTCGACCGTGACCCGCTCGTCCTCCAGCAGCGCGGCGATCGGGCCCGGCGCGCGGTGCCCGAGCGGCGGCATCGCGTTGAAGAGGTGGGTGGCGACCGTCGCGCCCGCCTCGATCGCCGCGACCGTCTGCTCGTAGGTGGCGTCCGTGTGGCCGACGGCCGCGATCACCCCGTGCTCGGCCAGCAGCCGTACGGAGTCGATGCCGCCCGGCAGTTCGGTCGCCAGGGTGACCATCGCGGCCCTGCCGCGCGCCGCGTCGAGGAGCTTGCGCACCTGGGCCGGGTCCGGGTCGCGCAGCAGGCCCTCGGAGTGCGCGCCCTTGCGGCACGGCGAGATGAACGGGCCCTCGAAGTGGATGCCGGCCAGGTCGCCCTGCTCGGCCAGCTCGCCGAGCAGGCCGGCCTGGCGGACCAGGACGTCCATGTCGTCGGTGACGGTGGAGGCGACGAGGGTGGTGGTGCCGTGGCGGCGGTGGGTGCGGATCGCCCGCTGCACCTCGTCGGCGGTGCCGGAGAAGGAGGCCCCGCCGCCGCCGTGGTTGTGCAGGTCGACGAAGCCGGGGACCAGCCAGTGGCCCGTCACGTCGACGGCGCGGGCGGTTCCCGGCGGGGCTTCGGGGGCGATGCGGGTGCCGTCGATCGTGACGCGGCCGTCGGCGACCGTGCCCGTGGGCAGGACCACCCGCGCTCCGGTCAGTACCCGCGGCCGCGCGGCGGCGTCCCGCGCCCGTGCGGCGGAACCGTGCGCGGTGGCGTCCCGCGTCCCTGCAGGGGTGGCCATCAGGGTGTTACCTCCATGCCGTCGGTCGTGGTGAGGAGATCCCAGGCCAGGAGCCCCGCCCCCAGACATCCGGCGGTGTCGCCCAGCGCCGCCGGGACGATGTCCGGGAGCTTCTGGAAGGTGATCCGCTCGCGGACGGCGTTCCGCAGCGGTGTGAACAAGGTTTCCCCCGCCTCGGCGAGGCCGCCACCGACGACGAGGGTGCGCGGGTCCAGCAGGGTGAGGGCGGTGACCAGGCCGTCGGCGAGCGCGTCGACCGCCCGCCGCCAGATCCGGACGGCGTCCGGGTTCCCGGACGTGACGGCCTTCGCGCAGTCCGCGGCGTCCGCCCGCGGGTTCCCGCAGGCCGCCGCCCACGCCTCGCCGACTGCCGCCGCCGAGGCGAACCGCTCCAGACAGCCGCGCTGCCCGCAGGGGCAGGGCGTACCGCCGGGGCGTACGACGATGTGGCCGATCTCGCCCGCGGAGCCGTGCGCGCCCGCCTCCACCCGGCCGGCCGTGCCGATGGCGCCCGCGATGCCCGTGCCCAGGGCCACGAAGAGGTAGGGGTCGGCGCCCCGGCCCGCGCCGATGCGTCCCTCCGCGAGTCCTCCGGTGCGGACGTCGTGGCCGAGGGCCACCGGGATGCCGCCGAGCCGCTCGGTGAGGAGCCGGCGCAGCTCCACGTCGCGCCAGCCGAGGTTGGCGGCGTAGACGGCGACGCCGTTCGCCTCGTCGACGATGCCGGGGACGGCGACTCCGGCCGCGGCCGCGCTCGCGCCGAGGTGCTCGGCGCCGTACGCGTGCAGCTCGGCGGCGAAGTCGAGGACGCCGGCGACGACCTCCTCGGGACCGCGCTCGCGGCCCGTGGCCCGGCGGGCCCGGTGCAGCAGCGCACCGTCCGCTCCGACGAGGGCGGCTTTCATCCCGGTGCCGCCCACATCGAGGGCGATGACATGTCTCACGGGGACAGTGTGGCCCGAGGACCCTCAAGAGGTCTAGTCCACTTGCGTGGTGTAGACCTTGTTCCGGATATCGGTTTCATTGGTCGGAGCAATCATGTGGACGTCCTGTGTGCACGTGGGGCCCGGCCGCCCAGGGAAACGGGAGAGCACAGTGCAGTGGCGGGCAGCGAAGTCGGGGGCGATCGCGGTGGCGTCCGCCCTGAGCATGACGGCGGCCCTCGGCGGCTGCGGGGTCACCGGCGAGTCCGGCGACGTCACCCTCACCCTCGTCGCCGCCGACTACGGCGACAGCGCCGCCAACAGCTCCACGAAGTACTGGGACGCGCTGGTCGAGGCCTACGAGAAGGACCACCCCGACGTCACCGTCAAGGTCACCGTCCACTCCTGGAACGACGTCGACCGCGAGGTCAAGAAGCTGGTCGACGCCGGTGAGGCCCCCGACATGGCACAGATCGGCGCCTACGCCGACTACGCCGACGCGGACCTCCTCTACCCGGCGGGCGACGTCCTCTCCATCCCCGTCCAGGCCGACTTCGTGCCCCAGCTCGCCGACGCGGGCGAGGTGCGCGGCGTGCAGTACGGCATGCCCTTCGCCTCCTCCACGCGGCTGCTGTTCTACAACAAGGCCCTCTTCGCCGAGGCCGGCATCACCGCGCCGACCACCTGGGCCGAGCTGGCGAAGGACGCGCAGGCGCTGAAGGCGGACGGCGTGACGTACCCGTACGCCCTGCCGCTGGGCCCCGAGGAGGCGCAGGCCGAGACCATGCAGTGGCTCCTCAGCGGCGGGGGCGGCTACACCGAGACCGCCACCGGCTACAGCCTCGACTCCACCGAGAACGTCCACACGTTCACCTGGCTGAAGAACGAACTGGTCGGCAAGGACCTCACCGGGCCCGTCGCGCCGGGCAAGCTCAACCGGGCGGACGCGTTCGCCGCGTTCGCCGCCGGCCGGGTCGGCATGCTCAACGGGCACCCCTCGCTGATGAAGGCGGCCGCGCAGAAGGGCGTGAAGGTCGGCATGGTCCCGATGCCCGGCCTCGACGGACCGACCAAGGTCTCCATGGGCGTCGCCGACTGGATGACGGCCTTCCGGCAGAACGGCCACGCCGAGCAGATCAAGGACTTCCTGAACTTCGTCTACAGCGAGAAGAACGTCCTCGCCTTCTCCCGCGAGTACGACCTGCTGCCCGTCACCAACTCCGCCTCCCAGACCATGACGTCCGCCTCCCGCGACGCCGACCTCAAGCCCTTCCTCGACCAGCTCCCGGTGTCCGAGCTGTACCCGGTGGGGCGCACCTCCTGGGCGGCGGTCAGCGCGGACGTGAAGAAGCGGATCGGCCAGGCCGTCCAGCCCGGCGGCAGCCCGGCCGGGGTCCTCGGCCGGCTCCAGACGACGGCCACCACCGAGGAGAGCCGCACCGGCGGCTGAGCCGCGTCCCGCCCGGCTGGGTTACCGTGCGGGCATGGAGCGGGCAGCGGACGAGGACGGACACGAGGGGCTCGGGGCGCGGGAGCGGGACATCCTCGCCCTGGAGCGGCGCGGGTTCCCCGCCTCCGGCGCGAAGGAACGGGCGATCCGCGAGGAGCTGGACCTGTCGCCCGTGCGGTACTACCAGCTGCTCAACGCGCTGCTGGACGACGCACGGGCGCTGGCGCACGACCCGGTGACGGTGAACCGGCTCCGCCGGGTGCGGGAGGCCCGCCGGGCGGAGCGGTGAGGACGCGCGGGCGGGGGTTCCGCCCGGGTGGCCGGAGGGCCCCGGCACCGGGCGCCGCCGCTCCCGGACCCCCGCTCCGGCCCCGAAGGGCCCCGTCCTCGGACTCCCCGGCGGGGGCGGCCCCGGGCGGGCCGGGCCGCCCCGCCCGGCACCGGGAAGGACGTGCCGCTCCGGTTATCGTCACTGTATGGGCACCCAAGAGACGCACTCCACGGACTCCCACCCCCTTCTCCCCACCCCCGTCACCCCCCACGGCCGCGAGGCGCTCGCCGCGATCCTGGCCGCGCCGCGCACCGCGCTCGTCGCGCTCGACTTCGACGGGACGCTCGCGCCGATCGTCGAGAACCCCGAGGACGCGCGGCCGCATCCGGACGCGCTCCCCGCGCTCGCGGAGCTGGCGCCGAAGGTGGCCTCGGTCGCCGTGGTCACCGGACGGCCCGCCGAGGTGGCCGTGCGCCACGGCGGGTTCGCCGGGGCGCCGGGGCTGGAGCGGCTGACCGTGCTCGGGCACTACGGGGCCGAGCGGTGGGACGCCCGCACCGGGACCGTCACCGCGCCCGCCCCGCACCCCGGGGTCGCGGCCGTGCGGGCCGAGCTGCCCGCCGTGCTGGAGGCGGCCGGGGCGTGGCGGGGGACCTGGGTCGAGGAGAAGGGGCGGGCCGTCGCCGTGCACACGCGGCGCGCACAGGACCCGCAGGCCGCGTTCGAGGTGCTGCGCCGCCCGCTCGCCGACCTCGCCGCCCGGCACGGACTCGTCGTCGAACCGGGCCGGATGGTGCTGGAGCTGCGCCCGCCGGGCGTGGACAAGGGCGTGGCGCTGACGGAGCACGTCCGCGAGACCGGTGCCGGGGCGGTTCTCTACGCCGGCGACGACCTCGGCGACCTGCCCGCCTTCGCCGCCGTCGACAAGCTCCGCTCCGACGGCGTCCCCGGCCTGCTCGTGGCCAGCGGCAGCTCCGAGGTGACCGAACTCTCCGAGCGCGCGGACCTGGTCGTCGAGGGCCCCGCCGGAGTGGTGGAACTGCTGCGGTCGCTCGCGGCCCGGCTGCGGTGAACCACCGGGGGCACGCGCGCGTGCCCCCGATGCGCGGGCCGGGGAGCGGGGCCGCCGCGGCGTCCTTCGGCGGGTCGCGGTGACGGGGCCGGGGACGTCTCCACGTGCCGCGGGGTGGGCGGGCCGGCGAGGACGCCGACGGCCCGGCAGCGGTGGAGCACCGGGGGCGTGCGCGGGTCCGCCGGTGGCCGACCGGGGCGGGCCGGTCACGGGCGTGCGCGAGGTTTTCCGCCGGGGTCCCGGCGCGCTCACCGAGTACTGCCGGGTGCCGGGCCGGCGGGGGCGGCCGGTGGGCGGGCCCGGCCGCGGTGGAGCACCGGGGCGTGCGCGTGCCCCCGGCGGGTGGCCGGGCCGGGGGGAGCGGGGTTTCGCGGGCGGTCCGGGCCGTCGTGAAGGGCCGGGCGCGCGGGTGCGTGCCCCGGCCGGCGGACCGGGGCCCGCAGGGGGCGCCGCGGGTGGTTCCCGGTCAGTCGCGGGGGAGGGCCTGGAGGGCCTGGAGCTGCTCCAGGAACCAGCGGGCCGGGGGCAGCGCGGTCGCGGCCGCCGCCAGCCTCTTGGTGCGCTCCGCCCGCTCCTCCGGCGCCATGGTCAGCGCCTCGTGCAGGGCGCCGGCGGTCTCCAGGACGTCGTAGGGGTTCACCACGATCGCGTCCTCGCCCAGCTCCCCGTACGCCCCCGCCTCCCGGGACAGCACCAGGGCGCAGCCCTCGTCGGAGACGACCGGGACCTCCTTGGCGACCAGGTTCATGCCGTCGCGGATGGGGTTGACCAGGGCCACGTCGGCGAGGCGGTACGCGGCCAGGGAGCGGGCGAAGTCGTCCTTCACGTGCAGGACGACCGGGGTCCAGCCGGGTGTGCCGTACCGCTCGTTGATCTCCCGCGCCAACCGCTGCACCTCGGCCGTGTAGTCGCGGTAGACGGCGAGGTCCTGGCGGGAGGGGTAGGCGAACGCCACGTGGACGACGCGCTCGCGCCACTCGGGGCGGTCGTCGAGGAGCTGCCGGTAGGCCAGCAGACCGCGCACGATGTTCTTCGACAGCTCGGTGCGGTCGACGCGCACGATGGCCCTGCGGCCCTCGCCGATCTCCTCGCGGAGGACGGCCATGCGCTCCTCGACGTCGCTCTCGTGGGAGCGGGCGCGCAGGAAGTCGGCGTCGGCGCCCAGGCCGTGCACCCCGATCTCGGTGCCGCCCGGTCCGCCCGTGAACTCCGCGCAGCACGCGGTGAAGGCGTCCGCCCAGCGCCGGGTCAGGAAGCCCAGGCGGTCCGCGCCGAGCATGCCGCGCAGCAGCCGCTCGCGGATGTCGGAGGGGAGCAGCGCGAAGTAGTCCACCGGCGCCCACGGCGTGTGCGAGAAGTGGCCGATGCGCAGGTCGGGCCGCAGCTCGCGGAGCATGCCGGGGACCAGACAGAGGTGGTAGTCCTGCACCAGGACCGCCGCGCCCTCCCCGGCCTCCTCGGCGAGCGCCTCCGCGAAGGCCCGGTTGTACGTCTCGTACGACGCCCACCGGCGCCGGAACTCCGCGTCGAAGACGGGCTCCAGCGGGGTCTGGTACAGCAGGTGGTGGATGAACCACAGGACGGAGTTGGCGATGCCGTTGTACGCGTCGGCGTGCACGTCGGCCGGGATGTCGAGCATTCGGACGCCGTCCTCACCGACCCCGCGCCGCACCGCTTCGCGGTCGTCGTCGGAGAGCGCCGAGCACACCCACAGGGCGCCCGCGTCCGGCCCGATCGCCGACAGGCCCGAGACCAGTCCGCCGCCGCCCCTTCTGGCGTGCAGCGAACCGTCCTCGCGCACCTGGTAGGAGACCGGGCCGCGGTTGGACGCGACCAGCACCTGAGCACCCTCAGCAACAGCAGCACGCGTGGAAGCCATACGCCACAACCTAGCCCGGTCCGTAAACGCTCAAACGTACGGATGCGGTCCGTGACCGGGTCATGTCCGGCCGTATACGGCCACCGGACCGGGTGCCGCGCCCGCGCCCGGCCGCCCGCGCCCGGCCCGGCCCGCCACCGGCTAGGCGACCCTGCGCTCCGCGTACTCGGCGATCTCCGCCATCGGCGGCCGTTCCTCGGTGTCCACGGAGTGGGTGCGCGGCTCGAAGCCGTCCGCGCCCCGCTCGAACTGGGTGAGGGCGGGGCGGATCAGGTGCCCGCGGGCCAGCCGGAGCTGCGCGGTGCGGTAGATCGCCGCCGCCATCCGGCCGAGCGCCTGTCCGTCCTGGTGGCGGTGCTTGCGGACGCCGACGTCGACCTGGGCGAGGGCGTCCAGACCGACCAGGTGCAGGGCGTCGACGAGCATGCCCAGCTCCACGCCGTAGCCGACGGGGAAGGGGAGTCGTTCCAGCAGGCCGCGGCGGGCCGCGTACTCGCCGCCGAGCGGCTGCACGAAGCCGGCCAGCTGCGGCCAGTGCATGTTGAGCAGGGGGCGGGCCATCAGTTCGGTGACCCGGCCGCCCTGGCCCGCGGCGCCGCCCAGCGGGCGGTCGTACATCGCCTTGACCAGGTCCACGCCGGGGTCGGTGAGCAGCGGGCCCACGATCCCCGAGACGAAGTCGGAGGAGAACTCCCTGAGGTCGGCGTCGACGAAGCAGACGATGTCCCCGCTCGTCACGAGCAGCGACCGCCACAGCACCTCGCCCTTGCCGGGCACGGCCGGTATCCGGGGCAGGATCTCGTCCCGGTGGACGACGCGCGCCCCGGCCGCCGCGGCGACCTGCGACGTGCGGTCGGTGGAGCCCGAGTCGACGACGACGATCTCGTCGACGAGGGGGACCTGCTGCATCAGGTCGTGGCGGACGACCGCGACGATGTCGCCGACCGTCTCCTCCTCGTTCAGGGCGGGCAGGACGACGGACACCGACTGGCCCGAGGCGCGCTTCGCGGCCAGGACGCGGTGCAGCGGGCGGTCGGTCACGGACCAGGAGCGGGTGGCCAGCCAGGTCTCGGCTTCCTTCAGCACGGTCTGCGGCTCCTCACTGTCGTGATCACACGCGGTGCACGGGAGGTGACCATGTGATCCATCTCGCGGTTCGGACGTCTGTCTCAACTGTCCTGGCCTTCGGTTACAGTCTTGAACAACGCGGATGACCATCGCATGTCCGAGGTGGCCGCTGTTCACAACTTCATACCGCTCATCCAGAGGGGCAGAGGGATACGGCCCGATGAAGCCCCGGCAACCCTCCAGCCGCGCGCGCCGCCAGGTGTGACCGCCCACGCGTCACACCGATGTGGCGAGGCTCCCGGCTAGGGAAGGTGCCAAATCCGTCTCACGGCGAGATGCGTCGTGAGGAAGATGAGGAGAAAGGGCCTCGCCTCACATGGCTGCGCAGACAGTTGCAAGCACCACGAACTCCGTCGACCTCGGTCCCGCCGCGGCGCTCTCCTGCCGCGAGTGCGGACACCGCGTGCCCCTCGGCCCGGTCTTCGCCTGCGAGGAGTGTTTCGGCCCGCTCGAGATCGCGTACGACTTCTCGTCCTACGGGACCGAGGAGCTCCGCAAGCGCATCGAGGCGGGCCCCGCGAACATCTGGCGCTACGCGCCGCTGCTGCCCGTCCCGGCCGACGTGGCGGACAAGCCCAACATCAACCCCGGCTGGACCAAGCTCGTCCAGGCCGACAACCTGGCCCGCGAGCTGGGCGTCGACCCCGGCAAGCTGTTCGTCAAGGACGACTCCGGCAACCCGACGCACTCCTTCAAGGACCGTGTCGTCGCCCAGGCCATCGAGGCCGCCCGCGCCTTCGGCTTCACCACCCTGTCCTGCTCCTCCACGGGCAACCTGGCCGGCGCCGTCGGCGCCGCCGCCGCCCGCGCCGGTTTCCGCTCCTGCGTGTTCATCCCGCACGACCTGGAGCAGGGCAAGGTCGTCATGGCCGCGATCTACGGCGGCGAACTCGTCGGCATCGAGGGCAACTACGACGACGTGAACCGCTTCTGCTCCGAGCTGATCGGCGACCCGGCCGGCGAGGGCTGGGGCTTCGTCAACGTCAACCTGCGGCCGTACTACGCCGAGGGCTCCAAGACGCTGGCGTACGAGATCTGCGAGCAGCTCGGCTGGCGGCTCCCCGACCAGCTCGTCGTGCCGATCGCCTCCGGCTCGCAGCTCACGAAGATCGACAAGGGGCTCCAGGAGCTGATCGGGCTCGGCCTCGTCGAGGACAAGCCGTACAAGATCTTCGGCGCGCAGGCCGAGGGCTGCTCCCCCGTCTCCGCCGCCTACAAGGCCGGCCACGACGTGGTGCGCCCGCAGAAGCCGAACACCATCGCCAAGTCCCTCGCCATCGGCAACCCGGCGGACGGTCCCTACGTCCTGGACATCGCGCGCCGCACCGGCGGCGCCGTGGAGGACGTGGACGACGAGCAGGTGGTCGACGCGATCAAGCTGCTGGCGCGGACCGAGGGCATCTTCGCGGAGACCGCCGGCGGTGTGACGGTCGGCGTGACGAGGAAGCTGATCGGGAACGGTCTGCTGGACCCGACGAAGACCACCGTCGTCCTCAACACGGGGGACGGCCTCAAGACCCTCGACGCGGTGGCCGGCACCGGCCTCACCGCCACGATCCGTCCCACCCTGGACTCCTTCCGAGAGGCTGGCCTCGCATGAGCGTGACCGTCCGCATCCCGACCATCCTGCGCACCTACACCGGTGGCAAGGCCGAGGTCCCGGCCGAGGGCGCGACCCTCGGCGAGGTCATCACCGACCTGGAGAAGAACCACACCGGCATCGCCGCCCGCGTCCTGGACGACCAGGGCAAGCTGCGCCGGTTCGTCAACGTCTACGTCGACGACGACGACGTGCGCTTCGAGCAGGGGCTGGACACGGCGACCCCGGACGGCGCCGGCGTCTCCATCATCCCGGCCGTGGCCGGCGGCTGAGCGGTGTTCCGTACCCGCCGGTAGTAACCGTCGGTAATGTCAATGACCGAGAGTTCATCGAATTGCCCCCTCCGCGAGAGAAGCGGAGGGGGCAATTCAGTGTGGTTGAGCGCGGTAGAGTTGGGGAACGCGCCGCCCCTCGCATGCCGGCCGCATATGAGTTCCGCCGGGGCGGGCGATGAGAAGTAGCCAAAGTGTGCATGTGTTTTGCGCCTTTGATTCCCTTTGTGGGGCCCGACTTGCCCTGGATCCGGGCGAACTCTCACTCTTCCGCGGACTCTCCGCGTCCAGAATTCTCGCCCGATTGACCTGTTGCAGAGGGCAGTTGGACAGATACATTCGGCCGCGGTCGACGCGTTCCGGCGCACGCCCCCAACCAACTGGGGGGTGAGGTCTGACCCGGATCCGCGAAGCGCGGATCTGTGCAAGGGCCAGTAATAGGGGAGTTAGGCATGGCTCAGGGCACCGTCAAGTGGTTCAACGCGGAGAAGGGGTACGGCTTCATCGCGGTCGACGGTGGTGCGGATGTTTTCGTCCACTACAGCGCGATCCAGATGGACGGATACCGCACCCTGGAAGAGGGCCAGCGGGTCGATTTCGAGATCTCGCAGGGTCAGAAGGGGCCGCAGGCGGACATGGTCCGGCTCGCGACCGGCTGAAGCACGCGCCGACTTGCAGCGACGTTCTTCCGTTCCACCGACGAAGGGCTCGCACCTCCCGGGTGTGAGCCCTTCGTCGTGTCCGCGACCGGGCGCGAGCGCCCGCCGGCGTCCGCCGCCACCCCCCGTTCACCTGCGTATCCCGGTGAGGCGCTTGCACTCGGCACAGGCGAGTGCTAATCATTGCGTTAGCACTCTGAAGGTGAGAGTGACAACGAAGGACCGGGTCGGTGAGGCCCGCAGGCCAGGTGGGGCAAGGAACCACGGGGCCGGCGAGCCGTCCGTCGCGGGCGCGGGCGCGGTCCGAAGGAATCACCCCCAGTCCTGGAGGGACCACTTCACATGGCCAAGATCATCGCGTTCGACGAGGAGGCGCGGCGCGGCCTCGAGCGCGGCATGAACCAGCTCGCGGACGCCGTCAAGGTGACGCTCGGCCCCAAGGGCCGCAACGTCGTCCTCGAGAAGAAGTGGGGCGCCCCCACGATCACCAACGATGGTGTCTCCATCGCCAAGGAGATCGAGCTCGAGGACCCGTACGAGAAGATCGGCGCCGAGCTGGTCAAGGAAGTCGCGAAGAAGACGGACGACGTCGCCGGTGACGGCACGACCACCGCGACCGTCCTGGCCCAGGCCCTGGTGCGCGAGGGTCTGCGCAACGTGGCCGCCGGCGCCAACCCGATGGCCCTCAAGCGCGGTATCGAGAAGGCCGTCGAGGCCGTCTCCGGTGCCCTGCTGGAGCAGGCGAAGGATGTCGAGACCAAGGAGCAGATCGCCTCCACGGCCTCCATCTCCGCCGCCGACACCCAGATCGGCGAGCTGATCGCCGAGGCCATGGACAAGGTCGGCAAGGAAGGCGTCATCACCGTCGAGGAGTCGCAGACCTTCGGTCTCGAGCTCGAGCTCACCGAGGGCATGCGCTTCGACAAGGGCTACATCTCGGCGTACTTCGCGACCGACATGGAGCGTATGGAGGCCGTCCTCGACGACCCGTACATCCTGATCGCGAACTCCAAGATCTCCAACGTCAAGGACCTGCTCCCGCTCCTGGAGAAGGTCATGCAGTCGGGCAAGCCGCTGCTGATCATCGCCGAGGACGTCGAGGGCGAGGCCCTGTCGACCCTGGTCGTCAACAAGATCCGCGGCACCTTCAAGTCCGTCGCGGTCAAGGCCCCGGGCTTCGGCGACCGCCGCAAGGCGATGCTGAACGACATCGCCATCCTCACCGGTGGCGAGGTCATCTCCGAGGAGGTCGGTCTCAAGCTCGAGAACACCTCCCTGGACCTCCTGGGCAAGGCCCGCAAGGTCGTCATCACCAAGGACGAGACCACCATCGTCGACGGGTCCGGCTCCTCGGAGCAGGTCGCGGGCCGGGTCAACCAGATCCGCGCCGAGATCGAGAACAGCGACTCGGACTACGACCGCGAGAAGCTCCAGGAGCGTCTGGCGAAGCTGGCCGGCGGCGTGGCCGTCATCAAGGCCGGCGCCGCCACCGAGGTGGAGCTCAAGGAGCGCAAGCACCGCATCGAGGACGCCGTCCGCAACGCGAAGGCGGCCGTCGAGGAGGGCATCGTCGCCGGTGGTGGCGTGGCCCTGCTGCAGGCCACCTCGGTCTTCGAGAAGCTCGACCTCGAGGGTGACGAGGCGACCGGCGCCAACGCCGTGAAGCTCGCCCTGGAGGCCCCGCTCAAGCAGATCGCCGTCAACGGTGGTCTCGAGGGTGGCGTCATCGTCGAGAAGGTGCGCAACCTGCCCGTCGGTCACGGCCTGAACGCCGCGTCCGGTGAGTACGTCGACATGATCGCCGAGGGCATCATCGACCCGGCGAAGGTGACGCGCTCCGCGCTGCAGAACGCCGCGTCGATCGCCGCGCTGTTCCTCACCACCGAGGCCGTCATCGCCGACAAGCCGGAGAAGGCCGCGGCCCCGGCCGGCGGCGGCATGCCGGGCGGTGACATGGACTTCTGAGCCTGATCCGGGCTCGGGTTTCCACCGAGGGCGGCACTCCCCACCGAGGCGGGGGGTGCCGCCCTCGGGCGTTTCGGACGCCGGCTCCGCGGGGCGGAGCGGTCCCGTCGGCGTGGTCCGGATCACAGGGGCGGCGGGGGAGCGGGCGGAATGGCGGGGGCGGCGGCGCCGTTGAGAGGGAAGGACGGTGCTTGCACGTGCACATACCGTCCGGAATGTCCGCCGCTCGACGTCCGCCGTGACCTCTCCGAGGAGTCCCCTGCCGTGACCGCCACCCCCGCCGCCGCCCGCGCCGCCGAGATCCTCGCGCGCCCCGTCTCCCTCAACGGCCTGACCGTCCCGAACCGCATCGCCATGGCCCCCATGACCCGCATGTTCTCGCCCGGCGGCATCCCCGGCGAGGACGTGGCGTCGTACTACGGCCGCCGGGCCGCCGCCGGTGTCGGACTCGTCGTCACCGAGGGCACGTACGTGGGCCACGACTCGGCCGGGCAGAGCGACCGGGTGCCGCGGTTCCACGGGGAGGAGCAGCTGGCGGGCTGGGCGAAGGTCGCCGAGGCCGTGCACGCGGGCGGTGGGACGATCATGCCGCAGCTGTGGCACATCGGCATGGTGCGCGAGCAGGGCCAGCCGCCCGTCGCGGACGCCCCCGCCGTCGGCCCCTCCGGCGTGCGCACGGACGGCACCGAGGGCACCGGCAAGGTGATGACCCGGCGCGACCTGGACGACGTCATCGGCGCCTTCGCCGAGGCCGCGGCGGCCGCGGAGCGCATCGGCTTCGACGGCGTGGAGATCCACGGCGCCCACGGCTACCTGGTCGACCAGTTCCTGTGGGCGGGCACCAACCGCCGCACCGACGCCTACGGCGGCGACCCGGTCTCCCGCACCCGGTTCGCGGCCGAGATCGTCGCCGCCGTGCGCCAGACCGTGTCGCCGGAGTTCCCGGTCGTCTTCCGCTACTCGCAGTGGAAGCAGGACGCCTACGACGCGCGCCTCGCCGAGACCCCGGAGGAGCTGGAGGCCATCCTCACCCCGATCGCCGCGGCCGGCGTCGACGCCTTCCACGCCTCCACGCGCCGCTACTGGGTCCCCGAGTTCGACGGCTCCGACCTCAACCTCGCGGGCTGGACCAAGAAGCTGACCGGCCGGCCCACCATCACCGTCGGATCGGTCGGTCTCGACGGCGAGTTCCTCAAGGCCTTCCAGGGCGAGGGCTCCGCCGTCAAGAACTTCGACGACCTGCTCGAACGGCTGGAGCGCGACGAGTTCGACATGGTGGCCGTCGGCCGCGCGCTGCTCCAGGACCCGGAGTGGGCCGCCAAGGTCCTGGCCGGCCGCCTGGACGAGCTGAAGCCCTACGACGCGGCGTCGCTCAAGACCCTGAGCTGACGCCGGCCGGGGCGGGCCGGGCGCCGGGATGCGGCCGGCCTACAGGTTGCCCAGGGGCTCGATGTCGACCTTCACCGGGACCCCCCAGACGCGCAGCACCTCGTAGTCGGTGAACTCGTGCACCAGGCGGTAGGCCATGGCGGGGCGGGAGCCCCGGCGCAGGGCGGCGAGGTACAGCTCGGCCTCGCGGCGGTCGCGCCGGGGGGTGCCGCACAGCTGCCACTCCTGGCCGTTCCACAGCTCCGGCAGCCAGCGCTGCTGGGGCTGGGGGCGGTCGCCGCGGGTGCCGTAGCGGGACGGGGCGGTGGGGTGCGGGGTCTGCGGGGCGGGGCCGTTGAACTCGGCGCGCCGGGCCGCCCGCCGCCGGGTCTCGCACAGCAGGCACAGGTCGGGGGCGGCCTTGTCCACGGGTCCGTTCGGGTGCTCGGCGCACCGCGTGCTGGGCGCGGCCGAGGTCACGCCCTCCTCCAGGAGCTCCAGGGCGCGCCGCAGATCCGCCTTGACCTCGTGCAGCTTGGCGTCGGGGGTGTCGGCGGTCAGGGCGTCCCCGTGCTCACCGAGCAGCCGCAGGGCGCGGCCCAGGTGGGTGAGCTGGGCGTGGTTCATGACGGGCGTCTCCGTTTCCTGCGGCGTGCTGTCCCGCGGTGCGCTCTCCCGCGGTGTGCCGTCGTGCGGCGCGCCGCCCCGGTGCGCGGTCCCGCCGCGGGCTTCTCCGCGGCCCGGGCGCGCGGTCGTGCGGCACCGGTGACTCCAACCGTCGCACACCCCGGCGGCGAGCCGGGGCGCGCCCGGGGTGTTCCGGGCCGGGCCCGGGCGGGTTCACCGGCCGGATCGCGAGGGCGACCGGTCACCGGGCGGGTCGTCGGCGGGGCGTCCGGAACCGGCGGCGGCCAGGACGCGGTCGGTGACGCCGAAGAGGCAGGTGGCGGCGAAGCCGACCGCATAGCCCGTCAGCAGCCCGCCCGCGTAGACGCCGAGGAGGGTGCCCCAGCCCCGGTTCCCGGCGAGCAGGGGGAAGAGGGCCCAGCCGGACGGGCCGATCGCGGTCGCGCCGACCCGGTCGCCGAGCATCGCGAAGAAGCCGACGAAGGCCCCGCCGGCCGCCCCGCCCACGCAGGCCGTGAGGAAGGGGCGGCCCAGCGGGAGCGAGACGCCGTAGACGAGGGGTTCGCCGACGCCCAGCAGGCCGGCGGGGAGGGCCGATCTGATCGTCGTGCGCAACGGGGTGTCGTGGCGCAGCCGGACGTAGACCGCGAGGGCCGCGCCCACCTGGCCCGCGCCCGCCATCGCCAGGACGGGCAACAGCACGGTGTGGCCCTGCTGTTCGATGAGCGTGGTGTGGATCGGGATGAGGGCCTGGTGCAGGCCCAGCATCACCAGCGGCAGGAACAGCCCGCCCAGGACCAGGCCGGCGAACACGCCCGTCGTCGTCAGCAGCCAGTCCGCGGCCGTGCCGATGGCGGCCGAGGCCGCGCCGGCCGCCCACATCAGGCCGTACAGCGTGGCCAGGCCCGCGACGAGGACGGTCAGGGTCGGGGTCACCAGCACGTCCAGGGCCGCCGGGGTACGGCCCCGGCACCACCTCTCCACGCGCGTCGCCAGCAGCGCCGCCGCCAGCGCGCCGAGGACCCCGCCCTGCCCGGGGGCGAGCGGCACCCCGAACGCCGTGACCTTCGCGACGCCCGGATACACCACGATCGCCGCCACCGCCCCGCCCAGCACGGGTGTGCCGCCGAACTCCTTCGCCGTGTTGACGCCGACGAAGACCGCGATCAGCGCCATGAAGGCGGACGCCACGGCGGCCAGCGCGGGCGTCAGCCACGGCAGCCGGCCGCTGTTGAGCAGCAGCCCGTTGACGCCGGCCAGGACGCCGCAGCCGATCAGGGCGGGGACGAGCGGCACGAAGACGGCGGCGAGGCGGCGCAGGGCGGCCCTGCCGGGTGTGGCGTCGCGCCGTCGCCGCCCGCCCTTCGGCTCCGCACCCGGTGCCGCCGGTTCCGGCGCCACCGTCGGCTCGGCGTCGACCAGCTCCTCGAAGGCCGCCGTCACCCGTACGACGACCCCCGGTCCGAGCACCACCTGGTACGCGCCGCCGTCCACGACGAGCCCCAGCACCCCGGGCACCGCCCGCAGCGCCTCCTCGTCCGCCCGTGACGGATCGGCGAGGCCCAGCCGCAGCCGGGTCATGCAGTGGGCGACGGAGGTCACGTTCGCGGGGCCGCCGACCAGGGGCAGGAGCGCGGCGGCGGTGGCACGGTCATCGGTAGGCACCTGCTGAGCGTGCGGGTCAGGGGCGCGCGGCGGCGAGCGCGGCACGCAGATGACCGCCGGACTCCTCCAGAAGGCGGGTGGCCGAGGGCCCGTCGACCCCGGCGAGCAGCACGAGGACCGCGTTCTTCACCTCGCCGCCGGTGGCGTCGAGGGCCCGCTCGACCTCCGCGTCGTCCGCGCCCGTCGCCAGCGCGACGATCCGCCGCGAGCGGGCCCGCAGCTTCTCGTTCGAGGCCCGCACGTCGACCATCAGGTTCCCGTACGTCTTGCCCAGCCGGATCATCGTGATCGTCGACAGCATGTTCAGCACCAGCTTCTGCGCGGTGCCCGCCTTCAGCCGGGTCGACCCGGTGAGCAGTTCGGGCCCGACGACCACCTCGATGCCGTGTTCGGCGGCCGCGGCCAGCGCGCTGCCCCGGTTGCAGGCCAGCCCGACGGTCAGCGCGCCGGCCGAACGCGCGTACTCCACCGCGCCGAGCGCGTACGGGGTGCGCCCCGAGGCGGAGATCCCGACCACCGTGTCCTCGGCGGTCAGCGCGAGGCCGGCCAGATCCGCCCGCGCCGACTCCCGCGAGTCCTCGGCGCCCTCGACGGACGTCGTCACCGCCCGCGGCCCGCCCGCGATGACCCCGACGACCCGGTCCGGGGCCGTGCCGAAGGTCGGCGGGCACTCGGACGCGTCCAGCACGCCGAGCCGCCCGGCCGTCCCCGCCCCGGCGTACACCAGCCGCCCGCCGCGCTCCATCCGCGCGGCGATCGCGTCGACGGCGGCGGCGATCTCGGGCAGCCGCGCGGCCACGGCGGCGGCCACCCGGGCGTCCTCGCCGTTCATGAGCCGGGCGATGTCGAGGGTGGGCAGCCGGTCGATCTCGGCGAGTTCGGGCCGGAAGGCCTCGGTGGTGAGCGATCCGAGCTGGGTGCGCAGGTCTTCGGGGCGGGGGGCGGAAGTCATGGCAGCGGCTCTTTCTCTCCGGCGCGGGTCGGTCGACGTGTCTCCTCCGGTCTACCGGTGCCAGTGGGCCGGGGCCTCGTACGACGCGGCCGGCGCCGGTGCCGCCGTGTCGTGCATGTGCCGCGCCACCCCCACGGACGGGCGGTCCACCACCGGCGGCCGACCGGTCCTGGACGACATCGCCGCGGGCCGCGGCTCGCTCTCCCGGGCCGTCGACGTCCTCAGCACCTGGTCCGCGTACCGGGCGACGGCCCCGGCCGTCCGGTGACGGCGACGACCGTGGCGCCCTGCTCGAAGACGACCCGCAGCGGTTCGACGACGTCCCGCGTCGGGCCGGAGTGCGCGAGGGCGACGACGACGTCCCCCGCCCGCGACCGCGCCGCGAGACGCGGGACGCGCGACGCGGGTCGCCGTGGGCGTGGGCCGTGGGCCCGGTCCGCGGCGGCTTCCGCACGAGGTCCCGGGCGACGAGCCCGGACGCGCCGACGCCGTGCACGTCCGTCCCGCGGGCGGCGGCCACCGCCGCCGAGGACCTCCGTCACGGCCTGGGACACCCGTGGAAAATATTTCCGGCTCGGTCTCGTGGTCAAGAGTGCGCACAATGGGTGCATGGATCCCTCCCCTCCCCGTGTCACCCCACTGGAGCAGGCGTTGCACGCCGCGCGCGCCCTCGTCCTCGCCGACCTGGCCTCGGGCGAGGTGGCCGCGGCGGACGTGGTGTCCCTGGTGGAGGAGTCCGTGACGCAGCGGCGCTGGTGGGTCGAGCAGTGGCCGGACGGCGTGGCCTTCGTGACCGGGCTGGTGGCGCAGGACGTGCAGGACGCCCTGCTGGAGCGCCACGGCCGCTGGCCGATCTGCCCGGTGTGCGGCTCGGGCGACCCGCACGCCCTGGAGGTCGAGCCCGAACTCGGCCCCGATCCGCACTGGGTGTGCCACCGGGCGGGCGTGAAGGTCGCGGCGGTCGGGGCGCTGGGGTCGGCGTCCGGCCGGGCTTCGTGAGGCGCGCGTGACGATCTACGTCGACCCGCCGGACTGGCCCGGCCACGGGCGGATGTGGTCCCACCTCGTCAGTGACGTGTCCTTCGACGAACTGCACGCGTTCGCCGACGGGTTGGGCGTGCCCCGGCGGGCGTTCGAACGCGACCACTACGACATCCCCTCGCACCGGTACGCCGACGTGGTCGCGGCCGGCGCGGTGCGGGTCAGCAGCCGCGAAGTGGTGCGGCTGCTGACGGAGTCGGGACTGCGACGGCCCAAGGGGCGGCGCCGGGCGTAGCGGTGGCCCCCGGGGCGCCGACGGGCGTGGCGGCGGGCTCTCAGGGGGCGGCGGGGCGTGGCGCGCGGCGCGTGTACAGCCGTAGCGCGTCGTCCTCCAGGAGGGACTCCCGCGCCACGTCGGCCCGGACGAAGCCGGCGCGGTTCAGCACGGCCTGCGAGGGGGTGTTCGCCTCCTCCACCGCCGCGTACATCAGGTGTACGTCGTCGCGCGCGAGCGCCCACCGGGCGAGGGCGTCGACCGCCTCGGTGGCGTGCCCCCGGCCGCGGGCGGGTGCCACGAGGTCGTAGCCGATCTCGGCGCGGCCCTCCTCGTCGGGCGTCCCGTGGAAGCTCAGGCTGCCGACGGCCCGGCCGTCCTCCCGCCGGACGAGGACGAACACCCCGAACTCGGGTCGGTGCACCCCGGCGTCGTACGCCTTCAGCAGGGCGGCGGCGACCTCCCGGGTGCCCTCGTAGGGAGTGTCGCCGAGCCAGACGAAACCGCCGTCGCCGCCCGCGACCAGGTCGGCGGCGGCCGCCGGGGTGACGCCTTCGAGGGTGAGGCGTCCGGCGGGCAGGACCAGGTTGTTGCTCCAGCGCCAGCCGGTGACCGGGGCGCGGCCGGGCAGTTCGCCGCGGCCGGTGGCCCACAGCAGGGTCGGCCAGGGCTCGGGGCCCGGCCGCACGTGCGGGAAGATCCGGGTCAGGACGTCCTCGCACAGTCCGGCGGGCGGCTCGTGGGCCAGGCCCAGGCCCTCGGCGATGTCGTGGGTGTGCAGGAGGACCTCGGCGACGCCCATCGCGGCGAAGCCCTCGCGGTCCGCGCTGCGGAAGGGGTACGGGTGGAAGGCGCGGACCCGGGGCGGGGTGGTGCGGACGGCGGCGGCGAGCAGGGCGCCGGTGGTCTCGACGACGTCCAGGACGCCCGCCTGGTCGGTGCCCTCGTCGAAGGCGATCTCGAAGGGGACGTAGGCGCTCCGCGCCCGGCCCGCCAGTTGGCCCGCGTAGGCGAGGAGATCGCTCGCCACGTGTTCCGCCGTCCGCCGGCAGGACCACTCCAGCCGGCCGGCCCGCACGCCGCTCCAGTCCCGGTCCACCGCCGTCCGCAGCAGCTCCGTGCAGCCCGCCACGGCTTCCGTCACCTGATCCCCGCCCCATGCGCGCATGACGGGCAGCGTAGGCGGGCCGGGGCTCAGATCGACAGCATCTCGAGCTCCGCGCGCAGGTTGTACCGGGCGGTAGCCTCCCACTCCCGCGCCCCGTACGGCGTGCGGAACAGCCGTGGCAGGCCGAGGAGGTGGCGCAGCACGGCGGCCCGGCCCTCGCGGAAGGCAGCGTCGGGGACGAAGTGGTACTCCGCGCGGATCTCGGCCGTGTAGGCGGCGTACGCCGACGGCGGCGCGGCGAGGACCGCGAGGTCGGCGTCGCACAGCACCCGGCCGTCGCGGTCGTCGTCGGCCGGGTCGTGGGTGACGGTGAGCCGGACCAGGCGGGCCACCTCGGCGGTCTTCGCCGGCGTCAGTCCGGCCTCGGGGAGGGCGCGTTCGGCGAGGCGGGCGGAGCGGTCCTCGTTCTCGGAGCGGTCGGGGAGGTAGACGGCGTCGTGGAACCAGGCGGCCAGGCGGACGACGTCCGGGTCGCCGGCGTACTCCCGCAGCGTGTCGATCCGGTCGAGGACCGCGGTGAGGTGGGTGAGCGTGTGGTAGCGGCGCTGCGGCTCCCGCCAGCGGCGCAGGAGGTCGTCGGCGTAGGGGAGGGGGTCGGGGCCGGTGGCGGGGGCGCGGGCCGCTTCGAGGGCGCGGGCGAAGCGGGCGCGCAGGGCGTCGAGGGCGGCGTCGCGGAGTTCGGGGTCGTCGGCCATGCGGTCATTCTCGCCCGGCCCGGCCGCCGGCGCGGGGGTGAGCCCGGCGGGGGTGAACCCGGCGGCACGCGGGCGTACGCTTGAATTGGACTAGACCTGTAGAGCCGTCGACGAATGGGGTCCCATGAGCAAGCGTGCAGTCCTGGAGGTGATCGCCCTCGACGCGCGGGACGCGGTCGCCGCCCGGGCCGGAGGCGCCGACCGCCTCGAACTGGTCACCGACATGGCCGCCGACGGGCTCACCCCGCCGGTCGCGGTCTTCGCCGCGATCCGGGCCGCCGTCGACATCGACCTGCGCGTGATGCTGCGCCTGACCGACGGGTTCGCCGCCGGGGACGTCGGACGGCTCGTCCGGGCCGCCGGGGAGCTGCGGGCGGCCGGGGCGGACCAGTTCGTGCTCGGCTTCCTCGACGCGGAGGGCGGGGTGGACCTGACGGCCGTCGAGCGGGTGGTGGCGGAACTGGACGGCTGCCCGTGGACGTTCCACCGCGCGATCGACCACACGGCCGACCGGGACGCCCTGCGCAAGCAGTGCGAGGGCCTGCCCGGCCTGGACACCTACCTCACGGCCGGGTCGGCCGCGGGCGTCGACGACGGGTTGCCCGTGCTGGTCGCCGAGGCGGGCCGGGGCGGGGAGCAGGGGTACGAGCAGGAGGTCCTGGTGGGCGGAGGACTGCGGCTCGATCACGTGCCGGCGCTGCGGGCGGCGGGGCTCGACGCCTTCCACATCGGCGGGGCGGCCCGGCCGGACGGCTGGCGGGGGCCGGTGTCGGCGGAGGCCGTGGGGGAGTGGCGGCGGGTGCTGGACGAGGGGTGAGGGTTCCGCCGGGGGCGGGGCGGGAGTGCGGTGCGGCGGGGCGCGGGAGGCGGTGCCCGGTGCCGTGGGGTCGCCCCCTGCTCTCGGCTTCGTCCGAGCGGGGGCTTCCTCGCGCCCGCCCCTCCCGTGACGCGGCGGGCGGCTCGTGTGCCGCGGGCCGCACGTCGGTGAGTCGCACGTCGGTGAGTCGCACATCGGCGGCCCGCGCGGACCGGTGCGGTCGGTGGCGAGGTGCCTCCGCCCGTCGCCGTGGGCGGCCCGACCCGGCGTGGGCCGGCGTGGGCCGGCGGTTCGGACGCCGGTGAGCCGGGTGGGGCCAGGTGCGTGCCGGGTGGGTCTCGGCGCGTGCGGGGCGGGACGGGCCGTGCCCCCTTCGGGCGGGTGGGGCCCGGCGCGTGCCGGGCTGCCCCGTGCCTCCAGACGTGCGGGGCGGCCCCGTGCCCGCCGGGCGTGCGGGGCGGCCCCGTGCTGCCGGGCGGCGGCCGGCTCCCGGTCGGGCCGGCCGCTCCCGGTCGGGCCGGCCGCTACCGGTCGGCCAGCTGGGGCGGCAGGCCGGTGGTGTGGGTGACCACCAGCCCCGAGACGGCCCGGGTCAGCGCCACGTACAGGCGCCGCAGTCCGGTCCGTTCGTCCGGCTCGGCGTCCACCACCGCGCTCGGCTCGTCCAGGACGACGTGGTCGTACTCCAGGCCCTTGGCGAGGGAGGCCGGGACCAGGGTCAGGCGGGTCTCCCGGGTGGTCTCCTCGCCCGGGGCCAGGAAGGGGATGCCCGCCGCCCCGAGGGCCTCCGCCAGCACGGGCACGCGGGCGTCGGCGGCGATGAGGCCCGTCGACCCCTCGTTGCGGAGCAGCTCCTCGCAGGCGGCGACGACGTCCCCGCCGTCCGACACCGCGCGGATCTCGAAGAAGCCGGGGTTCTCCCGGACGGAGGCGACCGGCGTCAGGCCCGGCGCGATGTGGGGCAGCAGCCGGGAGGCGTAGGTGATGACGTCCGTCGGGACGCGGAAACCGGCCGTCAGCTCCTCGACCACCGCGTCGGCCTTGCCCAGGTGCGCGAGGGCCTCCTCCCAGCTGCGGGTCGCCCAGGGCGTGGTGCCCTGCGCCAGGTCGCCCAGGACGGTCGCGCTGCCGGTGGTGCAGCGGCGGCCGACCGCGCGGTACTGCATGGGGGACAGGTCCTGGGCCTCGTCGAGGACGACGTGGCCCAGGGAGGGCGTGCGCTCGACGAGGTCGCCGGCCTCGTCGATCAGCACCGCGTCCGCGGCGGACCACCGGGCCGACTTCACCGACCGCACCGGCTTCGCCCACAGGACCGTCCTCTGCTCGTCCTCGGTGAGGATCCCCGCCGCGTGCTCCGCGAGGAACTCCGCGTCCGTGAGCAGCCGCAGCACCAGCTTCGCCGGGTCGACGGGCGGCCAGACGGCCTTCACGGCGGCCTTGACGGCGCTGTTGCGGGCCACGGCGTCCTGCACCCGGTCGTCGGGCGCCTCCCCGGCCCGCTCCATCTGCACCAGCACGGCGTGCGCGACGCGCTGCGGGAGCGCGTCGCGGGCGGCGCCGTAGCGGATGTCACGGTCGAGCAACTCGCGGACGATCTGCTCCAGTTCGTACGCCGGGACCCGCCAGCGGCGCGATCCGCGGACGACGACGACCGGCTCGGCCGGCAGCGTGACGTGGGAGTACAGCGCCCGCCGCAGCACCTCGGCCATCCTCGCGTCGCCCTTGACGACCGCCGCCGGAGCCTCGTCGGCGCCCCGCACCTCGACGTGCGCGACGAGGTCGTCGACGGTCGCCTGCCGGACCGTCAGCTCGCCCAGGGCGGGGAGCACCTGCTCGATGTAGCTGAGGAAGGACCGGTTCGGCCCGATGACCAGCGTGCCGGTGCGGGCCAGCCGCTCGCGGTGCGCGTACAGCAGGTACGCCACCCGGTGCAGGCCGACGGCCGTCTTCCCGGTGCCGGGGCCGCCCTGCACGCACACCGACCCGCCCAGCCCGCTGCGGACGATCTCGTCCTGCTCGGGCTGGATGGTGGCGACGATGTCCCGCATCGGGCCGACGCGCGGCCGCTCGATCTCCCGCTGGAGCAGCTTGCTGGTGCCCGACTCCTCGGCCGGGTCCGAGAGGTGCTCGTCCTCGTAGGCGGTGAGGTCGCCGCCGGTGTAGCCGAAGCGGCGCCGCAGGCCGACGTCCATCGGGTCCTTCCGGGAGGCCCGGTAGAACGGCTGCGAGACCGGCGCGCGCCAGTCGATGACCATCGGGTCGCCGTCGTGGTCGTGGACGTGCCGGCGCCCGATGTAGAAGCGCTCCCCCTCCGCGCCCTCGGCACGCTCCGCGCCGGGGGCCCGGAGGTAGTCCAGCCGGCCGAAGAACAGCGGGGTGTCGCTGAGGTCGGCGAGCGCCTTGACGCGGTCCGCGATCTGGCGCTCCAGGATCTGCGCGTTGACCCAGTTGGCGGTGACGTCGCCGATGTCGAGGGACTGGACGTCCTCGCGCATGGCGCGCAGCGCGGCACGGGAGGCGGCGAGGTGGGAGCGCTCGCGGAGGAGCGGGTCGGCGGCGGACACGGGCGTGGACAAGGGGGTGCCTCCGGGCCTGCTGAGGGGGATGCTGCGGCGGGGGCCGTCCGGTTTCCGTCCGGACGGCGGCGCTCCGGCGAGGGAGGCGGGCAAGAGCGGAGATTCTAGGACCTCGGGCCCCGCGTGGCCAACGGGTTTTCGCCCGGCCCCCGCCCTGCCCGCGCGCCGCCCCTGTCCTCACCGGCCCTTACCCCCGTCCCCTAGGGGACGGGGCCCCCTCTTCCCGGCTCTTCCCGGAGGGACCGCTCCGCCCGAGGGTGGACGGGAAGTCCACCCGAAGTGGATCCCCGGGCCGATGCCGTCCTTATGTCCGGGATCGCACCATGGAGGCATGAGCGCAGCGACCTTCACCCCGGCCCCCGCCTCGCGCCGCCCGTCCGGCGCGACCTCCGTCACCGGCACCCCGCACCACCACCGCCTGGGCGACGCCCTGCACGCGATACGCGTCTTCGCGGGCGCGGCCTTCGACGTGGTCGTCCTCGGCGAGTACGGCGAGGAGGCCGGCGTCCGCCGCAGGCACCTCCTGCCGGTCCCGCCGCGCGGCTGAGCGCGCGCGGCCGGGCACGTGCGGCCGGGCACGCGTGACTGAGTACGCGCGGACTCCCGCCTGAGTACCCGCGCCGATGCCCGCCCGCGCCGCCCGGCGGTTCACTCGGGGTATGACGACACCGCACCACACGCCGTACCCGGGACCGCACGCGCACTTCGCGCCGGTCCCCGCCGACCAGGACCGGCATGCCTGGGTGGCGCCCCTCGTCGCGACCGTTCTGCTGCTCTTCCTGGGGCCGGCGGCCCTGTTCCTCGGCGGCATCTCGGCGATGGCCACCGACAGCTGCGGTCCCGACGACTGCTCGTCGGCGCTGAACACGTCCCTGAGCCTGATCTACGGCATCCTCGAGTTCGGCGGCCCGGTCACCCTGGCCGCCTTCGTCACCGCCTGGGCCCTGCCCTGGAAGCGCCGCTGGTCGGCCCTGCGCGCCTGCGTGGCCGCCGCGTCGCTGCTGCCGGCCCTGACCGTGCTGTTCCTGGTGCTCACCCTGCCCGCGCCGTGAGCCCCCGCTCCGGTCAGGCCTCCTCCGCCAGCAGCTCGTCCGCGTCCATGATCCGGTAGGCGTAGCCCTGCTCGGCGAGGAAGCGCTGCCGGTGGGCGGCGAAGTCCTGGTCGAGCGTGTCGCGGGCGACGACCGAGTAGAAGTGCGCCTGGTGGCCGTCCGCCTTCGGCCGCAGCACCCGTCCCAGCCGCTGGGCCTCCTCCTGGCGCGAGCCGAAGGTGCCCGACACCTGGATGGCGACCGTCGCCTCGGGCAGGTCGATCGAGAAGTTCGCGACCTTCGACACCACCAGCACGCCGATCTCGCCCTGCCGGAACGACTCGAACAGCTTCTCGCGCTGGGCGTTGGACGTCTCGCCCTTGATGACCGGCGCGTCCAGGTGCTCCCCCAGCTCGTCGAGCTGGTCGATGTACTGCCCGATGACGAGGATCTGCTGCCCGGCGAACCGCCGCACGATCGCCTCCGTCACCTTCCTCTTGGTCTCGGTGGTGGCGCAGAAGCGGTACTTCTCCTCGGCCTCGGCGGTCGCGTAGGCGAGCCGCTCGGAGTCCGTGAGGTTCACCCGGACCTCGACGCAGTCCGCGGGCGCGATGTAGCCCTGCGCCTCGATCTCCTTCCACGGAGCGTCGAACCGCTTCGGCCCGATGAGGGAGAACACATCCGACTCGCGGCCGTCCTCGCGCACCAGCGTGGCCGTCAGGCCCAGCCGCCGCCGCGCCTGCAGGTCGGCGGTGAACTTGAAGACCGGCGCCGGCAGCAGGTGCACCTCGTCGTAGACGACCAGCCCCCAGTCACGGGAGTCGAACAGCTCCAGGTGCGGGTAGACGCCCTTCCGCCTGGTCGTGAGCACCTGGTAGGTGGCGATGGTCACGGGGCGGATCTCCTTCCGCGTCCCGCTGTACTCGCCGATCTCCTCCTCGGTCAGCGACGTCCGCTTGATCAGCTCGTGCTTCCACTGCCGGGCGGAGACGGTGTTGGTGACGAGGATCAGCGTGGTCGACTTGGCCTGCGCCATCGCCCCCGCCCCCACCAGCGTCTTGCCGGCGCCGCAGGGCAGGACGACGACCCCGCTGCCGCCGTGCCAGAAGTTCTCCACGGCCTGCTTCTGGTAGGGCCGCAGCGCCCAGCCGTCCTCGGCCAGCTCGATCGGGTGCGCCTCGCCGTCGACGTACCCCGCCAGGTCCTCGGCGGGCCAGCCCAGCTTCAGCAGGGTCTGCTTGATCTGCCCGCGCTCGGAGGGGTGCACGGCGACGGTGTCCGGGTCGATCCGGGTCCCGACCAGGGGAGCGATCCGCTTGGACCGCAGCACCTCCTCCAGGACCGGCCGGTCCGTGGTGGTCAGCACGAGACCGTGGGCGGGGTGCTTGCTGAGCGTCAGCCGTCCGTAGCGGTCCATCGTCTCGGCGATGTCCACCAGCAGCGCGTGCGGCACCGGGTACCGGCTGAACTCCACGAGCGCGTCCACCACCTGCTCGGCGTCGTGCCCGGCGGCACGCGCGTTCCACAGGCCCAGCGGGGTCAGCCGGTAGGTGTGGATGTGCTCGGGCGCCCGCTCCAGTTCCGCGAACGGCGCGATGGCCCGGCGGCACGCGTCGGCCCGCTCGTGGTCGACCTCCAGAAGCAGGGTCTTGTCCGACTGGACGATGAGTGGACCGTTCACGCGCGACACCCTTTCCCTCACGGCCGTGGCACGCGGCCAAACGTCCAGTGTGCCCTACCGGCCGCTACCGGCGCGGGGGTGAGCGAGAGTGGCCTTCATGACAGCCACGGGCGAGCGGGTCGAACGGGTGGACGAACACGATCGGGTGATCGGGGTGGTGGACCGCGGTGAGGCCGTCGCCCGCCACTGGCCGCACCGCGTCGCCACGACCGTCTGCCGGGACGCGCACGGCCGGTTCCTGGTGCACCGGCGGCCGGAGACCGTGTCCCGCTTCCCCGGCGCGTACACCTGGCTGATCGGCGGAGCCGCCGAGCCCGGCGAGTCCTACGAGCGGGCCGCGGCCCACGAACTCACCGAGGAGATCGGCGTGCGGGCGCCGGTCCGGCCCCTGTTCAGGTTCCTGTGCCGGGGAGCGATCAGCCCGTACTGGCTCGGCGTCCACGAAGCCGTCGTCACCGCGGACCTCACCCCCGACCCGGCGGAGATCGCCTGGCACGCCTGGGTGACGGGGAGCGAGCTGCGGGCCATGGCCGCCCGCCCGACGTTCGTCCCCGACGGCGCCGAGGTCCTGCGCCGCCACCCGGCCGGGGCCTTGCGTCCGGACCGGACCGCGAGCCCGTCCTGACCGGACCGGACCGCGAGCCCGTCCTGATCCGGGCGGGGGAAGCGTCCGTCCTGATCCGGGCGGGAGGGACTACGCCTCGTCGTCCGCCAGTTCCGCCACGCCCGTGATGCGGTGCAGCGGGTACGTCCGGACCTCGTCCGCCGTGTGGTCGTACGCCGTCACGAAGCCGCCCTCCACCCGGACCGGGGCGATGACGCGCTGGCTGGCGGCCCCCTCGGCGTTGACGTAGCCGATCCACACCGCCTCGCCGGTGAGGACGGCGGCCTGCACGGTGGCGAGGGTCTCCGCGGACGAGGTGCGGGGCAGCGCGCCGGGCGCCCGCGCCGCGGTGTCGTCGGCCGGCTTGCGGGGCGCCGTGGACGCCAGGTCACCGGCGCGGATCGCCCGGATCGCGGCCGACAGCAGGGTGTCGTCGGGGAGGGGCGGACCCTCCGGAACCGGTTCCGGGGCGGTGCGGGGCGGGCTGCGGTGGGCGTCGGCACGGGTGATCAGGACGTCGCCCTCCGCCGACTCGGCGGCCGGCGCGAACCCCATCGCCCGCAGCCCGTCGAGGAGGGTCACCGGGTCGGCGCCGGCCGCCAGCACGGTCGGCGCGAGACGGCGCAGCCGCAGGGCGGCGGCCCGCTTGTCGGCGAGGATCTCGTTCAGCATCGCGTCGTCGTCGCAGCGGACGTACGCCGAGGCCGCCCCCACCCGGAGGTGCCCGTGCCGGCGCGCCACGTCGTCGATCAGGTACGCCAACGGCTGCGGGACCGGCGTACGGGAGTGCTCCGCGAGGAAGGCGTGCAGGTCGGAGGCGGTACGGCCGGCGTCCAGGGCACGGCGTACGGAACCGGGCGTGAAGCGGTAGACGGTCGCCCCGCCCTTCGACTCGACGTCGGCCAGCACACCCAGCATGTCGGCGAGCGGCCGGTGCAGCGGGCCCGGCGCCACCGCGGTGAGGTCCGCCTGGAGCAGTACGTGGTCCAGCGGCTCGGGGAGCAGCGGCGTCAGCAGCCGGACGGCGGCGGCGGAGGCGGCGGCCTGCTCGGCGGCCGGGAGGGGAGCGGGGGCGAGGACGGCCGTGGCCGTGGCCGCGGTGTGGTGGGGGAAGGGGAGCCGGTCGCCGGGGCCCCGGGCGGAGTCCGCGTCCGGCGGGGAGTCACCGCTGCGTCCGGCGGGGCCGGCCGGTCTCGCGGGCGGCGCCTCGTCCCCTCGGCCGGCCGCCGGTCCGAGGAGGGCCCGCCCCTGGGACGACAGGGCGCCCCGGCCCGTCACGCCCAGCAGTTCGGCCTCCGACAGGGTCCAGCCGGCCAGCCGGGCGCGCAGGTCGTCCTCACGCTGGGGGCCGCGCAGGGGGCGCTCCCAGCTCAGCCGGGCGAGCACCGATCCGGAGGTCGGCGCGGTGCCCTCCGCGAGACCGGCCAGCAGCGTCAGCACCCGGCGGCGCACCTCCGGCGCGGCCGAGCGGTCCAGGCCCGGCCCGAGCGCCGACAGCGTCCGCTCCTTCACGTCCCGCCCGCCGACCAGTCCGGGCGTCCGGGTCCCCGCCAGCCAGGCCTCGGCCAGCCGGACCCAGCGCTCGGCGGCCGGACGCTCCCGCCACTCGTCGTAGGCCGGGGTGGCGGCGTACCGCTCGTCGGCCTCGCCGTCGGAGGCGATCAGCCCGGCGGCGTACGCCAGCTCGACCCAGAAGGCGGCCGTCGGCTCCGGCACGTCCAGGGCGACGGCCGTGCGCTTCAGGTCCCGCTGGCTCAGCCCGCCCGCGCGCAGCACCGCGGGGCCGCCCTCGTCCCACTCCTTCAGCAGCTCCTCGACGGTCGCCAGCGCGGTGTACGCCTGCCCGGCCGCGGCCGCGTCCACCACCTGCGGACGGTGCGTCGCGGCCGGTTCGACGGCGGGCGGCACCGGCTCGGGCGTGCGGTGCGCGCGTCCGGCCCGCAGGTGCAGGGCCACCTCGCGCGGCAGGACGACCGTGCCGGGGGAGGTCGGCAGCAGCAGCCCCCGGTCCAGCAGCCAGCGCAGCCGGGCCCCCGGCTCGGCGGTGACCTGCCCGTACGGCGGCCCCCACACCAGCCGGTCCAGCACGTCGAGGGACTCGGCGGGGGCCTCGGCGAGCAGCGCGTCCATCGTCCGGCGGTCGCGGAACAGGGCGGCCAGCGCGCCGGCCGCGGAGACGGGGTCGTGGGTGGACGGCAGTCCGGCGGCCGTCACGATCTCCTGGATCCGGCCCGGCGACATGCCCGCGGTGGCCTCCCGCACGGACGGGCCCAGCCCGGTCGGCGAGGGGTGCTGCGGGGACGGGGCGAGCAGCTCGCGGGCGGTGCGGACCAGCCGGAGCCGGTCGTCGTCGCCCCAGAGCAGGGCCTGCTCCCGCAGCACGGCCACCGCCCCCGGAAGGGCGGACTCGACGACCGCGTCCCGCTCGTCCCCGGCCATCAGCCCCAGCAGCTCCCCGTACGCCGCCGGTTCCGCCGCCACGGCCAGCGCCTCCGCCGTCTGGAGCGTGAACCGGTCCAGCCGCTCCAGGGCCCGCACCACCGACGCACGGGTCCCGGCGCGGGTGGCGAGCTGGGTGAGGTCGGTGGGGACCGGGGTGACGAGGTCGGGGCGGGCACGCAGGAGCGCGGCCAGGGACGCGTCGTCCCGGGCGCGGAGCGCCTCCGCGAGGGAACGCGGGGCCGAGGGCTTCTCGTCGCTGCTCATCCGCTCAACGGTAGCGGGTGGCGGCCCCCGGGAGAGGGTCCCGACGGGGCCGGGAACCCGTGCGCCGGGCGCGTGCCGGACGAACGGAACATTTTCCCGTCCCGGCCCGGCGACGGCGGGAGCCGGCCGCGAACGCCCGCCGTACGGCGGCCGCCCCGCCCCGCGGACGCCGAACTCCCGCCGCCACCCGCCGTCGTGAACGGTGGATCGGCGGCCACGCTGCGCTAACGTCGGGTCGCGGGGTATCCAAGGCACCGGCCCCGGAGGGGACTTCGTGGGTATCGAAAGCGATCAGGTCGTCTACGAGTATCTGAGCCGCGTCGGCGACGTGGCGCAGCAGCGGCAGCTGTCGTCGGCCACGCGCATGCGGCTCGTGTCCGAACTGCGCAACGAGATCGACCGGCGCCGCGCCAAGGCGCCCGTCGACAGCCCGGCGGCCGTCCGCCGCATCCTCGACCGGCTCGGCAGCCCCGACGACGTCGTCTCGGCGGCCGGCGGCGCCGATGCCGGCGGGAGCGACGCCGTCCCGCGGGCCCCGTCCGCCGCGGTGCCCGTCCAGCGGCAGCAGGAACCGCCGGACATCGCCGGGCGCCGACCCAAGGGATTGCGCCGCGTCGTGCCCCGCCCCCGGCCGCGCCCCGAGGCGCCCGCCGCCCCGGACGTCCCCTCACCGCCGCACCGCGCGGGCGCGCACGAACTGGGCGGGGGCGGGGAGATCCCGGACTGGTGGAGCCGCGAGGCGACCCCGTTCGGGCCGGGGGAGGAGGTGCCGGGGTTCGTCGGCGGGGTGGAGATCGCGGACATGCTCAGGCCGCCCCCTTCGCCGCCACCGTCGGGGCCCCCGCCGGCGAAGGACAAGGCGTCCGCGGCGACGCCGGTACCGGGACCCGGCGCGCAGGAGTCCGGCACGGAGGTGCCCGTCGCCCGCCGTCGCCGCTTCCTCCCGTCGCCGTCCGGCGGCCGCCCGGCCAGCCCGCTGCTGCTCCTGGCCGCCGCCTGCCTGGTGGGGGGCACGGTGACCGGGGAATGGATCGCGCAGCTCGTCGGCTGGGCCCTCGCCCACGTCTCCCGCCGGCTGTCCGAGCGCGAGACCAGGACGGCGGTCGTGGTCCTCCCCGGCCTCGCCGTCACCGCGGGCGTCGTCTGGCTCTGGGGCCGTACGGCCGGCCGCTGGGGCGAACCGATCCCCGAGGGCCACATGAACGAGGCCCTGGCGCAGACCTGGCCGTGGGTCCTGAACGGCGCGGCCCTGGCCTCGGCCCTGTTCCTGGTGTGGCGGTCCCGGCGGCCCGGATAGCGGACCGCACGCCGAGGACGCCCGCACCCGTGCCCGTGCCCGCACCCGTGGCCGGACGGGCGGGCGGGGCCCCGTGGCGGGGCGGCCCCGCGGGGGCTCGGCAGAATGGGGGCATGACTTCCGCGCGCTCCGCCGCCCCCGTCGTCGGGTTCGACCTCGACATGACCCTCATCGACTCCCGGCCGGGCATCCACGCCGCGTACGTGGAACTGGCGGCCCGCAGCGGGACGTACATCGACGCGGACCTGGTGGTGACGAGGCTGGGGCCGCCGCTGGAGGAGGAGCTGGCGCACTGGTTCCCGGCGGAGCGGATCGCGGCGACGGCCGGTCTGTACCGGGAGATCTACCCGGCGTACGCCGTCACCCGCACGTCCGCCATGCCCGGCGCCCGGGAGGCGGTCGAGGCGGTGCGGGCGGCGGGCGGCCGGGCCGTCGTGGTCACCGCGAAGTGGGAGCCGAACGCCAAGCTCCACCTGACGCACCTGGGCATCGAGGCGGACGCCGTCGTCGGCGACCTGTGGGCGGAGCAGAAGGCGGTGGCGCTGCGCGAGCACGGCGCCGGCGTCTACGTGGGCGACCACGTCGGAGACGTCCGCGGCGCCCGCGCCGCCGGCGCGCTGTCGGTGGCCGTCCCCACGGGCCCGTGCGACGCGGACGACCTGCGCGAGGCGGGCGCCGACGTGATCCTGCCGGACCTGACGCACTTCCCGGCCTGGCTCGGCGGACACGTGGCCGCCGGAGCGGCCTGACCGGAGGTCGTCGCGCCCTGGAGCCGTCGCGCCCCGCGCGCCCGCCGGCGTCCGCCCGCTACCGCGCCCCGCGTGCCTGCCGGCGTCCGGCGGCGACGGACCGCAGCACCCCGGCGCCCGCGATCAGGAACCCGACGCCCATGAACATGCTCAGGCCGAACATGTAGGTCGGAAAGGGCGTCGTACCGAGAAACAGCGGGGCCACGGTGACCAGCGTGGCCACGGCGCCGACGAAGAACACGATGGCACCGGCACGGATCAGTCGGTCACCGGGAGCGGCGGAATTCGTTTGGGTTTTGTCACGCACCCGACCAGGGTAGTTCCCAGCGCGAAGGAACGACCCGGGGACGTCTTGTCACCCGGGCGAAGACCATTAGCCTGGGTTGCGGCGGGTCGAGGTCGACCCGCCGCGGTGTTATGAAGAGCCGTTTCCCTGCGGTTTTCCCGACGAGTACGAGGACGAGGACGGACGTGCCTACCGGCAAGGTCAAGTGGTTCAACAGCGAGAAGGGCTTCGGCTTTCTCTCCCGTGACGACGGCGGTGACGTCTTCGTCCATTCCTCGGTCCTCCCCGCCGGAGTCGAGGCCCTCAAGCCGGGCCAGCGCGTGGAGTTCGGTGTCGTGGCCGGACAGCGCGGTGACCAGGCGCTCTCGGTCGTGGTCCTCGATCCGACGCCTTCGGTCGCGGCGGCCCAGCGCAAGAAGCCGGACGAACTCGCCTCCATCGTGCAGGATTTGACGACCCTCCTCGAGAACATCACGCCGATGCTGGAGAAGGGCCGTTACCCCGAGAAGAACTCCGGCAAGCAGATCGCGGGTCTGCTGCGCGCCGTCGCCGACCAGTTGGACGTGTGACCGGAAGGCGTCGACCCGTTCACGGGTTCACGGGAAATCGAGTGACCGCGGTCCGAGGGGCGGTACCAGCCCCTCGGCCGCCGCGCGCGTGAGGAGTCCGCGCACGGCCGCGTAGCCGTCCTCGCCGAGGTCGGCCGTGAACTCGTTGACGTACAGCCCGATGTGCTGGTCGGCGACGGCCGGGTCCATTTCCTGGGCGTGTTCCATGACGTACGGGCGCGACGCCTCGGGGTCGTCCCAGGCGGCGCGCACCGAGGCGCGGACGGAGTCGGCGAGGCCGCCCAGGGCCGCCGCGCCGAGCGACCGCTTCGCGATGATGGCGCCGAGCGGGATCGGCAGCCCGGTGGTGGACTCCCAGTGCTCGCCCATGTCGGCGAGCCTGTGCAGCCCGTAGTTCTGGTAGGTGAAGCGGGCCTCGTGGATGACCAGGCCCGCGTCGACCTTCCCGTCCCGCACGGCCGGCATGATCTCGTGGAAGGGCATGACGACGATCTCGCCGACCCCGCCGGGCACCATGTCCGCCGCCCACAGCCGGAACAGCAGGTACGCCGTCGACCGCTCGCTCGGCACGGCCACGGTCCGGCCGGTCAGCCCCGCGCCGGCGGCGGCGCCCGCGGGCCCGGCCTCCCGGGTCAGCACCAGCGGCCCGCACCCCCGCCCCAGCGCGCCCCCGCAGGGCAGCAGCGCGTAGTCGTCGAGGACGTACGGCAGCACGGCGTACGACACCTTGAGCACGTCGTGCTCGCCGCGCTCGGCCATGCCGTTGGTGATGTCGATGTCCGCGAACGTCACGTCGAGCGCGGGCGCGCCGGGGACGCGGCCGTGGGCCAGGGCGTCGAAGACGAAGGTGTCGTTCGGGCAGGGGGAGTAGGCGATCTGCAAGGGGTCACCGGTCATGTCGGCTCCAACTCTCCAGGACGGGTGCGAGCTTCCCGAAGGCCGTCGTCAGGGCGGCCAGTGCCTCGCCGATCCGCCAGGCGGCGCGGTCGCGCGGGCCCACCGGGTTGGAGACCGCGCGGACCTCCAGCACGGGCACGCCGTGCGCGGCGGCGGCCTCGGCGACGCCGAAGCCCTCCATGGCCTCGGCGAGGGCCCGCGGGTGGCGGGCACGCAGTGCGGCGGCCCGGGCGGCGGTGCCGGTGACCGTGGAGACGGTCAGGACCGTGCCGGTGCGGGCTCCGGTGGCGTTCGCGGCCCGCCGGACGAGGTCGGCGGGCGGGTGGTGGGTGACGGTGCCGAAGCCCAGTTCGGTCACCGGGAGGAAGCCCTCGGCGGTCTCCGCGCCCAGGTCGGCCGCGGTGATCTCGTCGGCGACGACCAGGGAGCCGAGCGGCGCGCCGGGGGCGAAGCCGCCGGCGATCCCGGCGGACACCACGAGGCCGTACGGCGTGCCCGCCAGCGCGGCCGCGGTGAGGGCGGTGGCGGTGGAGGCGGCGGCGAGGGCGGGGCCCACACCGGCCGCGAGGAGGTCGCGGCCGGCGCCCGCGCGGTGCAGGGCCGGGGCGCCTGGCAGACGCACCTCACGGGCCGGCTCCGGGAACGCCCGTGCCACCGCGTCCCGTTCGGCGGGGACCGCGGTGGCCACGAGGACGCGGACGGAGGACGTGGTCAGTCGTCCTTCTTCAGCCTGAAGGACCACAGGCCGGTGACCGCCTGGCTGTCCTTCTTGCCGTCGCCCGCCTTGATGGAGACCAGGGTCGAGTCGCCCTGGGCGCCGTACTGGGCGTTGAAGAAGACGCTGCCCGGGATGGTGCGGTAGGTCTTGCTGCTGTCCTCGATGAGCGGCTGGCCGTTCAGCAGGATCGTCCAGCGCCGGTCGGCGATCTCCGGGTCGACACCGAAGCGGACGGTCTCGTCCGGGTCGACGGTGATGGACTTGATGTCCTTGTCCGCCAGGCACTTCGTCAGCTGCGCGGCCTTGAGGACGTTGTCCTCACCGCCGCAGGTGGCCTCCGAGCTGACCGAGGAGGAGCCGACGGTGATCGTGGACAGCGGGGTCGGCTTGTCACACGCCGACAGGACGAGCAGTCCGGCGGAAACGGCGCCGGCGGCGGCGACGGCGCGGCGGCGTCGCACAACGGATCGCATCGAGGTCATGGGGCGAAGGCTATCTGGCACGTCCGGCACTCCCTCTACGTGGGGTGCGGCGCGGCCGCGGGTTACGCCACGCGGGCTCGGGTCCGCCCGCCCGGCCGGGCGGCTCCAGGACGGGGCGGGACGCGGCGCGGTGCGGGACGGCGCGGGCGGTGCAGCGGTGCGGGGCGGGCGGCGGTGCGGCGCTGGCGGCGGGGCGGGTACGAGGGCCCGGGTCAGGAGACCTTCGCCCGGGGCGGCCCCTTGTGCCGGGCCGAGCCGACCAGGCTCCGCACGGTGGTCGCCCAGCCGGTGGCGATGACCAGGGCGGCCACGGAGAGCCCCAGGGCGCCGTTCAGCGGCATCACGATGCCGACCGCGCCCCCGAACACCCACGACATCTGCAGCAGCGTCTCCGAGCGGGCGAACGCCGAGGTGCGCACCAGTTCGGGCACGTCCCGCTGGATCAGCGCGTCCAGGGACAGCTTGGACAGCGCCTGCGAGAAGCCGGCGACGGCCGTCAGACAGGCCACCAGGAACGCCCCGAAGAAGACCGCCGCCGTGATCGCCGCGCCCAGCACGACCGCCACCACGGTCACGATGATCAGCTCCGGGGCGCGGGAGCGCAGGGCCGCGCCCACGGAGGTGCCCAGCGCGTTGCCGACGCCCGCCGAGACGGCCACGATGCCCAGCGACACCGCCGCGCCCTGCCCGGTCAGCGGGTGCTCGCGCAGCAGGAACGCCAGGAAGAACGTCAGGAACCCGGACAGCCAGCGCAGGGACGCGTTGGCGCCCAGGGCGTGGGTGACCGCGCTGCCGACCGTCCGCAGGCCGGGGCGCTTGACCCGGCGCAGGTGCGGGCCGTGCAGGTGTTCCTCGTCGGCCGCGAGCAGCGCCCGGTCCTCCCCCTTGGCCGAGTCCACCTTCGGGGGCAGCGAGAAGGACAGGAACGTGCCCACGACGAAGATCACGAAGGCGCCGTAGAGCGGGTAGCGCGGGCCGAGGAGCTGGAGGCCCCCGCCCACGGGCGCGGCCAGGCCGGTGGCCAGGAGCCCGCCCAGGGTGACCCGGGAGTTGGCCTTGACCAGCGAGAAGCGCGGTGGCAGCAGGCGCGGCACGACGGCGCTCCTGACCACGCCGTACGCCTTCGACGCCACCAGTACGCCGAGCGCCGCCGGATACAGCTCGAGGCCGCCGCTGACGACGGCGCCGGACAGCACCAGGGCGAGCAGCGCCCGCGCGGCCATCGCGCCCGCCATCGCCGCGCGGCGGCCGTGCGGCAGCTTGTCGAGGAGGGGGCCGATCACCGGGGCGAGGAGCGCGAACGGGGCCATCGTGATGGCCAGGTAGAGCGCCACCCGGCCGCGGGCCTCGTCGGTGGGGACCGAGAAGAACACGGTCGAGGCGAGCGCGATGGTGATCATCACGTCGCCCGCGCCGTTCACGGCGTGCAGTTCGATCAGTTTGCCGAGCCCGGACTCGCCCGCGCCGTGCGCGTGCGTGGCCTTGCGGATGCCCCGCGCGGTTCCGGTGAACGGCAGGTGCAGGGCGCGGCCGATCGCGCGGACGGACCCGTTCACCCTGCCCTCCCCTGGTAGCCCATCGCCCCACCGGTCCCGGTGGCGCCCCGGGGTGTCCTCATGGCTGCCACTCCGCCATAGTGCCCCGAGAAACCGGGATGTAGCGCGGTCACCGCACGTATGGGCGCTCACTTTCCGGTTCGCGGGCGGTTTCGTGACCGGTGGCGCGGACGGATTCGCGGATGATTCGCGGACGGGTCCGTGGACGGCGCGCGCGGGGCCGGGCCCGGGCCGGAGCCGGGACCGGGGCGGCGCCGGCAGGGGGACGAGAACGCGGAAACCCGGCGCGGAGTGCCGCAGAAGCACCGTCGGTGTGGGATGAGCGGCCGCGAACAGGTAGCGTGCGTATCTCAGCCATCCCCCACAATGGATGGCACAGGTGCGCCCGAGCGCGATCGGACGCTGACGTCGACGCGGCCCACTGGTCCGCTCCGTCCGCTCCGCCGCCGGTGGCAACCGCACCCGAGTGACGGCGTAGGAGAGAAGCGATACCTGTGAGCGCAGCGACCACGCGAAGCCGCACCCCCGACCGCCTGTGCGCCGAGGCCGTCGACCTCGCCCGCGCGGCGGCAGAGGAGGCCGCCGCGCCCGGCGTGGTCGGGGAGCACGTGGGCGTCCTCTCCGAGGGCGACCGGGTGGTGACGCACTTCTTCGAGTGCAGGGAGCTCGGCTACCGGGGCTGGCGCTGGGCGGCGACCGTCGCGCGGGCCTCGCGGGCGAAGATCGTGACGCTGGACGAGGTGGTGCTGCTGCCCGGTCCGGACGCGGTGCTGGCACCCGAGTGGGTCCCGTGGAGCGAACGCCTGCGCCCCGGCGACATGGGTCCCGGCGACCTCCTCCCCACGGAGGCGGACGACCTGCGTCTGGAACCGGGCTACACCGGCGAGGACGCTCCGTCGCCCAGCTCGCCCGTCTCGAAGGAGATGGCGGAGCTGGCGGAGGCCGAGGACGCCGAGGTGACGGCGGCGCCGCCCGCGCGGCTGCCGGCCGTCCCGTCCCGCGGGTCCATCCCCGCGGTGGCGGAGGAACTGGGCATGCGCCGGGCGCGCGTCCTGTCGCGGTACGGCCTGCACACCGCCGCCGACCGCTGGGACGAGGCGTTCGGGGCGAAGACACCGATGGCGCAGGCGGCGCCGGCGTCCTGCGTCAGCTGCGGCTTCCTCACGCCGATCGGCGGCTCCCTCGGGCAGGCCTTCGGGATCTGCGCCAACGAGTTCGCCCCGGCCGACGGACGCGTGGTGTCACTGGCGTACGGCTGCGGCGGGCACTCGGAGGCGGCGGTCATGCCGAAGCCGCCCCGGCCGCCCCTGCCGGTGATCGACGAGAACCGGGTGGACCCCTTCCCGCTGCGGCCGGCCCCGGACTCCGGGTCGGTCCCGGCGGTGACGGACGAGGAGTCGGCGGAGCTGGGCCACTCCTAGGGCCTGTCCGACCGTTCCCGTCGGCGCGCGGCGTCCCGGCGCGGCTCCCCCACGCTCGGCTCCGCTCGCGCGGGAGGGACCCCCGCCGCCGCGTCGTCGGACCACCCGGGCACCTCCGGTGCACGGGCGGTCCTCCGCCGTGCGACGCTCCTTCACTGCCCGAACGGCGTGGGAGGTGCTCCCGGCACCGGACGCCGCGCCCCGATCCGGCGCCAGGGGCCGGGCACCCCCCGGCGCACGTCCGCGAAGTCCCGTCGCCCGCCCGGTGCGTGCTCTCGGCGTGCCGGACGCAGGCCCTCGTACGGGATGCGCCCGGGACGTCGCCCGGCCCGTACTCCCCCCGGAGGGGGCGTCCCGGCCGCGCCGTCGGGATCGCCCCCGCACACCCGGTACGAGGCCGGTCCTCCGCCTCGCGGTCGCACGCGCCGGACGCCGCGCGTCCCGCCCGCCGGGCAGCCGTCACCGCTTCGCGGACACGCCCCGGACTCTCCCCCGCCAGGCGCCCGCCGCCTGCTCCCGGCCCCGTGCCCGGCACGCCCCGCGGGGAGGCGCCCCGGACGGGCCGGCGTGCCCGGCCGCCGTTCCTCCTCCCCACGTCGGGTGACGGGCGGGCACGCGTCCGGAGGTCCGCGGGCCGGCGCCCCGGGCGGACCGGAGGGTGCCGACTTCCTCGGTGCGGAACCGGCGGCGCCGCCTCGCGGTACCTTCGAGCTCACGGCGATGAGGAGAGTGAACCGACGTGAGCAAGTTCGTGCGGCCCGCGGCCGAGGGGGCCGATCCGTTCGGAACGGCCCGACTGCGGCGCGGAGTGCTGGACGCCTGGGCCACCAGTCCCGCCCGTTTCCGGGAGGACGCGAACGCCGAGGAGGATCTGGTCCTCGGCGGCTACCGGGACCGCCTCGTCGTCGAGCTGGCGCAGAACGCCGCCGACGCGGCCGACCGTGCCGGCGTGCCCGGCCGGCTGCGCCTGACCCTGCGCGAGGGCGTCCTGGTCGCGGCGAACACCGGCGCCCCGCTGGACGCGGCCGGCGTCGAGTCGCTCTCCACCCTGCGCGCCTCCGCGAAGCGCGAGGCCCCCCGGTCGGCGGTCGGCCGCTTCGGCGTCGGCTTCGCCGCCGTCCTCGCCGTCACCGACGAGCCCGCCGTGGTCGGCCGGCACGGCGGTGTCCGCTGGTCCCTGGCGGAGGCCCGCGTGCTGGCCTCCGAGACCGCCCGCCACAGTCCCGGCCTGGGCGACGAGATCCGCCGCCGCGAGGGTCACGTGCCGCTGCTGCGGCTGCCCTTCGCCGCCGAGGGCACCGCCCCCGAGCCGTACGACACGGCCGTCATCCTGCCGCTGCGCGACACCGCCGCCGCCGATCTCGCGGAACGGCTGCTCACCGCCGTCGACGACGCCCTCGTCCTGGCCCTGCCGGGCCTGGAGGAGATCGTGATCGAGGTCGGCGACGCGGCCCCCCGCACCCTGCGCCGGGACACCGACGGCGCCCTCACGGTCGTGTCGGACACGCGGGAGGGCACGACCCGGTGGCGGATCGCCGCCGCGCACGGTCCCCTCACGTCCGACCTGCTCGCCGACCGGCCGGTGGAGGAGCGGCTGCGGCCCCACTGGTCGGTGACCTGGGCCGTGCCGGTCGACGCGGACGGGGCCCCGGCCCGGCCCCGCACCAGCCCCGTCGTGCACGCGCCCACGCCCAGCGACGAGCCCCTCGGCGTGCCCGCGCTGCTGATCGCCTCCTTCCCCCTCGACACCACCCGGCGGCACGCGGCGCCCGGCCCGCTCACCGACCACCTCGTGCGGCGGGCGGCGGACGCGTACACCGCGCTGCTGGCCGACTGGCGCCCGGTGACCGCCGGGATCATCGACCTCGTGCCGGGCCCGCTGGGCCGGGGCGGGCTGGACGGCGCCCTGCGGCAGGCGATCCTGGAGCGGCTGCCGCGCACGGCGTTCCTGCCGCCGGCCGCCGGGCCGGTGGACGGCGAGGACGACCTGCCCGAGGCGCTGCGGCCGCGGGACGCGGAGGTCGCCGAGGGCGCGGGCGCCGACACCGTACGGGTGCTCGCCGAGGTGCTGCCGACGCTGCTGCCGGCCGGGCTGGAGCGCCGGGCCGAGCTGCGCGCGCTGGGGGTGGCGCGGGTCCCGCTCGCCGACGCGGTCGACCGGCTGGCCGGACTGGAGAAGGACCCCCGGTGGTGGTACCGGCTCTACGAGAGCCTCGCCGGCGTGGACCCCGACCGCCTCTCCGGGCTGCCGGTGCCGCTCGCCGACGGCCGGACGACGATCGGCCCCCGCCAGGTGCTGCTGCCCACCCCGGACGCGGCCCGGCTCGACACCGAGGTCCTCGCACGCCTCGGCCTCAAGGTGGCCCACCCCGACGCCGCGCATCCGCTGCTGGAGAAGCTGGGGGCGCTGCCCGCGACCCCGCGCGCGGTCCTGACGACCCCGCAGGTGCGGGCCGCCGTCGCGGCGTCCCTGGACGACGACCGCGGGGCCTGGGACGACCGGGACACCCCGGACGCCGAGGAACTGGCCGACACCGTCCTCGCGCTGGTGCGCGACGCGGACCTGGAACCCGGCGAGGAGCCCTGGCTGGGCGCCCTGGCGCTGCCCGACGAGGAGGGCGAACTCGCCCCGGCCGGCGAACTCGTCCTGCCCGGAAGCCCGTTCGCGCAGGTCGTCCGCGAGGACGAACTCGCCTCCGTCGACCCGGAGCTGGCCGAGAGGTGGGGGGAGCAGCCGCTCGCCGCCTGCGGCGTCCTCGCCGGCTTCGCGCTCGTACGGGCCACGGACGTGGTCCTCGACCCCGACGAACTGGAGCCCCGCGACGGCGACTTCGCCGAACCCGACGACGCGGGACTGCTGGACGCCGTGGACGTGTGGTGCGAGGACATCCTCGACCGCTTCCCCGACAGCCCCGTCCCGCCGGTCGCCACCGAGCTGGTAGCCGTCCGCGACCTCGACCTGGTCGACGACGACCACTGGCCGCAGGCCCTCGCCCTGCTGGCCCGGCCGCCCCTGCGCGACGCCCTCACCCAGCCGGTCCGCATCCTGCTCCCGGACGGCACCCACGAGGTCGTACGCCCGTACACCGCCTGGTGGTTGCGCGGCCATCCCGTCCTCGACGGCCGCCGCCCGGCGGGCCTGCTCGCGGCCGGCGGCGACCCTCTCCTGCACGGCCTGTACGACCAGGCCGACGCGACCGGCTTCGACGACGAGCAGGTGCTGCGGGCCCTGGGCGTACGGACCTCCGTGGCCGCCCTCCTCGACGAGCCGGGCGGCGCGGCCGAACTGCTCGACCGCCTCGCGGACCCGGACCGCCCGGTGGGCGCCGCCCAACTGCACGGCCTGTACAGCGCCCTGGCCGACCTGGACCCCGAACAGGTCACCCTGCCCGACGAGCTGAGGGCGGTCGTCGACGGCCGGGTCGAGGTCGTCGACGCGGCCGACGCGGTCGTGGTCGACTCCCCCGACCTGCTGCCCTTCACGGCGGGCGTCCCGCTGCTCCCCGTCCGGCCCGCGCGGGCGGCGGAGCTGGCCGAACTGTTCCAGGTCCGCCGCCTCAGCGAGTCCGTGACGGGCGAGATCCACTCCGAGGGCGTCGAGCACGAGGTCCCGGAGCCGGTGCGCGTCCTCCTCGGCCCGCGCACCCCCGCCACCTACGTCGAGCACGAGGAACTCGTGGTGGACGGCGTGGAGATCGACTGGCGCCTGACCGGCGACGGCGTTCCGCACGCCGCCACCCTGGAGGGCGTCGCCGCGGGCCTGGCCTGGGCGGCCGGTCAGTGGCCCCGCCGCTTCGAGGTGGCCGCCCTGCTGGAGGACCCCTCCAGGACGGGCGAGTTGGCTCGGGACCGCTGGTTCGACTGAGCGCTCTCCCGCACGGGCGGGGTGCCCCGGTACCGCCGGGGCACCCCGGACGGGCCCGTCCGCGCGCCCGGGTCCCGGCGTCCGCGAGGTCGCACGAAAATCTCCACCGCTCTCGTACAACCCTTCACATCCGTCGTGCATCTGATCATGTGAGCCAACAGGCTCCGTGATCGTCTGGATCCTGCGCGATGACGCTCCGTCGGGAGCGCCGCCCGGCCGGGATCCTCTTCCTCCCTGGGGAATGCATGCGCATCCGCGCCACCGTGGCCGCCGTCTCCGGCGCCCTGGCCCTGTCCGCCCTCGCCGCTCCGGCCGCGCAGGCCGACGGCCCCTCCTACCGCGAGCGGGCCGCCGAGGCCTTCGCCGCCGCCCACGGCGCCTCCGGCAGGTCCGCGTTCACCACCGCCGTCGACGGCGACCTGAACGTGTCCTTCTCCCACTTCAAGATCGCCGCCGCGGTCAAGGTGGGCACCACCAACCACGTCGCCACCACGGTCACCTACAAGCTGACCCACGGTGCCGAGGTGGACATCCACGCCGAGGCCTTCGCCACCGGCCCGTACCTCTACAAGGGCGCGTTCGACGACCCGGACAACATGCTGTTCGGCAACTACCCGGCCACCTGCACCGACACCTCGGCGACCACCGCCACCTGCAAGGGCAACATCGACGTCTACCCGGCCGACGGCGAGCTGCTGAACTCCGACGCCGGCAGCTGGAAGGGCGGCGGGCTCGCCCTCGACTACACCAGCGACGACTACGCCGACCAGGGCGGCCTCGGCTCCACGCTGGTGCAGCGCGCCTCGAAGCTGACCGTCAACGCCTCCCCGGAGCCGGTGAAGAAGGGCAAGACCCTCACCGTCACGGGCAAGCTGTCCCGCGCGAACTGGGAGGACAACCTGTACCACGGTTACTCCACCCAGCCGGTGAAGCTGCAGTTCCGCAAGAAGGGCAGCACCACCTACACCACCGTCAAGACCATCAAGTCGAGCACGACGGGCGCCCTGAAGACGACCGTCAAGGCCACCGCGGACGGCTACTACCGCTACAGCTTCGCGGGCACCTCGACCACCCCGGCCGTCAGCGCCGCGGGCGACTTCGTCGACGTGCGCTGAAGCCACTGACACCACCGAGGCACGGTCCGGCCCCGCACCCGGCGGGGACCGGGCCGTCCCCCGGCACACCCCCTTCCAGATCCTCAGAGGAACCTTCATGCGCGTACGCGCCACCACCACCGTCGCCGCCCTCGTCGGCGCCGTCGCCCTGTCCGCCCTCGCCGCTCCGGCCGCGCAGGCCGCGCCGGCCGGTCCGGCGGTCACCTTCTCCAACCTCAAGGTCAACGCCGGCAAGCCCGTCGTCGTCGGCCCCACGGCCCAGGTCACGGTCACCGCGACCTACACCGTGACGAAGCCCGCGAGCCTGAGGGCCCTCGGGACGGCGCCGGTCCTCTACCGCGGCGCCACGCTCGACCTCTACGCCGACGACGTCATCGGCGGCGACGACGCCGGCGTCTGCACGACGGTCTCCTCGACGGTCCTGAAGTGCACGGCCAAGATCCAGTTCCGTCCGAAGGCCACCGGTGAGGACATCGACCTGGTCAACGGCCAGGCGGGCAGCTGGAAGCTGGGCGCCCTGGCGGCCAACGACAGCGGCGGCCTCACCTGGCGGGGCGGCCTCGGCACCGCCAAGGTGCTGCGCGCCTCGAAGCTCACCGCCGACGCCACCCCCGAGCCGGTGAAGAAGGGCAAGACCCTCACCGTGACGGGCAAGCTGTCCCGCGCCAACTGGGACAGCAACACCTACGCCGGGTACTCCGGCCAGTCGGTGAAGCTGCAGTTCCGCAAGAAGGGCAGCACCACCTACACCACGGTCAAGACCATCAAGACGAGCAGCACGGGCGTCCTGAAGACGACCGTGAAGGCGACCGCGGACGGCTACTACCGCTACAGCTTCGCCGGCACCTCGACCACCCCGGCGGCCACCGCCACGGCCGACTTCGTCGACGTGCGCTGACCCACGGCCCCCTCGGGGCCTGCCGGGCGGACACCGCCGGGCAGGCCCTCAGGCCGGCCCGCGGCGGTCGATCCACCTCCACAGGAGTTCCAGGACGGCCGCCGCGACCGCGGCGACACCCACCGCCGTCCACGGCATGACCACGCCGACCAGCCTCAGCGCGAAGAAGTCCTGGAGCCACGGCACCGCCAGCACCAGCACGAAGGCCGCGCCCATGGACGCCACCAGCAGGACCCGCCACCAGGTGTAGGGCCGGGCGATGATCGCCAGCACCCACATCGAGATCAGGAACAGGGTCAGCGTCGCCGCGCTCGTCTCGGCCTCCAGCGATCCCGCCCCGGTGTAGTGGTGCCGGGCGACCAGGTACGTCACGAAGGTCGCCACCGCGGCCAGCACCCCGCCCGGGACCGCGTACCGCATCACCCGCCGCACGAAGTGGGGCCGCGCGCGCTCCTTGTTGGGGGCGAGGGCGAGGAAGAACGCCGGGACGCCGATCGTCAGCGTCGACAGCAGGGTCAGGTGGCGGGGCAGGAACGGGTACTCCACCCGCCAGCACACCACCAGCAGCGCCAGCAGCACCGAGTACACGGTCTTCACCAGGAACAGCGTGGCCACCCGCGTGATGTTGCCGATGACCCGCCGGCCCTCCGCCACCACCGACGGCAGCGCGGCGAAGCTGTTGTCCAGCAGCACGATCTGGGCCACCGCCCGCGTGGCCTCCGAGCCCGAGCCCATCGCCACGCCGATGTCCGCGTCCTTCAGCGCGAGGACGTCGTTGACGCCGTCCCCGGTCATCGCTACGGTGTGCCCGCCCGCCTGGAGGGCGCCGACCATGTCCCGCTTCTGCTGCGGGGTGACCCGGCCGAACACCGTGCCCGCGTCGAGGGCCGCGGCCATCGGCTCCCGCTCGGCGGGCAGCCGGCGCGCGTCCACCGCACGGCCGTCCAGGCCCAGCTTGGCGGCCACGGCGCCCACGGACACCGCGTTGTCGCCGGAGATGACCTTGGCGCGGACGTCCTGCTCGGCGAAGTAGCGCAGGGTGTCGGCCGCGTCGGGGCGCAGCCGCTGCTCCAGGACGACCAGGGCGGTGGCGCGGGCGCCGCGGGCGACCTCGGGGTCGTCGAGGCCGTGCGGGGTGCGGGCGAGCAGCAGCACGCGCAGGCCCTGCTCGTTGAGCCGTTCCGTCTCGGCGAGGGCGGGGTCGTCGTCGGCGAGCAGGACGTCGGGGGCGCCGAGCAGCCACGTGCCGCTCGCACCGTCGCCCTCGGCGAAGGCGGCGCCGCTGTACTTGCGGGCGGAGGAGAAGGGCAGGGACCCGGTGCGGGACCAGCCCGCGGTGTCCGGGAAGGCGTCGGCGATCGCCCGGAGGGAGGCGTTGGGCCGCGGGTCGGACGCGCCGAGCGCGCCGAGCACCTCGCGGACGTACCCGCCGTCGCCGCCGTCGAGGGCGCGGACCTCGGTGACGTCCATGCCGCCCTCGGTGAGGGTGCCGGTCTTGTCCAGGCAGACGGTGTCGACGCGGGCGAGGCCCTCGATGGCCGGCAGTTCCTGGACGAGGCACTGCTTGCGGCCGAGCCGGACGACGCCGATGGCGAAGGCCACGGAGGTCAGCAGGACGAGGCCCTCCGGCACCATCGGCACGATCCCGCCGACGGTCCTGGCGACCGAGTCCTTGAGGTCGTTGTCCTTGACGAAGAGCTGGGTGACGACCAGGCCGACCGCGGCCGGGACCATCATCCACGTCACGTACTTCAGGATCGTGGAGATGCCGGTGCGCAGCTCGGAGTGGACCAGGGTGAAGCGGGACGCCTCCTCGGCGAGCTGGGCGGCGTACGCCTCGCGCCCGACCCTGGTGGCCCGGAAGGCGCCGCCGCCCGCCACCACGAAGCTGCCGGACATCACCCGGTCGCCGGGGTGTTTGACGACGGGGTCGGCCTCACCGGTGAGCAGCGACTCGTCGATCTCCAGACCGTCGGCCTCCACGCACACCCCGTCCACCACCGCCTTGTCGCCGGGCCCGACCTCGACGAGGTCGTCCAGGACGAGGGAGGAGGTGCCGACGGCGACGGAGACCCCGTCGCGCCGGACGGTGGGGCGGGCCTCGCCGATGACGGCGAGGGAGTCCAGGGTCTTCTTCGCCCGCCACTCCTGGACGATGCCGATGCCGGTGTTGGCGAGGATGACGTACCCGAAGAGGCCGTCCTGCACCGGGGCGACGAACAGCATGACGATCCACAGGACGCCGATGATCGCGTTGAACCGGGTGAAGACGTTGGCCCGGACGATCTCGCCGACCGAGCGGCTGCTGCGGACGGGCACGTCGTTGACCTGACCGCGCGCCACGCGTTCGGCGACCTCGGCGGCGGTGAGCCCGGTCGCCGCGGGGGCCCGGGCGGTGGCGGCGGCGTCGGCGTGGGTCATGGGATCGACGGTACGTGCGGACGGGGGTGTTCACCCGCCGGAGTGGCGGAAGATCCGACCTGGGGAGGACGACCGTCGCGCGGCGGTACTGCGTGCCGCCTACGGGGTCCCCCGACACCGGCCCAGGGGACGCCCGCCCCCGGCCCAGGGGCCCCCGACACCGACCCCGGGCCCTCCCGCCCCTCCGGGCCGGGGACGCCCGCTCCGGGGCTACCGCTGTCCGTCGGCGCCCCGCTTGATCGCCGCGTCCCGTCCGCGGACGTACCAGATGCCGATGAAGCCCAGGCCGCCGCCCGCCAGGCAGGTCCACAGCCACCAGAGGTGGCCGTGGTCGTCGAACCAGCCGTAGAAGGGCAGCTGGACGAGGAAGAGGGCGAACCAGAGGATCGTGCCGCCGGTGATGGTGGCGACCACGGGGCCCTCCAGGGGCTCCGGCGCCTCGTGCTTGGGGGTCCACTTCGCCATGGGGACAGCCTACGAGGCGATCAGTTCTACGCGCGGAGATGGTGTTCACTGATTCATGTGTTCATACTGAACCCGTTTGCCTCTGACCATTTTCATTCGTAGGAAGCACCAAAGCGGCATGGGGGATGTCCGCCGGTGATGAGGTCCCACATGTCCACCTCGGCCCCCGCCAAGGTCCCCGCGTCCGGCGAGCCGGGCGGCACGCCCGCCCACGGCGCGCTCGACCGCTACTTCCGCATCTCCGAGCGGGGCAGCACGCTGCCGCGGGAGATCCGGGGCGGTTTCGCCACCTTCTTCGCGATGGCCTACATCATCGTGCTGAACCCGATCATCCTCGGCAGCGCGAAGGACATGTACGGGCACCAGCTCGACAACGGCCAGCTCGTCACCGCCACCTGCGTCACGGCCGCGTTCACGACGCTGCTGATGGGCGTCATCGGCAACGTGCCCATCGCGCTGGCCGCCGGCCTCGGCGTCAACTCCGTCGTCGCGCTCCAGCTCGCCCCCCGGATGGCCTGGCCGGACGCGATGGGCATGGTCGTCCTCGCCGGTCTCGTGGTCATGCTGCTGGTGGCGACCGGCCTGCGCGAGCGCGTCATGAACGCCGTGCCGTTCGGCCTGCGCAAGGCCATCAGCATCGGTATCGGCCTGTTCATCATGCTGATCGGTCTCGTCGACTCCGGCTTCGTCTCCCGCATCCCGGACGCGGCCCACACCACCGTCCCGCTCCAGCTCGGCGCCGACGGTCACCTCAACGGCTGGCCGGTCCTCGTCTTCGTCCTCGGCGCGCTGCTGACGCTCGCGCTGATCGTCCGCAAGGTGCCGGGCGCGATCCTCATCTCGATCGTCGCGATGACCGTGCTGGCGCTGATCGTCGACGCCGTCGCCACCGTGCCGTCCTGGGGCCTGACCACCCCGAAGTGGCCCGGCAACCCCGTCGCCACCCCGGACTTCGGGCTCATCGGCGAGGTCAGCCTCTTCGGCGGCTTCGACAAGGTCGGCGTGCTGACCGGCGTCCTCTTCGTCTTCACCGTGCTGCTGTCGTGCTTCTTCGACGCGATGGGCACGATCATGGGCGTCAGCGACGAGGCCAAGCTGACCGACGCGCAGGGCCAGATGCCCGGCATCAACAAGGTCCTCTTCGTCGACGGTCTCGCCGTGGCCGCCGGCGGCGCCAGCTCCTCCTCCGCCACCACCGCCTTCGTGGAGTCCACGGCCGGCGTCGGCGAGGGTGCCCGCACCGGCTTCGCGAACATCGTCACCGGCGGTCTCTTCACCGTCGCCCTGTTCCTGACCCCGGTCGCCACGATGGTCCCCTCCCAGGCGGCCACCCCGGCCCTGCTCGCGGTGGGCTTCCTGATCCTGGCCGGCTCGGTCAAGGAGATCGACTGGGCGGACCACACGATCGCGATCCCGGCCTTCATCACCATGGTGATGATGCCGTTCACCTACTCGATCACCAACGGCATCGGCATGGGCTTCATCGCCTTCGCGGTGCTGCGCCTGGCGGCCGGCCGCGGCCGTGAGGTGCCGGTCCCGATGTACGTGGTCTCCGCCGTGTTCGCCTTCTACTACCTGATGCCGGCCCTGGGCCTGACCTGATCCGCACGCTCCGCCCGGGCCGCACGCCCGTCCGGGCCGCGTGCTCCGGGCCGTGTGCCCGGCCCCGCGCCAACCGGCCTCACCCGAACCGCGTCACGCGGCTCAGGTGAGGCCGTAGAACTTCTCCGTCTCCTCGACCGCGGTCTGGAAGCGCTCGTCGAAGTCGTCGCGCATGAGCGTCCGGACGACGTAGTCCTGGACGCTCATCCCCCTCCTGGCGGCGTGGTGCCGGAGCCGTTCGAGCAGTTCGTGGTCTATCCGCAGGCTGAGCACATCGGTCCCCATGGCTACGAGGGTCGCGGCACGATCCGGGACGACGGGTGCCGTTCCGCGCCCGCACCACCCGTTCGAGTGATATTCGGGCGATGTGGCGATTCAGTGGCGCGCGTCACGGGAAGCAGGGCGCCCCACGGTGTTCCTTAGCGAGAGTAATGAGTTACTCTAAATACATGCCGGACCTCGAACATGGCGACGACGCTGCCGCCGTGAACTCCCTGCGATCCGCCGTGATGCGGCTGTCCCGTCGGCTCAAGCACCAGCGCGTCGACGAGTCACTGAGCCCCACCGAGATGTCGGTGCTGGGCACCCTCTCCCTGTGCGGCAGCGCCACCCCCGGTGAGCTGGCCCGCAAGGAACACGTGCAGCCGCCGTCGATGACCCGCATCGTGGCGCTCCTGGAGGCCAAGGACCTGGTCCGGCTGGAGCCTCACCCCGAGGACCGCCGCCAGAAGGTCGTCACGAAGACCGAGCAGGCCGAGACCATGCTCGCGGAGAGCCGCGCCAAGCGGAACGCCTTCCTGGCCACCCTGGTCGACGGTCTCGACGAGGACGAGTGGGCGAAGCTGCGTGCCGCCGCCCCCGTCCTGGAGAAGCTCGCACATCTGTAGGCACTTCGCGAGGAGGCGACCCTTTTGAGTACGGGACCCGGAGCACACTCCGCCCCCGCACCGACCACCCACGACTCTCCCCCCGGCCCGCCGGGGGACACCCGCAGGTCCTCGATGTTCAGCTCCCTGCGGGTCAGGAACTACCGCCTGTTCTTCGCCGGCCAGGTCGTCTCCAACATCGGCACCTGGATGCAGCGCATCGCCCAGGACTGGCTGGTGCTGAGCCTCACCGGCTCCGCCACCGCCGTCGGCGTCACGACGGCCCTGCAGTTCCTGCCGATGCTCCTGTTCGGCCTCTACGGCGGCGTCCTCGTCGACCGCCTGCCCAAGCGCCGCGTCCTCCTCTTCACCCAGCTGGCCATGGCCGTCACCGGGGTCGCGCTCGCGCTGCTCACCCTCTCCGGGCACGTCGAGGTCTGGCACGTCTACGTCGCCGCCTTCGCCGTCGGCCTCGCGACCGTCCTGGACAACCCGGCCCGCCAGTCCTTCGTCTCCGAGATGGTCGGCCCCGACCAGCTCCAGAACGCGGTCAGCCTCAACTCCGCGAACTTCCAGTCCGCCCGCCTCGTCGGCCCGGCCGTCGCCGGCCTGATGATCACCGGAGTGGGCACCGGCTGGGCGTTCCTCGCCAACGGCCTGTCCTTCGTCGCGCCCATCGCCGGACTGCTGCTGATGCGGGGCCGGGAACTGCACGCCGCCCGGCGCGCCCCGCGCGGCAAGGGCCAGCTGCGGGAGGGCCTGCACTACGTCGCCGGCCGCCCGGACCTGATCTGGCCGATCGTCCTGGTCGGCTTCATCGGCACCTTCGGCTTCAACTTCCCCGTCTACCTCTCCGCCTTCGCCGACGACGTCTTCCACGCGGGCGCCGGCTCCTACAGCCTCTTCAACACCCTGATGGCCGTCGGCTCCCTCGCCGGCGCGCTGCTCGCCGCCCGCCGCGGGACCTCCCGCATGCGGGTGCTGATCGCGGCGGCCGTGGCGTTCGGCGTGATGGAGCTGGTCGCCGCCGCGGCCCCGTCCCTGTGGCTGTTCGCGCTGCTCATGGCGCCGATCGGCATGTTCGGCATGACCGTCAACGTCACCGCGAACACCACCATCCAGATGGGCACCGACCCGGCCATGCGCGGCCGTGTCATGGCCCTCTACATGATGGTCTTCCTCGGCGGCTCCCCGGTCGGCGCGCCGATCGCCGGCTGGATCACCGACGCGTACGGCGTCCGGGCGGGCCTCGCGGCGGGCGGCGCGGTCTCCGCGCTCGCGGCGGCGGTCGTCGGCCTGGTCCTGGCCCGCGTCGGCGGCCTGCGGCTCTCCGTCGGCTGGCACCGCGGCCACCCGACCCTGCGGTTCGTCCCGCGGGAACGGCGCGAGGAACTGGCGGCCGTGGCGTGAACCGTCCGGGGCGGCGGCGCCCGGTCCGGGGCCGGGGGTGACCGTCCGCGGTCGGCGATGACCGTCCGGGGTCGGCGATGACCGTCCGGGGTCGGTGGTGACCTTCCGGGGTCGGTGGGGCCCGTCCGGGTCGGTGGGGCCCGTCCGAGGCCGGTGGGGCCCGTCCAGGGTCGACGGCGCCCCGTCCAGGGCCGGTGAAGTCCCGTCCGGGGCCGGTGGCGCCCGGTCCGGAGCCGGTGGTGCTCCGTCCGAGGTCGGTGGCGGCGGGCACACTGGCCCCATGAGACTCTTCGCCGCCGTGCTGCCCCCGCGGGACGTGGTCGACGAGCTCGCCGCCGAGGTCGCCGCGCTGAAGCGGCTGCCCGGCGCCGACCGGCTGCGCTGGACCGCCCGCCCCGGCTGGCACCTCACCCTCGCCTTCTACGGCGAGGTCGACGAGGCGGCCGTCCCCGAGCTGTCGGCGCGGCTGGAGCGGGCCGCGCGGCGCACCGGGCCCTTCCCCCTGGCCCTGCGCGGCGGCGGGCAGTTCGGGCACGGGCGGGTGCTGTGGATCGGGGCCGAGGGCGGCACGGCGGCGCTGCGGCTGCTGGCGGACCGGACGGAGGCGGCGGGCCGCAAGACGGGCCTCGACCTCGGCGAGCACCGCCGCCACAAGGCCCACCTCACCCTGGCCCGCGGCCGCGACGCCGTCGACACCCGCCCCCACGTCGACTCGCTGCACGCCTTCGCCGGCCGTGAGTGGACCGTGCGGGAGCTGACGCTCGTGCGCAGCGACCTGCCGAGATCCGGGGTGCCCGGGGAACAGCCGCACTACGAGCCGGTCGGCCGCTGGGCGCTCGGCGCGGCCGGTTAGGCTCCCGGGGTGGACCCGAAGACCCGAAACCGGATCATGGCCGTTGTGCTCGTACTGATGTTCGTCGTGGTGGCGGTGGCGGCGGCACTCGGAAAGTGACCGCCCGCCGCCGCGCACCGCTGCCGCGGGCCTGACGGGGACGGCCCCTCCGCTCCGGCCGGCCGTCGCCGTCGGTCCGCCGGAGCGGAGCCTCGGGCGGCGGGCCGCCCCTCGCCCCTCCGGGACGGAGGCCTTCGGCGCCGGTCCGTCGCCGTCGGATCCGCCCGGCCAGCCTTCTCCGGGCGGAGAGCCGTCGCCCCCGGCCTCACCGGCCACGGGCCGCCGGCCCCCCGGACCGCCGCCCCCGCCTCACCAGGCGAAGGCCTCCGGGGACGGGCCCGGGCCGGGGAACACCTCGTCGAGGCCCGCCAGCAGCTCCTCGCCCAGCTCCAGCTCGACCGCGCGCACGGCGGACGCGAGCTGCTCCGCCGTGCGCGGGCCGACGATCGGACCGGTCACGCCGGGCCGGGTGAGCAGCCAGGCCAGCGCGACCTCGCCGGGCTCCAGACCGTGCTTGTCGAGCAGGTCCTCGTACGCCTGGATCTGCTCGCGCTTCCTGGTGTCCTTGAGCGTGTCCGCCGCCCGGCCGCTCGCCCGGCGCCCGCCCTCGGCCTCCTTCTTGATGACCCCGCCCAGCAGGCCGCCGTGCAGCGGCGACCAGGGGATCACCCCGAGGCCGTACTCCTGCGCGGCCGGGATCACCTCCATCTCGGCGCGCCGCTCGGCCAGGTTGTAGAGGCACTGCTCGCTGACCAGGCCGATGGTGCCGCCGCGCCGGGCGGCGACCTCGTTGGCCTGGGCGATCTTGTAGCCGGGGAAGTTGGAGGAGCCGACGTAGAGGATCTTGCCCTGCTGCACGAGCACGTCGACCGCCTGCCAGATCTCCTCGAAGGGAGTGTCCCGGTCGACGTGGTGGAACTGGTAGACGTCGATGTGGTCGGTCCGCAGCCGCTTCAGGGAGGCGTCGACGGCCCGCCGGATGTTCAGCGCGGAGAGCTTGTCGTGGTTGGGCCAGGCCTCGCCGTCGGCGCCCATGTTGCCGTACACCTTGGTGGCGAGCACGACCTTGTCGCGCCGCTCGCCGCCCTTGGCGAACCAGTTCCCGATGATGGATTCCGTACGGCCCTTGTTCTCGCCCCACCCATAGACATTGGCCGTGTCGAAGAAGTTGATCCCCGCGTCCAGCGCCGCGTCCATGATCGTGTGGCTGGTGTCCTCGTCTGTCTGCGGTCCGAAGTTCATGGTCCCGAGGACCAGTCGGCTGACCTTGAGTCCGGTGCGTCCGAGCTGCGTGTACTCCATGGGAGTCAAGCCAACGGCTTGGAGTGGGCTCTACGCAAGGGGAGCCGGTCGCCGGGGCGTCCGGCCCCGTACGGCCCGCCCAGTCCCCACCCCTGGTGCAGGGCCTTCGCGAAGGTCTCCGCCAGCCGGTGTTCGCCGCTCGCGTTCGGGTGGGTGCCGTCGTAGGTGTCGGCGGCGATGTCCCAGGTCTCCGGGACGGGGGCCAGGAGGAGGGGGGAGGCCGGCTCGTCCAGGTCGGCGGCGGCCTTGGCGAGGAGTTCGTTGAAGAGGCGGACCTGCGCGGCGAACGGCTCGTCCTGCGCGGCGCGGACGTTGGGGATCACCGGCAGGAGGACCATGCCGATCCTCGGGTTCGCCGTCCGGGCCCGCTCCACGAAGAGGCGGACGTTGTCCGCCGTCTGCGCGGCGTCGGTGTAGAAGCCCAGGTCGATCAGGCCGAGGGAGACCAGCAGGACGTCCGCCCGGCAGTCGCGGACCGCGTCGCCGACAAGCGGGGCCATGTGCAGCCAGCCCTCGCCCCAGCCGGCCAGGTGGCGGCGGGGGAAGCCGGGATCGGCGTACGCCAGCGACGTGGGGGCGTCCGCCGCCTTGTCGTACAGCGTCTCGCGGGGGCCGACGAGCGTGACCGGGCCCTCGTACGTCGCGCACAGGTGCCGCCACAGGCGGTGACGCCAGGTGTGCTCGCCCGCGCTGCCGATCGTCATCGAGTCGCCGACGGGCATGATCCTGAGCATCCGCTCATCATGGGGGATGGGAGTGGCGCATGGGGCGTGGGACGGGGTGTGAGTCCGACCACGAGTCCGCGACGCGTGGGGATGTGGGTCCGGCCGCGAGTCCGCGACGCGTGGGGATGTGGGTCCGGCCGCGAGTCCGCGACGCGTGGGGATGTGGGTCCGGCCGCGAGTCCGCGACGCGTGGGGGTGTGAGTCCAGCCGCGAGTCCGCGACGCCTGGGGGTGTGAGCCGGACCGCGAGTCCGCAACACGCGGGCGGGATGGCAGGCTTGGGGCATGCGCCGACCGTTCGCCCTCCTCGCCGGGGCCCTGCTCGTGGGTGCGCTCGTCGCGCCCGCCTCCGCCGCCGACGGCGACAAGAGCTTCACGATCGAGGACCCGAGGGTCACCGAGTCCAGCGGCCTGGCCGCCTCCCGGCAGCACCCCGGCGTCTACTGGACGCACAACGACAGCGACGACGGCCCCTACCTCTACGCCGTCGACGGTGCCACGGGGAAGACGGTCGCTCGCCTGACCCTCACCGGCATCGGCACCCCGCGCGACGTCGAGGCGATCTCCGTCGGCCCGGGCGGCCGGATCTTCGTCGGGGACATCGGCGACAACCTCGGCGGCACCTGGCCGTACGTGTGGATCTACGAGCTGCCCGAGCCCAAGGAGCTGAAGGACGCGACCGTGCGCGCCACGCAGTACGTCGTGACGTACTCCGACGGCCCCCGGGACGCCGAGTCGCTGGTCGTCCACCCGAAGACGGGGCGCGTCTACATCATCGACAAGAAGGAGGACGGCGGCCACCTCTACGAGGGTCCGGCCCGCCTCTCCGCCTCGGGGAGGAACGTCTTCCGCCCCGTCGCCCCCATCGACCTGTGGGCCACCGACGCCGCCCTCTCTCCGGACGGCGAACGGCTCGCCGTGCGCGGCTACTTCGGCGGCATCGACTACGACTGGAACGCCGGCGTCCCCAAGCGGCTGGGCCGCCTCGACGTGCCGTTGCAGCGGCAGGGCGAGTCCGTCGCCTTCTCCGCCGACGGCTCGAAGCTGATGTACGGCACGGAGGGCGCCGGGAGCGAGGTCCGGGCGGAGGACGCGCCCGAAGACGCGGGGGACGGGTCGCGCTCGGGAAGCGGCGGTTCCGCGTCCTCCTCGGACGGGGGCGGGGACTCCGGGACGAGCGGGAGCGTGAAGGCCGGCGCGGTCGCGGTGGCGGCCCTCTGCCTGGCCCTGTTCGGTCTCGGCCGACTGCGGCGCAGGCGCTGAGGCGGCCGCCCGGGGCGGGCCGGGACACCCGCCCCGGGCAGGTCGGGACACCCGCCCCGGGCAGGTCGGGACACCCGCCCCGGGCAGGTCGGGACACCCGCCCCGGGCGAGAGGGAAGTGCACCAGCTGACGTCACCCATCTTGACGTGTCCATGTGATCGCCTCTTCCATGGGAGGCGCGGTTGTGGGAGCGCTCCCACTCTTTCCGGGCCGCACCCCCGAGAGGAAGCAGCGACATGTTCCGCAGCTTGCGCAGAGCACTGTGCACGGCCGCCGCCGCACTCCTGCTGCCACTGATCCCCCTGGCCGCGGCCCCGCAGGCGCAGGCCGCGGACGCCGGCGGGGCCGGGTACTGGCACACCAGCGGCCGCCAGATCCTGGACGCGTCCGGGCAGCCGGTCCGCGTCGCCGGCATCAACTGGTTCGGCTTCGAGACCTCCAACAACGTCGTCCACGGCCTGTGGGCCCGCGACTACAAGAGCATGATCGACCAGATCAGGACGACGGGCTACAACACCCTGCGGATCCCGTTCAGCGACGACATCCTCAAGCCCGGCGCCGCCCCGGCGAGCATCGACTTCTCGGCGGGCAAGAACGCCGACCTGCAGGGACTCACCTCCCTCCAGGTGCTGGACAGGATCGTCGGGTACGCCGGCCGGACCGGCGTCAAGGTCATCCTGGACCGGCACCGCCCGGACGGGGCCGGCCAGTCGGCGCTCTGGTACACCGCGGCGGTCCCGGAGTCGACGTGGATCGCCAACCTCAAGTCGTTGGCCGGGCGTTACGCGGGCGACCCCACCGTCGTCGGCATCGACCTGCACAACGAGCCGCACGACCCCGCCTGCTGGGGCTGCGGCGACACGACGAGGGACTGGCGGCTGGCGGCCCAGCGTGCCGGGAACGCCGTCCTCTCCGTCAACCCGAACCTGCTGATCTTCGTGGAGGGAGTGCAGACCTTCGAGGGGGTCTCCGGCTGGTGGGGCGGCAACCTGATGGGCGTGGCCCGGTACCCGGTCCAGCTCGACGTGCCGAACCGGGTCGTCTACTCCGCCCACGACTACGCGACCAGCGTGGCCCAGCAGAGCTGGTTCAGCGACCCGTCGTTCCCCGCGAACATGCCCGGCGTCTGGGACAAGTACTGGGGCTACATCTTCAAGCAGAACATCGCCCCGGTGTGGGTGGGCGAGTTCGGCACCACCCTCCAGTCGACGGTCGACCAGAAATGGCTGAAGGCACTGGTGGACTACCTGCGACCCACGTCGACGTACGGCGCCGACTCCTTCCACTGGACGTTCTGGTCCTGGAACCCCAACTCCGGTGACACAGGCGGCATCCTGAAGGACGACTGGCAGACCGTGGACACGGTCAAGGACGGCTACCTGACGAGCGTCAAGGCGCCGGGCTTCGCGCCGGGGACCGGGGGCGGCGACCCCGGTGATCCGGGCGACCCGGGCGGCGGCACGGCGGCCTGCACCGCCGCGTACACGGTCAGCAGCGACTGGGGCGGCGGCTTCAACGCCGACGTGAAGGTCACCAACACCGGTACCACGGGGATCAGTTCGTGGAAGGTGACCTGGACCTGGCCCGGCTCCCAGAAGGTCACCAGCATGTGGAACGCGTCGTACGCCCAGAGCGGCGCGACGGTCACCGCGACGAACGCCGCCCACAACGGGACGCTCGCGGCGGGCGGTTCGGCGAGCTTCGGCTTCGGCGCGGTGCCGGGCGGCGGGGGAGTGCCGAGCGTGAGCTGCACCGCGTCCTGAGGGACGTCACGGTCCGAGGACGTACAGGCCGGGCACCCCCGTCCTCGCCGGTCCGCCAGGAGGGCGGCGCGGGCGGGGACGGGGGGGGGCGGTGCTCGGCGACCCCCGCGCGGTCGTGCCACGGGTCGGACCGATCGGCCGTGCGGGTGCTCGCGCACGTGTCCGGGCGGGCCGTGGGTCAGGCGGGGGGACGAGCGCCCCACGCGTCCCGGAGGGCCGGTCGCACGTCCTCCCCGAGAACGGCGTGCGTCGTCCCGCCGGGCAGGGTGGGCAGCTCGGCCCAGTGGGTGACGGTTTCCGCACTGGTGGAGCCGTAGGGCAGGCGGACGACTCCGTCGGAGTCGACGAAGCAGTCCCGGTGCTCCGCCCCGTCCTCGCTCCAGTGCAGGGTCGTGAAGTACATCGGCCTCACCAGCCAGAATTCCTCACCCGACGCCGTGCCGGGGTCGGTGGCGTCGTCAGGCGGGTACCGGCCCGTGATCGCCGCCGCCACCGGCGTACCGCTCCGAGGCAGTCTGTCGCGTGCGTCGACCCACGTCACCACGGTGTTCGGATCCGTCATCTCCACCCTCGCTCAGCCACTCGGCACGTCCTCCTGCGCCCGTACACCGAGCCACGGGCATCCGGGCGATGTCCGACCTCGGCACCCGGCAAGACCGCTCCGCGTTCACGAGGGTTGCTCGAGGCCGACGCCGGTGCGCGGCGGTGGCGTCGGCCTCGTCAGGCGCGGTCGTGGAGGGTGACCTGGTAGCCGTCGGGGTCGGCGAAGGTGAACGTCCGGCCGAAGGGGCCGTCGACCGGTGCGGAGACGACGGTGTGGCCGTCGGCGACGAGAGCGTCGTGGATGGCCTGGACGTCGGTGGCGTGGAGCCAGATCGCGGCGCCGATGCCGGGCTGGGCGACGGACGCGAGATCGGTGCCGGGGACGACGTCGCGCAGTGCGAACGCGATCGGCTTCGTCTCGAAGACGACGGCGTGCGGGGGTCCGGCCGGCGAGCGGACGAGACCGAGGTACTGCTCGTAGAACGCCTGGGAGGCGGCAAGGTCGCGTACCTGGAACGAGATGAAGTCGGGGCCGGTGGCGGGCATGGGAATGCTCCTTCTCTCCGTGTCAGATTCCTGACACGGAGCAAGGTATGTCAGAATCCTGACATGAGTCAAAGCGATGCCGGCATCGACCTGGACAAGTCACTGGGCTACCTGCTGAAAGAGGCGTCGAGCGCCCTGCGCGCGGCCATGGAGGAGGTGCTGCGGCCGCTCGGGATGACGGTGACGCACTACTCCTGCCTCGAACTGCTGGCCCAACGGCCGGGCCTGTCGAATTCCGAGCTCGCGCGGGGCGCGTTCGTGACCCGGCAGTCGATGAACGTGCTGCTCCAGACCCTGGAGCGGGACGGCTGTGTGACCAGGCCCGCGGAGGCGCCCGTCGGGAAGGCCCTTCCCGCGCGGCTCACGCCCCGCGGCCGGCAGAGCCTGGAGAAGGCGTCCGCGGCGGTCCGGTCCGTGGAGGTCAGGATGCTGTCCGGCATGACCGGGGCCGAGCTGGCGGAGGCGTTCCGGCTCCTGCGGAGCATGATCCATTCCCTGCGCGACAGCGACGGCGGCGGCGACGCGTAGCCCGTTCCCCGGCACACGTCTCGCCACGCCCGGATGGGAATGCGGCCGGGTGTGGAAACCCGTGCGGGCGACCTCGGGAACCGGCGGCGACCCGGGTGCGCGAGATCCCCGATCCGCGCACCCGTACCGGCACCGCCGCGCCCGCACCCGTGCGGGGGTCGGCCCACGAGGGTGACCGGGGAGTCCCGGGCGTCGTCGCCACCACCGGCTGGGCGGTGAGCGGTGTTCCGCCGGAATCCTCACCGGCCTGACGCTGACGGGCGTGCGCCCGTGCGCCCGTGCCACCCGGCGGCGGGCCGGTCACCCTCCGCCGCCCCGCCCGCCCCGCCCCGCCCCGCTCCTCTTCCGCGGCCGTCAGCCCAGACGGGCCCGGGAACCTTGGAGCTCCACGAAACCGAGTGTGCGGGCCAGACCCACGAGGCTCGTGATCCAATGCCCCAGAACGGTGATTCCCGCGTTCGGGTTCTGCCGAATGTTGTAGGCGAACTGCGAGATGGCTCCCCACTGGTTCTCCAGGTCGGCGTATTCAGCGCCCAGAGCAGTCGTGCGCCAGTTCTGGATGTTGTCGCGCACCCGGTCGAGGATCGGGCTGAACCTCGCGGCCTCGGAGAAGATCTGGATCGCCACCACGAGGGCACGCTCGACGGTGTCGTTGTTGCCGTTCGTGCGGCCGAGCTGCCGCATGGCGTTGTACATGGTGTTGGGGTCGAGGATGAGGGTGTGGCGAGCGCTGCCGCCCGCGAGGTCGCCGTAGTTTCCGCTGCCCAACAGGCCGGCGCTGTTGATGCCGAGTGCGTTCATGAACTGGGCCGGCCGGTCGTTGAACGCGAAGTGACGGTTGGTGGACGGGGCGTAGATTCCGGCGACGTAGAGGTCGTCCGCCCACAGGTAGACGGAGACCAGGTGCACGTTGTCCGTGTCCAGCACCCTGATCTGGATCAGGCGCCCCTGCTCGGTCGTCGTTTGCGTGATGTTGTCGTAATGGGTCGGCAATCCATAGGTGAGCCGATGGATGTCGGCGATCAGGTTGTAGTAGTTCCGTTCGTGGGTGACGCCGCCGTCGGTGATGCGTGAGATGTGCCAGTCGATCACCTGGTAGTTCGTCGCGGACGCTGTACCGCTCAGGGTCGTCACCAGGCCGAGAGCCATCGCCAGCGACAGTAATGCGGAACAGATTTTTTTGAGCATCTACTCGTCATCCCCAGATGTGATGAAGGTTCGGTCGGTAACGGCCGGCGGACACCGCGGTTTCCGTGGTGCGAAGTCCTTCTGCGCCTGTCGGCGTGCGGGGACCGGAATCCCGGCAGGAGTCCGGCAGGCGATGGCCGGTCGGTTGTTTCGAGGCCGCATGAGCGTATGGCTCGCCGTACCCCTCGACTGGCCTGCCAGCGCACCGTCACGTGACCAGGAGTGCCCTGTGCGCTCGTGCCACGATCTTGCCGAAGTGCCCCGGGCGGGCGTGACCGTCGGGGTGATCCGGCCGTCCGGGAGGTGTGGGCGCTCGGCCGTGGATCGTGGACGACGACTTGGGGGACCTTCCGAACCACTGTCGCCGCCCTGGCCGGAGCGGTCGCCCGGGCCTCGGCCGGTGCCGGAGGCGGTGAAGTCGCGCTGCGGCAGGCCGGCGGCCCGCTCGTCACCCTCGTCGCGGACGGTGGTGCGGGTCGTCCTGCCGCGCCGGACGCCCCGCAGGCCGACCTCACGCAACGGAAAGGGCGCCCGGTGATCCACCGGGCGCCCCTCACCGTCGTACAGGGAGCTGTTACAGCTGCTCGATGACGTAGTCGACGCACTTCGTCAGGGCCTCGACGTCCGCCGGGTCGATCGCCGGGAACATGGCGACGCGGAGCTGGTTGCGGCCGAGCTTGCGGTAGGGCTCGGTGTCGACGACGCCGTTGGCGCGCAGGACCTTGGCGACGGCCGCCGCGTCCACCTCGTCGGTGAAGTCGATGGTGCCGATGACCTGGGAGCGCTTGGCCGGGTCGGTGACGAAGGGGCTCGCGTGCTTGGACTCCTCCGCCCACGCGTACAGGCGGGTCGAGGAGTCCTTGGTGCGGGCCGTCGACCAGTCCAGGCCGCCCTGGCCGTTGATCCACTCCAGCTGCTGGTTCAGCAGGAAGAGGGTGGCCAGCGCCGGGGTGTTGTACGTCTGGTTCTTGCGGGAGTTGTCGATCGCCGTGGGCAGCGAGAAGAACTCCGGGACGTGACGGCCGGACGCGTGGATCCGCTCCGCGCGCTCGATCGCGGCGGGGGAGAACACGCCGATCCACAGGCCGCCGTCGGAGGCGAAGGACTTCTGCGGGGCGAAGTAGTAGACGTCCGTCTCGGCGATGTCCACCGGGAGGCCGCCGGCGCCGGAGGTGGCGTCGACCAGGACCAGGGCGCCCTCGTCGGCACCGGCCACCCGCCTGATCGGGGCGGCGACACCCGTGGAGGTCTCGTTGTGCGTGAAGGCGTACACGTCGACGCCGGCCTCGGCCCGCGGGTCGGGGTGCGTGCCCGGGTCGGAGGAGACGACCGTCGGCTCGGCCAGCCACGGCGCCAGCTTGGCGGCCTTGGCGAACTTGGAGCTGAACTCGCCGAAGGTCAGGTGCTGCGACTTGTTCTCGATCAGGCCGTGCGTCGCGATGTCCCAGAAGGCGGTGGAGCCGCCGTTGCCGAGGACCACCTCGTAGCCCTCGGGGAGCCGGAACAGCTCGGAGATGCCCTCGCGCACCTGGCCGACCAGGTTCTTCACCGGGGCCTGTCGGTGGGAGGTGCCCAGCAGGGAGGTGCCGGTGGCGGCCAGCGCGTCCAGCGCTTCCGTCCGCACCTTGGAGGGGCCCGCGCCGAAACGACCGTCGGCGGGCTTGATGTCAGCGGGAATCCGGATCTCAGCCACGAGCGGGAGCCTAGCGGCTCCGTGAAACCCGGGCGAAACCTCGTCCGTCGGCTGAGACACGGAATCGGACACGGAATCGGACACGGACCGGACACGGCGGAGGGCGGCGCGCGGGCGGTGCGGGGCGGTACGGACCGTGGGCCGGGCCGTGACGGCCCGTACCGCCCCCGTCGCTCAGCCGCGCAGGGTGACCGGCAGCTCGTACAGGTCGTTCTGCGTCACCACCGGCTTGTTGCGCAGCTCCGCCGCCGGGACCGCCAGGTCCAGGGCGGGGAAGCGGGCGTACAGGGCGGGCAGGGCCACGCCCGCCTCCAGGCGGGACAGCGCCGCGCCGGGGCAGACGTGCGGGCCGTGGCCGAAGGCGATGTGACGGTTGGCCGTGTCGCGGGTGATGTCGAAGACGCCCGCCGACGGGCCGTGGGCCTCCTCGTCGCGGCCGATCGCGGCGTACGACACGATCAGCGCGTCCCCGGCCGGCAGGATCTCGTCCCCGACCGGCACGTCCTCGGTGGCGAAGCGGATCAGGACGTGGGAGGTGGGGGTGGCGTAGCGCAGGGTCTCCTCCACCACCGCCGGCCAGTCCGCCCCGCCGGACAGGACCAGCGCCCGCTGTTCGGGGTGGAGCGAGAGGTTGACGACGGCGTTGACGATCAGCGAGATCGTCGTCTCGTGGCCGGCCGCGACCATCAGCTGGAGCGTGGAGACGATCTCGGCGTCGGTGAGGCGGTCGCCGTCCTCGGACGCCGCTATGAGCGCGGACGTGAGGTCGTCGCCGGGGTTCTCGCGCTTCTCGGCGACCGCCGCCGCCATGATGCCGGCCAGCTCCGTCAGCGTCGCCACGACCTCGGCCGGCGGGGTCTGCGTCGAGAAGAACTTCTCGAACAGCTCCTTCAGCCGCGGCAGCCGCTCCTCCGCGAGCCCCATCAGGTCGGCGACCACGTACATGGGCAGCGGGTAGGCGAACTCGGCCTTCAGGTCCACCGGGCCGTCCGGCAGTTCCGCGAGCCGGTCGAGCAGGCCCTCGGTCAGCTCGGTGATCCGCCCGCGCATCCGCTCCACGCGCCGGGGCGTGAGCGCCTGGGCGACCAGCGTGCGCAGCCGGCGGTGGTCCGCGCCGTCCACCGTCAGCATGGACCGGCCCGGGTTGGCCAGCCCGATCAGCGGCCAGTCGGGGGCGATCTCGCCGCGCTGCCAGGCACCCCAGACGTTGATGTCCTTGACGATCCTGGGGTCGGTCAGCAGCCGCTTCGCCTCGGCGTGGTGGGTGACCGCCCACACCGGCACGCCGCCCGGCAGCTCCACCGCGGCGAGCGGACCGGCGGCCCGCAGCGCGGCGCTCTCCCCGTCCAGGTCGGCGACGAAGGGGTCCAGAACGATGCGTTTGCGCTCCGTGCCGTTCGGCGTGTCCGTAACAGCCGTCATACGAGCGTGCCTCCAAGGGCGGGGGTGGGTGTGAACGTCACCGGCAGTTCCGTCAGGCCGCGCAGCCACGGCGACGGACGGCGGGTCAGGGAGGACGCGGGCACGGCGAGGTCGATGTCCGGCAGCCGGTCCAGGACGACCTCGATGCCCGTGCGCGCGATCACCTCGGCGATCTCCTGCGCCGGGAACGGGCAGCGGTGCTCGCCGTGGCCGAAGGAGAAGTGCGCGCTGTTGCCGCCGGTCAGCGCCGAGCCGTCGGGGCGCACCTGGGGATCGGAGTTGGCGCCCTGCAGACCGAGCAGCAGCATGTCGCCGGCGCGGACGCGGCGCCCGCCCAGGTGGGTGTCGCGGGAGGCCCAGCGGCCGGCGACGTTCTGGGTGGGGGCGTCCTCCCACAGCACCTCGTTCATGGCCTCGGCGACGCTGTTGCGCCCGCCGAACAGGGAGGCGGCGAACCGGCCGTCCGTCAGCATCAGCCGCAGCGAGTTGCCGATCCAGTCGGCGGTCGGCTGGTGGCCGGCCGCCATCATCACCATCAGGTCCTGGAGGACCTCCTCCTCGGTGAACCCGGAGGGGTCGGCGAGCATCCGCGAGACCACGTCGTCGGCCGGGTTCTCCCTCCGGTCGGCCACCAGCCGCGTCATCGACGTGAACAGGTGGGTCTGGCCCGCCAGGGCCCGCTCCCGGCCGTCGATCATGTCGTTGAGCGCGGTGACCAGGGCCGGGCCCTCGTCGTCGGCGAAGCCGTAGAGGCGGGCCAGCACCCGCACCGGCAGCAGCATCGCGTACTCGCCGACGATGTCGGCCCGGCCCCGCGGGCAGATGCCGTCGATGAGCTCGTCGGCGAACTTCTCGGCGTACCGGCGCAGTTCGAACGCGTCGACCGCCTCCAGCGCGTTGCCGAGCATCGTGGCCCGTTCGCGGTGCCGCTCGCCGACCGTGTAGAGGATCGACGCCTGCCTGCGGCCGATCATCGGCAGCAGCGGCCAGTCGTCGGGGACGGCGTCCCACTGGCTCCACAGCTCGGAGTCACGGCTGAAGAGCACCGGATCGCCGGTGACCTGGTGCAGTTCGCGGTAGCCGAGCACCAGCCAGGCCGGTACGTCACCGTCCAGCAGCACCGGTACGACGGGACCGTGCTCGCGCCGCATGTCCCGGTACACCCGGGTCGGGTCGTCCTGGAGCAGGGCGCCGCTGAGGGGGACGGGGGCGGGGGCGGTGGTCACACCAGCTCCTGACGGAAGGCGGGGGCGGAGACGGAGGCGGAGGCGGATGCGGAACCGGGAGCGGTGCCGGCGTACCGGGCCTGGATGTGTTCCACCAGGGAGATCAGGACCAGCTTGCTGGACGCCCGGGAGCGTGCGTCACAGGTGACCAGCGGGACGTGCGGGTCGAGGTCGAGGGCCTCGCGGACCTGCTCCGGGGTGAAGGCCGGGCCGCCGAAGTCGTTGCAGGCCACGATGAACGGCGTGCCGTGCCGCTCCAGGCGGTCGATGGCGTACCAGGAGTCGTCGATCCGCCGGGTGTCGACCAGCACGACCGCGCCCAGCGTCCCGGAGAACAGCCGGTCCCACAGGAACCAGAACCGTTCCTGGCCGGGCGCGCCGAACAGGTACAGCACGTTGTGCGCGTCGAGGGTGATGCGGCCGAAGTCGAAGGCGACGGTGGTCGCGGTCTTGCCGCTCACGCCGCTCACGTCGTCCACGGTCTCGCCGGCCCGCGTCATCGTCTCCTCGGTGTTGAGGGGACGAATCTCGCTGACCGAGCGGACCATCGTCGTCTTGCCGGCGCCGAAGCCGCCCACGACCACGATCTTGAGGCCGTTGTCGGCCGACGCGCGAAGTGGCGTGCGCGTCTCAGAGGTTGCGGAGTCCAACGAGCACCTGCTCCAGAATGTCGGGATCGAGTACGGCTGCCTTGCGGGGGTGACGGGCGCTGACCCGGCCCGAGGCGAGCAGGTCGGACAGCAGGATCCTGGTGATGCTCACCGGCAGCCCCAGCTCCGCCGCGATCTCGACGACCGCGGTGGGGCGGTCGGCCATCCGCAGGATCGCCGAGTGCTCCGACTGCATGCCCGGCGCCGGATCGCACTCGGCGACGACCAGGGTCACCAGGTCGAAGGGACTGTCCGGACCGGGCCGGCTGCGTCCGCCGGTGAGCGTGTACAGCCGGTCCGGCGCGTCGTCCCTGCCGGGCCTGCTCATGAGCTGCGCGGCGGGGCGGTCAGGTGCTCCCCGAGCTGTTCGACCAGTTCGCTCATGTTGTGGCCGACGAGGCCGGGGTCCGCGTCCTCCGTGGTGACGACGGCCAGGTGCGCGCCCTCACCGGCCTCCACGATGAACAGCACGCCCCCGTAGAACTCGGTCATCGCCGACCGGACGCCTCCGCTGCCGTCCCCGAACTCCACGGACGCGCCGTGCGACAGCGACTGGATGCCGGCGGCGATCGCCGCGAGCTGGTCGGCCTGGTCGTTGGACAGCTCGGGCGTACGGCACAGCTTCAGGCCGTCACGGGACAGCACGAGCGCGTGCCGTGCGCCCGGCGTGCGCGTCAGCAGGCCCTCTATCAGCCAGGTGAGCTTCTCGTCGGCGGTCGTCGTGCCGGTCATGAGGTGGGGTCGCCTTCCGGGTGGTCCTGCGCGTGCGGGGAGCGGGTGGTGGTGGGTACGGGGGTGACGCCGTCGCCCCGGCCGGGCGGGGGGGCGTCCGGGTCCGGGCCGGCGGTGGGGTCCGGGGCCTGAGTGCCGTCGGGGACGTCCGGGGTTCCCCCGGCGTCGGAGACGCCGGAAACGTCGGGGACGTCGGGGACCTCGGAGACGCCGGGGACGTCGGAGAAGTGCGAGACGTCCACCGCGTCCGGGACGTGTGCGGTCCCGGCGGTGTCCGCGGCGGCGGCTCCGGTGGCGTCCTCGGGCGGGGTGGGCGCGGAGCCGCGCACGGCCTGGCGGAAGTCGCTGAAGCGGGAGGCGCGGGCCCGGGTCTCCTCGGCCGTGGGAGCCGGCCGCGGTGGGGCGGTACGGCTGCCGGACCGGGCGCGCTCGGCCTCGGCGAGGGTGCGGCCGCGCCGGCGGCGGGGCAGCCCGGCGGTCGCCGCGTCGTCCGGGGCCCGGTTCCCGTCGCGGTCGGAGTCGGGGTCGGAGTCGCGGTCGCGGTCCGCGGAGTCGTGCCGGGGCACCGGGTCGGGGTCCGGGACGGGGGCGGCCGGGACGACGGGCCGCGGGGCGTCCGTCGCGTCGGCCGGTGCCACGGCCTGGCCGGCGCCGGCCCGCCGGGGCAGCCGGTCGGGGGCGGCGGGGCCGGACCCGGAGACCGCGGCGGCGGGCCGCGGGCCCCTCCGGGCGGTCGGCACGGCGGGCGCGGCCGGGGCGATCGACGCGGCGGGCACGGCGGGAGTGCCGGGCACGGCGTCCGGGGACACCAGGACGTCCTGCGAGATGAGCACCAGCACGCCCGTGCCGCCGCGCGCCGAGGGACGGTAGGAGACCTTCATGCCGTACCGCCGGGCCAGCCGGCCGACGACGGCGAGGCCGAGGCGGGTGCCGGTGAGGCCGCCGATCCCGGCCGACTCGCCCGAGACCGCGGCCTCGGCGCGCCGCAGCTGGGCCTCGCTCATGACGAGGCCGCTGTCCTCGACGGACACGATGACCCCGGCCGGCACCTCCTCCACGTACACGTGGACCTCGGCGGTCGGCGGCGAGAAGTTGGCCGCGTTGTCGAGGAGTTCGGCGAGGGCGTGCATGACGCCCTCGGCGGCGTGCCCGGCGACGGCGGTGTCGCTGGCGGAGTGGACGCGCACGCGCTGGTAGCCGCCGATCCGGCCCATGGCGCCGCGCAGGATCGACTCCATGGCGATGGGCCGGGCCCAGCGGCGGCCGGACCGGGCGCCGGTCAGGACGGCGACCGAGTCGGCGAGCCGGCCGGCCTGGGCGGTGCGGTGGTCGAGGTGGAGGAGGTCGGCGAGGACCTCCTCGTCGGCGTGCTTCTCCTCCATCGCGCGCAGGTCGGCGAGCATGCCGGTGGCCAGGGCCTGCATGCGTCCCGCGGCGTTGGCGGTGGCGGAGAGGGCGGCGGCCCGCGCGCTGGTGGCCTCGCGCAGCCGGGCGGCGAGCCGGGCGTTGCCGTCGGTGAGCCGGTCCCGCTCCTCGCCGAGGCGGGCGATGCGCGCGGCGTGCTCGGCGGCGAGCCGGTCCCGTTCGGCGGCGTGCTCCTCGGCGAGCCTGGCCCGTTCGGCCGTGTGCTCGGCGGTGAGCCGGGCCAGCTCGGCGGCGTGTTCCTCGGTGAGCCGGGTCAGTTCGGCCGTGTGCTCGGCGGTGCGGCGGTCGTGCTCGGCGGCCAGGATCTCGGCGTGCCGGGCGCGTTCCCGCTCCGACTCGGCCGCCGTCCGGGCCTGTTCGCGGGCGAGGTCGCCGGCCAGCCGTTCGTGCTGGCGGCGGGACTCCTCCACCAGCCGTACCCGCTCCTGGAACATCCGGTCGGCGTCCTGGACGGCGGAGGCCAGCCGGGCGCGGGCCAGCCGCGTCGTCCGCCTGCCGTGCGCGGCCGCGGCGACGGCGGCGCAGAGCAGCAGGGTGGCCACCGTTCCGGACAGCGTCAGCGGCCCGCGCGCGGAAGCCGGCGCGAGGACGACGGCGACGGTGACCGCGGCCGCGGCGAGGGCTGCGGTGGGCAGCAGGACGGGCAGCAGGTTGCGGACGGTGGGGCGGTCACCGGGGAGAGCGGGGGCGGTCATCAGTCGAGTCCTCGTTCGGGGCCTCGGGCGGCCACCGGAAAAATCGGGCAGGCCCTCGGGCGGTTCCATGAGGTAATCCGGCGTCTACGGGGCGAGAGCCGTCACCTGCGCGCAACTGGCCGTCACTATATGCAAGTTAGTGATCGGTTCGGGAGGGCTCCGTTCGCTTTCTTGGTCAGGGCGCGACCTCGAGGTGAAGACCGCGCCCGGGGCGCCGCGCGTGCGCGGGGCGCGGCGCGTTCGCGGGGCGCGGCGCGTGCGCGGGGCCGCGGTCCCGCCCGGGAGGGAACCGGCCGTGAGGGGAACCGGCCGTGAGGGAACCGGCCTTTTTCCGCGGGCACCCCGGAGGGCCGGGGCATCCGGAGGTCGCGGGGGCATCCTGAGGGGATGACCGAGATCGCGGAACTGCGGACCGCGCTGCGGGCCGCCGTGCGCGGCGAGGTGGCCTTCGACGTCACCTCCCGGGCACTGGTCACCATGGACGCGTCCAACTACCGGCGCGTCCCCCTGGGCGTGGTCGCGCCGCGCGACGCCGACGACGTGGCGGCGGCGCTGGAGGTGTGCCGGACGCACGGCGTGCCGGTCGTGGCGCGCGGCGGGGGGACGTCGATCGCCGGACAGGCGACCGGCACCGGCGTGGTGCTGGACTTCACCCGCCACATGAACCGGCTCGTCCGCCTGGACGCCGGGGCCCGCACGGCCGTCGTCCAGCCCGGTCTGGTGCTGGACCGCCTCCAGGAGGCCGCCGCCCCGCACGGACTGCGCTTCGGACCCGACCCCTCCACGCACGGCCGCTGCACGCTCGGCGGGATGATCGGCAACAACTCCTGCGGCTCCCACTCGGTCGCCTGGGGGACGACCGCGGACAACGTGCGCGAGCTGGACGTCGTCACCGCGCGCGGGCGGCGCCTGCGGCTCGGCCGGGACTGGGCCGGCGCACCGGACGGACTGCGGGCGCTCGTCGAGGGCGAGCGGGCGCGGCTGCGCACCGGATTCCCCGAACTGCCCCGCCGTATCTCCGGATACGCGCTGGACGCCCTGCTGCCGGAGCGGGGCGCCGACGTCGCCCGGTCCTTCTGCGGTTCCGAGGGCACCCTGGCCGTGCTGACGGAGGCGGTGGTCGACCTCGTCGAGGCGCCGCGCGCGCACGCGCTCGCGGTGCTCGGCTACGCCGACGAGGGCGCCGCCGCCGAGGCCGCGGCCGCCCTGGTGGCACGGTGGTCCCCCCGCGCGGGCGCGGCCGGGAGCGGGGGACGGCCGCTGACGGTCGAGGGCATGGCCGCCGACCTGGTGCCGTCGGCGGCGGGGCTGCCGCGGGGCGGGGCGTGGCTGTTCGTGGAGACGGGCGGCGGGTCGCCCGGTGAGGCACGCGCGCGTGCGGAGGCGATCACGCGGGAGGCCGACGCCGTGGACACCCTGGTGGTGACGGACGCCGCCGGGCAGCGCGCGCTGTGGCGGATCCGGGAGGACGCCAGCGGGACGGCCACCCGGATGCCCGACGGGACGGAGGCCTGGCCCGGCTGGGAGGACTGCGCGGTGCCGCCGGCCCGGCTCGGCGCGTACCTGCGGGACTTCCGCGCCCTGCTGACCGCGCACGGCCTGCGCGGCGCGCCGTACGGGCACTTCGGGGACGGCTGCATCCACGTCCGCATCGACTTCGACCTGCTCACCGCGGCGGGCGTCGGCCGTTTCCGCCGTTTCTCGGAGGAACTGGCCGACCTGGTCGTGGCGCACGGCGGCTCGCTGTCCGGGGAGCACGGCGACGGGCAGGCGCGCGCCGAGCTGCTGCCGCGGATGTACGGCGCGGAGACGGTCGCCCTCTTCGAGCGGACGAAGGCCCTCTGGGACCCCGACGACCTCCTCAACCCCGGCATGCTGGTCCGCCCCGCCCCCCTCGACGCGAACCTGCGCTTCGCCGTGCTGCCCCGCGAGCCCGTCGACGTGGCCTTCGGCTATCCCGGCGACGGCGGCGACTTCACCGCCGCGGTCCGCCGCTGCGTGGGCGTCGCGAAATGCCGTACGGCGACGGCGTCCGGACCCGCCGTGATGTGTCCCTCCTACCGGGCCACCGGCGAGGAACGGCACTCCACGCGCGGGCGGGCCCGGCTGCTGCACGAGATGCTCGCCGGCGAGGTCGTCACCGACGGCTGGCGGTCGGAGGAGGTGCGGGAGGCGCTCGACCTCTGCCTCTCCTGCAAGGGCTGCCGCTCGGACTGCCCGGTCGGGGTCGACATGGCCACCTACAAGGCCGAGTTCCTCCACCACCACTACGCCGGCCGCCGCCGTCCGGCCGCCCACTACGCGATGGGACGCCTGCCGCTCTGGCTGCGCTGGGTGAGCCGTACGCGCACGGCGTCGCTCGTCAACGCGCTGGCGGCGGTGGGGCCGTTGGCGCGGGCCGCGAAGCGGGCCGGCGGGATCGCCCCCGAGCGGGGCCTGCCGCGACTGGCGCGCGAGACCTTCAGCCGGTGGTGGCGGAAGAGGGCGCCCGAGGGCGGCTCCGGTGTCCGCGGCGTCTCAGGCCCCCTCGGCGCCTCCGCCCCCCTCGTGGTCCTGTGGCCCGACACCTTCACCGAGCACTTCTCGCCCTCGGTCGGGCGGGCGGCCGTCGGGGTGCTGGAGGCGGCGGGCCTGCGGGTGGCGCTGCCGCCGACCCTGCGGATGCGGGGACGGCCGGTGGGCGACGGGCGGTCCAGGAGCGCGGCGGCCCTGCTCACGGCCCGCCGGGCGCGGGTCTGCTGCGGGCTGACGTACGTCTCCACCGGGCAGCTCGACCACGCGCGCGTGGTGCTGCGGCGCACCCTCGACCTGATGGAGCCGGTGCTGGCGGCGGACGTGCCGGTCGTCGTGCTGGAGCCGAGCTGCGCCGCGGCCCTGCGGAGCGACCTGCCCGAGCTGCTGCACGACGACCCGCGCGCGGCCCGCCTCGCCGCCCGCGTCCTCACCTTCGCCGAGGCCCTGGAACGGCACGCCCCCCACTGGCGGCCGCCCCGCCTCGACCGTCCCGTCGTCGGCCAGACCCACTGCCACCAGCACGCGGTCCTGGGCGACACGGCCGACCGGCGGCTGCGCGAGGCGGCGGGGCTCGGCGGCGAGCTGAGCGGCGGCTGCTGCGGGCTCGCCGGGAACTTCGGCTTCGAGAAGGGCCACTTCGAGGTGTCACGGGCCTGCGCGCAGGAGTCGCTCCTGCCGTCCGTGCGGGGCGCCGCCCGGGACGCGGTGGTCCTCGCCGACGGCTTCTCCTGCCGCACCCAGCTCGAACAGCTGGCGGGCGTGCGGGGACGGCACCTCGCGGAGATCCTGGCGGAGGGCCTGGCGGAAGGGCCGGAGAGGGCGGCCGAGCGGTGAGGGGGTGACGCCCGTACGCCCGCACGCGGGAGCGGGAACGGACACGTCCGTGCCCGGGGCCCACGGTCCCCGGCTCGGGCGCGGTCGGCTCCTACGCTGGCCGCACAGCCGTCGAAGGAGCCCGCGCATGAGCCTGCGTGTCCAGTCGATCACCCGCGCCGAGCACCTGGCGTTCGTCGCGGGCCGCCCCTCCGTCAGTCACCTGCAGACCCCCGCGTGGGGGGACGTGAAGCCGGACTGGCGGGCGGAGAGCCTCGGCTGGTTCGACGGGCGCGGGGCGCTGGTGGGGGCGGGTCTCGTGCTGCTGCGGCCGCTGCCGAAACTGCGGAGGTACCTGGCGTACCTGCCGGAGGGGCCGGTCGTCGACTGGTTCGCGGCGGACCTCGTCGAGCGCTGGCTGGAGCCGATGCTCGCCCACCTGAAGGCGCGGGGCGCGTTCTCCGTCAAGATGGGCCCGCCCGTCGTCGTACGCCGGTGGAGTGCCGACGCCGTGAAGACCGCGATCGCCGATCCGGGTGCCCGGCGGCTGCGGGACGCGGAGCCCACCGTCACCGAGGCGGCCGCCCTCGGCGTCGCCGAACGGCTGCGCGGCGCCGGCTGGCGGCAGACCGAGCCGGGCGGCGAGGACGGCTTCGCGGCCGGACAGCCGCGGTACGTCTTCCAGGTCCCCTTCACCGGCCGGTCGCTGGAGGACGTCCGGGGCGGCCTCAACCAGCAGTGGCGGCGCAACATCAAGAAGGCGGAGAAGGCGGGCGTCAAGGTCGTCCGCGGCGACCGCACGGACCTGGCCGCCTTCTACGGCCTGTACCTCGAGACCGCCGAACGGGACCGGTTCGTCCCGCGCCCCCTGCCCTACTTCGAGCGCATGTGGACCGCGCTCGCCGCCGAGCACCCCGACCGCATGCGCCTCTACCTCGCCCACCACGACGGCGAGGTCCTCGCCGCGGCCACCATGATCACCGTCGGCGAGCACGTCTGGTACTCCTACGGCGCCTCGACCGCCCGCAGACGCGAGGTCCAGCCGAACAACGCCCTGCAGTGGCGCATGATGTGCGACGCCCACGAGCTGGGCGCCGCCGTCTACGACCTGCGCGGCATCACCGACACCCTGGAGGAGGCGAACCACCTCCTCGGCCTCCTCCGCTTCAAGGTGGGCACGGGCGGCGAGGCGGTGGAGTACCTCGGCGAGTGGGACTTCCCGCTGAACCGGCTGCTCCACCGGGCGCTGGAGCTGTACATGGCGCGCCGCTGAGGCCGGCGGGATGGGCGGATCCGGTAGTACTACCGGGCGGTCAGTTCAGTCTTCATCGGCTCAGGAAGACAGGGCGGTGTCGAGGTAGTCCTGTACCGGCTCGAACAGTCCATACGGTACGTACTTCGGGATGTCGTCATAAGCGACCCAGGCAAGCTCAGCCAGCTCCTCGGTATCGGCGACGTGAGCTGTGCCGCTCAGAATCCGGCAGGCGGTGTACGACATGAGGCGGCCCGTCTTGGGGTGAACACGCTCGCCGAGCAGCTTGACCGCTTCCACGGTCAGCCCTGTCTCCTCCTGGGTCTCCCGTACGGCGGCGGCCTCACGCTCCTCGCCGGGCTCGACCTCGCCGGCAGGGAACTGCCAGGAGAGCTGCCCCTCGCTCACCCGGCGGCGGACCATGAGCACACGACCTTCGTGAACGACGATGGCGGCGGCGATGCCCGGCCGCTCGTCCGTGGTCTGTTCCGTCACGTCTGCTCCTCCAGGGCCGCCAGGACGGGTGAGAAGATCGTATCGACGGAGATGAAGCGGGGCACTGCGTTTCTGGGCACCCACATCACGTCGATGTTCTCCGTGGTGTCGCTGTTGGTGGCTTCACCGGCCAGGTACTCGCAGAGGAAGTACTCGCACAGGACGCCGGTCGCGGGGTGCAGGCGGCTCCCGAGGTGCTTGCGTACCGCGCAGTGGACCCCTGTCTCGTCCAGCGTCTCGCGCACCGTAGTGGTTTCTGCCCTACCACCGGGCTTGATGACACCAGCCGGGAACTGCCAGGTGATCCCTGCGGCGTCGCTGTCCCGCCGACAGACCAGGAGGACGTCGCTGTCGCGGACGACCACCGCGATGGCCACACGCAGTGCCTGCGCACCGGGTGGAACCAAGTCTGACGGCGCCTGTTCCTTCGCCAGCAGGAGCGCGAAGCGCTGACGCGCTGCGGGCGGGGCCTGCTCATGCGCCGTGTCGAGCAGCTGCTGCATCTCTCGGCGAGGCATGACAGACGCGTCGGCGTGCCAGGTCGCTACCGTCCTGACGGCAATGCCCAGGTGAGCGGCGAACTGTTCGTTCCCGAGCCGCAGAGCGAACTGCAGCAGGCACGCGTACCGGCCACTCCAGCGCTCGACCACGTCCACGAGGACTGCCCCCTCATCGCTGTCTCAGTGCAGGAACCCCGTTCGCGGGGACTGCACTCCCACTGCACCGGCACTGCATGGTCTCGCGCGAAGAGTCCCGGAAGAATCGAAGTCACCGGGAGCCGAGGAGCCACTGCCTACAGCTCAGTTCCTGGGAGGCGTACAAGAGGCGCGAGAGCGCCGGACGACTACAGGGAGATTCTAGGTGCGCATGCTCAGCGGATAACAGATAAAGGCAATTTGGCCAGATCAGGGCGCTGGCGAACTGGTCGCCGCTTCCTCGCAGATGATTGCCTTCCTGAGTCCTTGCCTGCACGTCTGAACCACCCGGTCAGCGCCGGTAACCTCAACGAATGACGGCTGATAGTGCGTCATGTTCGTTGTATGGCAAGCCGAAAGGGATTCAATGGCCGAGGTTCAGGCACACACTGTCGAGCGCACGCTCGTCCTGCTCAAGCCCGATGCGCTGGCGCGTGGCCTGGCAGGAAGAATCATCACTCGATTCGAAGACGCCGCGCTGAAGATCGTCGGCACCAAGATGAAGCGGATGGACGAGGAGTTCACCCGCAAGCACTACTTCGACCTTGAGGAACGGCTGGGCTCGGAGGTCTACAACGTCACGTCGACGTTCATGCAGCAGGGCCCGGTCATCGCCCTGGTGCTAGAGGGCTTCGACGCCATCGCCACCGTCCGCAAGATCGTCGGCAGCACGTACCCGAACCAGGCTCCGGCCGGCACGGTGCGGGGCGACTTCTCGCACTACAGCGCCGCGGCCAGCATCGCCTCGGGCAAGGCGGTCGCGAACCTCGTACACGCCTCCGGCAACGCGGAGGAAGCCAAGCAGGAGGTGGAGCTGTGGTTCGACAAGGACGAACTGCAGGACTACAAGACGCTGGCCGAGACCTACACCTACTAACAGCGGGTCACGGCGTCACCGCGGGGACTCCGAGGCGTTGATCACCACTGGGGCACGACCGTCTGACTCGAGAGGGCACCATGACCAACCCGACCCGCCTGGCCTCCACCGACGAACTGGAGTCGATCTTCCAGCGTGAGCTGGTGACCGACCAGTGGGCGGCCACCGAGACCGCGTACGCCCTGGCCGTGCGCCATCGCGACCTGGGCGACTGGCCCGCTTCGCGTGAGTGGGCTCAGCAGTGCCTGCGTCTGCTGGAGAGCTTTCCCAGCGAGACGGAGGGCCAGGTGGCCACCGGCCGCACGTCGGTCGGGGGCGTCCAGATCCCGACCTACCTGCACTCGGGAGTCGTCGAAGAGCGCTTCGGCATCCTCGACTGACACCCACTGATCCACCGGGGTGATGCGGCCGGCACCCGCATCGGCCGCATCACCCCATGCTCGACCACCAACCCCATAGCGATCGCCCGACCGGACAGCCCCCACGGCAGGGTCCGGCTGGCTTCGCCATGCCTGAAACGAGGAGGTACCAGCCCCGTGGCCGTCGAGATCGAGATGCGCGCCCGCTTCAGCAAAGAGGTCCATGACCAGCTCGTCAGCCGCCTGAAGGCGGACGGTGAGGACCTGGGCCTCGACGACAAGCACATCTACTTCTACGTGCTCCCCGACCAGCTCCTGAAGGTCACCGACAACACTGCCGCCGGCACCGCCAAGATCACGCTCAAGGGGAGCAAGATCGGGCAGGGCGCGGCCTTCGTGGAGACCGAGTTCGCCATCGCCCCCGCCGACGTTCCCGCCGCGGTGAAGGTGTTCAACGCCCTCGGGTTCAAGTCGGCGATGCACGAGGCGTTCAACTTCCGTCACAACTTCCGCCTCGACGATGTCGAGATCGCGGTCAAGCGGAGCGAGGCGTGGGGCTACCACGCCGAGTTCGAGGTCCTGCTGGAGGACGGAGCCTCGGACGCCGTCCGCGCTGAGGCGGAGGCCAAGATCACGGACGTCGCCACGGCGCTCGGGGTGACCTTGATGACGGAGGAGGAGCTGGCCGACTTCACGGCAACCTTCGAGGCCGCCGAGAAGGAGCGCAAAGAGCGCGAACAGCAGGCCGCGCCGATCCAGTAGGGAACATCACCGCGGAGACCACCAAGGGGGTGGGCACGAATGAGCACGACCCCGTTGACCGCAAGTCTGATCGACCTGGCTGCCCGTGGGCAGCTCCCGCTCCACCAGCACATGGACCACGCCACCGTCACGTGGATCAGTGACCGTAGGCCCGACCTCCCGTCGGCGCCGCAGCCCGCCTTGCGCCCGCAGTCGAAGGAGCTGCTCGCGCACGGCGGACTGCCCACCCGGTGGTGGGCCGACCCCCGCCTGTACACGTCGCTCCACGGCGTCCGGCACGCCATGAGGACGGCGGCGCTCGCCGCCGTCTTCGCCGAGGTGAACGGCCTCGACGACGCCGACGCTGCCACAGCGATCCTCGCCGCCGCCGTACACGACTGCCAGCGGCGCCACGACCAGGACGATCGCGGGCATGGCGCCCGCGCGGCCATCTGGCTCGCCGCGAACGCCGACATCGTCTGGGGCCACTTCGGCCTCGCCGCCACACCCCGGCGGATCGTGCAGGCGGCCACGGCCGTCCGACTGCACGACGTCCCGTACGCGGTGTTCACCGCCGACGACAAGTCCGACCACGCCCGGGCCGAGCGCATCACCGACGTGGTCAAGGCCGCCGACGCCCTGGACCGCTACCGCCTGCCGAAGCTGAAGTGGTGGCCGGACGCTCGGTACGTCCGCCAGCCCGCGTTCTATCAGCTGCGTGGCCTCGCCTTCGACCTGGTCCTGGTCTCGGAGCGGGCCTACCTCGCCGGGGCCAGCGGCACCGCAGCCGTGCTCTACGCGCTCGCCGAGAAGGGCCTGATCTGACCATGGACTTCCTCGACACCTACCACCTGTGGGCCGACGCCCATGCCTTTTTCGACTCCACCCTCATCCTCAGCCCGTCCGATCACACCCACCCGCTCGCTGCCCAGACTGTGGGCTGGGACCGACGTCTCGCCGAGGAGGCCCCGAACGGCCACCTGCTGCGGCAGAACGCCCTCTTCGAGGCCCTGAGCGGAAACGGCAAGCTGCACCTGCTGCACGTCACCCACGCCTTGGAGGAAATCAGTCGGCAGGGGGTGCTCTACCCGTCGGGCGGTTGCCTCGTCGGAAGCATCTACTGCGCGCCGCTCATCGCGACCGACCAGGGCTTCCGTATGCACAACCTCGGCGCCTACATCCTGACCAAGGAAGCGCCGGCCTTCCTGGCCAAGCTCGGCGTCATCGACCGCGTCCCCACGCCGCTGATCTTCGAGATCGACACCCCGCCGCAGGCATATCGCGGTCTCGCCGGCGTGGACTACCTGAGGCTGGGCCTCATCCACCTGCAGATCTACAGCCACCTCGAATACCTGCTGAGCAAGAACGAACGGCACCAGCTGCGCGAGACCGTCGTCAACCGGGTCAAGAACTCGGCCGCACTCCTCGCTACCGCTGCTGCCGTCGCCCACCAGAGCACCCGAGTCGACGCTGAGCCGTTCCTCAAGCTGCTCGACGAGACGATCCCCCGACTGCCGATCCTCGGCTACCTGTACTTCGAAGTGGTCGCCGAGTACCTGATGCTCCACTCGACCTCCCGCCACACCCGGCGCCTGGCCGAGCTCGGAGAGCTGAACAACTGGCTCTACAAGGAGATGCTGTTCGCCTCCTTCCCTGCTATGGCCAGCAAGTTCGACCTGGCGAAGTTCCGCCCCCGACCGAAGCAGCTGGCCGCGTTCCTCCATCGGGTCGATCCGACCATCGACACCACCCACGTCAGCTCATACCTGGTCGAGCGGATCAGCTACCTCGTCGCCGCCCGCCTCTTCGCGCCCGGTGACGCCCCCGAAGCCTGGCACCACACCCGCTGGGAGTTCGACTCCCTCGCCACTCAGCTCGGCCCGCTCCTCGGCCACCTCATCCACCGGGAACTGCGAACCTTCGGCCGCTATCCCGACTTCTACTTCTACTTCGACCAGTACAAGGCGCTGCAAGCCTGGAACTACTGGAACCACATGGACATCGTCGCCCCGTTCAACGGCACGATGCCCAAGGGCGAGATCGGCATCAACCCGGCCTATCCCAACCTCGACTACCGCGTCTGGCGCGCCGAGCAGGACGACGCCGGCCACCTCCACCCGGCCGAAGAGCTCTCGCTGACCATCAGCCCGCGCCTCGTGGACATCAAGTACACCCTCATGCGCAACAACCAGTGGACCGCCCCCGCGCCCAGCGCCGCCTGATCACCACCGCCGCCACCCCATCCCGAGCAACCTCACACGCAGGAGATCCGTGATGAGTCCCTCCGGCATGCCCTCCGTCGACCTCCTCGGCGAGCAGATCGCCTCCGTCCTCGCCGACCCCACCACCACCCACGGCCTCGCCCGTACCCTCCGGGCTGCCGCCAAGGAGATCGAATTCCACCGCTACCACCACGCCAGTTGTCACGCCTTGCCCAACGGCCGCATCGACGACAAGCCCGCCAAGGTCCAGATCGGCGGCGGAGCCCACCGCCTCGACGGCTTCTTCAACATCGACCTCCTCCCGCCGGCCGACCTCCTCTGGGACATCCGCGAGGGCATCCCCCTCCAGGACGACAGCACCGACGAGATCTTCTCCGAGCACTTCTTGGAGCACATCGACTACCCGCGCTCGGCCAAGCACTACGTCCGCGAGGCCCACCGCGTCCTCGTGCCGGGCGGCCGAATCATCACCGGCGTCCCTGACGCCGCCTTCGCCCTGAACCAGTACCCCAGCCCTCTGGACGCCACCGACGAGACGATCGAGCGTTGGTATGCCAAGCGTGACTGTCGCGACGACATCAACACCCGTCTCGACCTCGTCAACCTCATCTTCCGCGACCAGGACGACGACCCCACGTACACCCCGCACCTGTGGGCCTACGACCACGAGAAGCTCGTCCAGCTCTTCACCGAGGCCGGCTTCACCACCGTCGAACCCTGGACGTTCGATCCCACCATGGCCAACCCGAAGCGCCGCTGGGGCAGCGTCTACGTCGTCGCCACGAAGTAACCCCCTCAAGCAGCCCACGGGTCCGGGACACCCCGTCCCCAGCCGCCCCGGACCCGAGGGAACCATCCACACCAAAGCGTCCCGCACCCGCCCGGCCACGCCGCCGAGGGAGCCACCCGCATGAGCCAGGTCCCCCCGTCCATCAGTGAACTGACCCTCGCCGCCACCCCCGACGCCGTCGCCTGGGCCCGCCGCCACACCGTCGACCTCCTCCAGCGCTGGCCACCAACGCCATCCAGCACGCACGACTCGCCGAGACGTCGGAAACGGCCGCCGTGTCTGCCGACATCGGCACGATCCTGCTCAGGCTCTGGCCTACCGACGGCGGCATCATCCTCGCGGTCAGTGACCCTGATCCCCGATCGCCGGTACCTCGCGCCGACGACGCCAGTGCCACCGGGGGCCGAGGACTCGTGCTCATCCAGGCAATGGCCAACCGCTGGGGCTACTTCCCCTCGCAGCCGCTCACTGGGAAGGTTGTCTGGGCCGAAGTGCCCAGCCGTCCGAGGGCCGCGCTCAGAGAGCCGGGCGGCCCAGAGATCACCCCGCTCGTGATGGGGCGAGCTCTCGTAGCGCTTCGCGATCTGTAGGACCCCCGCTGATCACTACACGGCAGTCGCATCAGCGTCAGGGCGCTGTACCTCGTATCCCTATCAAGACCAGCCTGAAGTGGTGAGGCACCGCACACTGTCCCCTTCGGACGGTGCCTATCCGCAGAACCGCAGCACCGGCGACTCGCCACCACCCGTCGCTGTCGGCGGCGGCCGGTACCCGTGAGTGTTGTGTTCCATGGTTGACATCGTGGGGACTTCAGATTCCTCGGGCAGGACGGTCACTGCTGTCGCCCGGGAGCTCGACGTCAGCTCCGAGTCCCTACGCGGCTGGTAACGCCGGGCTAAAGCGGACCCGGGCGAGGGCGGGTCCAGTGAGCTGACCAGCGCCGAGCGCGAGGAGCTCAGGCGGCTGGCGGGTTACTTGTCGGTCGGTTCGCCGCTCGTCAACGGCACTCCGCCCTGCGGGGAGTCCGGCACCAGGGCCGCACCTCCCGCGACCCCGCGGACAGCGGCAAACGCACTTCACACTCCTGACGTAGTCCATTACCCTGGACCGTGCAGTCCATTACCCTGGACTGTGCCGTGCATCGTGATGGACGCCAGGTCTGGCGCAGAGCCCACCGACCCCTTGGAATGCCCGTGAGCACCCCCGACACCACCGTGCCGAACCGGCAGCCCGTCACCCCGGCCGGCGCGGCCGCCCCGGCGAACCGGACCGGCCCGGACGGCCCGGCTCCGGCGCCCGGCCGGTGGGCCGCCCTCGGCCCCGTCGGGCTGGTGCTCGCCGGAGGGGTGTCCGTCCAGTTCGGCGGCGCGCTCGCGGTGACCCTGATGCCGCGGGCGGGCGCGCTCGGCGTCGTCTCGCTGCGGCTGCTGGTCGCCGCCGTCGTCCTGCTCGCGGTCTGCCGGCCCCGGCTGCGCGGGTACTCGCGCGCCGACTGGGGCACGGTCGTCGCCTTCGGCGTGACCATGTCCGCCATGAACGGCCTCTTCTACCAGTCCGTCGACCGCATCCCCCTGGGCACCGCGGTCACCCTGGAGGTCCTCGGCCCGCTCGCCCTCTCCGTCCTGGTCTCACGGCGCGCCCTGAACCTGGTCTGGGCGGGGCTCGCGCTCGCCGGCGTCTTCCTGCTCGGCGGCGGGGTCGGCGACCTCGACCCGCTGGGCGCCGCGTTCGCGCTGTCGGCGGGCGCGATGTGGGCGGCGTACATCGTCTTCAGCGGGCGTACCGGCCGCCGCTTCCCGCAGGCGGACGGGCTCGCGCTGGCGATGGCGGTGGGCGCGCTGCTCTTCCTGCCCCTGGGAGTCGCCGAGTCGGGCGCGAAGCTCCTCGACCCGGTGACCCTCGGTCTCGGCGCGGGGGTGGCGGTCCTGTCCTCCGTGCTGCCCTACACCCTGGAGCTCCTCGCCCTGCGGCGCATGCCCGCCGCCACCTTCGCGATCATGATGAGCCTGGAGCCGGCCCTCGCGGCGGCGGCCGGCTTCCTCATCCTCGACCAGGCCCTGTCCGCCGTCGAGGCGGCCGCGATCGCCCTGGTCATCGCGGCGAGCATGGGTGCGGTGCGGACCCAGACAGGACGGCCGAAGGCGGCGGTCCCGGATGCCTGACGGGGCGGGCGAAGGCGCCCGGCCCGGACGGACGGTCCGTCGGGCGCCCCGCCGGAAACCTTCACCGGCGCCCTGTCGAAAGCCCCACCGGAAGCCCTACCAGAAGCCCCGCTGGAAGCCCCATCGAAAGGCCCGCCGGAAGCCCCTGGAGCCCCTCGGAGAGCCCTCCCAACAAATCATGCAAGCATGCTTGATTGTTTCCGGGGCCGCTGCCATGCTCCTCCCCATGGCCGACCCGACGCCCGTGCTCGACGACCTCCGTGCCGAAAGCGACGAACTCGACCGGCTGGTGGCCGAGTCCGCCCCGGACCGCTGGACCCTCCCGACGCCCGCCCCCGGCTGGACCGTCGCCCACCAGATCGCCCACCTCGCCTGGACCGACCACTCGGCCCTCCTCGCCGTCACGGACGAGGACGGGTTCCGGGCCCTGGTCGAACAGGCGCTCGCCGCCCCCGACTCCTTCGTCGACCGGGGCGCCGAGGAAGGCGCGGCGCTCCCGCCCGCCGAACTGCTCGCGCGCTGGCGCGCCGGCCGCACCGCCCTCGACGCGGCGCTGCGGGGGGCCCCGCCGGGCGCCCGTTTCCCCTGGTACGGCCCCCCGATGGCCGCCGCCTCCCTCGCCACCGCCCGCCTCATGGAGACCTGGGCCCACGGGCTGGACGTGGCCGACGCCCTCGGCGTCACCCGCGCCCCCACCGACCGCATCCGGCACATCGCCCGGCTCGGCGTGCGCACCCGCGACTTCGCCTTCGCCGCGCACGGGCTCCCCGCCCCCGCCGGTCCCGTCCGGGTGGAACTCCTCGGCCCCTCCGGCCAGTCCTGGACGTACGGCCCCGAGGAGGCCGCGCAGCGCGTCACCGGCCCCGCGCTCGACTTCTGCCTGCTGGTCACCCAGCGCTCCCACCGCGCCGACCTCGCCCTGTGCGCCGAGGGTCCCGACGCCGACCGCTGGCTGGACGTCGCCCAGGCCTTCGCCGGACCGCCCGGCCCCGGCCGCCCGCCGAAGGAGGCCGTCCGGTGACGGCCCCGCCCCGGCCGCCCGCCGAGGAAGGCCGTCCGGTGACCGCCCGGCCCCTGCGCGTCGGCAACGCCTCCGGCTTCTACGGCGACCGCTTCGACGCGGTGCGCGAGATGCTGACCGGCGGCGAGCTGGACGTCCTGACCGGCGACTACCTCGCCGAGCTGACCATGCTGATCCTCGGCCGGGACCGCCTCAAGGACCCCGGCGCCGGATACGCCCGCACCTTCCCGCGCCAGCTGGAGGAGACCCTCGGCCTCGCCCGTGAACGCGGGGTCAGGATCGTCACCAACGCCGGCGGCCTGAACCCGGCCGGACTCGCCGACGCCGTACGCGCCCTCGCGGAGCGGCTCGGCGTCCCCGTACGGGTCGCGCACGTCGAGGGGGACGACCTCGGACCCCGGTACCCCGGCAGTCTCACCGCGCACGCCTACCTCGGCGGCTTCGGCATCGCCGCCTGCCTGCGGGCGGGCGCGGACGTCGTGGTGACCGGACGGGTGACGGACGCGGCCCTGGTCACCGGGCCCGCCGCCGCCCACTTCGGCTGGGGCCCCGCCGACCACGACCGGCTCGCCGGAGCCGTCGTCGCCGGACACGTCCTGGAGTGCGGGACGCAGGCCACCGGCGGCAACTACGCCTTCTTCCGCGAGGGCGGCCGCGACGTCCGCAGACCCGGCTTCCCGCTCGCCGAACTGCACGCCGACGGCAGCAGCGTGATCACCAAGCACCCCGGCACCGGCGGCTTCGTCGACGTCGGGACGGTCACCGCCCAGCTGCTCTACGAGACGGGTGGCGCCCGCTACGCCGGACCGGACGTCACCGCCCGGCTGGACACCGTACGGCTCACGCAGGACGGCCCCGACCGCGTCCGGATCGACGGCGTGCGCGGCGAGGCGCCGCCCCCCGGACTCAAGGTCGGCCGCACCCGGCTCGGCGGGTTTCGCAACGAGATCGTCTTCGTGCTGACCGGCCTCGACGTCGAGGCCAAGGCGGCGCTGGTGCGCGAGCAGATGGCGGAGGCGTTCGCCGGGTCGGCGCCCGAGGAGGTCCGCTGGGAACTCGTCCGCACCGACCGCGCCGACGCGGACACCCAGGAGACGGCGAGCGCGCTGCTGCGGCTCGTCGTCCGCGACCCCGACCAGGCCGTCGTCGGGCGGGCGCTGAGCGGCGCGGCCGTCGAACTGGCGCTGGCCAGCTATCCGGGCTTCCACGTCCTCGCCCCGCCCGGCAAGGGCGACCCCTACGGGGTGTTCGAGGCCGCGTACGTCCCGCAGGGCGAGGTGGACCACGTCGCCGTCCTCGCCGACGGGCGCCGCGTCCCCGTGCCGGCGCCGGCCGACACCCTGGACCTGGACGACGTGCCGCCGCCGGCGCCGCCCGCGCCACCGCCCGGCGGCCCCGTGCGCCGGGCGCCCCTCGGGCTCGTCGCCGGAGCCCGCAGCGGCGACAAGGGCGGGGACGCCAACGTGGGCGTGTGGGTGCGGTCGGACGCGGCCTGGCGGTGGCTCGCCCACACGCTGACCGTCGACCGGTTCCGCGCACTGATCCCGGAGAGCGCCGGGCTGCGCGTGACCCGGCACGACCTGCCCGGACTGCGCGCCCTGAACTTCGTCGTCGAGGGCCTCCTCGGCGCCGGCGTCGCCTCCCGGCACCGCTTCGACCCGCAGGCCAAGGCGCTCGGCGAATGGCTGCGCTCCCGCCACCTGGACATACCGGAGGACCTGCTGTGACCGTCCTGCCGTCGGCGCTCGACCCCCGCGGACCCGACCACCGGGACCGCCGCGACAGCATGCTCGCCAAGCTCGCCGCCCTCGACGCCGAACACGCCAAGGCGCTGGCGGGCGGCGGCGAGAAGTACGTCACCCGGCACCGGGGACGTGGCAAGCTCCTGGCCCGCGAGCGGATCGAGCTGCTCCTCGACCCCGACACCCCGTTCCTGGAGCTGTCGCCACTGGCGGCCTGGGGCAGCGAGTACACCGTCGGCGCCTCCCTCGTCACCGGCATCGGCGTCGTCGAGGGCGTGGAGTGCCTGATCACCGCCAACGACCCCACCGTGCGCGGCGGCGCCAGCAACCCGTGGTCGCTGAGGAAGGCCCTGCGCGCCAACGACATCGCGCTCGCCAACCGGCTGCCCGTGATCAGCCTGGTGGAGTCCGGCGGGGCCGACCTGCCCTCGCAGAAGGAGATCTTCATCCCCGGCGGCGCGATCTTCCGGGACCTGACCCGGCTGTCCGCGGCCGGCATCCCCACCGTCGCCGTCGTCTTCGGCAACTCCACGGCCGGGGGCGCCTACGTCCCCGGCATGTCCGACCACGTCGTCATGGTCAAGGAGCGGGCGAAGGTGTTCCTCGGCGGACCGCCGCTGGTCAAGATGGCGACCGGCGAGGAGAGCGACGACGAGTCGCTGGGCGGCGCGGAGATGCACGCGCGCGTGTCCGGCCTCGCCGACCACTTCGCCGTCGACGAACCGGACGCCCTGCGCCAGGCCCGCCGGATCGTCGCCCGCCTCAACCACCGCAAGGCCCACCCGGACCCGGGACCGGCCGAGCCGCCGAAGTACGACCCGGAGGAACTCCTCGGCATCGTCCCCGGCGACCTCAAGGTGCCCTTCGACCCGCGCGAGGTGATCGCCCGGATCGTCGACGCCTCCGACTTCGACGAGTTCAAGCCGCTGTACGGGACGAGCCTGGTCACCGGCTGGGCGCGCCTGCACGGCTACCCGGTCGGCATCCTCGCCAACGCGCAGGGCGTGCTGTTCGGCGCCGAGTCCCAGAAGGCCGCCCAGTTCGTCCAGCTCGCCAACCAGCGCGACATCCCCCTGGTCTTCCTGCACAACACCACCGGCTACATGGTCGGCAGGGAGTACGAGCAGGGCGGCATCATCAAGCACGGCTCGATGATGATCAACGCGGTGTCCAACTCGCGCGTCCCGCACCTGTCCGTCCTCCTGGGGGCCTCCTACGGCGCCGGCCACTACGGCATGTGCGGGCGGGCCTACGACCCGCGCTTCCTGTTCGCCTGGCCCAGCGCCAAGTCGGCCGTCATGGGCCCGCAGCAGCTCGCCGGCGTGCTCTCCATCGTCGCCCGCCAGTCGGCCGCCGCGAAGGGCCTGCCCTACGACGAGGACGGCGACGCCGCCCTGCGCGCGATGGTCGAGCAGCAGATCGAGTCCGAGTCGCTGCCCGCGTTCCTGTCCGGGCGGCTGTACGACGACGGCGTCATCGACCCGCGCGACACCCGCACCGTCCTCGGCCTGTGCCTGTCGGCCGTCCACACCGCCCCCTTCGAGGGCGCGCGGGGCGGCTTCGGCGTCTTCCGGATGTGAGGGACCTTCCAGTGATCACTTCTGTGCTCGTCGCCAACCGCGGCGAGATCGCCTGCCGCGTCTTCCGCACCTGCCGCGCCTCGGGGATCCGCACGGTCGCCGTGCACTCGGACGCCGACGAGGGCGCCCTGCACACGCGCGTGGCCGACACCGCCGTACGGCTGCCCGGCGACACGCCCGCCGAGACGTACCTGCGGGCCGACCTGATCGTGAAGGCGGCCGTCGCCGCGGGTGCGGACGCCGTGCACCCCGGCTACGGCTTCCTCTCCGAGAACGCCGGCTTCGCGCGCGCCGTCCTGGACGCGGGCCTGGTCTGGATCGGGCCGCCGCCCGGGGCGATCGAGGCGATGGCGTCCAAGACCCGGGCGAAGGCCCTCCTGGGGATCGCCCCGATGGACGCCGACGAGGTGACCGAGTCCGACCTGCCGGTCCTGGTGAAGGCCGCCGCGGGCGGCGGCGGACGCGGCATGCGCGTCGTACGCCGCCTGGCGGAGCTGGCGCCCGCGCTGGAGGGCGCGCGCGCCGAGGCCGCGAGCGCCTTCGGCGACGGCGAGGTCTTCGTCGAGCCCTACGTGGAGAAAGGCCGCCACGTCGAGGTGCAGATCCTCGCCGACACGCACGGCACGGTCTGGGCGCTCGGCACCCGCGACTGCTCCCTCCAGCGCCGCCACCAGAAGGTCGTCGAGGAGGCCCCGGCCCCCGGCCTCCCCGAGGACCTGGTGGACGAACTGCGCACGCTCGCCGTGCGGGCCGCGCGCGCCGTGGACTACACCGGCGCCGGGACCGTGGAGTTCCTCGTCGCCGACGGCCGCGCCCACTTCCTGGAGATGAACACCCGCCTCCAGGTCGAACACCCCGTCACCGAGGCCGTCTTCGGCATCGACCTGGTGGCCGAGCAGATCCGCGTCGCGGAGGGACACGCCCTGCCCGCCGAGCCGCCGCCCGCGCGCGGCCACGCCGTCGAGGCCCGCCTCTACGCCGAGGACCCGGCGGCCGGCTGGACCCCGCAGACCGGCACCCTGCACCGCCTCGCCGTCCCCGGCGGCGTCCGCCTCGACACCGGCTTCGGCGACGGCGACACCATCGGCGTCCACTACGACCCCCTGATCGCCAAGGTCGTCGCCCACGCCCCCACGCGCGCGGAGGCCGTCCGCACCCTCGCGGGCGCCCTGGAACGGGCGACGGTCCACGGCCCGGTCACCAACCGCGACCTCCTCGTCGCCTCCCTGCGCCACGAGGAGTTCACCTCCGGCCGCATGGACACCGGCTTCTACGATCGCCACCTCGCGGCCCTCACCGTCCCCGCCCCCGACCCGTACGCGCCGCTGGCCGCCGCCCTCGCCGGGGCGCACGGCCGCTCCCGCTTCGGCGGCTGGCGCAACCTGCCCTCCCAGCCGCAGACCCGGCGCTACCTCATGGCGGGCGAGGAGCACGAGGCCCGCTACCACCACACCCGCACCGGCCTCACGGCGGACGGCGTGCACGGTGTCCACGTCGTGCACGCCGACGCGTCCCTCGTCGTGCTGGAGGCCGACGGCGTACGGCGCAGGTTCGAGGTGGCCCGGTACGGCGACCGCGTCCACGTCGGCGCCACCGTCCTCACCGCCCTGCCCCGCTTCCCCGAGCCCGAGGACCAGCGCGCCCCCGGCTCCCTGCTGGCCCCGATGCCCGGCACGGTCGTCAGGATCGCGGACGGCCTCGTCACCGGATCGGGTGTCCGGGCGGGCGAACCGATCGTGTGGCTCGAAGCGATGAAGATGCAGCACGTCATCTCCGCGCCGGCGGCGGGGACGCTGACGGAACTGCCGGTGACGGAGGGACAGCAGGTCCAGGTCGGCACCCTGCTGGCGGTGGTGCGGACGAGCTAGTGCCGCGACCGGAGAGGCCTGCCGGGCGCCGCGAGCCGGTGAACCCCTCCGGTCACGGCACCAGGGACGTCCGTCCGGACCAGGCCGCACCGGCACGCGGTTCCGCCGCGTGAGCACCCCGCCCCACACGACCCGCACGCGAAGGAGCCACGATGACCACCCTGATCGAGTCCGACGAGCACAGGGCACTGCGGGCCGCGGTGTCCGACTTCGCCCGCCACCGGCAGGCCTCCGACAACGGCACCCTGTGGCGGGAGGCCGCCGAGCTCGGCTACATCGGCGTCAACCTCCCCGAGGAGTACGGAGGGGGCGGCGGCGGCATCGCCGAACTCTCCCTCGTCTCCGAGGAGCTCGGCGCCGCGGGATCCCCCCTGCTGATGATGATCGTCAGCCCCGCCATCTGCGGCACGGTGATCTCCCGCTTCGGCACGGACGCCCAGAAGCGGGAGTGGCTCCCCGCCCTCGCCGACGGCTCCCGCCTCATGGCCTTCGGCATCACCGAGCCCGACGCCGGCTCCAACAGCCACCGCATCACCACCACCGCCCGCCGCGACGGGGCGAGCGGCGACTGGCTGCTGACCGGCCGCAAGGTCTTCGTCTCCGGCGTGGACATCGCCGACGCCACCCTCGTCGTCGGCAGGACGGAGGACTCCCGCACGGGCCGCCTCAAGCCCTGCCTCTTCATCGTCCCGCGCGACGCCCCCGGCTTCACCCGGCGGCCCATCGACATGGAACTGCACAGTGTGGAGAAGCAGTTCGAGCTGGTCCTGGACGACGTCCGGCTGCCCGCCGGGGCGCTCGTGGGCGACGAGGACGCGGGACTGCTCCAGCTGTTCGCCGGCCTCAACCCCGAGCGCGTCATGACGGCCGCCTTCGCGATCGGCATGGGCCGCCACGCCCTGGCCAAGGCGATCGCGTACGCCCGCGAGCGCACCGTCTGGAAGACCCCCATCGGCGCCCACCAGGCCGTCGCCCACCCCCTCGCCCAGGCCCACATCGAGCTGGAACTGGCCCGCCTGATGATGCAGAAGGCGGCCCACCTGTACGACGCCGGGGACGACGCCGGCGCGGGCGAGGCCGCCAACATGGCGAAGTACGCCGCCGGGGAGGCCTGCGTGAAGGCCGTCGACCAGGCGGTGCACACCCTCGGCGGCAACGGGCTCACCCGCGAGTTCGGCCTCGCCTCGCTGATAACGGCCTCGCGCGTGGCGCGCATCGCCCCCGTGAGCCGGGAGATGATCCTCAACTACGTCTCCCACCAGACCCTGGGCCTGCCCAAGTCGTACTGACCGCGCGGCCACCCGCCGGTCAGCGAGGAGGAACCATGTTCCGCAGCGCGTACGCAGACGTCCCGCCCGTAGAACTGCCCATCCACGACGCCGTGCTGGGCGGCGCCGCCGACTTCGGCGACCTGCCCGCCCTCGTCGACGGCACCGACGGCACCACCCTCACCTACGAGCAGGTGGACCGGTTCCACCGGCGGATCGCCGCCGCCCTCGCCGAGGCCGGCGTCCGCAAGGGCGACGTGCTCGCCCTGCACAGCCCCAACACGATCGCCTTCCCCCTCGCGTTCTACGCCGCCACGCGCGCGGGGGCCACCGTCACCACCGTGCACCCGCTCGCCACCGCCGAGGAGTTCGCCAGGCAGCTCGGCGACGCGGCGGTCCGCTGGATCGTCACCGTCTCCCCGCTGCTGGAGACGGCCCGCCGGGCGGCCGAACGGGCGGGCGGCGTCCGGGAGATCTTCGTCTGCGACAGCGCCCCCGGCCACCGCTCGCTCCTCGACATGCTCGCCTCCACCGCCCCCGAGCCGCGGGTCGCCGTCGACCCCGCCCGGGACGTCGCGGCCCTGCCCTACTCCTCGGGCACCACGGGCGTCCCCAAGGGCGTGATGCTCACCCACCGGCAGATCGCCACCAACCTCGCCCAGCTCGAACCGGCGATCACGGCGGGCCCCGGCGACCGCATCCTGGCGGTGCTCCCCTTCTTCCACATCTACGGCCTCACCGCCCTGATGAACGCGCCGCTGCGCAAGGGCGCCACCGTCGTCGTCCTGCCCCGCTTCGACCTGGAGACCTTCCTCGCGGCCATCCAGAACCACCGCATCACCGGCCTGTACGTGGCCCCGCCGATCGTCCTCGCCCTCGCCAAGCACCCGGCGGTCACCGGGTACGACCTGTCGTCCCTGCGGTACGTCATCAGCGCCGCCGCCCCCCTGGACGCCGGCCTCGCCACCGCCTGCGCCGCCCGCCTGAACCTGCCCTCCATCGGCCAGGCCTACGGCATGACGGAACTGTCGCCCGGCACCCACGTCGTCCCCCTGGACGCCCTGCACGAGGCCCCCGCCGGCACCGTCGGCAGACTCATCGCCGGCACCGAGATGCGCATCGTCTCCCTCGACGACCCCGACCGGGACCTCGGCGTCGGCGAGGCCGGCGAGATCCTCATCCGCGGCCCCCAGGTCATGAAGGGCTACCTGGGCCGCCCCGACGCCACCGCCGCCATGATCGACGCCGACGGCTGGCTGCACACCGGCGACATCGGCCGCGTCGACGGTGGGGGCACCTCCCGCTCGAGCGAAGCCGGGAACGGGGGAGGCTGGCTGTTCGTCGTCGACCGGGTCAAGGAACTCATCAAGTACAAGGGCTTCCAGGTCGCCCCCGCCGAACTGGAGGCCCTGCTCCTCACTCACCCCGGCATCGCCGACGCCGCCGTCGTCGGCGCGTACGACGACGACGGCAACGAGGTGCCGCACGCGTACGTGGTCCGCCGGCCGGACGCCCCCGGCCTCTCCGAGGGAGAGGTCGCGGCGCACGTCGCCGAACGCGTCGCCCCCTACAAACGGGTCCGCCGCGTCACCTTCGTCGACGCCGTCCCCCGGGCCGCCTCGGGGAAGATCCTGCGCCGCGAACTGAGGGAGCGCCCGTGACCGCGCGGGAACGGACGCCCGGGACCGCACCGCGGGGAACACCCGTCACCACGCGGAAGGAAGCCCCGTGACCGCACCGATCGGCCGCGCCCGTGACCGCGGCGTCCGGACACTCAGCCTCGACGCCGTCGGCACCCGCAACGCCCTCTCCGCCCCCCTCGTCGCGGAACTCGCCGGCGCGCTCGCCGACTGCGCCGCGGACCCCGGGGTCCGAGCGGTCGTCCTCACCCACACCGGGGGGACCTTCTGCGCCGGCGCCGACCTGCGCGACCCGCCCGACCCGGACGCCTTCGTCGCCCTGCTGCGACAAGTCGTCGAGCTGCCCAAACCGGTCGTCGCCCGCGTCACCGGACACGTCCGCGCCGGCGGCCTCGGCCTCCTCGCCGCCTGCGACGTCACCGCCGCCTCCACCGCGTCGACGTTCGCCTTCACCGAGGTGCGCATCGGGGTGGCCCCGGCCGTCATCTCCCTGCCGCTCCTGCCGCGCACCGACCCGCGGGCCCTTTCCCGTTACTACCTCACCGGCGAACGCTTCGACGCCCGCGAGGCGGCCCGCATGGGCCTGCTCACCGCGGCCGCCGACGACGTCGACGCCGTGCTCGCCCCCGTCCTCGACGGCCTGCGCAAGGCCGCACCCCAAGGCCTGGCCGAGACGAAACGGCTGCTCACGGTTAGGGTGCTGGAGGCGTTCGAGCGGGACGCGGCGGCACTGACCGCGCTCTCCGCCCGCCTGTTCGCCTCTCCGCAGGCCCGCGAGGGAATGACGGCCTTTCTCGAACGACGGGAACCCGCATGGGTGTTGTGAGCCCGGTCGACCGCGACCGCGCCCCCAAGCAGGACCGCAGCCGGGCCACCCGGCAGCGGCTCCTGGCAGCCGCCGTGGCCTGCCTCGCCGAACGCGGCTGGGCGGGCTCCACGGTCTCCGTCGTCGCGGAACGGGCGGGGGTCTCCCGCGGCGCCGCCCAGCACCACTTCCCCACCCGCGAGGACCTCTTCACCGCCGCCGTCGAGTACGTCGCCGAGGAACGCTCCCTCGCCCTGCGCGCCCTGTTCCCGCAGGGCGTGACGGGCGACCGGCGCGCCGTCGTCTCCGCCCTCGTCGACCTCTACACCGGCCCCCTCTTCCGGGCCGCCCTGCACCTGTGGGTCGCCGCCTCCAACGAGGAACAACTCCGCTCGCGCGTCACGGAACTCGAGGCCCGCGTCGGCCGCGAGACCCACCGCATAGCCGTCGACCTGCTCGGCGCCGACGAGTCCGGGCCCGGCGTCCGCGAGACCGTCCAGGGACTGCTCGACATGGCCCGCGGCCTCGGCCTCGCGAACCTCCTCACCGACGACGGCCCCCGCCGCGACCGGGTCGTCACCCAGTGGGCGGCCCTGCTGGAGGAGAGCCTCGGCCGCTGAACGCCGCCCGCCGCGCGACCGTGCGGACGAGGCGGCCCCTGCGGACGAGGCGGCTCGTGCGGACGAGGCGGCCCGTCCTCACGGGCTGAGCCGCTCCACCCGCCAGCCGCCGTCCGCCTCCGCCACGTACCGCAGGCGGTCGTGCAGCCGGTTCTCCCGGCCCTGCCAGAACTCCACCGACTCCGGCACCACCCGGAAACCGCCCCAGTGCGGCGGCACCGGCACCTGCTCGCCCTCCGGGTAGCGGGCCGCCAACTCGGCGTAGGAGGCGTCGAGGTCGTCGCGGGACGTGATCACCGCGGACTGCACGCTCGCCCACGCGCCGAGCTGGGAGCCGTGCGGCCGGGTCCGGAAGTACGCCGCCGTCTCGTCGCGCCCGGTGCGCCGGGCCACCCCCCGCACGATGACCTGCCGGGCCACCGGATGCCACGGGAACAACAGACCGACGTGCGGGTTCTCCGCGAGGTCGCGGCCCTTGCGGGAGTCGTAGTTCGTGTAGAAGACGAAGCCGCGCGCGTCGAAGTGCTTCAGCAGCACCGTGCGGGAGGAGGGCCGTCCCCGCTCGTCCGCCGTGGAGACGACCATGGCGTTGGGCTCGAACAGGTGCGCCTCCGCCGCGGCCTGCCGGAACCAGCGGGCGAACTGTTCCACGGGAGTGGCGGCCAGATCGGCCTCGTCGAGGCCGTCCGCCCGGTACTGCTTGCGCATGGAGGCGGGATCGGGAGAAACGGTTTCTGCGTGGTCCACGCCGTCATCTTGCCGCACGCGGGCCGTCGGCAGCAGTGCCTCCATCCACCCGAAGGTGGCACTGAGTGCCGCGGCATCTCCCCAAAGGTGGCACTCGGGGTTATGGTGCTTGTGCCATCCCGGTTGCGTGACCGCCGAGTGCGCGGGGCATCACCGGAGTGACCGCCCAGGACCGCGAGTCCCCGCAGGACCGCGGATCCACCGGCGCCACCTGTCGCACACATCACGAGGAGCCGCCTGATGTCCGACTTCGTACCCGGACTCGAAGGAGTCGTCGCGTTCGAGACGGAGATCGCCGAACCCGACAAGGAGGGCGGCGCACTCCGGTACCGGGGCGTCGACATCGAGGACCTCGTCGGCCACGTCTCCTTCGGCAACGTGTGGGGCCTGCTCGTCGACGGCGCCTTCAACCCCGGGCTGCCGCCCGCCGAGCCGTTCCCCATCCCCGTCCACTCCGGCGACATCCGTGTCGACGTCCAGTCCGCGCTCGCCATGCTCGCCCCCGTCTGGGGCCTCAAACCGCTCCTCGACATCGACGTCGAGCAGGCCCGCGAGGACCTCGCCCGCGCCGCCGTCATGGCGCTGTCCTACGTCGCCCAGTCCGCCCGCGGGCAGGGCCGCCCCATGGTCCCGCAGAGCGAGATCGACAAGGCGCGCTCCGTCGTCGAGCGGTTCATGATCCGCTGGCGCGGCGAGCCCGACCCCAAGCACGTCGCCGCGGTCGACGCCTACTGGACCTCCGCCGCCGAGCACGGCATGAACGCGTCCACCTTCACCGCCCGCGTCATCGCCTCCACCGGCGCGGACGTCGCCGCCGCCCTCTCCGGCGCGGTCGGGGCCATGTCCGGCCCGCTGCACGGCGGCGCCCCCTCGCGCGTCCTCGGCATGATCGAGGAGATCGAGCGCACCGGCGACGCCGAGGCCTACGTCCGGCAGGCCCTCGACAAGGGCGAACGCCTCATGGGCTTCGGCCACCGCGTCTACCGCGCCGAGGACCCCCGCGCCCGCGTGCTGCGCCGTACCGCCCGCGAGCTGGGCGCGCCGCGCTTCGAGATCGCCGAGGCCCTGGAGAAGGCCGCCCTCGCCGAACTCCACGCCCGTCGCCCGGACCGGGTCCTGGCGACCAACGTGGAGTTCTGGGCGGCCATCATCCTCGACTTCGCCGAGGTCCCGGCCCACATGTTCACGTCGATGTTCACGTGCGCCCGCACCGCCGGCTGGTCGGCGCACATCCTGGAGCAGAAGCGCACCGGCCGCCTCGTGCGCCCCTCCGCCCGCTACACCGGCCCCGGGTCCCGCGGCCCCCAGGAGATCGAGGGATACGCCGACATCGCCGACATCGCCCGCTGAGCCGGCCGGGCGGCCGTCACGCGGGACTGAGCAGTTCCGCGTGATGCCGCTCGGCCACCAGCGGATGGGCCCGCAGCTTGCCCTTCAGCTCGTTGAAGCCGTACTCGGCGAACAGCGGATTGGCCGGATCGTCGGTCACGCCGGGCGCGGCGGAGGCGTACGGGAAGGGCAGCGGCTCCACCCGTGCGTCCAGGCGCGGGTTGTAGAAGAACGGCACGGAGAACCGCTCGACCGCGCTCGGCGGGGAGACCACCCGGTGGTTGGTGGCCACCAGGTACCCGTTCGTCGCCACCTCCAGCAGCTCGCCGAGATTGACGACGAACGCCCCGGGCAGCGGCGGGACGTCGTGGAACAGCCCGTCCTCCCGCTGCACCTGGAGCCCGCCCACCTGGTCCTGGAGCAGCAGCGTCAGGAACCCGTAGTCCTTGTGGGCCCCCACTCCCTGGCCGGCGCCGTCGCCCGCGCTGCCCGGATAGCGCACCAGCTTCAGGTGCGGGTGCGCCCGCTCCCCGAACACCGGGTCGTAGAAGTCCGCGGGCGCCCCGATCGAGGCGAGCAGTTCGTGCAGCAGCCGCTGTGCGACGCCGCTGAGCCGCTCGACCCACCGCAGCGCGGCCACCCGCAGCTCGGGCAGCCCGGCGGGCCACTGGTTGGGCCCCTCCAGCCACCAGTAGGCGGGCTCCCCGGGCCCCGGCACCCGCGCCGGCCGCTCCGCCCCGATGTCCAGCTGGTCCCGCCAGTCCCGCCGGCCCCCGGTGCGCTCGTCACCGGTGCGCGTGTAGCCGCGGAAGTGCGGCGAGTTCACGTTGTCGATCGCGAGCCGTTCGGCCTCGGGCAGGGCGAAGAACCGCCGCATCGCGGAGAGCAGTGCCGCCGTCTCCTCCTCGCTCACCCCGTGCCCCACGAGCTGGAAGAACCCCACGTCGTGCGCGGCGGCGTGCAGCTGCGCGCGCAACAGGTCCCGGGCGTCGGGCCCCCGGTCGGCGGCGGAGAGGTCGATGATCGGCAGTTGCTGGTACGACGGGTTCGTCGACACGTTCGTCATGGTGCGTCCGCAGGGTGTACGGGTCCCGTACGAACGCCGTGGGTGGGGCGGGCGCACGGGTGCCAGGTGGGCAGATGAGGGGGAAACGCGGGCGGTTGCCGAACCGCGGAGAAGGCCGGACGGCTCAGAGGGAGCGTCGACAGCCCGTGCTCGTGACGCGGACGTAGTCCACGTGGCGGCGCCGAACGAGCGAAATCATGTGGTCAGGGTACTCCCCGCCCGCGCATTCGTGCGTGGCGTGCGTCACGTGCCGGAGGATCCACGGCCGGCCCGGCCGGGCGGCGGAGTCGCGGGGGAGGGAGGCGGAGTCCCCCGGGGGAGTCCGTGAACGCAGACGACCCGCGAGTCTGGTCCTCCGGGGAGGGCCGGCCGGACGTACCGGCGACTCGCGGGTCGGGTGACTGCTGGGATTGGGCCGGCTGCACGCTTCCTTCACGTGCGGGTCCGGCACCGCACTCGGTGTGGTGACGGGCCGCTAGCCCGCAGCCACCTCACGCGTCCGGTTCTCGTACATTCGCCGAACCACCTCCCTTCTCGTGTGCCAGCCAGCCTAAGAAGGGTCCCGCCGTCCGTTCAACCCCTTTTTTCCGGAGGCTCCGCCGGGAGGCCGGTGGACGCGTGCGCACCGCTCGCCTAGCGTTCCCGCATGACCTCTTCCGCGGCCGGGCGGCGCGCCATCCTCAGCGGCTCCCCCTTCGAGGAGCGGATCGGGTACGCGCGGGCCGTCGTCGACGGCGACCGGGTGCACGTGTCGGGGACGACCGGCTACGACTACGCGACGATGACCATCTCGGACGACGTGGTCGAGCAGGCCGAGCAGTGCCTGCGCAACATCGGGGCCGCGCTGGCGGAGGCCGGGTGCGGGTTCGCGGACGTCGTGCGGGTGCGCTACCTGCTGCCCGACCGGGCCGACTTCGAGCCGTGCTGGCCGGTGCTGCGCGACTGCTTCGGCGAGGTGCGGCCGGCGGCCACGATGATGGTGTGCGGGCTGGCCGACCCGCGGATGAGGATCGAGATCGAGGCGGAGGCCCGCCGTCCCGTACGACCGCGACCGGGGCCGGGGCCGGACCCGGCTCGGGACCCGCAACCTCGTTGACGCCCGCCCCGCCGCGCGGTTGCCTGGTGCCGTGACCGATCTTCGTCTTCGCATCGCACCGGTCGCCGGTGAGGACATGCTCGAGCAGTGGCGGCACGTCCACAACACGATCGTGCCCCCGGCGGCCATGTCCCCCGACGAGGCACGCGCGCGTGCCGGCCGTCACCACCTGGAGAACGCCTACCTCGGCGACGCCCTCGTCGGCTGCTCGACGGTACGGCCCCCCGCGGGCGAGGAGGCGGTGGCCACCGTCATCGCGCGCGTGCTGCCGCCGTACCGCCGCCGCGGACACGGCACCGCGCTGTACGAGAACGGTCTCGCCCACGCGCGCGTGCTGGGCGCCAGGGCGGTGGAGACGTGCGTGCTGGCCGTCAACGAGGACGGCCTGCGGTTCGCCGCGGCGCGCGGCTTCGTCGAGACGGAGCGGTACGCGCTGGACGGCGAGGACGACATCTGGGTCGACCTGCGGCTGGCCGTGTTCTAACGGACCTGGGTGTACCGGGCGGGGCCGGCGCGCGACGATTGCGCGGCAATCTTGCGGGAACCATGTGTGGGTTGCGTCACGTTCAAGTTGAATGAGGGCACGTGAGCGAATCCGAGGGGGTCCAGGTGAGTGCTTCCCGCCGTAGTGGGACCACCGACGAACTGGGACCGGACGAGCCCGGGCGGCCCGGCCCGGAGGGCCCGGACGGCTCGGACCTGCTCGCCGCGCTGCTCGACGGGATGGACGCCGCCCTGTGCGCCTTCGACGCCGACGGCGTCGTCACCCACTGGAACCGCGAGGCGGAGCGCATCCTCGGCTGGACCGCCGCGGAGGCGGTCGGCCGGCACGGCTTCACCGGCTGGGCGGTGCGCGAGGCGGACGCCGAGGAGATCGAGGCCCGGCTGACGGCCGCGATGCGGGCGCCCGGCCGGCAGGTGCACGAGTTCGCGCTGCTCACCAAGGACGGCGGCCGGGTCCTGGTGCGCACCCAGTCCGCCGCGGTCCGCGGCCCCGACGGCGGACCCGCCGGGCTGTACTGCGCGTTCAGCGAGGTGCACACCCAGATCGACCTGGAGCGTTCCATCGCCCTGAGCGAGGCCCTCTTCGCGGACGCCTCCTGGGGCGTGGTCCTCGTCGACGCCGACCTGCGCCCCGCCGTGGTCAACGCGCACGCCGCCCGCGCGCTCGGCACGGGCCGTACGGCGGTCCTGGGCCGCCCGCTGGGCGACCTGCTCACCCGGGGCGTCGAGGAGCTGGAGAACGCGCTCACGCACGTCCTCGCCGAGGGCGCCCCGCCCGCGCCCGCCGAGCTGTGGGTGGGGGTGCGGACCCCGGACGGCGAGAAGCGCCGCTGCTGGCGCAGCGGCTTCGTCCGGCTCGCCTCCCCGCTCGCCGAGGAGCCGGTGCCGCTCGGCGTCGGCTGGCTGTTCCAGGACGTCACCGAGGCCAAGCAGGTCGAGCAGGAGGCGGCCCTGCTGCGGTTCCGGGCGAACCAGCTGCACCGGGCGTCGCGGGCGGCCGCCGAGTGCGAGGACCCGTCGGAGGCGGCGACCGTCCATCTCGACTTCGCCCTCGCCGGCTTCGCCGACCACGCCGTGATCGACCGGGTGGCCGGCGTGCCGGGTGCGGACGGGGAGTCGGACGCCCCGCCGCGGCTGGTGCGGGTGGCGGCCACCCCCTCGGGGGCACCGGGCCCCAGCGTCCTCACCGGCCACGCCGGGCTGCCCGTGGGGTACGCGGAGAGCCACCCGGCGCTCCAGTGCGTGGCCCGCTCCGGCTCGGTGCGCGCCTCCGCGGGCAGGACGGACCCGGACCGGGCCCGCGAGTGGGCGCGGGCCCGGCAGTGGCCCGAGGGCACCGTGCACGCGCTCTGCGCGGTCCTGCGCAGCCGCGGCCGCACCCTGGGCGTCGTGACCTTCCTGCGCGCGGCGGGCCGCACGGCCTTCGAGCGCTCCGACGCGACCTACGCCGAGGACGTCGCCGTCCGCATGGCGGCCGCCCTCGACCTCGCCGGGAGCGGCGGGAGCGGCGACGAGGTCTGACGCGCCCGCCGCCACGGTCCTCGCCGTGGCCCGCCGGCACGGGCGCGGTTCCTTCAGTGCCGGTAGAAGATCCGGTCCCGGTACTCGTCCATGATCCGGCCGTTCCAGTCGTGGCCGCCGTCGACGTTGCCGGAACGCAGCAGCGGGGGCTCGATCCCGCGTTCAGCGAGAGAGACGGCCGCGGTGGCCATGACCGCCTGCAGGAGGGCCGCGGTGACGACCGTGGAGGCGGGCGCGAAGGGCGCGGGGACGGTGTCGAGGGTCAGCTCGGCGTCCCCGACGGCGATCTTCGAGTCCAGGACGAGGTCGCAGTGGTCCTTGAGGAACGTCCCCGACCGGTGCCGGGACGTCGTCCCGGTGGCGTACGCCACCGAGGTCACGCCGATGACCTTCACGCCCAGGGCGCGCGCGTTGAGGGCCATCTCCACCGGGAGGGCGTTGCGGCCCGACAGCGAGATGATCACCAGGGCGTCGCCCGCGCGCACCGGCGAGGTGTCCAGGACCACGCTCGCCAGGCCGTCGACCCGCTCCAGGGCGGAACCGAGGGTGGCGGGGGTGACGTCGACGCCCACGACGCCCGGCACCGCGAGCAGGTTCATCAGGGCCAGGCCCCCCGCGCGGTAGACGACGTCCTGCGCGGCGAGGGAGGAATGGCCGGCGCCGAAGGCGAACAGGCGTCCACCGGAGGCCACGGTGTCGGCGAGGAGCGCGCCGGCGGCCTCCACGGCCGCCGCCTCCTCGTCGCGAACCCGCTGCAACAGGCCGATCGCGGCGTCGAAGAACTGCGCGGCGGGCGTGCGGTCACTCATCCGAGGGGCCCCTTTGCCGAATCCGGTGTCCGTGTCCGTGTCGCGGATCACCGTGCGGTCTGGACCAGCGCCCTGTCAATACGGCGGGGGAGCGGCGGCCCGGCGTGACCGCCCCGTTTCGGCGGCGCGGCACGCTTGTCGGTGGTATCCGGCAGAATTGAGGCCAGGGCCAGCGCACGAGCCGGAGAGCCGTCCAGCCTCCGGCCATCTCATCGAGGGGCACGTATGTCCGGACTGATCGACACCACGGAGATGTATCTCCGCACCATCCTCGAGCTGGAGGAGGAAGGTGTGGTCCCCATGCGCGCCCGGATCGCCGAGCGGCTCGACCAGAGCGGACCGACGGTCAGCCAGACGGTGGCCCGCATGGAGCGGGACGGCCTGGTCTCCGTGGCCAGCGACCGGCACCTGGAGCTGACGGACGAGGGCCGCCGCCTCGCCACGCGCGTGATGCGCAAGCACCGTCTGGCCGAGTGTCTCCTCGTCGACGTGATCGGCCTGGAGTGGGAGCAGGTCCACGCGGAGGCCTGCCGCTGGGAGCACGTGATGAGCGAGGCCGTCGAGCGCCGGGTCCTCGAACTGCTGCGTCACCCCACCGAGTCGCCGTACGGCAACCCCATCCCCGGCCTCGAGGAGCTGGGGGAGAAGGACGTCGCCGATCCCTTCCTGGACGAGGGCATGGTGTCGCTGGCCGATCTCGACCCGGGGCTGGAGGGCAAGACGGTCGTCGTCCGCCGCATCGGCGAGCCGATCCAGACGGACGCGCAGCTGATGTACACGCTGCGGCGGGCCGGTGTGCAGCCGGGCTCGGTGGTGAGCGTGACGGAGTCGGCCGGCGGCGTGCTGGTCGGCAGCGGCGGCGAGGCGGCCGAGCTGGAGGCGGACGTCGCCTCCCACGTGTTCGTCGCCAAGCGGTGACGACCGCTTCGGCCCTCTCGTCGATCGTCGTCCAATCCCTGGGGCTGCCGGGGTAGTTGAGGCGTCCTGTCGATCTCACCGAATCGGTGGTTCCCTGTGTCGAACCGCAGCGCTCCGGCGTCGCGCGTGCCAGGCTGTCGCATGAGGCATATGACCTGAGGGGGCGGGACGATGTGCCGCAGATCATGGGAGAGCCCCGGCGCCCTGCGGCGCCGGGGCCTGTCCTCCCCTGTTCTGACCTGGAGCCCCGAGCTCTCAAGGTCATTCCCTTCGGACCGGTTTCCCCGAGCGGTCCGCCTCCCATGGAAGATCTCCCCTCGGCAGCGGCGATCATTCCTTGAGAGGGGTCACTCGAACGAGGGGTGTTGCTCGCGGAAGCGACTGTTTCCGAATGGGCATTCGATAGCGTGCGGACGAGAGGCCCGTGCGTGACGCGACGCGCGGGGCGCGAGCGGTGAGGCAGCGAGCAGCACAGCGGTACGACGGCAGACACGACGCGTGATCCGGACCGGCCGGCTCGAGCGGGAGCGAGGGGTCCGAGCGGAGCGAGGGGGTGCCAGGAGCTATGGCGCGACGCATCGACGTGACCGGGGCGGGTGGGGTGCGCCTGGCGGCCTGGGAGTTCGGCGATCCGCCCAAGAGGGACCCGGCGGAGAGCGGGCCGCAGACCGTGATCCCGGCCCAGCCGGCCGGGACGCCCACCGGCGGACCGGACGCGGGACTCACCGGTGCACCGGCCGGGGCGGCAGCCGGGGAACGGGCCGGGACGCGCGGGGGATGGTCCGTACCGGAGGCCTCCGAGCGCACCACCGGCGTGCTGTTACTGCACGGTCTGATGGGCAGGGCCTCGCACTGGGCGTCCACCGCCCGCTGGCTCTCCGAGCGGCACCGTGCCGTCGCCCTCGACCAGCGGGGCCACGGCCGGAGCGACAAGCCGCCGCGGGCCGCCTTCACGCGTGAGGCGTACGTCGAGGACGCCGAGGCCGCCCTCGAACAGCTCGGCCTCGCCCCCGCCGTCCTCGTCGGCCACGCCATGGGGGCCCTGACCGCCTGGCAGCTCGCCGCCAAGCGCCCCGACCTGATCTCCGGCGTCGTCATCTGCGACATGCGCGCCTCCGCGCTCGGCGCGGCCTCGCAGCGCGAGTGGGCCGACTGGTTCACGTCCTGGCCCCTCCCCTTCGCCACCCTCGCCGACGTCCGCAAGTGGTTCGGCGAGGACGACCCCTGGGTGGAGCGGCCCAACCCGGCGCGCGGCGAGTTCTACGCCGAGGTGATGCAGGAGTCCGCCGACGGCTGGCGCCCCGTCTTCGAACCCGAGCAGATGCTGAAGTCCCGGGAGACCTGGGTCTACGACGCCCACTGGGAGGAGCTGGCCCAGGTCCGCTGCCCCACCCTGGTCGTCCGCGGCCTGGACGGCGAACTGGGGCGCGCGGAGGCACAGGAGATGGTGCGGGTGCTGCCGCGCGGGGAGTACGCGGAGGTGGCCGACGCCGGTCACCTCGTGCACTACGACCAGCCGGAGGGCTGGCGGACGGCCGTCGAGCCGTTCCTGGACGGGGTGCTGGCGCGCTGAGCGGACCGCCAGGGAGACGCCGGCCAGGGCCTCTCCGGCGGATCCGGTCGCGGAAGACCGGCGGCGCCCCGCGGCCCGGGCGGGCGGGGACCGGTGCGTGTGGCCGCACAGCAGAAGAAGGCATGGACGCGACGGGCCCCCGCGAGCGCGGCCGGGCGTGGGGACGCGGGCGACCGACGCCGCCAGGAGCACCCCCTCCGGGGGAACGCGTGCCGGACCCCGTGCTTCCGGCGTGATCCGCCGGACAGGCCCTGCCGGCCGGAGCCGAGGACCTTCGGGCGGTGCTCACGAGCTGCCCGGCGTGCCGGAGACCGGACTCCGGCACGCCCTACTTCGCCAGGCCGGACTCCGGCGAACCCGACTCCGCCAGGTCCGACTCCGCCAGGCCGGACTCCGGAGGGACGGGCCGGACCTCGCGGTCGCACGGCGGCCGGTCGACGGCCGCCCGTCCGGCGGGGGACTTCCGGCTCAGGTCACCGGCGGTCCCGGCCGCACGCGTAGGCCAGGGGCGGGATCAGCTCCTCCGCGTCCGGCAGCCACCGGTTGGCGGGGGTGGGCCGGCAGGCCCACTGCACGGCCCCCCGCGACCCGAACCGCGTGGGCGGCGCCGCCACGTACGCCCCCTCGCCCAGCGTGACGAGGTCGAGGGAGGACGGCGTCCACCCCAACGCGCGGACCAGATCCGGCACTTTGGCCGAAGCCCCGGGCAGCACGAAGAAGTGCATGCGCCGGTCGGGCGCCCACGTGACCGGACCCGGCGTCGCCTCCATCCGCTCCATCCGCGCCAGCGCCAGGAACCCGGCCGCCTCCGGCACGGAGATCGCGTCGAAGGTCCGCCCGGTCGGCAACAGGACCGACGCGTCGGGCTGTTCCTGCCACCTGCGCCGCGCGACGGTCGCGCTGCCCGTCGCCCGCGACGCCCAGTCGGGCCGGACGGGGTGCGCCCCCGGCGCCGGACACGCCGCGTCCCCGCAGGAGCAGCGCTGCGTCCCGGCGACGGCTTCCAGCCAGGTGCCGGGGACGACGTCCCAGTGACGTTCCTCGGCGTAGCGAACAGCGGTCTCCAGCAGCGATTCCCCGCGCTGCTTCGGGATCTGCGCGGCCTCGGCGCCCGCGATGGTCTCTTCCACGATGAACACAACTCCGGGCGTCACCGGGGGTTACGGCCCGCCCACGTGCGCGGGGGAGGAGCACCGATCCCCCGTCCGGGGCGCACGGGTGCATGTCCGGGGGCGCGCGGGAGGAACGAGCGCGGGAGCGGGTAGGCACGCCTGGGGGGCGGCTTCCGTCTTTACCCAGGCAATCCTCGCATGTCTCGCATTCTCGTCCTGTCCGCGGGGCATTGATCTTCACGGCCGGAACTTTTCGGTGGAAGACACATCAACTCGGTGCGCGGGAAAGGCACCGCAGCCACAGGGGGTAGTGCCAATGGCCGCAAGGCCTCTCGTCGCGCGGCAGCCGAACGAACGGCTGCAGGCGCTCATCCAGGAAGCGGGATGCTCGAACGCCGGGCTCGCCCGCCGCGTGAACATGTGCGGCGCCGAGCACGGTCTCGACCTGCGCTACGACAAGACGTCCGTGGCCCGTTGGCTGCGCGGACAGCAGCCGCGGGGACGCGCCCCGGCGATCATCGCCGAGGCCCTGGGCCGCAAACTCGGCCGCACGGTCACGATCGACGAGATCGGCATGGCCAACGGCAAGAACCTCGCGTCGGGCGTCGGCCTCCAGTTCTCGCCGACGGTCCTGGGGGCCATCGAGCAGGTCTGCGAGCTGTGGCGCAGTGACGTGGGCCGGCGGGACTTCCTCTCGGGGTCGTCCGTGGCCGCCTCCGCGCTGGTCGAACCGAGCCGCGACTGGCTGATCTCCTCGCCCGACGCGCAGGTGGCGCGCTCGGCCGGCCCCCGCGTGGGCCTGTCCGACGTGGCGGCCGTCAAGGCGACGACCCAGGCGCTGGTCGACCTGGACCACCAGTACGGCAGCGGTCACGTGCGCCCGGTCGTCGTGCACTACCTGAACAGCGTCGTCTCCGGTCTGCTGGCCGGTTCCTACCGGGAGGCGGTGGGGCGCGAACTCTTCGCCTCCGTGGCCCGGCTGACCGAACTGGCGGGTTACATGGCCGTCGACACCGGGCAGCCCGGCCTCGCCCAGCGCTACTACATCCAGGCCCTGCGCCTCGCCCAGGCGGCGGGCGACCGCGGCTACGGCGGCTACGTGCTCGCCGCCTCCATGAGCCACCTCGCCGCCCAGCTCGGGAACCCGCGCGAGATCGCCCAGTTGGCGCGCGCGGCACAGGAAGGGGCGCGGGGGCGGGTGACACCGCGCGCGGAGGCCATGTTCCACGCCGCCGAGGCCCGCGGGCACGCCCTCATGGGCGACGTGCGGGCGGCTCACGCGGCGTCCGGTCGGGCCGTGTCGGCGCTGGAGGCGGCCGATCCGGCGGCCGGGGACGACCCGGCGTGGATCGCGCACTTCGACGAGGCCTATCTGGCCGACGAGTTGGCGCACTGTCACCGCGACCTCGGCCAGGCCGAGGCGGCGGCGCGCTGCGCGGAGCAGTCGCTGGCCGCGCACCCGGAGAGCCGGGTCCGCCGGCGGGCCATCGGACATGTGCTGTTGGCCACGGCGCAGGTGCAGCAGCGGGAGGTCGAGCAGGCCTGCAACACCGGTACGAAGGCGGTGGAGTTGCTGGAGACCCTGCGTTCCCACCGCGGCGCCGAGTACCTGGAGGACCTCCAGCAGCGGCTGGAGCCGTTCCGGGAGGAGGCCGTCGTCAGGGAGTTCGGGGCGCGGCTGGACCTCCGGACCGCCGCGTGAACATCCGGGGCGCCGTGGCGTGAACGGCCGGGGAACGGCCCGCCGCCGTGCGACCGGCGGCGGGCGCGGCGCACGGCGTTCGGGCCCTCCGGCCGTCGCGGGGGAGGGAGATCATGAGCCGAGCTGCGTGGCACGGGGTTCCGGGGACCCGGTAGCGTGAGCCGACGATTCCGAAGGTCCCCCATCAGTAGGAGTCCCGGTGACGCAGAGTGGACAGGGCGAGGAGCCCTCGGCGCGGCCCGCGCGCGAAGGCATCGTGCTGCCCTCCGACGGCGGGGAACCCCTGCTGCCGGGCACGGCGAACGGCCCGCGGTGGGAGGCCCGTGCCGAACGGCAGCAGTACGGCGGGCAGCCCTCGCCCCCGCCGGCCGACGGACCGGGCTGGGACCGGTCCTGGGAGCCGGAGCAGCGGTCGGGTCACCAGCCGCACCCGTCCGGGCAGCAGCCGGGACAGGCCTGGCCGCCCCCGGCGGACCAGCAGCAGTGGGGCGGGGACCGGCAGTGGGACACCCCGCAGCCGACGGGCCCCGACGCGTGGCGTGCCGCGCCGCAGCCCGGGTCCGGTGGAGGCGCCGGTCCGCTGCCGCCCGAGGGCGCCCCCACACCGTCGTCGTACGGCCACGGCATCCCGGCCGCGCCGCTGCCGCCCATGGCCGACGGCGCCACCCAGTACATCCCGCCCGTCTCCGCGTCCGGGCCCGCGCCCGTGGACGAGGGGGCCACCCGGTACATACCCCCGGTCCCCGCGTCCGTGCCGCTGGACGAGGGGGCCACCCAGTACATCCCGCCCGTCCCCGCGCCGGGGCCGGGCACCGAGGGCGCGACGCAGTACCTCCCGCCGGTCGGGCCGGGCATGCCGGGCGCCCTGCCGCCCGAGTCCCCCGCGGAGTCCACCCACTTCCTGGGCCACGCCCGGCAGCACGACCCGGCACCCCCGTCCCCCCACGGCGGGCAGCACGCCTCCCACGCCGACGCCGAGGCCACCCAGTACATCCCGCCGGTGACCGGCCAGGGCCCGTACGGCGGCGGCGACAAGCAGCCGCCCGCCGAGTTCGACAACCTCTTCCGCAGCGGCCCCGCCGACGACGGCCCGGCCGGCTCCACGCAGCAGATGCCGCGCTTCTCGGACCCGGAGCCCCCCGGCCACGGCGGCCACGCCCACGCCCGGCCCTCCTCCGTCCCGCCCGGCGGCGGCTCCGGCGGGCGCCGCGCGATGCGCGACGACGACCACCGGGGCGGCGGCCGCAGCGGCTCGCGGGTGCCGCTGTTCGCGGCGGTCGGCGTGGCCCTCGTCGTCGTCGGGGTCGGCGCGGGCGCCCTGCTCTCCGGCGGGGGCGGTGACGGTGACGGTCAGAGCGACGACGGCAAGACCGTCGCCGCGTCGCAGCCCGCCGCCGAGGGCTCCGCCTCGGCCTCCGCCGACGCGGCCGAACAGCAGGCGATCGCCCTGGACGAGCTGCTCGCGGACAGCGGCAGCAGCCGGGCGACCGTGATCGGCGCGGTCGCCGACGTGAAGAGGTGCGACAACCTCGCCGCGGCCGCCGCCGACCTGCGGGAGGCGGCGAAGCAGCGCACCGGACTGGTGACCTCGCTGTCCGGCCTGGCCGTGGACCGGCTGCCGGACCACGCCGCACTGACCGCCGCGCTCACCAAGGCGTGGCAGGCCTCCGCCTCCGCCGACGACCACTACGCGGCCTGGGCCGACCAGGTGGCCGCCGAGAAGGGCAAGCTCTGCAAGAAGGGCCAGGCCCGCGGCACGGGCCGGACGCAGGAGGCCAACCGCGCCAGCGGCACGGCCAGCGCCCAGAAGACGCAGGCCGCGAAGCTGTGGAACACGATCGCGAAGAAGTACGGACTGACGGAGCGGCAGCCGACCCAGCTGTGACCGGGAGGGACCCGGCCGGCGTCGGCCTCAGTCGACGTCGGCGTTCTCCAGCATCCTCGTGACGTCGACGAAGTCCTTCTTGGCCGCCGCCAGCCGGCCCTGCTTCACGGTCTGCAGGGTCACGTCGGCGTTGACCAGGCGCGGGAAGCCGATCGAGGCGAGCCGGTCGGTGAACTCCCAGCGCAGGGTGGGCGTGAGCCCGCCCGTGTCGATCCGCAGGCCGTCGTCGAGGGCGCCGGTGACGGTGTCGGCGGTCACCGCGTCGCCGCCCAGCGACTCCACGACCTCCCGGAAGACGGTGTAGGCGATCCAGGTGGTCTGCACGCCCGTGTCCGAGGGGTCGATCCGGGTGTCGGAGAAGGCGCTCTCGCTGATCACCTTCTTCATCGGGTCCCAGCGCGGGTCGCTCGCCACCGGGTACCAGCCGGTGACGTACGCCCCCTCGAAGGCGCTGGACGCGCCGCCGGTGGAGTTGATGACCGTCTGGTCGACGCTGCCGAGGACGGTGGCGGTGCTCACGTCGGGGTAGTCCTCGCGGGCGCGCCGGAAGGAGTCCATGAAGGTGCCGGTGCGGTCGCCGAGGGCGGGGATCACGCACCCGCTGTCGCCCTTGCCGGCCGTGCCGGCCCGGCCGGTCGCGGTCACCTCCTTCAGGGAGGCCTCGGCCTGCACCGAGTACTCGGCGGCGTCCTCCGCGGCCAGCTGGTCCACGGCCTTCTCGTGGCCGCCCGCCGTGAGGCCGGCGTCGAGCATGGCGTGCAGGGTGTCGCCCGCGATGGTGTCGGGGCGCACGAGGGCGACGCGGCCGCAGCCGGCGGCGAGTTCCTTGCCGAGACCGGCCAGCAGGACCGGCTGGCCGCCGTTGACGGGGTAGGAGAGCGGGCTGGTGAACTCGGCGTTGGTGACGCCGTAGCCGCCGATGTAGGGGATGCCGGCGCCCTCCAGGTGCGGGAGGAAGGACTCCGAGTGCTGGCTGTAGGAGCCGATGACGGCGACCGCACCCGCCTTCACGGCCTGCCGGGCGCACTTCGCGGCGTCCACGCCGTTGTTGTGGTCGTTGCAGGTGAGGACCTCGAGCTCGCGGCCGTTCAGCCCGCCGTTGGCGTTGATCCACCGGGCGTAGGCGCGGGCGAAGGCGGGCATGCCGGGTTTGTTGGTGGCGGCGGTGCCCTCGGGCGCCCAGGTCATGACGACGATCGGGCCGTTCCCGGAGCCCCCGGCGGCGCCGGGGACGAGCCCGCAGCCGACGGCGAGCGACGCACAGGCGACCAGGGCGCCCGCCGACCGCAGGGTGAGGGGCAGAGACCTGGTGCGGCGGATGGACCTGAGGAGGAAGGTGCTTCGGGTGCGTTGCCTGCCGGTCATGTCCCCGCACGATTCCCTCACACGGCCAACCTCCGAGTGACCCTCGGTCAACGCGGGGTGACGGTGAGGTGAATTGCGGGGGCCGACGACACCCGCGCGGCCGGGAAACGTACGATCGACGATCGTGCAAGGTTCGGAGAACTCTTCCCGTCGCGGCCGTCGCTCCTCCACCATGGGCGGCATGCCACTCAACGACATGCCGTGGTGGCGCTGGCGCAGCAATGTGCGCTCCGCGCTGCACATGCTCTCCGATCCGGTGTTCCAGCGGGACGTCTGGCTGGCCGGCGTGGACGGGTACGGGGACGTCACCGACGCCGTGTACCGCCTGGTCGAGGACACCTGGCTCGACAACTGGTCCGCCGAGAAGTACGTCGGCACGATCTTCCGCGACTCGCAGGAGGCGGCGCTCGTCGACACCGCCGTCCTGCGCGTCCTGCGGATCATGCACCAGGTCGGGCCGGACGCCCCGGTCTCCGCCTACATCGACCACGAGGGCTGGCCGGACGCGGTCCGGGCGGCGCGCGACGCCCACGTGCGCATGGCCGCGGCCGACGGCGAGGAGCCGGACACCCCGCCGCGCACGCTCGAAGTGCTGCGGATCATGACGCGGACGGCGTGACGGAGGGGATCCCGCCCTGCGGACGGGTCTCCTGCGGGTGCGCCCCGTCATGAGACCCTGTGCTGCATGAGTGAGCAGTCCACCCGCGCCACGGCGACCCTCGCCGACCAGTACGTCCTCACGCTGTCCTGCCCCGACAAGCAGGGCATCGTGCACGCCGTGTCCAGCTACCTGTTCATGACCGGCTGCAACATCGAGGACAGCCAGCAGTTCGGCGACCACGACACGGGACTGTTCTTCATGCGCGTCCACTTCTCGGCGGAGTCGCCGGTGACCGTGGACAAGCTGCGGGCGAGCTTCGCGGCGATCGGCGACTCCTTCCACATGGACTGGCAGATCAACCGGGCCGACGAGAAGATGCGCATCGTCCTGATGGTCAGCAGGTTCGGCCACTGCCTGAACGACCTGCTGTTCCGGGCCCGGACCGGCGCGCTGCCGGTGGAGATCGCGGCCGTGGTCTCCAACCACACCGACTTCGCCGAGCTGGTGGGTTCGTACGGCGTCCCCTTCCACCACATCGCGGTGACGAAGGAGAACAAGGCCGAGGCGGAGGCACGGCTGCTGGAGATCGTCCGCGCCGAGGGCGTCGAGCTGGTCGTGCTGGCCCGCTACATGCAGGTCCTGTCGGACGACCTGTGCAAGCAGCTCAGCGGCAGGATCATCAACATCCACCACTCGTTCCTGCCGAGCTTCAAGGGCGCCAAGCCGTACCACCAGGCGCACGCGCGGGGCGTGAAGCTGATCGGCGCGACGGCCCACTACGTGACGGCCGACCTCGACGAGGGGCCGATCATCGAGCAGGAGGTCGAGCGGGTCGGGCACGACGTCACGCCGGACCAGCTCGTGGCCGTCGGACGGGACGTGGAGTGCCAGGCGCTGGCGCGGGCCGTGAAGTGGCACGCGGAGCGCCGGATCCTGCTGAACGGGCGGCGGACGGTCGTCTTCGCGTAGACCGCCGTCGCGCGCCGCGCTCACGTCCGCCGGCGTGCCGCGTCCCGTTCCGGGGCGGCCTCCGCCTCCGGTCCTACATCCGGCTCAGGGACGCCGCCGCCGACAGGACGTCGCGGATGGCCGCCCGGTCCCCCGCCTGGCCCGCGGCCGCCTCCTCCGGGGTGACGTGGCCCGCCGCGAGCCGGCAGAACTCCACGTCGTCCAGGGCGACGTGGGCCACCTCGTGATCGGCGGAGCCCACCGCGGCAGGGGAGTCGAGCGGGATGAACCACTCGCCGCCGCCCCGTCCCTCGATCTCCAGCCGCAGGCTGCGGCCGGGACGGCCGGCGGTCACCAGGTGACGGCGGTCGCCCGGCCCGGCCAGTCCCGCGCGGCGGCGTTCGGCGAGGACGACCGGCAGCATCCGGGCGGCGAGGTCGACCATGCCGCGCAGGTGACGCGGCGCGGGCGGGTCGTAGGGGTAGTCGACGGCCTCCGCGATGTCCACCGCGTGCACCCAGCATTCGAAGGCCCGGTCCACCAGCGCGTCCCGCAGCGGCAGTTCGAAGTCGCCGTACGACACCCCGACGGCGCCGGGGTCCTCCCGCCCGGCTCCGTCCGCGCGCGTGGTGTCCCCGTCGGTGCGGGACACCGTGCGGACGACCGCGCGGGCCTGTTCCCGCCAGGGGCCGCGCACGGACCGGGTCGGCGGGAGGTGCGAGGCCCCCCAGAACGCCTCCGTCCGCTCCGCGGGCGTGCCGGCCGGCTTGCCCGCGGTCCCGCCCGCGGCCGGGCCCAGCGGATCGTCGAGGCCCAGGGCGACGGCGACCAGCCCGTCCACCGCGAGCAGGTGGGCGATGACCCCGGCGACGGTCGTACGGCGGCTGGTGGCGTCCCGGCCGCGGAACCAGCGCAGCCGCACGGGCGCGTGCCACTCCGCGTCCCCGAAGTCCTGGAGCAGCGCGTCCAGCCGGGCGGTCTCCGCGTCGTACGCCGTCGCCCAGCCGGGCACCGGGACGCGCGGCGGGCGCCGGTCCAGGCAGCTCTCCAGGACGCGGGTGCGCAGGCCCGGGTCCAGGTCGAGGCTGTCGGGGCGCTGGAGCAGGCCGACCGCCTCGCGCAGCCGCCGTGCCTCGTCGGCGCAGGCCCCGCACGCGCCGAGGTGGTCCTCGACGGCGACGGTCTCCTCGGCCGAGCAGGCGGCCAGCGCCCAGGCCCCCAACAGCGCCTTCAGCACCGGGTGTTCCAGGCGCGGCGGTGGTGGAGCGGCGGCTTGTGGGGCGGGCCGCGGGGAGCCGCCGGCCCCGGTGTCGTCGGGGAACCGGTCCTCGGTCATGCCGCACCCCCGTGGTGTCCGGGCGGGGCGCCGGGGGCGGCGGCGTCGTGGGCCGTGGAGAGCAGCTGAAGGCCGAGGCGGAGGCGCCGGCGCGCCTCGTCCTCGGTGACGCCGAGGTCGGCGGCGGTCTGGCGGTAGTCGCGGCGCTGGAAGTACGCCAGTTCCAGGGCGGCGCGCAGCGGGGCCGGCATCGACTGGGCGATGTAGTCGGCGCGGGCGGCGACCGAGGCGTGACGGACCTTGTCCTCCAGCTCCTCGGTGCTGCCGGAGCCCTGCAGCGCGAGCGCCGCGGTCTCCGTGGCGCGCAGCCGCTGCACGGCCAGGCGGCGGGTCAGGCCGGCGACCCAGGTGCGCAGCGGGCCCTCCCGGGGGTCGTAGGAGTCCGGGTGCTCCCACACGTGCGCGAAGACCTCGTGGGTGACGCCGTCGGCGGCCCGCTCGTCCCCCAGCACGCGGTGGGCCAGGCCGTGCACGAGCGAGGCGAACCGGTCGTAGAACTCACCGAGGGCGGCGGCCTCCCCGCGCGCGAGGCGCTGCTGCATCCCGCGGTCCCAGCGGGGCGGTGCGTCCTTCTCCGCCATGCGGCTCCCTCGGCCCTGCTGCCCGTGCCCGACGTCCCCGCCGGGGCCTGCCGGTCTCCAGCCTGCGTGCATCCTCACCTCGAATGTAGTCGGCACGTCCGACGACGCACGCCCCTTTGGTGCAATGCGCGCCCCCTGCGCATCGAGGGTGGTAAAGGCACGATCCGGGTGCCCTGTCCGACCTATTGGCGATCAGACTTGATCGAGATTGACTGGATTTCGCCCCGATGAGATCGAACAGGACGAGTGGTGGCGAGAACAAGCCTCTTTCTCGAATCCGCTGTTTTCTGCCCGTAGTTTCGGGGAACGGCCGCTGGGCAGCCGCGCTGCGAGGAAGCGAAGGGACAGCTTCCGTTCGGGCGGACGAAGGGCGTGTGGGTGGCTTTCAAAGTGACCGGTGACGAACGGGGCGGATGGGCCGTGCTCCGTGTCTCGGGCGAACTGGACCTGGTGACCTCCCCGTTGCTGCGCCAACGGGTGCACGACGAGGTGGCCGAGGGCCGCCACAGCCTCGTCCTGGACCTCTCCGGGGTGGATTTCTGCGACTCCAGCGGGGTCGGCGTCCTCATCGCCTCCCGGCGGCTGATCCGCTCCTGCCGGGGCCGCCTGCGCCTGATCCTGCCGGCGCACGGCGCGGTCGAGGGCTCCCACGTCAACCGGGTCCTGGGCGCGCTGGGGGTGCGCCGGCTGTTCGACGTGTACGGCGACGTCGACGAGGCCGTGGACGGGACCGAGCCGCTGTCCGCCTGAAGGCTCGCCGGCGCGGTCCGCCGGACGGGCCGCGGCCCTCGCCCGCTCCGCCCCGCGGCCGCCGGCGTCGTACGCTCACCCGCGGGGACTCCACCGCACCCCATCCGACGCGACGACGTGAGGCGGTCCGCAGACATGGTGAGCAGCGAGTACGAACGCAGGATCGCCGACCGGTTCGCCACCTTCGACCAGGACGGCAACGGCTACATCGACCGCGAGGACTTCGCCTCCGCCGCGAAGGCCGTGCTCGCCGAGTTCTCCGTACCGGCCCGGTCCGACAGGGGGCAGGCGCTGTACGCCGGCGCGGAGGCGTTCTGGCAGGGCATGGCCGGGATCGCCGACCGCGACGGGGATCAGCGCATCACCCGCGACGAGTTCGTGAGCGGGGCGGTCAAGCGGCTCCGTGACAATCCCGGGCGGTTCGCCGAGATCGCCCGGCCGTTCCTGCACGCGGCCCTCGCCGTTGCGGACGGCGACGGGGACGGGCGGGCCACGGTCGACGACACGGTGCGGGTGCTGAGGGCGCTCGGCGCCGGTGAGGACGTGGCCCGGGGCGCCGCGGGTGTGCTGGACGGCGACGCGGACGGGAAGGTGGGGGAGGCGGAGCTCGTGCCGGCGTTCGCCCGCTACTTCACCGTGCCGGAGTAGCCGGCCGACGCGGGGCCGCGTCCCGGACCACGCACGGCCGGGGCCGGCCCGGCCCCGCCGCGCAACACGCCCGGGTGCGGGAGCAGTTCGGGCCGCCGGCCGGGACCTTCCGGGCCGTCGGACATCCGTGCGCCGACCTGCTGCCGGAGCCGGGCCGTACGGGTGCTCTCCGCGAGTGTGGGGACACGCAGAGTGAGAGGTCGCCGGTGTGCGGCCCGCGGTCCGGGGCGGTTCGCGACGGTCGCGGCCTGCGATGACGGGTGCCGGCCCGGACCCGCGTCGTCGATCGTGGCGCGGGGTGGTCACGGAGCGTGAGTTGTGGTTGTGGCCGAGGTGTGACCCGTCACGCGCCGGAGTCGGGGGGTCGCTCCGGTACCTTCTGTGGGATGCGAGTGGCCACGAGCGCGAGCCGTGCCGGCGGTGCCCCCGGGGCAGTGCCGGATCCGACGGTGCGCGCCCCTGCTCGCAGGCCGGACGGGCGTGTGAGCACGGCCTGTTCGACTCTCCGCGACAAGCGTCGCACAGTATGCCGCACGCGTACTCCTTCGCGCTGGAATATGCCCGAAGCGCTTGTTGGGGTGACTGTACGTCAACCAAGCTGTCTCGTAAGGGAATCACGTTCCGTCACTCCGCCTCTGGCTGTTGTTCTGGTCATGCGGAAAATGGCTACGATCGTGGCCCCCGTCGTCATGGTGCTCGCGTGGCTTGCGTGGCTCACGTGGCGCGCGGCCATGTGTCCGCCGGTTCGGATGGTGTGAGCGGTGCAGGTGCTTCAAGTGCAGCTGGAGATCCGGCCCGACCCCGCTGAGGTGGGTCGCGCCAGGCGATGGGCCCGTTCGCGCCTCGCCGGTTCCGGGATAGGAGCCGACGAGCCGCTCGCCGAGACGCTGATCCTGCTCGTCTCCGAGCTGGTCACCAACGCCGTGGTGCACACCGGCTGCCCGGCCGTGCTGCGGCTCTCGCTGCCGGACGCCGAGGCGGGGCGGACCACCGTCCGGCTGGAGGTGGCCGACGGCAGCGGCCGGGCGCCCGTGCCCCGTTGTGCGGGCGACGAGGCGACGGGCGGCCGCGGGCTGGCCCTCGTGGACGGTCTCGCGGACCGCTGGGGCTGGAGCGTGGAGGATCACGGCAAGCGCATCTGGTGCGAACTCGACCGCTGCGCACGGCCGCCGGCCGACGGCGGCAGCGGCAGCGGGAACGCGGCGGACCATGGCCGGGAGGCGGACCGCGCCGGTGCGGCCGGGAACGGCACCGGCGCCTTCGGCGCACCGGCCTACGAGGGGTTCGCGTACGAAGCCGTGTGACACGGGCCGTGCGACACGGGCCGTGTGGTGACGCGGTCCCTGCGGCGCGGTCGGCTCCGAGGGCCGGCGCGCGGTGGCGGAGCACGGGTGCAGAAAGCGCTGTCGGTCCGGCCGGGACGGGTGGCGGTGCGCCCGGACGTGCTTCCGTGCGCGCCCATGGAAAAGGGGACGTAAGTCACAAATCGCTGACCGGGTGTTGACGGCAGGTGTCCGTTTGATCACGCTTGTGGGCAGCGATTCGCCGTGAGGGGACGACGAGGGGTCCGGTGACGGGAGCCCTCGCCGAGTGCGGGTCGTGACGCGGCGTCGAGCCCCTCGGGGTCGGGGGAGACCGGGGCGGGTACGCCGAGTCGGACGGTGGCGTGCGGTGCCGTGCTCGGGGCGGCACGGGGGCGTCTCCCGCCCGGCCGCGGCCGGGGCGGGGGAGGCGCGCCGCCGTCCGGCGTACGTCCCGGGGCGGCCGGCCGCCGGGGATCCCGGGCGCGCGCCGCCGGACCGTCGACGTCGCCAATCTTGTCCACAGGCTGTGGACAACTGTTCGGCTTTCCGCTCCCGAACCCCCGCCGCGCCCCTTCCACCGCATCCCGGACTCCCCGGACTCCCCGGACTCCCCGGACTCCCCGGACTCCCCGGACTCCCCGGACTCCCCGGGCTCCCCGGGTCCCCGTCTCCCGGGCGCCCGCCCCGGGGTGCGGCCTCACGTCCTGACGGCGCCGCTCTCCGCCCGGAACGTCCGCCGGTACGCCGTCGGTGTCACCCCGAGCGCCGCCTGCAGGTGCTGGCGCATCGACTGGGCGGTGCCGAAGCCGGCGTCCCGGGCGACCTGGTCGACGGAGAGGCCGGTGGACTCCAGCAGGTGCCGGGCGCGTTCGACGCGCTGCCGGGTGAGCCACTGGCCGGGGCTGACCCCGACCTCCTCGCGGAAGCGGCGGGTGAACGTCCGTACCGACATGGCCTCCCGGGCGGCCATGTCCCGCAGCTGGATGGGCTCGTGGAGGCGGCCGAGCGCCCACGCGCGCGCCGCGGTCGTCCCGGGCAGCTGCGGGTCGGGCACCGGCCGTTCGATGTACTGCGCCTGTCCGCCGTCGCGGTGCGGCGGTACGACCGTGCGGCGGGCGACCTCGTTGGCGACGGCCGTGCCGTGGTCGCGGCGCACCATGTGCAGGCACAGGTCGATGCCGGCGGCGACGCCCGCCGAGGTCAGGACGTCGCCGTCGTCGACGAAGAGGACGTCGGCGTCGACCCGGACCTCGGGGAACAGGCGCTGGAACCGGGCGGCGTCGGCCCAGTGCGTGGTCGCGGGGCGGCCGTCGAGGACACCGGCGGCGGCCAGGACGTACACGCCGGTGCAGATGGAGGCGAGGCGGGTGCCGGGGCGGACGAGGGCGAGCGCGGCGGCGAGGTCGTCGGTCAGGACGCCCTCCTCGAAGACCGGGCCGAGTTCGTACGACGCGGGGACGATCACGGTGTCGGCGGTGGCCAGCGCCTCCGGGCCGTGCGCGACCTGGACGACGAAGTCGGCGTCCGTCTCCACCGGTCCCGGAGGCCGGACCGAGCAGGTGACGACCTCGTACAGGTGCCGTCCCCCGGAGTCCTTGGGGCGGCCGAAGATGCGGTGCGGGATGCCCAGTTCGAAGGGGAGCAGGCCGTCGAGGGCGAGGACGACGACGCGGTGCGGACGGAAGCCTGAGGACGGGCTCATGGCCCGATCCTAACGAACATCGTCCTTCGGGCCACTCGTTCCGGACGGTCGCGGACCCGAAGCTCTGAGACGTGACGCAGACGGACACGACCAAGGCAGGGGCGACCGGGGCGACTGGGGCGACCGGGGCGACCGGGGCCGGAGGGAGAGGGGCCGAGGTGAACGGGGTGCCGGACGCGGAGGTCTCCGAAATGACGGGGACGGCAGGGACGGCAGAGACGAAGGGGACGGCGGGGACGGAGGGGACGGACGGCGGTCGGACGGCGCGTGCCGGGAGGCGGCTGCCGCGCGTGCACCGGGCGTGGTTCGTCGCCGCGGTCACCTTCGTCACGATCATCGGCGCGGCGGCGTTCCGCTCGCTGCCCGGCCTGCTCATCGAGCCGCTGAACGAGGACTTCGGCTGGTCGCGCGGCACGATCGGCGCGGCCGTGTCGGTCAACCTCGCCCTCTACGGGCTCACCGCGCCCTTCGCCGCGGCACTGATGGACCGTTTCGGCATCCGCCGCGTGGTGGCCGTCGCGCTGACCGTGATCGCGCTCGGCTCCGGCCTGACGGTGTGGATGACGGCGGCCTGGCAGCTGCTGCTGTGCTGGGGGCTGCTCGTGGGCCTCGGTTCGGGTTCGATGGCCCTCGCCTTCGCCGCGACGGTCACCAACCGCTGGTTCACCGAGCGCCGAGGTCTGGTCAGCGGCATCCTCACCGCGGCCTCCGCCTCCGGACAGCTGATCTTCCTGCCGCTGCTGTCCTGGATGATCACGCGGTACGACTGGCGCCCGGCGGCGGTGACGGTCGCGCTCGCCGCCCTCGCGGTCGTCCCCTTCGTCTGGCTGCTGCTGCGCGACCATCCGGCGGACGTGGGCCAGAGGCCTTACGGGGCGAAGGAGTTCGTCCCCAAGCCGGCTCCGGTGCCGGGCGCGGCGCGACGCGCGGTCACGGTCCTGTCCTCGGCGCTGCGCACCGGCCCGTTCTGGCTGCTGGCCGGGTCCTTCGCGATCTGCGGCGCCTCCACGAACGGTCTGGTCCAGACCCACTTCGTGCCGGCCGCCCACGACCACCACATGCCCGTCACGGCGGCGGCCTCCCTGCTCGCGGTGATCGGCGTGTTCGACGTGGTCGGCACGATCGCCTCCGGCTGGTTCACGGACCGCTTCGAACCGCGCCGGCTGCTGGCGGTGTACTACGCGCTCCGCGGCGTCTCGCTCCTCTTCCTGCCGATCCTGCTGGCCCCGACGGTCCACCCGCCGATGATCTTCTTCATCGTCTTCTACGGCCTCGACTGGGTCGCCACCGTCCCGCCCACCCTGGCCCTGTGCCGGGAGCACTACGGCGAGGACAGCGCCATCGTCTTCGGCTGGGTCCTGGCCTCCCACCAGGTCGGCGCGGCCCTGGTCGCCTTCCTCGGCGGCGTGGCCCGCGACGCCTTCGGCTCCTACGACGTGGTCTGGTACGCCTCGGGCGCGCTGTGCGCGGCGGCGGCGCTGATGGCGCTGGTGATCAGGCGCCGGCCCACGGGACCCCTCGCGCCCGTCGTCCCGGCGACGGCCTGACGGCCCGCGGCCCGACCGCCTCGCGACGGCCCGCCGTGCGACGGACGGTTCCTGCCGGAACCGTCCCCGGCGGGAGCGGGCCGCCGATCCGGTCCCGGACCTCCGGGACGGCCCGCGTCCGGTCCGCCGCCACGAGGTCCCACGCCGTGGTGAGCCCGGCGAGGCCTCCGCCGGTCTCTCCCCGTCCCCCTCCGCGGCTTCCCTCAGCTCCGGCCCAGCCGGCGGCGCACCGCCTTCGCTATGCGTTCCGCGTCGAGGGAGAGTTCGCGGAGGTTGCCGCTGATGGGGTTGGTGAAGCCGGTGAAGTAGAGGCCGGGGGCGCCGGCCGGGGTGCGGGGGCCGTGGGCGGTCGGTCTGCCGCGGGCGTCGAGGACGTCGAGGTGGCCGACCAGGTCCTCCAGGGCGCGGACGTAGCCGGTCGCGGCGATCACGGCGTCCGGCCGGACGCGGGTGCCGTCGGCGAGGAGGACCTCGCCGTCCTCGAAGCCGTCCACCGCGGCCACGACCTCGACCTTCCCCGTGCGCACCGCGTCGATCAGGCCGACGTCCTGCACCGGGATCGCCCCTTCGCGGACGCGGGTGTAGAGCCCGGTGTCCGGTCGCGGCAGCCCCCGCGCCGACAGGTCCGGCACGCTGACCCGGGCCAGTGCCCGGCCGACGCGGTCGACGAGCTTGACGGGCAGCCGCCGTACGAGGATGCCGCTGTACTGGGCCGGCCAGCCGGCGGTGGAGCGGCGCACGATGTGCGGGACCGTGCGCACGGCCAGCCGCACCCGCCCGGCACCGCTCTCCACCAGGTCGACGGCGATCTCGGCACCGGTGTTGCCGACGCCGACGACGAGGACGTCCCGGCCCGCGTACGGCGTGCCGTTGCGGTAGGCGGAGGCGTGGACCAGTTCGCCGGTGAAGGTGTCGCGGCCGGGCCAGTCGGGCAGCGCCGGGGTGTGGTTGTGGCCGGTGGCGACGACGACCGCCGCGCCGGTCAGCTCCCGCCCTCCGGAGGCGTGCAGCAGCCAGCCCGTGCCGTCGGGGGTCCGCTCGACGCGGGACACCTCGACGCCGGTGACGATCTCCAGCTCGTGGTGCTCGGCGTACTTCTCCAGGTACCGCACCATGTCGTCGCGGGCGACCCACCGTCCGAAGCGGCGGGGCATCGGCAGGCCGGGCAGGGCCGAGCGGCGCCGGGTGGTGTGCAGGTGCAGCCGGTCGTAGTGCCGCCGCCAGGACGCGCCGACCCGGTCGGACTTCTCCACCACGACGGCGCGGACCCCCCGGGCGCGCAGCGCGTACGCGGTGGCGAGGCCGCCGGGGCCGCCGCCGATGACGTAGACCGGGCGGTCGGCCGCGTGTGCGGCGCTGTTCGCGGAGGGGTTCGGCTGCGGTGCGGAGTCTTCCATGAGCGCGAGCGTAATCATGCGCGGCATTGATGGGTCTCGGTCAAGACCGGAATTGGTTGCGGATCGATCACGCCTGTGCGAATGGTGTGTGCGGATGGTGACGCCGGTCACCTGGCGGCGGACAAGCCGCGACGCCGGGCCCGGGTGCGCGGGGTCCGGCGTCGCGGAGGACGGCGTCGATTCTTATGACGGGAAACGGACGCCGCCGTTCAGGGGCGGCCCGGTGGAGGCCGCAGGGGTTCGGCAAAGGCTGCCGGGGCTCGGCGGAGGCCGCCGGGAGGGGGGACTACTTCCGCCCGGCCTTGTACCCCGTCACCTTCGCGATCCACCGGACGAAGTCGCCCGGGTCGGTGTTGGCGCCGTGGCCCTGGTCCCAGTAGTAGAGGTGGTTCACGTCGTCGCCGAGGCCGTGCGCGGCGGCGGCGAGGTTGGCGGACACCGTCAGCGACGTGTCGGAGTCCTTGGCGCCCAACCGGATCCACCAGTGCCTGCTGCGGCCGGCGTTGGGCTTGTCGACCAGGTGGTACATCGGGTTCATCAGCCGCAGCAGCTCGGGGACGTCGCCGTCGACCCGCTTGGCGGTGAGGCCGGTCGTGTCGTTGCGCTGGCCGTACGCCGTGAAGTGCCGGGTGAGCGTGGTGCCCTTGCCGAACTCGTTGTTCTCCCCGGAGGAGAGGTCGAAGGCGTCGAAGGCGGGGACGTTCTTCTTGCGGGCGCCGACGTGGGTGAGGAAGCCGGCCCAGGAGAAGGAGGCGCGGCCGTTCCTCCAGGTGATGAAGGGGTGGGCGGCGAGGTAGGTCGCCCGCGCCGCGTCCGACAGGGCGGCGAGGTGGGTGGTGGCCGACGGCTCCAGGTACTGCTCGACCAGGTACGCGTCGTAGTTGCGGGCGGTGAGCGTGCCGAAGCCGCCGAGTCCCTTGAGCTTGAGGGCGGCCTGGTACTCCGCGAACTGCGCGCGCAGCTCCTTCGACACGCTCTGGTCGACGACCGCGCCGGCGGAGGTGGAGTTGGCGCCCCAGTTCCACTCGTAGGCGCCGTCGGCGTGCTCCAGGTCGGTGATCGGGCACCAGGCGCCGGTCGCGAAGACGGCGTCGGAGGCGTCGGCCGCGCCGATCTCCTCCAGGTACGGGGCGTAGAGCGGGCTGTCGCCGGACGCGCCGAGCAGCGCGGACAGGGCGCCGCCCGCGCTGGTGCCGGCGGAGACGATCCGGTCGGTGTCGCCGGGGATGCGGCCCTTGTTGGCGCGGACGTACCGCACGGCGGCCTTGAGGTCGACGATCGCGGCGGGGGCGACGCCGTAGTACTGGCCGGCGGAGTTCTTGAGGGTACGGCCGCGGGCGCCGGGCTCGACGACGACGTGACCGGCGGCGAGGGCGAGCAGCTGGTTGGTGTTCAGGGCGCCGCCGGTGGCGTTGGTGTCGCGCGTGGCGTTGGAGGCGGAGGGGCTCGGCGAGGCGGACGGGGCGGACGCACCGCCGGGGGCGCCGCCGCCTCCCATGGGCCCGCCGGCGGGGCCGCCGACGCCGGTAGCGTCCGCGACGGAGGACGGCATGTACCCGCCGACGGAGTTCGCGAACAGGATCGGCGCGTCCGAGGCGTCCACCGCGGTGCCGTCGATCTTCACCGGGACGCTGACGTTGAGGCTCTGGTACTTCTCGTCCACCGGCCGGGCGACGTAGGTGATCGCCTTCCAGAAGTGGTAGGTCACGGAGTGCTCGGTGCCCTCGGTGTCCGTGACGGTGGTCGTCAGCTCGGTGTAGGCGTCCGGGTCGAAGGCGAGGGAGCCCAGGGAGTCCGAGCCGGACGAGGAAGAGGCCGAGGTCCCGTCGGCCGACGCCTGGGCGCTGAGGGCGAGACCCCCCACGGCCGCGACACCGGCGGCGGCCCCGATGCCCATGACGACCGACCTGCGCTTGACTGCCCTGTGCTGCACGGTTCGACTCCCTCGCTGCGGGTGCTGGCGCCAGCGAACGTAGCCTTGTTGTGGACAGAATTGCCAACAATCCGCGCTTCTTCATGGGGGATGCACAGATTCATGGCGGGGACACAGCCCCTCTTCATGAAACGCGAGGCCGGCACGCGCGGGTGGGGGCGGAACGCTCCGAGGCGGGTGCGGAAGCGGCCGGTGTCCGGCGGGGGCGGCCGGTGTTCAATGACGGGATGAGTGATCTCCGTGAGCCGTACGCCGGCCCGCCCGTTCCCGTGCTCGACGGCCACGGGCTCCGGCTGCGGGCCTGGGACCCCGAGTCCCCCGCCGACGTCGACGCGTGGCTGCGCGTGCACCTCGACCCCGAGTTCCTGCGCTGGAACACCCCGCTGCGGGCCATCACGGACGCCGCCGGCGCGCGGGAGTCGATGCGGGCGAGGGTGGAGGCGACGGCGGCCGGGACCGGGGTCGCCCTCTGCGTCACGGACGCGGAGGACGGGACGGTTCTCGGGCAGGTCGGCCTCAACGCGATCGACCGCGTCCGCGGCTGCGCCAACGTCGGCTACTGGGTGCTGCCCGAGGCCCGCGGCCGGCAGGTGGCCACCCGGTCCCTGCGGCTGGCCACCGACTGGTTCTTCGGCCGTCTCGGCCTCCACCGGCTGGAGTTGGGCCACGCCCTCGGCCACGAGGCGTCCTGCCGGGTCGCCGAGCGCTGCGGGTTCCGCGCCGAGGGCGTCCTGCGCGGCGCGATGTGGGAGGCCGGCCGCCATGACGCCTGGCGGGACGTGCACGGCCACGCCCGCCTCGCCACGGACCCCGACCCGGCGGCCGGGTCCGGGTGACGTCGAAGGCTTCGGCTTCCCCGTCCACGGGCTCCGCGACGGCGACGCCGTCCCCTGAGCGTCCCTTGGGTGCCCTCTGCCGCCGGATCTGCGCGACCCGGGCCCCCGTCCCGGTCCCGCGTGATTGACTCGCGGGCATGTCGACGACCCTCGGGGCGCCCCGGCCGGACCAGGCCGCCTACATGCTGCGGGCGGCGGCGGAAGCCGGCCGTACGTACAAGGCGCAGCTGCTCGACCGGCTGGACCCCGCGCCGGGGCAGACCGTGCTCGACGCGGGCTGCGGTCCCGGCACGGACCTGCCCGCCCTGGCCGAACGCATGGGCGACGCGGGCGTGGTGATCGGCGTCGACCGCGACCCGCGGATGCTGGAAAGGGCGCGGGAGCGCACGGCCGGACTGCGGGCCGTGGACCTGCGCGAGGGCGACGTCCACGCGCTGCCCGTCGCCTCCGGCACGGTGGACCGGGCCAGGACCGACCGCGTCCTGATGCACGTGGCCGATCCGGCCGGAGCCCTGGCCGAACTGCACCGCGTGACCCGCCCCGGTGCCGTCGTCGCCTTCGCCGAACCGGACTGGGACACCCTCGTGGTGGACTCCGAGGACCTCGACGTCAGCCGCGCCTTCACCCGCTACGCCACCGGACACGTGGTCCGGAACGCCACCGTCGGCCACGGCCGCGCCCCCCTCGCCACCGCAGCCGGCTTCCGGGTCGACGACGTGAGCGCGACGACCCCGGTCTTCCGCGACCTCCCGGACGCCGATCACACCCTCGGCCTGGGCCGCAACCTCCAACAGGCCATGGAAGAGGGCCACATCGACGAGGCGCGGGGCCGTCCGCGTACAGCAGTGCGTGCCCCGCTCCGGGGAAGCCGCTGACGCTGGTGGGGATCACGCGTACTTCCACGATGTCCCGCTCGGACTGGCCCGCGAGGTGGTGCAGTTGCGCGAGAGTCACCTCGGTGCCTCCATAGGGCATGCGCAGCGCGGCCTCGTGGACACAGGCGGTGTAGAGCAGAGGGGCCGGCCGGGGGTGAGCGGGTATCTCCCGGGCGACCGCACGTACGAGTGACGGCAACGGTGAACGGGATGCCGTGCCTCACGGGAGTTCCTACGTTTGCGCAGTGATCGAACCCTATGTGATCGAGTTGGAGCCGGAAGTGCGGTTCTGGCTCGAGCACCTGTCCGCGCAGCACTATCGCCAGGTCGAGGAGAAAGCCGACCTTCTCGTTGAGAAGCCGACGACGCTCGGGGAGCCGCACTCTCGTAACCTGGGAGAGGGAGTGCGTGAACTGCGATTCGTTCTGAGCGGGTGTGCCACGCGAGTCACGTACTGGCTGGCGCCTCGTCGACGGATCGTGCTGCTCACTGTTTTCCGGAAGACCAGGATGCGGGAGGACGCAGAGGTCAAGCGCGCCAGACTGGCGAAAGAACGGTGCGAGGCGGAGCATGGCCCCGCGCATGACGAGTTCACTCGTGAGTTCCGGGAGGACCTGTGAGCCACACTCGCTGGAAGCTGTCGCGGGAGCGGAGAACCGCTGAGGGGGGTGCCGAGCCGCCGGAGGTGGTTGCGGAGCGGGAGCAGATCCGGCTGGCCCATGCGTTGGGGCAACTGGTTCACGACCGTCGTGTCGCCCTCGGGCTGACCCAGTCCGCGCTGGGGCTGCGGATCGGGATGTCCGAGGACGAGGTGGAGGCCGTGGAACTCGGCGGCCTGCTGCCCCTCACCGCCGATCTGCTGGTCCGGCTGTCGGGAGCGCTGGATGTCACGGTGGACCTGCATGTCGTCTCCGACGGGCGCAACACGCTGGTGTTCGAGGAGCGTGCCGCGTGACCGGGGAGCCGTCACCGGCTCACCGACGCGAGTCCCCCGGGCCCGTCGCCGGTCGTCGCGGATCCGGCCCTGCCGGTCCCGGCGGCTTACGAGGTCGTCCGGTTCGAGAGCGACTTCCGTGAGCCGTCCGACCAGGAGACCGGCGAGGCCCAGCCCCGGCACCAGCAGAAAAGTCCGGAAGTTGCCGAAATGCTCGGCGAAACCGAGCGCCATGCCGGCCGTCAGGCCCACCACGGCCTTGCTCGTCGCGCGCTCCTTCGCTCACGGCTCGTCACGCGCTCCGTCACCCGAACGTGCCGCTCCGTCCGGCTACCGGATCCGTTACCGCTCCTCGCCCTCGTCCTCCTCGTCGGGCAGCTTCACGTCGCTGACCTTGATGTCGACCCTCACGACCTCCCGGCCCGCCATCCCCTCCACCGCGGAGATCACGTTCTCCCGCACCGCGCCGGACCCGGTCCAGGCGGTGGGAACCCGCGGTTCAGGCGGTGGGAACCCGCGGCTCGTCGCCCCCTCACGCGCCCCTCACGGCCACAGCAGTCCCCGCGACCAGCCGTCCGACGTCCGCCGGTAGGCCAGCCGGACGTGCCGGCGCCGGGCCTCGCCCTGGAAGAACTCCACCTCGTCCGGACGGAGCCGGTACAGGGTCCAGGTGGGGGACTCGGCGGCCGGGTCCCGGCGGGCCCGGTCCCAGGCGGCGGACGACGCCGTCGCCAGCTCCTCCAGCGAGGCCAGGTCCTCGCTCTGGCGGCCGGTGAGGGCGGCGGCCAGGGCCCCCGTCGACCGGGCGTGCAGGTCCGCCCGTGCCTCCGCGGCCGGGGCGGCCGTCACCGGCCCGCGCACGCGTACCTCGCGGCCCAGCAGGGGCCAGTAGAAGGTGAGGGCCGCGAACGGGCGGGCCGTGAGGTGGCCGCCCTTGCGGCTGGTCACGTGTGTGGCGAAGGACCAGCCGTCCCCGTCCGCCCCGTGCAGCATCACGATCCGCGCGTCCGGCAGGCCGTCCCCGTCGGCGGTCGACAGGGTCATGGTGTGCGGCTCGCGCTCGCCCGCCGCGACCGCCTCGGCGAACCAGCCGGTGAACAGCGCCAGCGGATCGGCGGGGGCCGCCGCCGGATCGAAGGGCGGCAGCTCGGTCACCTCCGGGTCCCACACCCGTAGCGACCTCAGCAGTTCGTGAAGATCCGTGGCATCCGTTCCCATGGCCCGAGTATCGGCCAGGGCGGGGCCTGCGGCCGTGCCTGGCCGGGCGGGCCGTGCCCGTCCCGGCCGCTCAGCCTTGCCCCGGCCGGTCGGCTCTGCCCCGGCCGGTCGCGTCCGTCCGACAGGCCCGCCCCGACAGGCCCGTCCCGACAGGCCCGCCCGTCCCGGCTCAGCCGCCGAGGGCCAGCCGCTGGACCAGCAGGAACGCGCCGATCCCCAGCATCGCCGCACCCGACGTCCGGGTGACCGCGCGGGCCGCCGCCGGGCGGGCACCCAGCAGCCGGCGGGCCAGGACGCCCACCGCCGCGTAGACGGCGGCGCAGCACGCCATGTGCAGCAGCCCGAGGGCGGCGGTCTGTGCCGGGACCGGCAACCGCGCGTCACGGGTGACGAGGAACTGCGGCAGCACGGAGAGGTAGAGCAGCAGGCCCTTGGGGTTGAGGCCGCTGATCGTCGCCCCGCGCAGGAAGACCCGCCGCCCGTCCCGCGCCACGGCCTCCCCGGCCCGCGGCACCCCCGGCCGGCGCAGCACGCTCCAGCCCAGCCACACCAGGTACGCCGCCCCGGCCACCGTCAGCACGGTGAGCAGCCGCGGGGATCCTGCCACCAGGACCGCGAGTCCCGCCGCGGCCAGCACCGTGTGCAGGGCGTAACCGCCGACCAGACCCGCCACGGCCGGGCCCACCGAGCGGCCGCGCAGCCCGGCGGCGATCACGTACGCCCAGTCCGCGCCCGGCACGCACACCAGCAGCAGGTCGAGGGTGAGGAAGGAGATCAGCGTTCCGGAGTCCATGAAGGGGACATTAGGCGTGATCCGGGCGAAGGTGTTCCCGAAGTTTTCTCCGAACCGGGCCGACTGGGGAAAGATCTGCCTCATGGACGACGTGGACCGGAAGATTCTTGCCGAGCTGCAGCAGGACGGGCGGCTGACCGTGACCGAGCTGGCCGCGCGGGTGCGGCTGAGCGTCTCGCCGTGCCACCGGCGTCTGCGGGAGCTGGAGCGGTCCGGGGCGATCAGCGGCTACCGGGCGGTGGTGGAGCCGGCCGCCGTCGGGCTGCCCTTCGAGGCGCTGGTCTTCGTCTCGATGCGGCAGGAGGACCGCGACACGGTCGCGGAGTTCGAGCGGGCCGTCGCCGAGGTGGAGCACGTGCTGGACGCCCAGCGGCTGTTCGGGGAGCCGGACTACCTGCTGCGGGTGGCCACCGCCGACCTCGCGGCCTTCCAACGGCTGTACGACGAGCGGCTGGCGACCCTGCCCGGCGTGCAGCGCCTCACCTCCACGCTGGTCATGAAGCACGTGGTGCGGGACCGGCCGCTGCCGGGCTGACGCGCGCCGGTGTGTGCCGCGGAAGTCCGCAGGTGTTCGTAGACGTCCGCAGGTGTTCGTAGACGTTCGCAGGCGTCTGTGGATGTCTGCATTTGCCCATACTCATCCGCAGGCGTGCGCACATATCCGCCGAGATCCCCCGGTGGACGTGCCCGTACAGCGCGACAGGCGGTGGACGTCCGGGTCGCCGGACGAACCACCGCCTGCCAGACAGGACTTGGGACGTGGAAAAAGGAGGGCCGCGGCTGCCGCGGACTTATTTCACCGGCTTCTTCCCGGTGATGCCCAGGTGCACCAACAGCGCCACGTTCGGCTTGAGTTCAGCCTGCTTGACGCCCCACGAGGTGAAACCTTTCTGGTGGGAGGCGACCGCGGCGAGCATCGCGACCAGCGAACCGGCGATCGCGCCCGGGTTCACGTCCTTGTCGACCTTGCCCTTGGCCTGCAACTCGGCGACGGCGTCCGAGAGGGAGCTGTTCACAGAGTTGAGGATCTTCATGCGGAGCTTGTAGAAACGCTTGTCGCCCTCGGCCGCGCCGAGGTCGACGACGCGCAGGATCGCGTCGTTGCGCTTCCAGAACTCCAGGAACTCGTCGACGAGTTCCTGCGCGGTCTGCCACCCCGCCTTGCCGACCCAGGACCGCCCCTCCAGCACCTCGGTCAACCCGGCGCTTTCGGAGGCCATTTGCTCCGCGATCTCCAGGACGGCGCCCTCCACGTCCGGGAAGTACTGGTAGAAGGTCGCGGGCGAAGTGCCCGCCTTCCGGGCGACATCGATGACCTTGACGTCCCGGTAGGGAGAGGAGCTGAGCATCTCGCTGAGGCAGTCGAGCAGTTTCTGCCGCGTCGCCTGCCCGCGCCGACCGGCCACGCGGCCGTCGACGGTACGCACTTGTCCTGTCATGTCGTCAGCTTACCGACGGGTGATGAGAGCGCGATTCGGCCGACTGCAAATGGGGTGCGCGGGGGCCCGGCGGCAGGCGTGCCTGGTCTGCGGCTTGCGTGAAGCGCCGTTAGGTTGGCTGTATGGCCGAAAACAGGGCATCGGTGTACGCGGAGGGCGTCCCCTGCTGGGTGGACGCGCAGCTCCCCGACGTGGACGCGGGCAAGCGGTTCTACGGGGAGCTGTTCGGATGGGCCTTCGAGGAGGCGTACGGCTCCTCCGTGTGGGCCCGGCTGGACGGCGAGCCGGTCGCCGCCCTCGCCCACAAGACGGACGGGCGGATGCCCACGGTGTGGACGGTGTCCTTCGCCACCCCGGACGTGGAGGCGACCGTGCGCCGCATCCGCACGGCCGGCGGGCAGGTGGTGATCGCGCCGGTGCCGGTCGACGGGGCGGGCGTCGCGGCCCTGGCCGCCGACCCCGAGGGCGCGGTCTTCGGCCTGTGGCAGGCGGGCGGCCACCCCGGTTTCGGGGTGCGGCACCGGCCCGGCGCGTTCGCCTGGGCGCAGCTGTACGCCCGTGACACGGGGGCCGCCAACACCTTCTACGGCCACCTCTTCCACGAGGCCCTGTTCGGTCCGGGCGCCGAGCCCGACTTCGGGCGGGCGCCGGTCTCGGACGTCTTCCCCGACGTCATGCCGCCGCACTTCCTCGTCCACTTCGGCGTGGACGACTGCGAGGCGGTGCTCGGCACGGTGAGCAGGCTCGGGGGGCGGGTGCAGGCGGGGCCGTTCACCGCCTCGTACGGAACGGTGGCCGTCGTCACCGACAATCAAGGGGCGTCGTTCGCGCTGCTCCAGCGCTGAGCCGTGCCGAGGGTGCGGCGGGGGCGGGTGTGAGGGCGGGGACGTACGTGCGGGACGGGCGTGTGTGCGGGTGCCCGCTTGCGCGTATATGAAATGAGACACCCCGATTGTCGCGGGGTTCGCAACCGGTGGCCCGGCCAGGAAGAATCGGGGTGCGTGCCGCCACGGCGGTGCGGTGGTGAGACGCTGCACGGGGCCGCGTGCACATGTGGGTGGCGTGGCCCGTACGGGGAGGTGGCAGGCAAGTGGTGGATCAGCTGACGCAGCACGATCCGCGGCGGATCGGGCCGTTCGAGGTGCTGGGACGGCTGGGGGCCGGCGGCATGGGGCTGGTCTATCTCGCGCGTTCGGCCTCGGGCCGGCGGGTGGCGATCAAGACGGTCCGCACGGAACTGGCCGAGGACCAGCTGTTCCGGGTGCGCTTCACCCGCGAGGTGGAGGCGGCGCGGGCGGTCTCCGGCTTCTACACGGCCGCGGTCGTCGACGCCGATCCGCGGGCCGCCGTGCCGTGGCTGGCCACCGCCTACGTGCCCGCGCCCTCCCTCGAGGAGATAGTGAACGACTGCGGGCCGCTGCCGGCCCAGGCGGTGCGCTGGCTGGCGGCGGGCATCGCGGAGGCCCTCCACTCCATCCACGGCGCCGGGCTCGTCCACCGCGACCTGAAGCCCTCCAACGTCCTGGTCGTCGAGGACGGCCCCCGGGTGATCGACTTCGGCATCGCGTCCGGCGTCTCGAACACCCGTCTGACGATGACGAACGTCGCCGTCGGCACCCCCGCCTACATGTCCCCCGAGCAGGCCAAGGACTCGCGCAGCGTCACCGGCGCCAGCGACGTCTTCTCCCTCGGCTCGACCCTCGTCTTCGCGGCCACCGGCCATCCCCCGTTCCACGGCGCCAACCCGGTCGAGACGGTCTTCATGCTGCTGCGCGAGGGCCCCGACCTGAAGGGTCTGCCCGCCGAGCTGCGTCCGCTCATCGACTCCTGCATGCAGATGGAGGCCGCCGGCCGGCCCAGCCCCGCCGACCTCCAGGCCCAGCTGGCCCCCCACCTGTTCGGCTCCGGCTCCGACGACAGCGGTACGGCGTCGGCCTGGCTGCCCGAGAAGGCGGTCACCCTCATCGAGACGCGCCGCGGCGGCCGGCCGCCCGTCAAGGCGGCGGCGAGCCACCGCGGCGGCGGCGTCGGCATGGCCCGCCCCGCCGTTCCGCCGCCGCCCGCGCACGACCCCGTGGTGCCCGCCCGTACGGCGCCCGCGCCCGCCGCGGTCGGCGCCCCCGGCACGGGGCCCGTCCGGCTCGCCGGGGCGGCCGTGCCGATCGGGCCCGGCCCGCGGGTCGCCGACGTGCGGGCCACCGCCGCCGTCAAGGCTCCCGTGCCCGATCCCGGCCTGGTCGCCTCCTGGTCCCGGCCCCGCCCCGGCACGGCCGGCGCCGACCCGGCCCCCACGGCCGCGCCCCCGGCCGCCGCCGCGACCCCGGCGGGCTGGCGCCCCTGGCGGTTCCGCATGTCCAACGACGTCTGGGGCACCCCGGCCGTCGCGGGCGACCTCGTCTACGTCACCTCCTTCGAGGTGCACGCCCTGGACGTGGCCACCGGCCGGCGCCGCTTCAAGACGCGTGACGTGGCCTGGTCGATGGCGGTGGCGGACGGCCGTGTCGTCGCCTCCGACGGCCCCACCCTGTTCGCGCTGGACGCCCGCGAGGGCACCGACCTGTGGCGGCTGCCCACCGACTCCTGGGTGTACTGCCTCAGGGCCGACCGGGGCACCGTCGTCACCGGCACCCGCGGCGGCGGCGTCCAGGCCTGGGAGGCCTCCAGCGGGCAGAAGCTGTGGGAGGTCACCGGCTGTCAGACCGACTTCGAGTCCCCCGAGGCGGGTCCCACCCTCCACGACGGCACGGTCTACCTCTGGCAGGACGCCCGCCTGCGCGCCCTCGACGCCCGCACCGGCGACGAACGCTGGTCGTACCCCATCGGTGACGCCGCCTCCTGCGGCGGCGTCCCGGTCCGGGTGACCACGGCCCCCGACGGCTACGTCTACGTCTCGGCCGGCACCCGCGTCCTCGCCCTCGACGTGGCGAGCGGCATGGTCCGCTGGCACTTCGAGGCCCCCGCGGTCTTCCTCTCCCCGCCCACCTTCGTCCCCGGCCCGGCGGTCACGGGCGGCGGCGTCTACCTCGCCGACTACCTCGGCACGGTCTACGCCCTCGACGCCACCGACGGCCGCGACCGCTGGCGCATCGCCACCGAGGCCCGCTCCTCGGTCGACCCGGTGCTGGTCGCCGGGGGCCACGTCCACGTGGGCAGCGGCAAGGGCCTCTACACCCTCGACGCCGTCACCGGCACGCCCAAGTGGCGCTTCCAGGCGGGCGGCGACATCGTCGGCGCCCCCGCGGTGGCCGAGGGCCGCATCCACTTCGGCTCCACCGACCACCTCCTCTACACCCTCAAGGCCGACGACGGCCGCCTGCGCTGGAAGCTGGCGACCGGCGGCGAGATCACCGGCTCCCCGGTGGTCCGCGACGGCGTCGTCTACGCGTGCAGCAAGGACCGCTGCGTCTACGCCCTGGACGCGGAGAAGGGCACGGGCACCGCGCGGACGGCGTGACGCCGCCGGCGGGGACGGTGCCCGTGCCGAGGGGCGCGGGGCGCGCGCCGGGGCGCCCCGCGCGGACTCAGCCGAGGACGCGGACGGCCTGGTAGTAGGTCCAGGCGGTGCTGTTGCAGGTCGTCCTGGTGGCGCCCGTGTACGTGTTGCACACGCGCTTGAGGTCCTCGTAGAAGGCGCTGTCCAGGCGGGACTTGTTGGCGGAGAAGGCGCCGATGGCCTTGTAGTTGCGGTAGCCGAAGTCGTGCCGGGCGCAGGAGGTGGCGAAGGGGAAGCCGAGCGGGTTGTCCGGCGAGGAGGAGCAGTAGTCGGTCGACCAGTCGAAGCCGTACGCGGACCAGGCGGACTGGTTCGCGCGGGCGGCCGTCCACGAGCTGTAGCTCGACGCGCTGGTCTGCGTCCAGCCCGCGAGGACCTGCGGCTTGTCGGCGGGAGCGGCCCCGGCGGCGGTCGCCGTGACGAACACGGCACCGAGGGCGAGGGCCGGGGCGGCGAGAGCGGTGGCAAGTCTGCGGGTCATTCCCACACCTCCGTACGGCTGTTGCCCGCCTCTCGGGCAACAGGTGCATGTCAAGATGGTTGCCATCCGTGACGCGCGCTCACACCCCGTCAGGCCGACGACTTCGTGAACTCCGGGAGGTGCCGGGCGAGCGGAACATGACGTGCCGCTTCGCGCCGCCCCGCCGGCGGCCGCCGGACGCACCACGACCACCGGACGCGCGAAGGCCGTCGGACGCGTCGAGGCCGTCGCGGACACCGCACGACCGCCGGACGAATCAGGGCCGTCGGACACACCACGGCCGCGGCGGCTCCCCCTCCGCGCCGCCGCGGCCGATCGGTCCCCGTGGGATGAAGCCCTACTTGCCGCCGCGGTCCAGGTCCAGGGCGGGCGGAGCCGGCATGTTGTTGTCCATCGTCGTGATGGTCTCGCCGGCCGGCTCGCTCGGCATGTTGTTGTCCATCGTGGTGATGGTCTCGTCCGTCTTCGGCGGGCTGGGCATGTTGTTGTCCATCGCGGTGACGTCCGCGTTCTTCTTGTCGCTCATGGTCCCGGTTCCTCTGCTGCGGATGACGAATGGGGAACGCCCGTCCAGAAGCTCCCCCGAGGGCTGCCGGACGGGCGTTCGAAGCCGCACAGTAACCGTTCGGCTTCCGGTCAGACCGCCTGCCCCCCGACGCGACGGTGTGACACGTAGAAGAGTGCCGGACGCCGATAAACGAATGCTGAACGCCCCTGGAGCCGCCGGGGGTTCCTGGCCCTCCCCTACGCCGCGGTGGCGGGGGAGAGCAGGGCGCGGACGTCCTCGGCCTCGCCCGCGCCGTTCTGTTCGTAGAGGTTGAGCGCCTCACGCCAGCAGGCCTTCGACCGGTCCGCCTGGCCCAGCGCGGAGAGCGCGTGCCCGAGGAGCGTCAGCACGCTGCCCCGGGTCCGGTCGCCGCCGATGCACCCCGTGGCGAGGGCCTGTTCGGCGTGCTGTGCCGCCCGCGCGGGGCGACGCGCGGCGATGTGCGCCTCGGCGATCCTGAAGTGGGTGGTGCCCTCCCAGAGCCGCTGCCGGTGGTCCACGAAGATGGTCAGGGCCTCCGAGAACTGGCTGAGGGCCTCGGCGTGCCGGTCGGCCTTGGTCAGCGCCACCCCCAGGGCGTAGTACCCGTTCGCCAGCCGCATCGTGCTGCCCACCTCGATGTGGACGGCGAGGCCGTGCTGGGCGAACTCGACGGCCCTGGTGATGTCGCCCATCCCCATGTACGCCCGCGAGAGGTTGCCCAGGGCGGTCGCCTCGCACAGTCCGTTGCCGGCCGCCCGGAACCCCGCGATGGCCTGGTCGAAGAAGACCTTGCCGTCCTCGTACCGGCGCTGGTGCAGGGCGATGAGCCCCCGGTCCTGCGCGGCCCAGCTGGCGGCGGTGGCGTCCCCGGCGGCGATCGCGCACTCCATGGCCGACCGCGCCTCCTCCGCGGCCTGCTGGATGCGGCCGGAGACCAGCAGGACACTGGTGAGGGTGTTGCGCGCCCGGCCCTCCGCCCGCATGTCCCCGGCCCCCTGCGCCGCCTCGCACATGGCCACGGCCGTCGTCTCGTACTGCCGGGAGTTGGCGCCCGACTCCACCAGGTCCCGGGCCGCCCAGAGCAGGTCCACGGCCCGCCGCAGCCGCTCCGTCCCCGCCGCCTGCCGTACGCAGGCCAGGAGAGGGCCCGCCTCGGAGTAGAGCCAGTCCAGGGCCGCCGGGCCCTCGGCGAAGGTCAGCCCCGTGTACTCCGTCGGCTCCAGGTCGTCCACCAGCCGGTCCCCCGGCCGCTCGATCGCGTACACCCCCGCCGCCGTGGCCAGGTAGAAGTCCAGCAACCGCGACAGCGCCGCCCCCCGCTCGCTCGGCGGCCACTCGTCCCGCTCCGCGCAGGCACGCGCGTAGAGGCGGACCAGGTCGTGGAAGCGGTAGCGGCCCGGCGCGGCCGACTCCAGGAGGGAGGTGTCGACCAGCGACTCCAGCAGGTCCTCGGTCTCCTCCGGCGGCAGGTCGAGCACGGCCGCCGCCGCCGCGAGGGACAGGTCGGGGCCGTCGGCCAGACCGAGCAGCCGGAACGCGCGGGCCTGGGCCGGTTCCAGCTGGCCGTAGCCGAGTTCGAAGGTGGCCTTGACCGCGAGGTCGCCGGCCTGGAGCTCGTCGAGGCGGCGGCGTTCGTCGGCCAGCTTGGCGGCGAGGACGGACACCGTCCAGGTGCGCCGGGCCGCCAGCCGGGACGCGGCGATGCGGATCGCCAGGGGCAGGAAGCCGCAGGCGGCGACCACGTCCAGCGCGGCCTCGCGCTCCGACGCGACCCGCTCCCCGCCGACGATCTTCGTGAAGAGCGCGAGCGCCTCGTCGGGCGACATCACGTCCAGGTCGACGAGGTGCGCCCCGGCCAGGCCCACCATCCGCACCCGGGAGGTGACGAGGGCCGCGCAGCCCTCCGTGCCCGGCAGCAGCGGACGCACCTGGGCCGCGTCCCGGGCGTTGTCCAGCAGGACCAGCACGCGCCGGCCGTCCAGCACCGAGCGGTACAGCGCCGCCCGCTCCTCCAGGGAGTCCGGGATCGCCGAGTCGGGGGTGCCGAGGGCGCGCAGGAAGGCGCCCAGGACCGTGACGGGCTCGGCGGCCCGCGCGCCGGCGCCCTGGAGGTCGACGTAGAGCTGCCCGTCGGGGAAGGCGGGGCGGGCCCGGTGGGCCACGTGCACGGCGAGGGTCGTCTTGCCGACGCCGCCGATGCCCGCCAGCGCCGACACGGCCATCACCCGGCCGCCGCCTCCGCCGTCGCCCTCGCCGGACGCCCCGGCGAGCACCTCGCTCAGCTCGGTCACGAAGGCGGAGCGGCCCGTGAAGTCGGGAACCGTCGCCGGGAGCTGGGCGGGCCGCACCGGTGCGGCGGACGGCTCGGCCTGCGGCGCCGAGGGCTCCGCCAGGTCCGGGTCGGCCTGCAGGATGCGGCGCTGGAGGTCGCGCAGGCCCGGTCTCGGGTCGACACCGAGCTCCTCCGCCAGCAGGCGCCGGGTGTCGGCGTACACGGCGAGGGCCTCCGCCTGCCGGCCGCCGCGGTACAGCGCCAGCATCAGCAGCTCCCGCAGCCGCTCGCGCAGCGGGTACGCCGCCGTCAGCGCGGTCAGCTCGGAGACGGCCTCCGCGTGGCAGCCCTGCTCCAGGTCCAGGTCGAGGCGGGACTCGAGGAGGCCGAGCCGCCACTCCTCCAGCCGCACGCGCTGCGCCTCCGCGTACGGTCCCGGCACGCCGGCCAGCGTCTCCCCGTCCCACAGGCCGAGCGCGCGGTTCAGCAGGTCCCGCGCCCGGCCGAGGGCACCGGACGCCCTCGCCTTCTCCGCCTCGGCGGCCCATTCCTGAGCCGTCGTCAGGTCCAGCGCGCCCTCGCCGAGCCCGCGCACCGCGTAGCCGCCCGACTCGCTGACCAGGACGTCCGGGTCGAGGACCTTCCGCAGCCGGGAGGCGTACGTCCGCACCGCCGCCAGCGCCTGCGACGGCGGCTCCTCGCCCCACAGCGCGTCGATCAGCTCGGCGGCGGTGGCGGTACGGCCCTCGCGCAGCAGGAGGGCGGCGAGCAGGGCGCGTTGCTGGGGTGAACCGGTGGCCAGCGGCTCCTCGCCGCGCCGGGCGCGCACCGGGCCGAGCACGTCGAAGCGCAACGCCGCCGGCTCCCGATGGGAGTCGTGACGCTTCTGCTCCGGCACGCGCGGTACACGGTCGTCCATCGGGCTCCCCCTAGGCATGATGACCAACTATGTCAGTTTGCCCTGTGCGTGCCCGGACCGTCAGCCGTGGGAGACGCCGATCACAGGGCGGCGCGGGGGAGTCCACACACCCGGCACACGATCTGCGCACACTTTCGCCCACAGACGGCCACCGGAGGCCTCCGGCACCACTGTTGACGGCCCGTCAACCCGGCTCCACTGCGACCTCCCCGATCAGCCGTCCAGATCCACCCGCACGGTCAGCAGGTCCCTCCCGCGTGCGCGGACAAGGTCGGAGTGTCCGCACTCGGACACCTGGGCGCGCCGAACGACGGCAAGCTGCTGTGGGCGGACTGCGTGGGTGGGGCGGTGTGGTGAGGACGAGCCGTCCGCACGGGTCCGGCGCGGCCATACTGGAAGCCGGAGCCAGGCCCGCCCACCAGGAGCAGATCATGAGCGCACAGCCCGAACACGGCTGGGGAGCGATGCCCCTCCCGGAGATCCGTACGGTGGACGACCTGCGCGGCGCGCTCAGCCGCTACGGGTTTCCGGGCGACCGGGAACGCTTCGAGGAGGAACTGGCGGCAGCCACAGGAGCCGCTCCCACCAACGACTTCGCAGGCGCCGCGGCAGTGGTCCGGGCCTACCGGCACCGGATCCTGATCCGGAACTCGCCCGAGGTCATGGCCGCCCTGGAGGATGCGCGGGCCGAAGGCGGCCGTACGTGAGCGGAGTCCCGTGGGAGGAGGCCGAGCCTGCGGGGAAGGCGTTCGGTGACCTGACGGAGGGGGAGCGGGAGGTGGTCCGGGAAGCACTCGCGGCCATCGGCCGGGACCCGGCGGTCGGCCGGGAGATCCCCGGACGGCGGCCACCGTCCGTCGAGTACGAGTGCACGTACCCGACGCCCCCGGCCCGCGACGTGGCCGAGGTGATCACGGTCGTCTACAGGTCGAGTACGGCTCGAAGCCCGTTCTCGACGGCCTCCATGATCCGCTCGTCCACCGGTCCCAGGTCTTCGGTGAAGCGGGTGGCGGACAGGGTCCGGAACTCGCCGAGCACGATGGTGCCCGCCGAAGGCGAACCCACGGGGATGTCCACGAGTGTGGCCTCGCGGACCCGCTGCGGATAGATCAGCACGCAGGTGGCCGACTTGTGCTGATCGTTGAGGGCGTCGGACGAGATCACCAGAACATGCGCGGGGCCCCCGGCGAAGCGCAGTTCGTAGACATGCCCTCGCTTCACCGGCCGGCCACCCGTCCCCACCGCTCCAGCGTGGCCTCTTCGCTCTCGGAGGGCTCCGCGACCGTCGTCGTGATGCCGGCCTCGGCGCGCACCCGCGCGGACTTCGCCATCTCCTCGGCGAGCATCTCCCGACGCAGTATGCGAGCCGTATAGGCGGAGGCGTTGCCCTTGGCCTTCACGAAGGCCGCCACCTCGTCGGGCAGACTCATCGTCATGTTGATCGTCATGCCGTCATCATACTGACCTTCATGTCGAGGAACGCCGGGACGGGAAACGCGAACGTCAAGGAAGAGGTCGGCTCCGGCCGCCGGCGGAGCGCGCGCGCCTGCGTCGTCGCAGCGGTGCCGTCGCCCACACGGTCAGTCCCACGAGGGAGACGATCAGCGTCCCTCCGACGACGACGGGGACGGCCGCCGCGAGGGCGAAGGCCGGCAGGAGCTCCGCCAAGCCCGGTTCCTCGCCCATGGTGCTTCCGCCCCGTGCCATGAACGTCATGACGCCGACGGCATCCGGCCGGTTGCGGGGGCCGTCCGGAACCCGGCGATGCCCGGCGTACGGCGCCCGGTCCACCGCGCCCGCCGCACCGGTGGAACCCGAATATGCCGACCGGTCGGTATGGACACCGGCCCGGTCTCCCGGTACAGATGACGGCGACGGCACCCGCGCCGGGGAGCCGCCCGCCACGAAAGGCCGCCCATGCGCATCGCCGTCACCGTCTTCCTCACCGACGAGACGATCAGCCCCACCCGCCTCGCCCGTGAGCTGGAGCAGCGGGGCTTCGCCGGGCTGTACCTCCCCGAGCACACGCACATCCCCGTGGAGCGCACCACCCCGTACCCCGCGGGCGGCGACCTGCCCCCCGAGTACGGCCGTACGCTCGACCCCTTCGTCGCCCTCGGCCAGGCGGCGGCCGTGACGGAGCGCCTGGGGCTCGGCACCGGGATCACCCTCGTCGCCCAGCACGACCCGATCGACCTCGCCAAGCGGATCGCGACGCTGGACCACCTCTCCGGCGGCCGCTTCACCCTCGGGCTCGGCTTCGGCTGGAACGTGGAGGAGGCCGCCGACCACGGCGTCGAGTGGCGCACCCGCCGTGAACTGGTCCGCGACCGGATGGCGCTGATGCGGGCGCTGTGGAGCGGAGAACCCACCGCCTACGAGGGGGAGTTCGGCGGCGTGCGGGCCAGCCACGCGTACCCCAAGCCCGTGCAGGAGCCGCGCGGTCCGGTCACCGGGCCCCGCACCCTCGTCGGCGGCGCCGCCGGTCCGAAGCTGTTCGCGCACATCTGCGAGTACGCCGACGGCTGGCTGCCGATCGGCGGGCGCGGCCTGTCCGAGTCGCTGCCCGTGCTGCGCGCGGCCTGGGCGGACGCGGGCCGCGACCCGGCGGGTCTCCAGGTCGTGCCGTACGCCGTCCACCCCTCGCCCGGCAAGCTCGCGCACTACGCCGAACTGGGCATCGAGGAGGTCGTGGTGCAGCTCCCGCCGGCCGGGGAGGCGGACGTCCTGAAGGCCCTCGACGCGTGCGCCCCCCACCTGACCGGCTCCCCGACCGCCGGCGGCACGGCGTGACGCGCGGCCGGAAGGCGATCGCGGCCGAAAGGCGATCCCGGCGCCCCCGCCGGTCCTGATCAGCCCGAACGTATGCTCAGTGGATGACGACCTCCGCGATCTCCGGAACCGGCCCCACCGAGAACTCGTTGCGTCGCGCCCTCAAACGTGCCCGGGACGGCGTCGCCCTCGACGTCGCCGAGGCGGCGGTCCTGCTCCAGGCCCGGGGCGAGCACCTCGTCGACCTGGCCGCGTCCGCCGCCCGGGTGCGGGACGCGGGCCTGGAGGCGGCCGGGCGGCCCGGCGTCATCACGTACTCCAAGAGCGTCTTCGTCCCGCTGACCCGGCTGTGCCGGGACAAGTGCCACTACTGCACGTTCGTCACCGTGCCCGGCAAGCTGCGGCGCGCCGGGCACGGGATGTTCATGTCCCCGGACGAGGTGCTCGACATCGCCCGCAAGGGCGCGGCCCTCGGCTGCAAGGAAGCGCTCATCACCCTCGGCGACAAGCCCGAGGACCGCTGGCCCGAGGCGCGCGAGTGGCTCGACGCGCACGGCTACGACGACACCGTCGCCTACGTCCGCGCGATCTCCGTCCGCATCCTGGAGGAGACCGGCCTGCTGCCGCACCTCAACCCGGGCGTCGTGACCTGGACGGACTTCCAGCGGCTCAAGCCGGTCGCCCCGTCGATGGGCATGATGCTGGAGACGACCGCGACCCGGCTGTGGTCCGAGCCCGGCGGCCCGCACTTCGGCTCCCCGGACAAGGAACCGGCCGTGCGCCTGCGCGTCCTGGAGGACGCCGGCCGCTCCTCCGTCCCGTTCACCTCGGGGATCCTGATCGGCATCGGGGAGACGTACGAGGAGCGCGCCGAGTCGCTGTTCGCGCTCCGCAAGGTCTCCCGCGCCTACCACGGCATTCAGGAACTGATCATCCAGAACTTCCGCGCCAAGCCGGACACGGCGATGCGCGGCATGCCCGACGCCGAACTCGACGAACTGGTGGCGACGGTGGCCGTCGCCCGCCACCTCATGGGCCCGAGCGCCTGCCTCCAGGCCCCGCCCAACCTGGTGGCCGGCGAGTACGAGCGGCTGATCGGCGCGGGCATCGACGACTGGGGCGGGGTGTCCCCGCTCACCATCGACCACGTCAACCCCGAACGCCCCTGGCCGCAGATCGACGAACTCGCCGCGCGGTCGGCGGCGGCCGGCTTCGAGATGCGCGAACGGCTCTGCGTCTACCCGGAGTTCGTGCGGCGGGGCGAGCCGTGGCTGGACCCGCGCCTGCTGCCGCACGTGCGCGCGCTCGCCGACCCCGACACGGGCCTGGCCGCGCCGGACGCCGTCGTCGAGGGCCGGCCGTGGCAGGAACCGGAGGACACCTTCGAGGCCACCGGCCGCACCGACCTGCACCGCACCATCGACACCGACGGCCGCACCTCCGACCGCCGCGACGACTTCGACGAGGTGTACGGCGACTGGGGCGCCCTGCGGGAGGCCGCCGCGCCCGGCATGGCACCGGAGCGCATCGACACCGACGTACGGCAGGCGCTGGCGACGGCGGCCGACGACCCGACGAGGCTGACGGACGACGAGGCGCTGGCCCTGCTGCACGCCGACGGGCCCGCGCTCGACGCCCTGTGCCGCGTCGCCGACGACGTCCGCAGGTCGGCGGTCGGCGACGACGTCACCTACATCGTCACGCGGAACATCAACTTCACCAACGTCTGCTACACCGGCTGCCGCTTCTGCGCCTTCGCGCAGCGCCGCACCGACGCCGACGCCTACACGCTCTCCCTGGACCAGGTGGCCGACCGCGCCCGGCAGGCCTGGGACGTCGGCGCGGTGGAGGTCTGCATGCAGGGGGGCATCCACCCCGACCTGCCCGGCACGGCGTACTTCGACATCGCGAGGGCGGTGAAGGAGCGGGTGCCGGGGATGCACGTGCACGCCTTCTCGCCGATGGAGGTCGTCAACGGGGCGACCCGCACCGGCCTGTCGATCCGCGAGTGGCTGACGGCCGCCAAGGAGGCCGGCCTGGACACCATCCCCGGCACGGCCGCCGAGATCCTCGACGACGAGGTCCGCTGGGTCCTCACCAAGGGCAAGCTGCCGGCGGCGACCTGGATCGAGGTCGTCACCACGGCCCACGAACTGGGCATCCGCTCCTCGTCGACGATGATGTACGGCCACGTCGACCAGCCCCGGCACTGGCTCGGCCACCTGCGCACCCTGGCCGGGATCCAGCAACGCACCGGCGGCTTCACGGAGTTCGTGACGCTCCCCTTCATCCACACCAACGCGCCGGTGTACCTGGCCGGCATCGCCCGCCCCGGCCCGACCGTGCGCGACAACCGCGCGGTCACGGCGATGGCCCGCCTGCTGCTCCACCCGCACATCCCGAACATCCAGACCAGCTGGGTGAAACTGGGCGCCGAGGGCGCGGCCGAGATGCTCCGCTCCGGGGCGAACGACCTCGGCGGCACCCTGATGGAGGAGACGATCTCCCGCATGGCGGGCTCCTCCTACGGCTCCTACAAGTCGGTGCGGGACCTGGTCGCGGTCGCCGAAGCGGCCGGACGCCCGGCGAGGCCCCGCACGACCCTGTACGGCGAGGTGCCCGAGGAGCGGCAGCGGGCCGCCGCGGCGTCCGACGGCCATCTGCCGGAACTGCTGCCGGTGCTGGACTGAGGGCGGGCCGGCGGGCGGGCGGGGCCGGGTGACCGTGAGCCTGGGGAAGCCGGGGCGTCCGCCGGACTGGGGGCCGGGGGACCGGGGGCCTCGCAGTACGATGATCGGGCTCCCGGCGTCGGGGGCCCGAGACTGAGGAGATGCGTGCCCGTGCCTGCCCGCCGGCTTCCTTCGTGGGCCTGGGTCACCGGTCTGACAGCCGGCGCGATCGTCGTGGTCGGCGCCCTGACGGTGAAGGCCGAACAGGGCCCGCACCCGACGGCGGCGACGGCGAAGCCGTCCGCCGCCGCCTCCGCGGACGCCAAGCCCTCGGCCTCCCCCTCCCCGACCCCCACGGCCGCGCCCGTCCCCGACGCCTCGGGCACGGGCCGCCGTATCGTCTACTCCCTCGGCCAGGACCGGGTCTGGCTGGTCGACGCCGACGACGCGGCCCGCCGCACCTTCACGGTCTGGCCGGGCACCGTGGACCCGGCGTCCGGCAGCTACACGGTCTCCCTGCGCAAGGACGCCACCACCGGCTCCGACGGCGTGCAGATCGAGCACATCATCTACTTCTCCGCGAGGTCGGGCGTCAACATCGCCTTCTCCAACGCGGTCGACGGCTCCTCCCCGCCCCCCGCCTCGGGGACGCGGACCGGTGGCATCCGCATGCCGAAGGCGGACGGGGCGGCCCTGTGGGCGTTCGGCGCGACGGGGACGAACGTCCGGGTCGTGGAGTAACCACCGCGCGACCGGGCCCCGGCGCCGGCCGGCGGGCACCGCGGGTGCGCGGGCCGTGGCCGCCGCGGTGGAGGCCCGCCCGAAGAACGCGGCCGGCATGTTCACGGCTCCTCCCGATCCTCCGGCCCCGTTCGATTACAGTGACGGACGTCGTACGTACGGACGGTGTCCGGGAGGTCTGGGTGGGTGCGACGGGCGGTGCCGTCTGGGGACGTACCGAGCAGCAGGACTTCCGCAGCCGGGTGCGCGGCACCCTGCTCGGCGCCGCGGTGGGGGACGCCCTCGGGGCGGCCGTCGACCGGACCGGGCTGGAGGAGATACGGCGGGCGCACGGGCCCGAGGGGCTCGTCGACCTGGTGCCCGCCTACGGGCGGCGCGGCGCCGTCACCCATCTCACCCAGCTGACCCTGTTCAGCGTGGACGGGCTGATCCGGGCCCAGGTCCGCCGTGACACCGGCGCCTGGCACCCGCCGACCGATCTGCACCGGGCCTACCGCAGATGGGCCGCCACCCAGCGCGACTGGGGGCCCGACCTGCGCCGCAAGGACGACGGCTGGCTGGCCCACCAGGAGTGGCTGTACGTCCGCCGCGACCCCGCCCGTTCCCTGCTGCTCGGCTTCGGCGACGACACCATGGGCACCCCGGACGCACCCAGGGATCCCGGCGAGGACGGCCCCGAGGCCGCCGTCCGCTCCGCGCCCTTCGGGCTGCTCGTCGGCTGGGAGCCGCACCTGGTGGCGCAACTGGCCGTGGAGTGCGCGGCGCAGACCCACGGCCACCCGTGCGGGTACCTCGCGGCGGGCGCCTACGCGGTCACCGTGCACGCGCTGGCCCGCGGCGCCGGTCTCGACGGCGCGGTGCGGCGGGCGCTCGCCCTGCTGTCCGCCCGGCCGGGGCACGAGCCGGTGTCGGAGGCGCTGCGGCACGCGCTGGACGCCGCGGCGCGGGGGGCGCCCGGCCCGGCGCGGGGGGAGGGACCGGCCGCACCGGGGACGGCCCCGGCCGTGCTCGCGGCCGCCGTCCACTGCGCCCTGGTCGCCGAGGACGTACGGCACGGGCTGCGGCTCGCCGTCAACCACGGCGGCCCGTCGGCCGCGACCGGCGCTCTGACCGGCGGGCTGCTCGGGGCCCTGCACGGCGAGACGGCCCTCCCGCCGGCCTGGCTGGCCGAACTGGAGGGCCGTCCCACGATCCTGGAGCTGGCGGACGACTTCGCGATGGAGATGACCCAGGGGCCGGCCCTGCACACCCCGACGGGCGCGTCCCCGGGCTGGCTCGCCCGGTACCCGCGGGGCGTCTGACCGCGCCGCCGTCCGCCGGCGGCGCGGTCAGACGTTCAGTCCTTCACGGGCGCCGGCGTCGCGTCGCGCGGCGCGGGCACCTCGGCCGCGGCGGCGGCCGCCCCGCCGCCCCCGTCCGTGTTGATCCGGTCGATGATCGCGAGCCGTTCCGGGGTGTCCTCCGGCTTCAGGAAGCCGATGAGGACGTAGAGGACCAGGGAGACCGCGAGCGGCACGGACACCTGGTACTGGAGCGGGACGCCGCCGTCGACGTTCCAGTTGATCGGGTAGTTGACCAGCCAGAAGGCCAGCAGGCCCATGGACCAGCTCACCAGCGCCGCGGTCGGGCCGGAGCGGCGGAACGGCCGCAGCAGACCGAGCATCATCGGGATCGCCATCGGGCCCATCAGACCGGCCACCCACTTGATGACGACGGTGATGATGTCCTTGAACGCGGGCGAGTTGACCTGGGTGGCCGCCGCCATGGACAGGGCGAGGAAGACGACCGTCGCGATCCGGGCCGCGATCAGCCCCGACCGCTGGTTCCAGGCCCGCGCCCGTGCCGAGATCACCGGCGCGCAGTCACGGGTGAAGACGGCGGCGATGGCGTTGGCGTCGGAGGAGCACATCGCCATCGTGTGGGAGAAGAACCCGACGATGACCAGGCCCAGCAAGCCGTGCGGCAGCAGCTGTTCGGTCATCAGGCCGTAGGAGTCGGAGCCGTCCGGCTTCTGCGACTCGACCAGCAGCGGGGACATCCACATCGGGTAGAACAGCACCAGCGGCCACACCAGCCACAGCACCGCCGACAGCCGCGCCGAGCGCTCGGCCTCCTTCGGGGTGGCGGTGGCCATGTAGCGCTGGGCCTGGTTGAGCATGCCGCCGTTGTACTCGAACAGCTTGATGAACAGGAACGCGAGCAGGAACACCGTGCCGTACGGCCCCACCAGCGGCTTCCCGTGGCCCTGGAGCTCGGGCTCGTCCCACGCGCCGAGGAAGCCGATGCCGAGGTCGGACAGCTCCAGCACCACGGCGACGAACATGGCGACGCCCGCGAGGAGTTGGATGATGAACTGCCCCAACTCGGTGAGGGCGTCGGCCCACAGGCCGCCGATCGTGCAGTAGACGGCCGTGATGGCGCCGGTGATGAGGATGCCCTGGTTCAGCGAGATCCCGGTGAACACGGACAGCAGGGTGGCGATCGCGGCCCACTTGGCGCCCACGTCCACGATCTTCAGCAGCATCCCGGACCAGGCCAGCGCCTGCTGCGTCTTGAGGTCGTAGCGGTTCTTCAGGTACTCCAGCGGGGAGGCCACGTGCAGCCGTGAGCGCAACCGGTTGATGCGGGGCGCGAACAGCCGGGAACCGATCGCGATGCCCAGGGCGATCGGGAAGGACCAGGTGATGAACGAGGTGACGCCGTAGGTGTAGGCGATGCCGGCGTAACCGGTGAACATGACCGCGCTGTAGCCCGACATGTGGTGCGAGATGCCCGACAGCCACCACGGCATCTTGCCGCCGGCCGTGAAGAAGTCGCTGACGTTGTCGACCCGTTTGTGGGACCAGACACCGATGGCGACCATCACGCCGAAATAGCCGATGAGCACGGCCCAGTCGAGACCGTTCATGTGCGTCCTCCCAGGGTTCAGCCCGGCGCTCATCGTGGGCGCTGGTGCGTGAACACGACAAGGCGACGTAAGGTCAAGGGGAGGCAAAAACATTCGGTATGGTGGTCTCGGTTCACCCATGTGAACACCTTGTGCCGGTTCTCCGGCGTTGACCAGCAGCGACCGTCCGGCGCCCGCCCGCACCCGGTCCTTCAGGTGATCGACGCCACCGACCTGCGGCGGTACGCCCTTCCGCGTCCGCACACCGGTCCGCCGGAACGGCCGCGCCGGGGAGGGGAGGCGCCGGGAGGGGGCGGTGACGTGGACCGGCTCCGGGCGGGGAGGACCCGCCCGTTCACCCGGCGGTGCCGGGCGCGGACCGGGACGCCGGCCGGCACCAACGGGACCGTGCCGCCCGCGCCCGCACGTCCCGTACGGCGGCTACTTCTTCAGCTCGTCCGGGCACGGCGTGCCCCGGGGCAGCTGGTACGGCGCCGCCAGCCGGTAGGTGCCCGCCTTCGGCGCGATCAGCACCGTCCACCGGTCGCCGTCCGCGTCCTCCTCCGTCTCGAAGAGACAGCCGTTGGCGTTGTCGTACGCCTTCGGCTCGCCCTCGGCCCGGTCCTCGGACGCCTCCGTCTCCCGCGGCGGCTCCAGGCTCCTGCCCCGCTCGTCGACGATGCTCAGCCACGGCGAGTACGGGATCCGGATCAGGATCCGGCCCGCCTCGCGGACGTCGATCGTCATCTCGCCCTGCGCCGCCCGCTGCACGACCGCGTTCGGCTCGGCCAGCGACCCGGGGGCCTTGACCTGGAACAGCTGCCAGTTGGCGTCGCCCCAGATCTGCTCCAGGTACGGCAGCCCCCGCTGCACCAGCTCCCGTTCCCGCTGGCCGCCGTCCCCGTCCGGCACGTCCCTGGGCACGACCACGAAGTGCACCGCCCACCGCTTGAGCCACTCGCGGTAGTTCGCCGAGTTCAGGGTGTCGTCGTAGAAGAGGGGGTTGCGCTCCATGTCGGCCTGCCGGTTCCAGCCGCGGGCCAGGTTGAAGTACGGGGCGAGCGCGGACGCCTCGCGGTGCGAGCGCGCCGGGACGACCTCCACCCGGCCCTTCTCCGCGCCCACCTCCTGCAACTCGTTGACCAGCGGTGCCAGCTCGCGCGCCCAGGACGCCGCCGGGGTCGTCCGGTAGACGTCGTCGACCGACTTGAAGCCGATCCAGCCGACGAAGACCAGCGAGGAGAGCACGATCGCGTACCACTTGCGGCTGCGCGGCACCGCGAACGGCAGCGCGGCCATCAGCACCACGCCCGAGAACAGCATCGCGAGCCGGGTGATGTTGGACCCGATCTGCGAACTGATCACCCACACCCCGAGCACCCCGAGGCCGTAGACCGCCGCCGTGATCCGCACGGTCTTCCAGTCGCGCGGGACGAGCACGAAGACGATCACCGAGAACGCCAGGGGCAGCGACGCCGAACCGAAGGACATCGGCTGCGTGCCGGAGAACGGGAACGCCCACGCGGACACCGCGACGACGGCGGTCGGGGCCAGCCCGAGCGCCCACGCGCCCGGCCGCCGCTTCTGCAGGAACAGCGCGACCGCGACCAGCCCCAGGAACAGGCCCGCCACCGGCGACCCCATCGTGGCGAGCGCGGCGAGCGGCGCCGCGCACAGCGCCTTCGCCCACCGCTTGTAGCGCCAGCGGTACGGCCAGCAGAACACGACGGCGACCGCGCCGAGCGCGAACATGTTGCCCAGCCCGAACGTCACCCGGCCCGACGCCGCGTTGCACAGCAGCGCGAACACCCCCGCCAGCGCCGGCCACACCGGGTCCCGCACCGGCCGGCAGCGCAGCAGGATCAGCGTCAGCAGCGCGGCGGAGATCGTCCCGGCGATCATCATCGTCGTCCGGACACCGAGCACCGACATCAGGTACGGCGACACCACGCTGTACGACACCGGGTGCATGCCGCCGTACCAGGCGAGGTTGTACGCGGAGTCGGGGTGCCGGCCGACGAACTCGGCCCACGCGTCCTGAGCGGCGAGATCCCCACCGCTGTTCGCGAACGCGAAGAACCAGGCGAGGTGCAGTATCCCGGACAGGACCGTCACCGAGAGCACCGGGTGGCGGCGGAACAGGCCGCGCGCCCGGTCGGCGACCGCTCTCACGCGGGAGTCCCCGGCGACCGCCGCCCGCCCGTCCGTCCGCGGGGCGGAGCCGGACGCCGGGCCGCGGTCCTGACCGGCCGTGCCGCCGCGGTCGTGGTCACCTGAGTGGGGCGCGGGCAGGCGCACCGGCCGGCCGGCGTCCGGCTCCTGACCGGTACCGCCGGCACGTGTCGGCTCCGCAGTGGCCACCTGAAGGCACTCCCCGTGTCCCGTCTTCCGCTCTCGGCGCGTCCCGTTCGCGACCGTTTCACGGCCGCGTCGCCGCGACCGCCGACCTGTCCCGTTTCGTGACGCTAGCACGCACCCCGCCGGGCAGCCGCCCGGTGGGGTGCGTGCACGACGGGGTGCGTGCGGCGGCTCAGCCGACGCGCGTCAGCTTGTCCGTGAAGCCCGGCTCGGTCAGCTCCCGCTGGAGCGAGACGGGCACCTTCACCGCGTCGCCGGAGCCGTCGCCGACCGTCAGCGTGCCGACCTGGGTGCCGGCCTTCGCGGTGTGCGGGACCTCGCCGCCGGTGAAGGACAGCTTCACCGTCAGCCCGGCCCAGCCGACCGCCGCGACGTCCTGCGTCACCACGACCGGGGTGTGGTTGCCCATCCGGTCGTCCACGTAGCCGACGATGTCGCCCTTCTTCAGGATCTTCGCCGAGGTCAGGGCGTCCTGAGCGGCGAGCAGCGCGGTCTTGCTGACCGCGTTCACCGTGTCGATGATCGGCGACTTGTGCTGGCCGAGGATCGCGCCGACGACGGTGACGGTCTCCCCGCCGACCTCCTCGGTGGCGGCGAACAGCAGGTTGCCGCCGGCCTTGGTGGTCGAGCCGGTCTTGATGCCGAGGGCGTTGTCGTAGGGGACGAGCGTGTTGTAGTTGCGCCACTTCTGACCGGAGGGATCGGTCCACTCCGGCAGCTTGGTGATCTCCATCAGGGCGGGGATCTTCACCAGCTCGTTGCCGAGTTTCACCTGGTCCGCGGCGGTGGAGACGGTGGTCTCCTTCAGGCCCGAGGCGTCGGTGTACGTGGTGTTCGTCATCCCCAGGTCCTCGGCGGCGGCGTTCATCTTCTTGATGAACTCCGCCTCCGTGCCGGCGTCCCAGCGGGCCAGCAGCCGCGCGATGTTGTTCGCCGACGGGATCATGATCGCCGAGAGGGCCTGGCGGAGCGTGAGCTTGTCGCCCTCCTTGACGGTGTTGAGCGTGGACTCGCCGTCCGCGTCGTAGCCGCCCTCCGTCTCGGCGGTGGCGTCGACGGGGACGTTCTCGCCCTCCTCGCCGGACTTCAGCGCGTGGTCCTTGAGGACGACGTACGCCGTCATCGCCTTGGCGACGGAGCCGATCGCGACCGGCTTCCGGTCGCCGAAGCCGTCCATCGTGCCGATGCCGTCCACGTCCATCGCGCCCTGGCCCTCGGACGGCCACGGCAGCGAGACCTTCCCGCCCTCGAAGGTGTACGAGTCCTCCGCGGTGAGCGTCAGCGCGGCCGCCGGAAGCGGCCTCACGGCCTGCGCGATCGCAAAGGCGATCACCATCAGGATGACCAGCGGCGTCCAGATCTTCACCCGCCGGGCCAGCGTCCGCAGCGGGGTCGGCGGCGGCGGCGGGGTGTTCGTCAGCTCGGCCAGCAGATCCAGCGGCGGCTTCGGCGGCAACGGCTGCTGCGTCGTCCGCTCGGGTCCGATCTGCGGCACGACGGCGGTGGAGTCGGCGGCGGGCTTCGCCGGCCGGCGGGCGGCCTCGTCCAGCGGCTTGAGCGGGACGAACTTGCTGGCCCGCTCGGCGGGGGCGTCGGCGTCGGCGTCGGCCTTGGGCTCGGTCTTGGCCTTGGGCTCGGTCTCGGGCGTGGCTCCGGTCTTGGGCGCGGGGCCGGACTCGGAGTCGGCCTCGGCCGCGGCTCCGGTCCCGGCGTCGGCCTGGGGAGCGGCGTCGGCTTCCGTGGCCTTCGCGTCGGTGCCGGGCTCGGCTTCCGTGGCCTTCGCGTCGGCGGGCTTCCCGGCCTTGGGGACGTCGCCCAGCTTCAGCATGGTGGTCGGCTGATCGACCCCGCGCCCGGCAGGCGGCCGCACGGTCTTGAAGACCGCGGTGGGCTGGTCGACAGGGGAGCCGGACTCGTCGGCATCCGCATCCGCATCCGCCTCGGACCCGGTGTCCTGGCCGACGGTGTCGTCCCGAGGCTCGTCCGCCGCGTCCGCGTCCGCGTCGGTGGCGCCGGCCGCGTCCGTCTCGTCCGCCTTCGGGGCGTCCGTCTTCGGGGCGACCGCCTTCGGTTCGTCGGTCTTCGGTTCGTCGGTCTTCGCGGCGGCGAGCCCGGGGGCGTCGGCCTCGTCGGTCCTGCCGGTCCCGGAGTCCGTACGGGCCTCGGGTGCCTCGTCCCCGTCGACGGTGTCGGCCCCGGGCCGCTCGCCCCCGTCGCCGCCCGACGTCCTCTCGTCGCCCTTCGCCCACTTCGGCGCGGTCTTGGACGCGGCCCGGGGCGCGGAGTCCTCCGCCTCGTCGGACCCCTCCGCCTTCTCGTCCGGCGTCTCGTTCGACTTCTCGTCCGCGGAGGCCACCCACTCGGCCACGGCCGCCCGCAGCCGGTCGTCACGGCCTCCGGAGCCGCCCACGGCCGCCCCGGAGGCGTCGGCCTCCTCGGCGTCCGCGCTCTCGGTGTCCGCGTCCGCGTCCGCCTCCGCGGCCTCCTTCGACGCCTCGGCGCCCTCCGCGGAGCCTCCGGCGGCGCGTCCGGTCTCCTCGGTCTCCTCCGGGCCGCGAACGCCCGCCGGGCTCCCGGCGGACTCCTCGCCGGCCTCATCGGCCGCGGCCTCGTCCGCCGTGTCCGGCCGCTCCGACGCCTCGGCCACCTGCTCGGCCGGCGTCTCGTCCGACTCCTCGGTCGCCAACTCCCGTACGGAGAACACCCGTGTCGCCGTGTCCACCCCGCCCCGGGACCCGGCCGAGGGCGCCGAGGACGCGCCCTCGGCGTCCCGCGCCACCGCGAGCCGCGGATCGCGCGCCTCGGGAACCGCTCCCGCGCTCCCCGACGTCGGTTCCGCCGACGACTCGCGCTGCTTCGACCTGTCGGGGGACTCGCCCGCCACCGATGCCTCCTCGCTGTGCCGCACGCCCACCGCGCGCCTGCCGAACCGTGAACCGCCCGCCCGGGACCCGCCGTACGGCAGTGTCCGAACCATGTACCAGTGTCCTGTGTAGTGGGCTTGGCTCCTGCGATAGACGAGAACGACATACCTACTGGTTCCACTACGAACCGGTCACGCACTCTCGACAGATGAATGTGAGAGGGGTCACCCTGTCATTCATCCACGCGGGGAGGCATGGATGGGCAGGAGCCGCAGAACCATTCCGGAAGAGCTTCTTCTGCTGGCATTGGACCCGGCCACGGGTACCACTGCACAGCCGCAGTCGCTCGACCTTGGTCTGGCCGGAGCACAGCTAGTGGAGCTGGCGCTGGCCGGACGGATAGCCCCGGACGGGGATCGTATCGCCGTGGTGTCCCCACGGCCGACCGGAGATCCGACTCTGGACTGCGCGTTGGAGTTGCTGCGAAGGCGTGGCGCTCCCGTACGGGCCGTCCATTGGATCGGCGGACCCCGACTGGGGCTCCGTCAGACCTACCTCTCGCATCTGGAGCGGTGCGGCATGGTGCATGCCGTGGCGGGTCAGATGTGCGGAGTGCTGCCGACGACTCGCTACCAGGCGACGGAGACGGCGATCAGCCGGGAGATCAAGGCCCGGCTGGACACGGCCATCCGCACCGGCGTTCCGCCGGACCCGCGGACGGCGGCGCTCGCCGCGCTGGCCCACGCGGTCGGTCTCGGCAAGCACCTGTACCCGGGGAACGAGGGACGTTCGTCCCGGTCCCGGTTGCGGGACCTGATCAGGCACGACCCCATGGGCGGTCTCGTGGCGCACGCCGTGATGGACGTCCAGAACGGCGCGGTCGCACAACCGCGCCGCAACCCGGCCCAGGCCGGCCGTCAGGCCGGACCGGGAGCCAGGTCCGCTCCGGAGCCCGCCCGTGGTGTTCCGGCGCAACCGCACCGAGGTTCCCTGGCACGTGTCGTGGCGCACTGAGCCGCGGTCCCACGACACCGCAGCCACCAGGCCGTGAGGCCGAGACAGACCCGTTCGGGAGCCGCCGCGCCCGCGCGGGGTGGTGACGTCGTACGTCCCCGTGACGCACGGCCCGCCGCCCCGCGCGGACGCATGTCCGGGGACGGGCCGGCGGGGCGGCCGCATATCCCTGGTTTCCCAGCGCCGTGAAGTGCCTTGATGGCAGTCTGCTCAACAGCAGATACGCAAAGTGTCGGTTCAGGCACGCAGTCGGAGGTGCACGTCCCGTGGCGTCGAATGTCAATCCCACCGTCCGGCGGCGCCGGCTGGGGCAGGAGTTGCGCAGACTCCGCGAGGACAAGGGCATGACGGCCGAACAGGTCGCCGACCGCCTCCTGGTGTCCCAGTCGAAGATCAGCCGCCTCGAGAACGGCAGGCGCAGCATCAGCCAGCGCGACGTGCGCGACCTGTGCGGGGTCTACGAGGTGGAGGACCAGCGGATCGTCGAGTCGCTGATGCAGATGGCGAAGGACTCCCGCCAGCAGGGCTGGTGGCACGCCTTCGGCGACGTCCCCTACAGCGTGTACATCGGCCTGGAGACGGACGCGGCCAGCCTGCGCGTGTACGACCCGCAGGTGGTGCCCGGACTGCTGCAGACCCGTCAGTACGCCGAGACCCTGATCTCGGGGGCGCTGCCGGAGACCGCGGCGGCCGAGATCGAGAAGCGGGTCCAGGTGCGGATGCGGCGTCAGGAGCGCATCAGCTCCGAGGAGAACCCGCTGCGCCTGTGGACGGTGATGGACGAGGCGGCGCTGCGCCGGGTGGTCGGCGGCAAGTCGCTGATGCGCGACCAGCTGGAGCACCTCGTCGAGCAGTCGCGGCTGCCGCACGTCACCGTGCAGGTGATCCCCTTCGAGATGGGCGCGCACCCCGGCCTCAACGGGCAGTACGCGATCCTGGAGTTCCCCGACGCGGCCGACTCCAGCGTGGTCTACATCGAGGGCGTCACCAGCGACCTGTACCTGGAGAAGCCGAACGACGTCCAGAAGTACAGCGTGATGTACGAGCACCTGCGGGCCCAGGCCCTGAACGTGGACCAGTCCCGCCAGTTCATCGCCGACATCGCCAAGCAGTACACCCTCTGACGTGCTCCCGGGAGCCTCCCGGCCGGGAAAGTGCCGCACCGTACACCCCGTCCGGTCGGGATGGAAGACCCACCTGGAATATGCCATCCGGTCGAGTGAATAGTCGCTTCGGGCGTCGAGGGTGGCGAGTAGCGTCGATCACGCCACCGGGCAACACCGCTGGCGGAAACCGTGCCCCGGGCCCGCAGTTCGGGCCCTCCGCGCGGTGACAGCAACTCATCACATCTGGCAATCCGGAGCAAAAATGGCAATTCGTCAGGGCATCACGGACGCGTGGACCAAGTCCTCCTACTCGACGGGCAACGGCGCGTGCGTCGAGGTCAGGTCGCCGGTCGTCGCGGCCATGGCCGTACGGGACTCCAAGGTCCAGGACGGGCCCGTGCTGGGCTTCCCCGCCGACGCGTGGAACCTCTTCGTCGCGTCGGTCAAGGCGTAAGGGGGGAGAGACCTCCCGACCCCTGCCCCGTGCCACGGCCGACCACTTCGCACGCGGCACCACCGCCCACGCGGTACGGGTGACACGCGGCACGACGTCACACGCGGTACGAGTGGCATGCGGCACGACGTCACACGCGGTACGGCGTCATGGAAAGCACCGGGGAAAGCCCTCTCGACGAGTTCGCCGTCCTTGCCGAGAGGGCTCGGTTCCCGCCGCCGGGCGGGTCAGCCCAGCTGCTTCTCGATGGCGGCGACGATCTCGGGCGACTCCGGCTCGGTCTGCGGCGAGAAGCGGGCGACGACGGCACCGTCCCGGCCGACGAGGAACTTCTCGAAGTTCCAGCGGATGTCCCCGCTGTGCCCCTCGCCGTCGGCGAACCCGACGAGCCGCTCGTACAGCGCGTGCCGCCCGTCCCCGTTCACCTCCGTCTTCTCGGTCAGCGGGAAGGTCACGCCGTACGTCGCCGAGCAGAACTCGGCGATCTCCTCGGCGCTGCCCGGCTCCTGCCCGAGGAACTGGTTGCAGGGCACCCCGAGCACGGTGAAGCCCTGGGCGGCGTACCGCTCCTGGAGCTTCTCCAGGCCGTTGTACTGGGGGGTCAGGCCGCACTTGGAGGCCACGTTCACGATCAGGACGGCCCGGCCCGCGTACTGCGAGAGGTCCGCGGAACCGCCCTTGAGGGCGCCGATCTCGACATCGAGGGGGGAAGCACCGGCATCAGTAGTCATCCCCGGATGCTAGCCCCAGCCCCACCGGCCGACACACGCGCTGCGCGGACGGCCCCGCCGCCCGGCCCGCCGCCCCGCCCGGCCCGGCCCGTGCACCTTCGGCACCGCCGCTCACCGCCGCTCACCGCCGTCCCGGGGTGCCGGCTCCTGCCGGGCCCGCACCAGCACCTCTCCGGCCCCGCTCCGCGAGTACAGCACCGACCGCCCGACCCGGCCCCGCTCCACCAGCCCCGCGTCCCACAGCACCCGCAGGTGCCGCCCGACCGACCCGAGCCCCTGCCCGGTCAGCGCGACCAGCTGCGTCGTGCTCAGCGGACCCTGCCCGAGCAGGACCAGGACGGCCGCCCGGCCGGGCCCGAGCAGCGCGCTCAGCGCGGCCGGCACGTCCCGCCCGCGCCGGTCGGCGGCGAGGACCCCGGAACAGGGGTAGACGACGGCGTACCGCTCCCGCTCCTCCCACGACACCCACCCGGTCCGCGGCGTCACCGGCACGAACAGCAGCTCCGCGCCGGAGATCTCCCGGGGCGGATACTCGTGCAGGTTCACCTGGAACCGGCTCCCCCCGAGCCAGCGCGTCCCCGGCCGCAGCGAGTCCAGCACGGCCGCCCAGCCGCCCCGGCTCACCTGCGCGGTCCGCGCGGCGACGTCCGCCTCCAGCACCCGGCGCCGCCGCTCCCACGAGGGCCGTACGGCGCTCTCCCACACCCACGTCAGCAGGTCCGCCGCCCGTCCGGGCAGGTCGTCGCGGTCCAGGAGGTCCGGCAGCGGTCCGGCGAGGGAGGTCCGCAGATGGGCGCGGGCGTCGGCGGGCCGCACCGCGCGGACCCGGGCGACGGCGTCCTCGAAGCCCTCCCCGTCCCCCGGTGTGGGAGTGAGGAAGTCCGCGATCCAGTCCCGGCCGAGCCCGGCCCGCACGAGCGCGGCGGTGACCGGGTCGGCGGCCAGCCGGGCGCGATGGGCGGGCAGCCACTCCCGCAGCCACGCCGTCTCGCCGGGATGCGCGCCCGCCCCCGCGTGCAGCAGCTTCAGGCACGCGAAGGTCTCGGCCAGCGGCGAGACCACGAACCGGCTGCCCGCCAGCGTGTCGGCGTCCACCTGCCACCAGCCCATGAAGCCCCCGCCCCGCCCCGCGCACGACACGGGACGCACGACGTTTCGCGCCCCCGCGAAACAGTAACGACCGCGCCCGCCCTCGCCCGAGACTCCCCGCATGACCGGCTACCGGCACCTCCTGCGCACCCCCGAGTTCACCCCGCTCCTGCTCTCCTCCGCCGCCCACACCGCCGCGCACACCGCCGCGGGTCTCGCCCTGGGCACCCTCGTCCACCGGGCCACCGGTTCACCGCTGCTGTCGGCGGTGAGCATGTTCGGTCCCTCCCTCGTCCAGGTCCTGGGCGCGACCCTCCTGCTCTCCGGCGCCGACCGCCTCCCGCCGAGAACCGCCCTGGCCGGCCTCTCCCTCGCCTTCGCCGCCCTCACGGCCGTCCTCGCCGTGCCCGGCCTGCCGGTCGCGGCGGTCTTCGCGGTCGTCCTCGCGACGGGCCTGGTCGCGGCGCTCGGCGGCGGGGTCCGCTGGGGGCTGCTCCACGAGATCCTCCCCGAGGGCGGCTACCTGCCCGGCCGTTCGGTCTTCAACATGATGAGCGGGCTGACGCAGATCACCGGCTACGCCCTCGGCGGCGTCCTCGTCGCCGCCCTCTCCCCCCACACCGTCCTCCTCCTGGCCGCCCTCCTGCACGCCACCGCGAGCGCGACCGCCCGTCTCGGCCTGACCGGCCGCCCGCCCCGCGCCGCGGGCCGCCCCTCCGTCGCGGCGACCTGGCGCGCCAACGCCGTCCTGTGGTCGTCCCGCCCCCGCCGCCTGGTCTACCTCGGCCTGTGGCTCCCCAACGGCCTGGTCGTCGGCTGCGAGGCCCTCTTCGTGTCGTACGACCCCGGCGCCGCGGGCACCCTGTTCGCGTGCGCGGCGCTGGGCATGCTGGCCGGCGACCTCGCCGTGGGCCGGCTGCTCCCGCCCGCCGTCCGCACCCGCCTGGCCACCCCCCTCCTGCTGCTCCTGGCGGCCCCGTACGCCTTCTTCGTCCTGCACCCGCCGCTGCCCGTCGCCGCGCTCTGCGCCACGCTCGCCTCGGTCGGCTTCGGCGCGAGCCTGGTCCAGCAGGAACACCTCATGGCCCGCACGCCCCCCGGACTCGCCGGCCACGCCCTCGGACTGCACTCGGCCGGGATGCTCACCTTCCAGGGCGTCGGCGCGGCCGCGGCGGGCACGGTGGCCGAACTCACCTCGCCCGCGACGGCGACGACCGTGCTGGCACTCGCGTCGCTCACGGTGACCCTGACCCTGGCGGCGGCCTCCCGCCGACGGGTCCGCGGCCCCGCCGAAGCCCGCGTCGCCGACGGGTGCGGCACGTGACCCGCGCGCGGGACCCCTGGTGCGGCGGACCCGCCGCCCGCGCGGTGGCGCGCGTCGTCGTCAGGCGCGCGGGCGCCCCGGCATCCGGCGCTCACTGCGGGAAAGTGCCGTCTCCCCGGTACCGTACGGTCATGGGAGCGAGCGACCTGACCTTCATGGACCGCGTCCGCGGCGAGAACGGCGACGGCCCGTGTCCCCACCGCCTGGTCATGGAGCACGTCACCAGCCGCTGGGGCACCCTGATCCTGATCGCCCTGCTGGACCGCTCCTACCGGTTCAGCGAACTGCGCCGGGCGATCGGCAGGGTCAGCGAGAAGATGCTGACCCAGAGCCTGCAGACGCTGGAACGCGACGGCCTGGTCCACCGCGACGCCAAACCCGTCATCCCGCCCCGCGTCGACTACTCCCTGACCCCCCTCGGCCGGGAGGCCGCCGAACAGGTCCGCGCCCTGGGCCGATGGGTCGACGAACGCATGCCGGCGGTGGAGAGGGCCCGCGAGGAGTACGACGCGAAGCGGGCGTCGTCGGCTTGAGACGCGGACCGTTCGCCTTCCGCCGCCGCGTGCTCCGCGTGCCCCGCGTGCCGGAGGACCCGACGACGGCCCGGGACACGGGCACCGGGACGGCCGATCCCTGCCCCCGCTGCCGCACCCGGGCGTTCCGTCCGGGCACCCCGACCCCGGCGACCGGCCCCCACACGGCCGTCGCCCACACCTGCGACCACTGCGCGCACACCTGGTCCCGCCCCCTCGACGACGACCTGGAGCCCCTCGACACCGTCCGTGTCGACCTCCCCGACGCCACCCTCTACGGCACCGCCTGGCAGGTCGAGCCCGACCGCGTCCAGGTGCGGGGCACGGGCGGCGCGTGGCTGCGGTGGGTGGAGCGGTGGCGGGTCCACGTGTACTGAACGCGTCCGCCGAACCGCCGCGGGCCCGCCGGCCCGCCGGGCCCCGCATCGGGCCCGGTCCGAGGAGCGCGCGGACGCCGCCGCTCCTCACCTCCCCCGTCGCGACCGCTCCTTCGACCGCCGGTGCACGCTGAGGAAGCAGGCGAGCATGCCGAGCCCCCAGGCGATCAGGAGGGCGCCCCAGAGCGGCATGGTCACGGTCGGGACGAGAAGCCGTATGTCGACGCTCGCGCGGTTCTCGAAGATGAAGATCAGGGCGATCACGGTGGTCACGGCGAACGGTGCGAGGCGGCGGACGCCGGGCCGGGAAAGGAACGGCGTGCGGACCTCGTGGTCCTTGCTCTGAGCCATGGGGTCTCTCTCCCTCGCCTCACGGTGCCCCCACCACCAGCGTCCCCTCCCCGCCCGCGGCCCGCCACCGAGCACCTCGTCCCCGGCCGGGGGCCGTCTCCGCACGCCTCCCGACGCGACGTCGGCGCGGTCGGCCGGAGCCGCGGTGGTCGCTGCTCCGCCGCCGTACGGCGACCACCGCGGCGGTGCCCGGACGAGGGATGTGGCCCGACCGCCGCAGGGCAGGTGAGCGCTCGCCGGCCCGGCCGCCGCTCTCAGCCGTCGGTCACCGTGATGAGCAGCGGTCCGCCCGGCACGGGCAGGCTGTGGCCGCCCGGGCAGCCGTACTGTGCGCGGAGGCCACCCGCGTCCGTGAGGGTGGAGCCGACCGTGTACTCGCCCTCGGGGAGGCCCTGTTGGAGGGGTACGTTCAGTCCGAGCGGGCCGTTCGTCACGGAAGGGATGCCGCCGGACATGCCGTTGACGGGAGCGCCGCTCGCGTCGTACACGGTCAGGCTGAAGCGGTTGACGCCCACGAACGACGTCACGTCGAGGGTGAGTCCGGCGTTGCGCGGCAACGTGCTCGCGGGCACGGACGTGACGTCCGGCGAGGCCGAGTTCACCACCGGGGCCGCCGTGTCGGGGATCTGCGTGGCCACGAGGTCCGGCACGGGGCCGTGGAAGGCCGTGCCGTAGGCCGCCGATTCGCCGGTTCCCTGCGGGGAGGGACGCGATCCGCCCTGGGTCCGGCGGGGTGTTCGTGGCCCGGCGATCACGTGGGGACGGATTGTCGCTGCCGGTGGCGGTCAGTACCTTTCCGCCATGAGCGATGACGAGGAGTACCTGGACAAGAGTCCGGCCGCCGCCCGGATGGGGAAGGCCGCCGAGTACCTGGTCGCGGCCTCGTGCATCCTCGCCACCGGCGGTGAACTGAACGTCTCCACCTCGCTGGTGGACGACGAGGGCGTGGATCTCGTCTTCCACCGGCGGGGGAGCTCGGTGACCTTGGCGGTGCAGGTGAAGGCCCGCATGTCCACCGGGGTGCAAGTCCGGCAGGGCAGGTTGACGGCTTTCGTCCGGTCGCAGACCTTCCAGCCGCGAACCGACCTGGACATGCTGTTCGTCGCCGTGGACGTCGAGCTGGGGGCGGTGATGACGGCCTGGCTGATACCGAGTGGCACGTTCGCCGGGATGGTGCCCGAGCCCAACACCAGGGGACGCTTCGGCTTCTCCGCGTCGATGAAGCCCGAGTCGAAGGATCGCTGGAGTCCGTTCCGGCTGACAGCCGCGGAACTCCCCGGACGTGTCCTCGCCAGGCTGGCCGAGCTGGAGGAGGCGAGGGCCGGCGGGCAGGGGACCCCGCAGACCTGCCCCTGACGCCGCCCGCCCTCCGGCGGGACGGGCACCGTGACGGGTGGACCGCCGGCCGGACCGTCCGAGCCGTACACGCGTGACCGGTGGGTGCCCGGTCGCACGGGCGGCCGGGCACCCCCGTCACGTTCGCCCGGATCACCGCTCCGGCAGCCGAGCCGGCGATACCGGATGCGATGCGGCGTTCCTACTTCACGTCCTTGGCCAGGACGGCGACGGCGACCTTGCCCACCACCGTCGTCAGGACGTAGTTGGTCGAGCTGCTGAAAACGACACCTACGCCGGCGGGTATCGCCTTGGCCATCGCCTTCTGGGTGAAGGTGATGGACGCCCGCTTGAACAACTGCTTGATCGTGACCAGGACGGGCCCCTTCAGGTACTGGTAGACCAGCTTCTCGGCGATCTTCATGACGGCCGCCTTGCCGCCCTTCGACGCCATCTGCTCCACCGAACCCGCCAGCGCGAGCACGAAGGCGAGGTGCTTCTTGTCCTCGTCGCTCAGCTCGGTCTCGTACACCTCGACCAGGCACATGCACATGTCGACCTGGAGCTTGAGCGCCGCGGCGATGTCGGTGACACCGCCGCCCAGGACCGCGACCGCCGTCCCGACCCCGGGAATCACGCTGGGGGCCGCGGTGACCGCCCCGGCGGCCGCCGAGAGTTTGGAGTACCGGCCGATTATCTTGGCCGCGATCCGGCGCTTGTCCTCCGGGCTCTCGGGCTCCCGCTTGAACTTGGCCTCGAACGTCGCACGGTAACCGTCCACGACCTTGGCAGCCGCTTCCGGTGTGATGGCGATCGTCTCGACGGCCTTCTGGAGCCGGGACGGCTCGAGCTCGTCTGTCGCGTGGTTCATTCTTTCCCCTCCAGATCCGTTGCACCTCGCGAGGAGGACAACGTGGTTCGGCTGTGCACGACGGTCTTCGAAGGGCGCCCCGGCCGGCACGTCCAGCGGGGGCGCCCAGCCGGGGCACACGCATCAGACCTCGACGTCCAGGCACTCCTCGCGGCGGATCATCCGCCACGCGGCCTTGCGGGCGCCGCGGTCCGGGCGGGACCGCGGCGTGCAGGGATGCGGTGTGATCGTGTGCGGTGGGTCGCGTGGGTCGCGTGGGGCGTTTCAGGCGGAACGGCTGTCCGGGGCGTCCGGGCCGTCAGGGACGTCCGGTGGCAGGAGGACGCCGGCGGTGAGGCCGGTGGTGAGGGTGGCCGCGGTGCCGGCGGCGAGGTCGGCGGTCCGGCGGACGGCCGCCCGCAGCTCGTACACGCGGCGGAAGGCCTCTCCGTAGCGCCGCTGTTCCTCCAGGGGCAGCAGCGGTACGCGCAGGCGGCCCGGTGTGACGTGCACGAGAGTGGAGCCGGTGGACGCGGAGGCGATGTTGTCCTCGGCGCCGAGGAACCCGGCCAGGAACCACGGGTCGAGGCGGGCCGGGTCGGGGCGCAGGAGGTGGACGTGCGGACCGAGCAGGGCTCCGGCGTCCCGGTCGTCCGCGACCCGGGTCATCGCGGCCGCGTCGCCCCCGCCTCCGAGGGCGCGTACGAGGACGTCGCCGGCGGCGACGGACTGCGCGGCGTCCGCGTGGAGGCCGACGGCCCTGGGGGACGGGGGGTTTCCGGCGGAGATGTCCGAGGCGGTGAGGACCGGCCGCTCCGTGGCGGGGGCGGCGGAGCCCTTGGAACCCCGGGTGCCGGACGGAATCGCCCGCAGCACGGTCAGGGCCCCGCCGCGCGCCAGGTCGGAGACGGTCGCCGTACGCCACTCGCGGGCCGCGGCCCCGGACGGCCGCCACCCGCCGGACGCGGAGGCGGCCGTCAGGACGGCGACCTGTTCGGCCAGTCGCCCGTGCAGGTCGTCGACGCGGCGGGCCAGGGCGGCCGGGTCGATGTCGGCCGCGGTCGCCCGGACATGGCGGGCCGGGGTGACGTCGACGACGTCGTCGAGGAGGTCGACGAGCGGCACCGCGCGGGCGACGCCGGGCTCGTCGGCGTAGGCGTCGGGGGCGCTGGTGAACGCGGCCCACTGGGTGAGGACCCGGTCGGTCAGCCCCGCCCAGTCGAAGGAGGCGGCCGAGGCGGGGGCGGAGCGGCGGGGGCGGGTGCCGGCGCCGGCCGTGTCGGTGGCGGACGGCGTGCCCGCGGCGTCGTCCCGCTGCTCGCCCTCCCCGTCGACGAACAGCACCGTCGTACGGTCCGCGCCGCCCGGCTCGGGGCGCTGGAACACCCAGACCTGCAGGCCGATGTGGAGCGGATACGCGGCACGCGCCGGAAGGGAGACGACGGCGCGCAGGGCCCCGCCGCGGATGAGTTCCGCGCGGACGCGGCGGCCGGAGGAGCGGAAGGCGAGCGCGGGCGGCAGCAGCATGACCGCGTGGCCGCCGGGCTCCAGGTGCGCGAGGGCGTGCTGCACCCAGGCCAGTTCGGACTCGAAGCGCGAGGGGAGTCCGTACGCCCACCGCGGGTCGTAGGCCAGCTCGTCGTGACCCCAGTCGCGGTCGCCGAACGGCGGATTGCACAGGACGGCGTCCACGGTGACGTCGGGGAAGGCGTCGGCGCGCAGGCTGTCACCGACGCGGACCGTCGTCTCGGCCCCGGGCGCGGCGAGCAGCAGCCGGACCGCGGTGCGCCGGCCCTGGACGGCGAGCGAGTCCTGCCCGTACAGCTCCCGCGCGCCCTGCCGGGCGGCGGCGGCGAGGAGCGTGCCGCTGCCGCAGGCGGGGTCGAGGACGCGGGACGCGCCGGCGGGCAGGAGCCGTGCCATGAGCAGGGCCAGGCCCTCCGGGGTCTGGTAGACGCCGCTCGCGGCGCTCTCGTCCAGTTCGCGTTCGGCCAGGACGTCGGCGGCGGCCTGCGCCCCCGCCTCACGGACGCAGCCCAGCAGGGCGCGGAGCACGCCCACGTCGTCCGGACCGTAGCGGGACGGCTCGGCCTCGGGCACGGCGACCGGGAGTTCGGCCGCGGTCCTCTCCGCCCGCGCCACCAGCCCGTCGTCGGACAGGGCGGCGAGTTCGGCCAGCTCCTCCGGCGTGCGCCGGGACGCGGCGGCCACCAGCGGGAACAGCCGCGCGGCCACACCCGAGCCGGGCCCCAGCAGCCGTAGCGCGGTACGCAGTTCCTCGGTCGGCGAGGCGGCGGAGGTGTGCCCACGCGCCCGCAGCCAGGCCTGGACGGCCGTCAGGTCGTAGAGCGGGCTGGTCTCCGTGCCCGCGCTGGGGGCCGGGAAGTCGTCGTGGCGGCGGCGCCAGTTGCTGACGGTGGCGCGTGTGACCCCTGCGATGCGGGAGATCTCGGCGGCCGTCACGTGCGCCGAGGGCGCTGGTGGCTGCTGGGGCATGGGGTGGGGTTCCCCACCTCTCGGGTCTGTGGGGTGGTGGACGGTTAACACCTTACAGGGGCCGTCAAGTCTGACAGTGCGATTGACGATGCTTTCAGTGCTGTGCTTATCTGTTCTCGCTTCCGATTGGAAGCGTCAGTGCGGGGCGCTCTGTCGGGTCCGTGCCGCGCATCGGATCTCTCCACTCACCGCCCTCGCACATCGCGCATTGCACATCGCGCCTCGCGCCTCGCAACAGGAGGAACCCAGATGACCACCCAGCCCCCGCAGCAGCCGGACCACTCGCAGCAGCCGGGCTACCCGCAGCAGCCGGGTTACGCGCAGCCTCCCGTGCCGCCGAAGAAGCGGTCCAAGACCAAGCTGGGCTGCCTCGGCGTCCTGGCCGTGATCGTGATCGGTGGTGTCGCGTCCGTGGCGGGGGCCGGCTCGGACGACTCCTCGGCCGGCACCCCGTCCTCCGCCGCGTCCACCGGCTCCACCAAGGGCGGCGGCTCCGACAAGGACGGTGGGTCCTCCAAGAACGGTGGGGCCACCAAGGGCACCGACTCCGCCGGGACCACCGAGCCCCGGCAGTCCACCGCCGACGCCTTCAAGGCGTACGTGAAGAAGCACGAGTCCGCGAAGACGCAGGAGGCGGCGACGCACGTCACCAAGGTCCAGGGCGCCGACGAGAACAACGACATCCTGGACACGGCCGACATCTACACGGACTACACCGGGGACATGATCAGCGCGGACGCCGGCAACGCCAAGCTGCTCGCCTCGGCCTTCGCCGACTTCCAGTCCAGTCGGGGGAAGGACAGCAAGAACGGCCTCGTCACCGTCTACAACGCCGACGGCGACCTCCTGAGCAACGGCAACTACTGATGCCGTAGCCGTAGCCGTAGCCGTAGCCGTAGCCCGTGCCGTTCCGAACGCGCCTGTCGCGCCCGGCGGTTCTCCTGACCAGGCGCCGTCGCCGGCCCACCTCCGCCGGGAGATCCCGGCACGGCCGACGACCCGCCGAGGACGGCGGAGACGAGAGCGACGACGGAGACGAAAGCGACGACGGCGACGGCAGTGACGGCAGTGACGGCAGAAGGTCGTCCGGAGAGCCGTCCCGCCCGGGCACCACACCCCTGCTTCCCAGACCGGTCACCCCGCTCGTGACTTGGAAGGTCACCGTGACGATCACCCCGCACACCGAGCTGGTCCAGCACTACGCCGAAGAATTCACCGCGCTGCAGGACGCCGCCCTCGCACGCATGAACGGCATGGCCTCCCCGGAGACCGCCGCCGCCCTGGCCCACCCTTCGCTCGCCGGGCCCATCGCCGTCGCGCTGGCCCACGCCGACGTCATCGCCCGTGGGGACGTCAGGCGCACCGAGCTTTCCGGGCTGTCGGCGCCCCGCCGGCTGCGACACCTGCGCGAACACGCACGCAGGGTGCGCCGGGCACGGTCCGAGGCCGAGGCCGTGTGCAAGGAGCAGCGTGCGCGCCGCCTCGAGGACCGTCGCAGGCCCCCGCTGGAGCCGCTCGAGCTGCGCGTGGCACGCGCAGCGGATCCCGAAGCGTACGGCCGGGCCCTGCGGGAGGTGCTCGCCGACCACGGATCGTGGACCGCCGACGTGCCGGCGCCGGACGACGATCTCGCCCTGTGGGCCTGGCGACGGGGTCCGGCGGCCGCCGAACCGCCGGCAGCCGTCCGCGAACTGCTGGAGTGCCACGACGACGCCTTCGTCCAGGCTCTCCTGCGCGACGCCCGGGAGGGGGAGAACCCGCACCTCGCGCACGACGCGGTGGTCGAACGGTGGGGCCGGCACGCCCGTACGGCGCTGGCCTGGGGCCGTTACGCCATCGCCCAGGCCGAACGCCAGGTCCTCGCCCGTCCTCTCACCGCCCGCCGGGCGCAGCTCGACGCGCTCGACGACGCCTACCAGGACGCCGCGATCCTCGCGGCCCGCGCCCGCGAGGCCAAGCACCGGATCGCCGACCTCCACGACCGGATCCGGGACCGTGCGGCCGACGGGCCCCTCGCGGAGCTCATCGCGCGGTGCCGCGTCGCGGCTCTCCTGCGCTTCTCCGCGGAAGAGCCCGAGTTGTGGCAGCGGGCCGGCCGGCTGGCCACCGAGCACCGGGCGGACTGCGACGCGCGGGCCGACGGCTGCCCGCGGTGCCACCGGACCCTCGCCGCCCACCTCACCGAGGACGCGTCCGCCGACACGTCCCAGGACGGCGACGGCGACCACGGCGACGGTGACGGCGACCACGGCGACGGCGGCGACGGTCCGGAGGGTCTCACGCCCGGTTACAAGGAGCGTTACGCCATCCTCGACGACTCCCCGAGCCGCGCCGCGGTGGCCGTCGCCGACGCCGCGGTCGGCGACGAGTCCGCGCTGTGCGGCTACGGCTGGGCCGCCGAGGACGGAACGACCGGATACGGCGACTCGATGGCCTCGTGCAGCGGCGAGGCCGAGGTCATCGGTGTCTGCCGGGCAGCCCTCAGCCTCCTGGACCGCCACCCGGAAACCCCCGTGGTCGTCCTGTGCGACAGCACCGAGGCCGTCGGGGCGGTGAACCTGGCCCTGACGAACGCCGATCCGGCGGCCGCCCACCGCACCGTCCTCTTCCCCGAGGGCAGGGAACTCCTGGACCGCCTGGTGCCCCATCGCCACCGCCTCCAGGTCCGTTGGCTCAAGGGTCACATCGGACATGACCTCAACGAAACCGCCGACGCCCTCGCCGGCCTCGCCGTCCGGCGCGTCACCGGCCGCGTCGCCGCCTCCGCCGCCCGCAGGCAAGAGGAGCGGATCCTGCGCTCCACCACCTCCGACCGGACGCTAGGCCTGGCCGCCGCCTGACCTCGACGGACTTCGACCCGACCGCCTGACTGCGCGTCACCGGGCGGCCATCACACCTTCCTTGACCGGCGTACGGGCACACGCCCGGCGCAGCGCCCTTCGGGGCACCGCGAGGGAGGTGACACACATGAGCACCACCCCACGCGACCGGATCATCGTCCTCCACGCCGCTCCAGCACCGCGGCACCGTGGGCGAACCCGAGACCGACCGCGCGCCCGCATCCGCTGCGCCACGGTCCGAGCGGGCTGAACCACGGTCCGAGCAGAAGGAGACCGAGCCCGTGACCTCCGCCGAAGACATCCCCGCCATGCCGGCAGCCGCCGGGCGACTGCGGCGGACGGATCTCGGGGCGGAGAGGATGACGCCGACGGTGCGAAGGGCGACCAGGTCAGCCGAAGAGGTGCCGGGGACTGCAGGAACCGTCCGCGACGCAGTCGACAGGATCACGGAAGGTGTGGAAGAACATGTCGTCCCCCTCACTGCTCCACCAGAAGCGTTCCAGGGCCTCGTCGCCGTGATGAAGCATCAGGATGCCCGCGGATCCGTCGACGTCGCCGTGGACCGGGAAGACACGCGTCCCTTCCGGCAGTCCGACCTCGGCCGGTGGACCTGCCTCCACGGTGATGTCGCGGAACCTGGAGACCGGCCCGCTCCGCTCCGGATCGTCCCAGTCGCGGCACCCCAGGAGCGGCATCGTGTACGGGAATCCGTCCAGCCCGTCCGTCAGGGACAGAAAGTGCCGGTACGACGGATCCAGTGGCTGGCCGGCCAAGACTTGCAGACGCTCCACCTGCGCGGGGGTCGCCGGGCGCCTGAGCCCGGGCATTTCTTCCGGGTGCAGGGGAGAGGAGGCGAGGTGTTCGCGCGTCCTGACGCGCATCAGTTCGCCGATGAGCATCCACATCTGCATGTCCCTCTCCGCCCTCTTCGACGACGACCGATCATCCCGATCCCGCACTGCCCGGGTGACCGCGACCCGTGATCCAGAGAGAGGACCACAGGAAACAAGGCGTCCGTGCGACGTCAGCGGCACGCGTGCGGCACGACCTCGGACACGACGAAGGGCCGGCCCTGGAGGAAACCCTCCTGAGCCGGCCCTTCTCTTGTACCCCCGGCAGGACGCGAACCCGCGACACCCGCTTGAGAAGTTCGGTCCGAGCGCGGTCCGACCGCTGCCGTCCACCGGCGCGACGATCAGTGGGAGTCACCGGCGTGGCACCCGTCCGACATCGTTGACGGCAACGGTGGATGCCAGGTGCCTTCTCACCCGTGGCTCCAGCCGAGCAGTCGGCGAAGGCCGTACCCGGCCGTCGGCTGTCACGTCCGAAGATCTGTCGGCACAGGCCGTCGGCCGTCACGTGCTACCTGGTGGCACCGGGTGCTACCTTGGTTGATATGAGCGTTCAGCCCGAAATCACCCAACGGGATCTGCGCAGCCGGTCCCGAGAGATCATGGATGCCATACAGGGCGGTCAGTCGTTCACCGTCACCCGCGACGGACATCCGATCGGCCGGCTCGTCCCGCTGCGTCGACGCCGTCGGTTCGTCTCCCGCCAGGAGTTCGTCGCGATGTCCAGGACCGCCCCCGGCATCGACCTCGACAGGTTCCGCGCCGATCAGGACGCCACGGCCGACACCTACCTGGACGATCCCTATGACCGTTGACCGCTCGACGTATCAACAGGGCCTTCTCGACACCGACATCATGATTCTGCGCCGCTGGGTGGCCCCCGAGGAGTTGCCGGACGAAATGGCGATCACCGCCATCACCCTGGCCGAGCTGTCCGCAGGTCCGCACGAGGTCCGTCGCAACGACGAACAGAGCAGTTACGACGAGCACGCCGAACGCGCCCGCAGGCTCGACGTCCTGCAACGCGCCGAGAACGAGTTCGACCCCATCCCCTTCGATGCCGAAGCGGCTCGCGTCTACGGCCGTATCTGTGCCGCAGTGATCGGCGCCGGCCGTAAGCCGCGCCGCCGGGTGGCCGACCTGATGATCGCTGCCATCGCCGTGGCCGAGGGTCTCCCCCTCTTCACGACCAATCCCGACGACTTCAAAGCACTGGACGACCTCCTCACCGTCGTGCCGGTCACCCGCCCGAGGGTGCCCCACGAAGGCTGACGGCAGGGCACCGGTGCGGTGGAAGCACACCGGACTTCATGGTCCGCGCGTGGCACAGACGTGATCATGCGACAGGACCGGTTGGGGGTACCAAGCCCTTCGAACCGGCCCTGCGCCGTGTCCCCCCGGCAGGACGCGAACCTGCGACAACCGCTTCAGGGGTTCGGCCCGTGCCCTCCCTGCCGCCACTGCTCACCGGCACGGCGGCCGGACAGGGATGCTGAGGTACGACTCCGTCCGGCGTCGTTGATGCCGGCCGTGGATGTGGAAGTGCCGGAGTGCCGGAGTGCTTCAAGCTTTCGGCTGGGTGAAGCGGATGCGGTTGCCGAAGGGGTCACGCAGACCGCAGTCGATCCCGTACGGACGCTCGGTGGGCTCCTCGGTGAACTCCACCCCCTTCTCGAGCAGAGCCTCGTAGGTCTTGCGGCAGTCGTCCGTGGTGAGGATGAGCCAGCCGCCCATGGCCCCCTTGGTCACCAGCTCGCGCACCTGCTCCGCCGTCTCCTCCGACATCGCCGGCGCCCCCGGCTTCTCCAGAAGGATCTGTCGCTCGGGGTGACCCGGTACGCCGACGGTCAGCCAGCGCATGAACCCCATGTCGACGTCTGCGGTGATCTCCAGGCCGAGCTTGCCGACGTAGAAGTCGATGGCCTCGTCCTGGTCGAGGACGTATATCTGCGACTGCGTGATGGCGTTGAACATGACACTGACACTAGTGATTGGTCAGGACGAAAACTTATCCAAAACTGCTCGGTGAACAAGACGGTCCGGCGTCCCGTCAGACATGCGGTCGGGTCCACGCCATCGTGAAGCACGTCGGCACGCCCACGGCAACCGCCTCCTTGCGGTACGTCCGCGGCGACCGGCCGACGATGTCGTGGAACGTCCGGCTGAAGGTGCCCGGGCTGGTGAAGCCGACCTCGAAACTGATGTCCGTCACGCTGCGGTCGGTCTCCCGTAGCAGGAACATCGCCCGTTCCACGCGGCGACGCTGCAGGTAGCGGTGCGGTGTCTCACCGAACGTGGCCCGGAAGGTACGCGTGAAGTGGGCCTGCGACACGTGTGCGACGCGGGCCAGGGCGGGGACGTCCAGAGGCTGCGCGTAGTCGCGGTCCATCACGTCACGAGCTCGGAGCATACGGCGATTGGTCTCTTCTGCGGCACGGCTCACGGCACCATCTCACCACGGCCCACCCGGACAGGACCCGGGACGGCGGACCTCCAGGACTTCCCGAGCCACCACTCACCCCAGCTCCTCCCTGCGGCTCACCCACCTCGTCGGATCTGCTGCCAGGAGGGCCAAAACAGGAGATGGCAGAACGAAGGTCGACAAAGCCGAGTACGTTCGACTCGGCCCGCCGGCTGCCGGACGGCATCAGGGTTACGCCGGCCGTCTCTCGCCCTCGCGACAGGAGTCGTTGCCCATGACCTACCGGTTCAACCCGCCGCCCACCTGGCCCGCCCCGCCGGAGGGGTGGAGCCCGCCACCGGGCTGGGAACCGGATCCCGCATGGCCCACACCCCCAGGCTGGCAGATCTGGATCCCGGAAGGGGCCGTGCCGCAGGCGAGCACATCCGTTCCTCAGCAGTCCCCCTACGGTTCCCAGGGGACGGTTCCGGCCACAGGTGGGGGTCTGTTCGGTCGGCGCCGTAAGCAAGCGGAGTCCGAGGCGGCGAGTCTGGCGGGCGAGCTGGCGCTGATGGAAACACAGGTACGCGAACTACAGGAAGAAAAGCGTCACCTGACGGAGCAATTGAGTCGTCTCATCGGAGCCGACAGCGCTCAGATAGCCGCCGAGCAGCAGCGACTGCGCCGCGCGCATGAGGAGAAGCTCCAAGAGATCGGACGGATCGACGCTCTTCTCGACGAGAAGATAGAGCACGCCGCCGAGAGCGCCGCGCAGTCCCTGGTTGACGTGCGCCGCCAAGCTGACGAAATGACTCGCCAGATGGCGGAGGCCGAACAGCGCCTCACGGACGCGCGCCGGGATCTGGTGCTCACCGATGAGACGCGGATGCTGCAAGAGGCCGGCATTTACGAGTACCGCCATCCGCTCGCCGACGCGCTCACCTACAAGGACCGGCTCGACAGTCTCAAGGCCCGCTATAAGCAGTTGGCGAGGGACGATCGGGCAGTGCTCGGGAACCAGTACTGGATGGTGGACGGCTCAGCTGCCAAGGGACGCAAGATGGTCCGTGACTTCTCCAAGCTGATGCTGCGCGCGTACAACGCCGAGGCGGACAACGCAGTGCGCGGCATGAAGCCGCACCGGCTCGACTCGCTGATCGACCGGCTCGGCAAGACGCGGGAGTCGATCGCCCGGCTCGGCGCCACCATGCAGATCCGCATCGGTGATGACTACCACCAGCTGCGGGTCCAGGAGTTGGAGCTGACGGCGGACTACCTGGTGAGGAAGGAGACCGAGCGGGAGGAGCAGCGAGAGCTACGAGCCCAGCAGCGCGAGGAGGAGCGCCTGCAGCGCGAGATCGAGCGCGAGCGGCAGCGACTGGAGAAGGAACGCAGCCACTACGAGGGCGCCCTACGCCGCCTGCGCTCCGGCACCGGTGATGAGGCCGCCATTGCCGAACTTGAAGGAAAACTGGCCGAGTTGGGTGCCGAGCTGGAGACGGTCGAGGCCCGCGAGGCCAACATCCGGGCCGGATACGTCTACGTCATCTCCAACGTCGGAGCGTTCGGCGAACGCATGGTCAAGATCGGTATGACCCGGCGCCTCGATCCCATGGACCGCGTCATCGAACTCGGGGACGCGTCCGTCCCCTTCCGTTTCGACGTACACGCCCTGATCTTCAGTGAGGACGCCGTCAGCCTGGAACGCCGCCTGCACCAGGAGTTCGAGTCCCGCCGCGTCAACCGGGTAAACCTACGCCGGGAGTTCTTTTACGTCGCACCGGCAGACGTACGCGCCGCCCTGCAGCGGCTCGCCGGACAGCACCTCCTGGAGTTCCAGGACACGCCCGAGGCTCCTGAATGGAGGGCCAGCCAGACCGCTGCCGGGCGGTGACGGGCTCGGCTCAGTCAACCTCGTCGGGTGGTCCAGACGGCAGGCGGCGCCATCCAGACTGATCCAGGTGACCTTGGAGGTACTTCCCGCCGCGAGGTGAGCGGTCACTTCTCCGGTTGGGGTGATCGCAAGCCACACGGACACCTGTACCTCGCTGATGCCCCAGTTCGAACAGGAGGCCGCAGACACCCCCGTGGGGTCGGTAGAGAACGCCGTGACCAGGACGTCGCCTAGCGTTACATCCCCGCACGCACGAAAACAGCCCCCTCGGAGATCACTCCGAGAGGGCTGTTCGAAGCTCCGCGCCTGGTCAGGCGCTGTGCCCCCGGCAGGATTCGAACCTGCGGCACCCGCTTTAGGAGTTCGATCGCTCCTCGGCACCACGGGGGAACAACACAGCCACGCTGGCCATACCAGGCCGTCTGGGAGTGCTGGCGTCCGGCACCGTTGATGTCACTTGTGGATGTCAGAACGTCCCAACTGACCGGCGGTCGTTGGCACGATGGTTCCGTGGACGACCTGGAGCGCATCGCGGCAGAGATCAAGGCGTACTACCGAGCACTCGACGAGTGCGTCACTCAGCGGCACCACTTCCGCCACGCTGACGAAGAAGGCGGCCTCTGGTACATCAAGGCCGTACCCGATCGCGGCGAGTTGATCGTCATCAAGCAGGCCGAGCTGACCGCGGTCGGACAGCTCCACCGATACAGCTGGGAGCACCTGGAGGACGAGCACGGCGGCCTGACAGATCAAGCAATCGATCCTGGACAGGATCCGCTGGAGGCCATCCCGGCCGAAGAGTTCCAGCGCGCGTGGACTCGGTGAGCACCTGGCCGAGATCCGCGAATGCGACCGTGAGAGAACCCCGTTGACTGTGGCTGACCCCTGCATCTGGCACGGCAGTGGCACGAACCTCAGCCGACGAAAGCCAGCCACGACGGCGGGTGCGCCGACCGACTACGCACGCGTGTGCCTCGCTGCACCCCCACCGGCCTCAGCCACGCTGCTGGCTTGTGCCGTTGACGGGAACGAATCCTGATGGCGGATCCGTGATCACGATGCGCGAGCCCCCTGCTTGGCAAGCTGGGTCTCGTGCTCGCTATACCATAAATGGAAGATCGAAAGGCTTAAATCGTCACACTTGGATGCCGTTGCACGTTTCCGGGTAGATTGATTTCCATGAGTAGCTACGAGCAGGCAGTCGGCTTCTGGAGTTACACACACAAGGATAATGAGCTCAATAGGGGGAGGATCAGAAAACTCGCTCAATTGATTGCCGATGAATATGAAGTTATCACGGCTGAAGCGCTTCGAATTTTTGTGGATAAGAATGATTTGGAATGGGGGGCGGAGTGGCGAGCCCGAATCGAAGCCGCTCTGGCCGGCACGACGTTCTGTATTCCAATTGTGACACCTGCATTTTTCAAAAGCGCGGAATGTCGTCGCGAAGTTCTGACGTTCTTTGGGCATGCGAAGAGTCTGGGCCTAGAGGAGCTACTTCTCCCAATTCTCTATGTAAAGGTTCCAGGCTTGGTCGAGGATAGCCCTGACGAGGTGATGTCTCTGATCGCCAACCGTCAATATGCTGACTGGACGAAACTCAGGCTGGAGGACGAGGAATCGCCGGCACATAGGAAAGCTGTAGCAGATCTCGCCGAGCGTCTCGTAGGAATCCTTGAGCGCTCACTTCAAGTGGCCTCGGAAAACGAGCGGGTTATCGAATCCAAGGACGGTGAAGACCCTGCTCTGCTTGAAACGATGGCCGAGATGGAGACCGCGTTCCCTCGTTGGACTAGTGTGGTACAGGAATTCTCCACCGTCATGGAAGTCATCGCTGCGGAAGCGGTAGCGGCCGCAGAGGAGATTGAGCAGTCAGATGCGCGAGGAGGAGGATTCGCAGGTAGGTTGCGTGTGAGTCATCAACTTGCTGAGCGCATCACTGAGCCTGTGAACCGATTTTACGAGCTGGGCAACCTCTACTCTGCCGAACTTGTAAATGTGGATCCCGGTATCCTGACGCTTATTCGAGAGGCTCCAAGGCAAGCACTTACAGATGAAGATCGGCAGGGTATGAAGGAATTCTTCTCCAGTGTAAAGAGTGCAGTGGCGGCGTCTCGTGCCAACATTCCGTCACTCCAAGGCTTTTCTGATAGCGTTAGCGCCCTGAAGGGGCTAAGTAAGTCGATGCGGCCGCTCGCTGTAAAAATGGAAGCTGCCGTTCGTCAGGTACTGGACGGGCAGGCAATTCTAGATGAGTGGGAGCGCCTCATCGACGAAAATGGCGCCATGTAGACGGTAATTCGAGGGCGATAAGTTTGCTCTTTTATATGGTGGGAGCAGATCCAGAATTCGGCCTTTCTGCGGCCAGTTCCAGCCAGCTGTTCATTTCGCCTTGTTCAATTCGTGTTATTTCTGCCACGAGAACTGCATCTCTCGTCGCAGGATCCCCGTATGGGTCAGCACCGGTAAGGTACCGACGTCGCTCCGCCTCAACGGCCTCACGCGCGGCACTAAACCTCAGATAGTTATCTTGCCAGTGGAAGATTGAGCGAAGGCCGGATAAGACTACAACTGCGACGCCTAGAATTGCGGGGATGGTTGTGTTTCGCGAAAAGAAGACAACCGACAGGGGGATGGAGGATGAAATCACCAACACTGCTGTTTCGAATCCTTTGAAGGTGCGACGTGAACGAATCGCGCGACCTTTGTACCATTCGTATGAATCATTCGCCAACGTCATAGCGTAATTAGCTCCACCTGGCCGGGTGGATGAAGTATCAGCCATGCCAACCCCCATCAATGCGCCAGCGCGTTAGAGCCAGCGGAGTCTGTACAAGTCTTCTCCTCTTCCGCTCGCTCGAATCATGGTTTCGTTAGCTGTGAGCGCGGCACGGGTGCCGGCCGGGCTGGAGCGGGACGGAGGCAGGAGCGCAGGCCCGGCCGGGGGCCGGGCCGCGCGCGGGGAGCGGAGCGAGCCGCCTTGATGATGGAGAGAAAGTCTTATCCCGCTGGGATGAGGTGCTTGCCGTCGTGGCTGCGTACGTGGGGGCCGTTGCCGTCCAAAGCGTCCAAGAGCCTGACCGCGTAGGCCTCGGTCATGCGCTCGCTGACCTCGTCCGGAGTGAGCCAGGAAACGGCGGTGGACTCGCTGGAGGTGCGTTCCGTGCCGCCGGAGGGTTTGCAGCGGAAGACCAGGGCGACGACGCCGCGGGTCATGTTCTTGTAGACGCCGGTGAGTTCGTCCACCTCGACGTGGATGCCGGTCTCCTCCAGGACCTCGCGGGCCACGCCGGCCTCCGGGGCCTCGTCGAGTTCGAGCACGCCGCCGGGGAGCTCCCAGGTGCCGTTGTCGGCTCGGCGGATCGCCAGGAGGCGGCCGTCCTCGCGCACTACCACTCCGGCTACGGACACAGAGTGCAGGGGGGACGGCCTTGCTTCCCGTGATTGACTCATGCAGAGGAGCATAGGAGGCAGGGAAGGGCTATGGGGACTGCGGTGGGAGGGGCTGGTTCTGGGCCTCGGTATGTGCAGATCGCGGACGAGATCGTGCAGCAGATCAGGGCAGGGGTTCTCAAGCCCGGTGACATGGTGCCGAGCGAGTCCGAGCTGGTGGAGCGCTACGGCGTGTCCGGCGGGACGATCCGTAAGGCCATGGTCGAGGTACGGGCGAGCGGGCTGGTGGAGACCCGGCACGGCAAGGGCTCGATCGTGAAGAACCGGCCTCCGGTGCGGCACCGCTCCTCCGATCGCTTCCGGCGTTCACTTCGGCAGGGTGGGCAGGCGGCCTACCTCGCGGAGTCCGCCCAGTCCGGCGCGACGGCGAAGGTGAGCGTCCTCTACATCGGCCCGACGGAGGCGCCCGAGGATGCTGCCGAGCGACTGGGCGTCCCCGCCGGTACGCAGGTGCTGGCTCGCCGGCGCCTGTACTTCCGTAACGGCACCCCGGTCGAGACCGCCACGTCCTACCTCCCCTGGGACGTCGTCAAGGACATCCCCGAGCTGTTCGCCGAGAACCCCGGCGGCGGTGGCATCTATGCCCGGTTGGAAGACCACGGGCACGAGTTCGCGGAGTTCGTCGAGACGCTGCAAGCTCGGCCGGCCTCGAAGGCGGAGGCGTCGGAGCTGGCGCTGAGCCCGGGGGCGCCGGTGGTCCACCTGATCCGGGAGGCTCGTACGACCGCGGGCCTGGTGGTGGAGGTGTGCGACACGCTCATGGCTGCTGACCAGTTCGTTTTCGAGTACCGGATCCCTGCGGGCGACTGACGCCCACTCAACCTCTCACAGCCCGTCGCGAGTTCTTCTTCGCGGCGGGTTGACTCATGTACAGGAGTCGGGCACTCTTCTTCCTGTCACTCATATACATGAGTGGCGAAGTTCAGCATCTATAGAGGAGTGGTCTCTGTGCGTCAGATCCCTGTCGACACGTCCAGTGCGGTCGTGATGGTCGCCAAGTCCCCGCAGGTCAAGGTCCGCGACCGCCGTACCGGCGAGATCGCCACCGACACCGAGACCGGGGCGAAGCTGATGACGGTCGACGTGATGTTCGCGGCGAACGAGGAGGTGGAGATCCTGTCCATCACGGTCCCGGAGCCCGGGATCACCGGCGAACTGTCCATGGGCACGCCCGTCGCGCTCACCGGCCTGATCGCCCGGCCGTGGGAGAACGACTTCAACGGCCAGAAGCGGCACGGCATCGCGTTCCGCGCGGTCGCGGTCACCTCGCTCGCCGACGCTGCTGCCGGGCCCAAGGCGGCCTGATCGTGACCACGTTCACGGTCGCTCTGGTGCTGGTCGTCGCCGCCGTGAGTCTCCTGCGGTGGCGGCGCCCCGCCTGGTACTGGTTGACCTTCGGGGTCACGCTGGCCGTGGTGCGGGTCCTGGTCCGGTACGGCTCGGTCATGGACGCCTGCGGGCTGACCGTCCCGCCCGCTCGGTGGCGGCTGGCCCTCGCGCGGGCCACCAACCGGCCGATACCGGAGCCGCGTCCGCCGCGCATCCTGCGGTTACGGCCCACCCGGACCGGCCTGGTCCTGCGGCTCAAGCTCCGTCCTGGACAGGACGCCTTCGACCTCACCGCCGCCTCGGACCGGCTCCGCCACTCGTTCTCGATGTACGGCGTGACCTCGCGGGAGCTGCGCTCCGGCGTCGTCGAGGTGCGGATGACCGGCTACGACGTGCTCAAGCGGGTGCGGATGCCGGCCGACCCCGACCCGCGGCCCATGCGGGTCCCGGTCGCACTGCGCGCGGACGGCTCGGTGCACTACCGCGACTACCGGGCGATCCCTCATGCCCTCACCCTGGGCGCCACGGAATCCGGAAAGTCTGTCTACCAACGCAACCTGGTCGCCGGACTCGCCCCAATGGACGTCGCCCTCGTCGGCATCGACTGCAAACAGGGGGTGGAACTGTTCCCCCTGGCCCGCCGGTTCTCCGCGCTGGCCGACGACCCCGACACCGCCGCCGAAGTGCTCGACGCGCTCGTGGTCCGGATGGAGCGCGTCTATCAACTCATCCGGTCACAGCAGCGGATCACCTCCGACGTGCCGGACGCGGAGATCGCCGCCGACATCTGGGACCTGCCCGACGACCTGCGCCCCGTGCCGGTCGTGGTCCTGGTCGACGAGGTCGCCGAACTCGCCCTGTTCGCCAGCAAGGAGGAGGAGAAACGCCGGGACCGCATCGTCACCGCGCTGGTCCGTCTCGCCCAGCTCGGCCGTGCGGCCGGCATCTACCTGGAGATCTGCGGGCAGCGCTTCGGCTCCGAACTCGGCAAGGGCATCACCATGCTCCGCGCCCAGCTCACCGGCCGCACCGCCCACCGCGTGAACGACGAGGCATCCGCCAACATGGCCTTCGGCGACATCTCCCCGGACGCCGTCCTCGCCGCCATCCAGATCCCCGCCGAGCTGCGAGGGCTCGCCATCGCGGGTGACTCCTCCGGCGGTTGGCACCGCATCCGCGCCCCGCACACCTCGCTCCGCCAGGCCGTGAACATCTGCAACCGATACGCCGACCGGACTCCCGTCCTGTCCGAGCTGGCCTCGTTCCGGCCCGCCCTCGCCGAGTCCGACGCCGCGCCCGCGCCGCTGGTCAAGGCCTCCTCGGCCACCGCCTGATCTCCTCCTGCTCCCCACGGTCGGCGTGACCGCCTTCGCGCCGAGTCCCTACCCCGCCACGCCCAAAGAAAGGAGGGCCCGCCATGTGCCCGGACTGCGAGGACTTCGCCCGGACCGTGCTGCTCCTGGGCCGACTCGCCCTGTACGCCGACATGGCCGGCGCCGACCTGGACTTCGTGGACGCCGTCAGCTCGTCCCTCGCCGTCTCGCTGCCCGAGCCGCCGCCCGGCATGTCCGCGGACGGCTACGACTCCGACGGCGACGCCACGTACCCGGACGACGTCTGATGAGCGCCCGTCGCGTCCTTCGGATCGACGCGGTCCTGATCCAAGCCGTGATCGCGGGCGCCCTGTCCTTCGCGCACCTGCACGACCTGGCTGCCGCCGCCGGACAGAACGGCTGGAAGGCGTGGGCCTACCCGGTCAGCGTCGACCTGCTCATGGTGGCTGCCTGGCGGCGGCTGCGCAGTGAGGGGCCATCCCGGCTGGCCTGGTGCTGGTTCGTCGTCGCGCTGTTCGCCTCGCTCGGCGCCAACATCGCCACCGCCGGGTTCCTCGACCTGGCCGACCCGCCCGCCCTGCTCCGCCTCGGCGTCGCCGGATGGCCCGCGCTCGCCTTCCTGGGCGGCACGCTCCTCGCCCACTCGCCGGCTCCGGACGGGGAAACGCAACCCGAGTCGGTGGGGCTGGAGCCCGCTCCGTCGGCCCCCGTCGCGGACGCGGGGGAGAGCGCGCCTCCGGTCGAGCAGTCGGCCCCGGTCGCCGAACACGCGTCGGCCACAGAAGCCACATCCGTCCCTGACGTGGTCCCCGTTCCTTCGACTCCCGTGCAGGCCACCGCGTCTCCCGCTGCCACCGCTGCCATCGGGGCCCCCGCTCCTCCTGTCCCCGCCGTCCTCGTCGACCACGCCCGCAAGGTCGCCGCCGACTACCGCGACCGCACCGGCGCCCCGATCGACACCAACACCCTGCGCGCCCGCCTCGGCGTCCCGCCCCACCTCGCCGACGCCATCGCCGCCCACCTCACCTGACCCGGAAAGGGACCACCGATGACCTCCGACCCCGCCGACCTGACCGCCGCTGACTACCTCGACAGCGCCCGCGAGATGACCGCCGCCGACCGGCCCTTCCTCGCCCACCTGCTCGCCGAGGAAGCCGCCCAGCGCACCCTCGCCCCGGCCACCGCCGCCGGTATCCGCGCCAGCTTCCCCGACCCCACCACCACCCGGAAGGACTGACCGCCATGCCCGCCCGCGACCACTTCCACTCCGTGATGCGGATCGGTCCCGTGCAGATCGGCACCCACCGAGACCGCCACGGCCGCACCGCGCACGCCGCCGTCTGCACTGCCGACGACTGCGGCTGGTCCGCCGACTACTCCAGCCGGTCCGCCGCCCAGCTCGCCGCCCGCACCCACCGCTGCCGCATCCGTTAGGAGGCCACCGCCATGCAGGTCCCGCTCTGGCTCGCGCTGCTCGTCGTCGGCTACCTCGGCGTCAAGCTCTTCCGCCCGCCCGCCTGGTTGATCGCCGTCGTCCTGCTCGGCGGCTTCCTCCTCGCCGACAGCGTCCTTGCGCCGGCCATCAACACCCTCGTGAAGTAGCCCGCCGAAAGAGGAGATCACCGATGTTCCGCCCGAAGATCCCCACCATGCCCACCCCCACCGGGCTCGTCACCCCGCCCGCCGTCGTCGAGCCGACCACCGTGGTCCAGCACCACCCGACGCCCGCCCCGGCCGCGCCGACCCGCCCCACGGTCCAGCTCACCCCCGGCGCGGTCCTCGCCCTCGTCGGTGCCGGTACGGCCGTCGTCCTGGTCGTCGGCGCCGTCCTCGTCTCGATGCTCCTGGCGGTCGCCATCACCGGCGCGTCCGTCGCCGTGTGCGCCGTCGTCCTGCGCTCCCTGCTCGCCTCTGACGCCAAGCGACGCTGACCGGCCCCCGGGCGGCCCTGATACCGCCAAGCATCCGCCGCCCGGGAGCCGTCCCCACCGATCGATCTCGCAACCGGAAGGAACCCTCAGCATGGCCCACCGGGCCTTTCCCGCGACACCGAAGGTGACCACGTCCGCCCACCTGCTCGACCCGATCACCCTCGGAGACGTCCTCCGGGTGGCCTCGGCCTCCGACTACGCCCGCTGGGAGGATCAGGTCCGCCGTACCGGCGGCTGCTCCGACCCGATCCACCTGACCGGCTGGACCCTCACCAAGGACAAGACCACCGGCGAGACGCTGCACCACTACTCCACCGAGAACGAGCCCGGCGGACGCCTCCGCCTCGCCTGCGGCAACCGCCGGGCCTCCCGCTGCCCGTCCTGCGCTTGGACCTACGCGGGCGACACCTACCACCTGATCCGCGCCGGCCTCGCCGGGGACGACCGCCGTGACATCCCCGCCGCCGTCCGCGATCACCCGCGCGTCTTCGCCACCCTCACGGCTCCCTCGTTCGGCCCGGTCCACAACCGGCCCGATCACGGCGGCCCCTGCCGCTGCGGCGACCGGCACGCGTCTGACGCCCCGGAGCTGGGCACCGCCCTCGACCCGGACGCCTACGACTACGCGGGCGCCGTCCTGTTCAACAACCACGCCGGACAGCTCTGGCAGCGCTTCACCACCCGGCTCCGTCGCGAACTCGCCGCCCGCGGCAACCTGGCCCGCCGGGAGCTCGCCGACCACCTGCGCGTCTCGTACGGCAAGGTGGCCGAGTTCCAGAAGCGCGGGGCCCTGCACTTCCACGCCGTCGTACGCCTCGACGGCCCCGACGGACCGGGCACTCCGCCGCCCGTCTGGGCCACGGTCGACGTGCTCACGGACGCCATCCGGGCTGCCGCCACGCACTCCTACACCTCGGTCTCCGTCCCGGCCGCCGACGACCAGCCCGCCCGGACATTCCGCTGGGGCCGACAGCTCGACGTCCGTCCGGTCAAGGCCTTCGGAGACGGCTCCGACATCACCGAACAGGCCGTCGCCTCCTACGTCGCCAAGTACGCCACCAAAGCCGCCGAGAACACCGGCACTCTCGACCGCCGCATCGGCGAACTCGCCGAACTCGACCGCCACGGCGTCCCCGACCACACCCGGCGGCTCATCACCGCCTGCCGCGACCTCGACGCCCTGTACCCGGACCGACGGCTCTGGGCCTGGGCGCACATGCTCGGCTTCCGCGGGCACTTCTCGTCCAAGTCGCGCGCCTACTCCACCACCCTCGGCGCCCTCCGCCAGGAACGCGCCGACTTCCGCGCCGCTCAAGAGGCGTCCGCCCTCGGCCTCGACGACCGCGAACCGGACACCGTCCTCGTCCTGACCGACTGGCAGTACGCCGGCCACGGCCACACCCCGGGCGAAGCCGCCCTCGCCGCCACCATCGCCCGCGGCCTCCAGACCAACCGCGAGACCGCCCGCGACGCCCTGCGTGACAGCTTCACCGAGGAGGGAACCGCAGCATGACCACCGTCACCGCCACCGCCGAACTCCTGACCGTGCCGGAGGTCATGGCCCGGCTCAAGCTCGGGCGTTCCAAGGTCTACGACCTCATCCGATCGCACCGCCTCGCCTCCATCAAGATCGACGGCGCCCGCCGCATCCCTGCCCACGCCGTCACGGACTTCGTCCTCGGCCAGATCGAGGAGGCTGCCTGATGGCCGGTCAGCGCAAGCGCAACCCGAACGGCGCCGGCACCATCACCAAGCGCAAGGACGGCCGCTTCCAGTGCGCGGTCTACGTGCTCCAGCCGGACGGCACCCGCGCCCGCAAGTTCGCCTACGGCAAGACGTGGGCCGAGTGCGACGCCAAGCGCCGGGAGCTGCTCGACAAGGTCGACCAGGGCGTGCCCGTGCCCACCAAGTCGGCGAAGCTCTCCGAGTGGCTGCCGTACTGGCTCGACAACGTCATCAAGCCTCGGCGCAAGCTCAGCACCTTCGACAAGTACGAGGCGCACGTCCGCCTCTACCTCGTGCCCCTCCTCGGCTCCAAGCGGCTCGAATCCCTCGGCGTCGCCGACGTCCGCCGCTTCCTCGTGCGTCTGGAGAAGGAGACGACCGCCGCAACCGCCAAGGAGTCGCACCGGGTTCTGCGCTCGGCGCTGACCTCCGCCTGTCGCGAGGAACTCATCACGCGGAACGTCGCCAAACTCGTCGAGCCGCCGCGCACGGACAATCGGGAGTTGCAGCCCTGGAGCCTCGACGAGACGCTCGACTTCCTCGCCGCCTCTCGTAAGGATCCGCTCTACGCGGCCTTCGTCCTCGCCATCGCCATGGGTCTGCGTCGGGGCGAGATCATCGGTCTCCGCTGGTCCGACCTCGACCTCGACAACCGCGTCCTCTACGTCCGCCAGCAGACCCAGCGCCGTCGCGGCGTCCTCTACGACGACGATCCCAAGAGCCGGCGCCGGCGTGTCGTCCCGCTGCCCGCGCTCTGCATCGCGCCCTTGCGCTGGCACCGGATGCGGCAGGCGGCGGCTCGGACCAGGGCGGGGGAGACCTGGCAGGAGTCGGGCTACGTCTTCACCACCCGTACCGGCCGTCAGGTCGAGCCGCGGAACGTCTACCGCTCCTTCACCCGTGTCGCCGAGTCCGCCGGCCTCCGCGTTATCCGGCTGCACGACGCTCGCCACGGCACCGCGACCCTCCTCACGGCGGCCGGAGTCGCGCCCCGCGTCGTGATGGAGATCCTGGGCCACTCGCAGATCAGCATCACCATGGACGTCTACACGCACGTCGTGCAGGACACGCAGCGGGAAGCCATGAGCCACATGGACCGGCTGCTGAAGAGGCGTCCCGATTCGAGCTGACCGCTGCTGTCATCCCTCATACGAGACGCGGAGCCCCTGGGCCATGGCAGTCCTGGGGCTCCGTAGCCTTTCAGAGGTTGGTCTCGGGCGCTCCGTGCTCAACAAGCGCGCGGGCGGCGACAAGGACCTCTTCCTTGAGCTGCTCCAGCGGAGTGCTCCAATCGGCGTTCCAGTCGCCCAGCTGGATGGCAAGCTCGACGATCGGCTGCAGGCGGTCGGGATAGTCGAGTTCCATCGCTGCTTCGACCCATATGAGGTCGGCACCGGTCGCCGGGTCCAAGGAACCGTCAACGATCTGAGCGGCCAACCAGGAGGCCAAGGCCCACTTGGCGGCGATCGGATCCGCGGGTGCCTCGAATCCCAACCCCAGCTCGTCCACGACGTGGTCGAACAGCTCCTGTGCCTCATGCTCCTCACGGCGGCCCAGGCCGGCCAGGAGGGCAAGCGAGGGGGAATCGACATCGGCCAGGAGAGCGTCGAGGCCGGCTTGGATCAGGCGGTCCGAGCCGACGTGACGTCCGAGTGCCCGAGCTCGTGCCAGCTGCCTCAACCGGTCGAGGCCCTCGTCCCTCGTCACGCCGGATGCACCCCGTTCCGCCCGCGTTGATGTCAGAAGTAGATGTCAAAGGCCCCGGACCATGATCGGTCCGGGGCCTTTTCCCTTGTGCCCCCGGCAGGATTCGAACCTGCGACACCCGCTTTAGGAGTTTTCCTTGAGCGGGGCCGTGACCTGCAGAAACGTCGGTCGGAGTGCGTCTGGCCTGGGAAAACACCACTCCCTAGTTCTCCAGTGTTCACGGGGCTTCCCGTCCTCGTGTGTGCTGGATCCGTTCCGTCGGGGGCGGGGCGAGAGGGCGGGCGATCTGCGGACGTCGGTGCGTGTGGCGCCAGGAGTAGCGTGGGAGCTGCGGGGCGGAGTCCCGCCGTCGCACCGGCCCTACAGACGGGTGGTCATCATGACCAGCTCGGATACATCACCTGTTCCCCGGCGTCTGTCCAGTGGCGTCCACGAGGCCGTGCGACCGGGATCTGCGCTTCTCCGGCTGGAGACGACCGCATCACGCAAAGGCGTCCTCGACGGCGCGTGGTGGCCGCGCTCGCGCGACATCGGCGCCGAGCTGCCCGCCCTGTTGAGTGCCCTCGTCGCCCACCTCGGCCCCGTGTCCCGTGTGGGGCTGGATGCCGCCGCCTGGGAGGGTCTCCCGACGCGTATCGTCGTGGACGACCACGTGGTGCACATCGACTCCTTCCCGGTCGGTGACGACACGGTCCTGATCACCCGGGGTGACCGGGACATCTTCTCGCTGCTGGTCGTCCCGCCCGACACGGCACCGGATGCCGCCCGTGCCGCGATGGCCCAGGCGGTCCGGGCGGACAACGTCAGCGACGCGGAACAGATCCTCATCGACACGGGGAGCGGGCGTGGTCCTGTGGGCTGACGGGGCGGCGCGGGGCGCGACCGGCGTACGGCTCGACCGGCGCACCGGCGCCCTCCGTCCGGCGGGCCGTTCCCTGGGGCGCTTCTGCCGACGTCAAGCCCGCTGAGGGCGCGCCCCTCCCGGCCTCATCGGATAGAGCAGACCATCGCAGCCCGTGTCCATGAGCAGTCGTTCGGTCTGCGGGGAGGGGTGGTGCAGCAGGAGGAACGCCTGGGCCTCGGCGGCATGCTCGGACACGTCGAGGAAGACGCGCAGGCCGCTGTCGTCACAGCGGTCGACGGTGGTCAGATCGACGTCGATGAGGGTGATGCCGTCCCGCAGACACTGCTCAAGAGCGGCGCGCACCCGGGGCGCGGTGACGGGGTCTATCACACCGGCCAGGGTGACCAGGGCCCGCGCCCCCCGGTCGTGCCGGTAGATGTTCAGCCGCGGAAGAGTCATGACGCCTCGGTTCAGATGCTCGGATCCTCGGGTGCTCCAGAGCCTGCGTCCACGCCCCGGGCTCGCGTCGCCGCGGGCCGGGTGGGCGGTGGGGCTGGGCGGCCGGGTGACCTGTCGGACGCCCGGATGCCGACCCATGGTGCGGGGTGCGGCTGGGGCGCGCCACGACCACGGCGACCGGGCCGGGGGGTGCTGTACCGGTACGCCGCGATCCTGTCGGCGTGCTGGAGCCCGAGCCGGTGGATCACGTACGCCGCCACTGCGACGAGGACCAGGAAAGCGATGGCCGTCAGGAAGGCGTTCATGGCGGCCACCTCACATACCGATGATCAGCCGGCTGGCCGGCCCTGGCGGACCGGTCTGTCCGGTGACGGCCGCGGACACCGCCGGGGCGCCGCCCTCGTACTCCCATGCCTCGTCCGGGTCCAGTGCCTGGACGGTGGGGGAAACGGCGTGCCGGGCCGCTTCCGCGGCGATGAGCGCGCTCGCGTTCAGGAGCGGGCCGTCGTGGTCGGATACGGCTGCCATCAGACGGGCCGCCGACTGCGCCCCAGTCTCAGGCGGAACGACGAGGAGATCCCAGCGGCCGGTGCCGTAGGAGAGCAGCAGCAGCTTGTGCGGGTCGATCTCCGACGTGAACCAGCCGACCTTGACGATGTGCCCGCTCACGGGGATCTCGCGGGGGATGACCGGCCAGTGCTCCGGGTTGACGGCGATACGGGTGATGCGGCCCCACAGGGGGTCCAACACGTCCGTGAGCGCCGGCAGTTCGCTGAGCAGGTCTCGGGAACGGGGCCACCAGGCTCCGTCCAGCAGCCCGCGGGAGGCGCCGTCGGTCTTCAGCGCGAGACGCACGGCCGGGGCTGCGACGGGCTCACGGTGCGGCAGGGTGGGGTAAAAGGTCGCCGACATGGTGCGGACCCGTCTCCGGGGCCACCTGTGCGACGGCCCGGGTGTCGTTCTTCGCCGGGGACGACCCGGCGTGGAAGCCGGTGTGCGAGATGCCCTCGGTACTGCCCACACTACTCCGCGTTCACCGGCGCCGAGGGGTAGTGGCCGCACGGATGTGAGGTACCTGCCGCCGTGCAACGGTGACGGACGGCGCGGACGAGAGGTCAGCCGCGCCACTCCACCATGAGCAGCGTCGCGTCGTCGCTGGTCTGTCCGCCCCGCGCCCGTTTGAGCGTGTGGGACAGGGAGCGCGTCACCGCCCGGACCCCGCGGCCGGTCCTCTGCAGATGGTTCACACAGTCGATCAGCTGGTCCTCCCCGAACTCCTCCCCGCCGCTCTTGTGTTCCTCGACCACTCCGTCGGTGAAGCAGAGGACGCGGTCCCCGGGCACCAGCCTCAGCTCGCTCACCCGAGGCTCCGAACCACCCAGGCCGACGGGAAGGGTCGTCGGGGCGACCAGACGCTGTGCGACGCGGTGGCCACGGACGAGGATCGGCGGCGGGTGTCCGGCGTTGACCCATTGCACCCATCCCGTCGTCGTGTCCAGCTGCAGCATCTGCACGGTGACGAAATGCTCGGGACCGAACTGCTCGGCCACGGCGCGGTCCATGAACGCGTAGATCTCCGACAGTCCGATGCCGGCGCGGCGGGCGTGGCGGTAGGCGCCGATGGCCACGGTGGCCATCGTGGCCGCGTCCAGTCCGTGCCCCATCGCGTCGATCATGACCACGTGGAGGACGTCGCCGTTCAGCGCGTAGTCGAAGCTGTCGCCGCCCACGTCGTAGGCGGGTTCCAGGATCCCGGCGACGGCGACCCGGGGCATGATCATGGCCAGCGGTGGCAGCAGGGACCACTGGATCTCCGCGGCGACGCTCATCCCCTCATCGCGTCGGACGTCGAAGAACAGGTCGGAATAGCCGTGCTTGGTCACCAGAAGGTCGGCCACCAGGCCGGAGATTCTGAGCAGCAGGCGGCGGTCGTCGTCATCGACGCTCTCCAGCGTCACCGCCATGACCCCCACCTGGTCACCGCCGTCCAGCAGGGGCAGATGGACCCGGACGCCGTCCTCCTGGGGCACCTCGACAGGGACGGCGTCGAGAAAGCAGCGGCCCGCCTCGGAGTCGTCGATCAGCTGGGGTTCCCCGCCGGTGAGTCCCTCACCGGGCAGCGGTACGAGCACCAACTGGCCGTAGTCCTGCAACAGCACCTGCGGACGGCGGCCACCGAGCCGGTCCACCACGTCGGCGACCAGGGGCCCGATGAGATGGGGCGGGAGTTCGTGTGCGCTGTCGAGGATCTTTCCGAGGAGCGCTTCCCCGAAGCTTTCGGATCGGTCCGGGCGCCGGCCTGCTGTAATCCCCTCACCTTCCGCGGTCACGCTTCGGGCGGGGGCGGGCCGGGATGACAACGGATCTGTCGGTGCCATGGCTCCATCTTGCGGTCGTGGATGCCCGGCCCGCCGGTCGGGCGGAGCCGGCCAAACTGCTCACCTGGGTCCGGCTCCTCCTTCCGACTCCCATGTGTCCTGTCCGTCGAGGCCGCTCTCGGCGAGTGCCAGCAGGCGCGGAGCCGACAGTGGGTTCGCGGGGTCGGCAGCAGCGGTCAGCAGCCGGGTGGCCACTCGGGCCGGCTCGTCCGGGGGGATCACCAGTAGTTCCCAACGCCCCACGGTGCCGCAGTCCACGGTGATGGCATGCGCCTCGGCGGCGGAATCGGTCAGCACCACCTCGATCACGTGGCCGGGTGCCATCACCTCCTGCGGGGCATCGGGCCAAGCGGCCGTCCCCACGGTCACGCGGGTGATGGTGCCGATGCCCGGATCCAAGGAGCCGACCAGTACGGGCAGCTCCAGTTCCAGTGCGTCGCAGCGCGGCCACCATGCGCCGTCGAGCGGGCCATGACTGACGTCCGACGTGAGGCGTAGCCGGGGCAAGGGCATGCGGTAGGAGTGTCCGTCACCTGGTGCCGTAGCCTCGGCGGGCTTTGTGATGGCGTTCATCGTGCGATCCCGTTCCGGGCCGTGCGTTCCGGCTGCCCGTGTCGTGTCACTCGCCGGGAACGGCGCCGCCGTCATTGTGCGCCCGGAAGTTCTCGGTATGTGTCAGATTACTCCCGGCTGTGGCAGGCGGTGTGGCGCGAAGCCATCGCACTGCCGCATCACCGGCGTGCCAAGGGCTGTCCTTCGGCGGACAAGGTCAGCACGCAGGGGGCGACGGCGCCGTGCAGCCCCACGACCTCACCCATGTTCTGCCAGCCCCAGGACGAGAAGGCGGCTTGTCCTGTCTGGTCGGCAGGATGCAGCAGGGTGACCCCGAGGGAGCAGTGCAGATCTGTGAGCAGACGCTGCTGCAGCCGACGGGCGATGTCGCGGTGCTGTGCGTGCGGATGGGCCACGATCTGGGTGAGGACGACGAACCGTGCCCGGGAAGTGAGCCGCTGGACGATCTCCTGGAGCGTTCCGCCCCCCTGCCGGCCGTCGGAGCCGTCAGAGCCCACCGGAAAACCGAAGGCGCAACCGACCAGCACCGTCGTCTCGGCGACCAGCAGGGCGAAGCCGGGGCGGTGGGCGGTGACCGCCAAGCGGTGCAGGAAGTCTCCGCGGTCTTGGTATGCCTGTCCGACGGTGCCCGCGACGGACTCCGCAGCCAGGTCGGCGATGTCCTCGCGCATGTCTTCTGCCTGCCGGCGGGGCAGCCGGCGAAGGCGGATACCGTCCCTGAGGACCGGCTGGTCCGGCCGAGGAGCGGCGTCCTCGGCCGCCCGCGTCGCGGTACTCATGAGGTCGCCGGATGCGGTGGGCGGCACGGGACTCACGGGGGCCGTAAGGAGCAGCGAAGTCGATCCGGTGGCATCGAGGAGCCGGGCGATCTGAGCGCACGGATGGTGCAGCCGCAGGCGAGCGTGGACCCGGCCGGCGCGCCGTGCTGCCGACAGGAGGACGTCCAAGCCCCTGGCGTCGCAGGAGCCGACCGTGGTCAGGTCGAGGTCGATCTCGGTGACGCCGTCCAGCAGACACTGCTCCACTGCGGCCCGTAGCAGCGGCGTGGTGGCCGGCCCGATGTCGCCGGCAAGCGTGACGAGCGTTCGCTCTCCTCGGTTCCGCCGATGGATGTCCAGCCGGGAAAGGGCCATCACGTCTCTCCTCGGCGGGGTTGCGAACCTGCGCGGGCGCTCCGCGCGGCTCCTGCCGTGATGAGCTCGCTGAGTTGTTTCGACCGCGGCGGACATGGTGCCGACCCGTCTCCGCGCCGACCACGGGGGCGGCCCGGATTCACTCGTCTCTCGCCGAGGACGACCCGGCGTGGGGGCCGGAGTGCGTGATGCCCTCGGTACTTCAACCGTACGTCGGCCGCAACCGGAAGCGGCTGCGTCGAAGGACGCGCACCTCACAGCCGAGGGCCGGCGGGGTAAGGGCAGGGGCGCCACCCCGCCCCTGCCCTGTCGCGGCAGGTGCCACAGGATGCGCGCCGGCTCTGGGACCAGCACTGGCCGCCGCGCAGTGCCCTGAATACAGCACAGCGCTGCCGTCCGCGATCGAAGCCGGACGGCAGAGCGGGTGGACGAATTGAATGCCAGCTCACTTCCGAACCCGCACGCGACGCGACCTCCGCTCACCAGGTCTCCGCACCCATCCGGGCGAAACGTCCCACGCCAGAAGGATTTGGTCCCTAAGCGAAAGCCAGCTTTCGGAAGGCGTTGCGGACGCCGTTCAGCGGTTCGCGGTCGCGGGAGTAGTAGAGCTTGTTGGTCAAAAGCACCGCCCACCGGCCGTCGGTGGGGGAGATCCACATGCCTGTGCCGGTGAAGCCGTAGTGGACCCACACGTTCTCTTCCAGGGACGTACCAGGGGCGGGGTGCCAGAACAGTCCACGGGCCGGCTGGAGCCCGCCGGTCTGAATGGTCAGGGAGCATGCGGTCCATGCGGTCGTGAAGCCTGCGCTGGTGCGGGACGTGGAGCCGTCAAGCATGTAGCGGAGGAAGGCGGCGAGGTCGTCCAGGACGGTGAAGACGCCTGCGATACCGCAGGCACCGCCCAGGAGGCGTGCGGAGAAGTCGTGGGCCGTTCCCTTCAGGTGGGTGTCGGTGTCCTGGTCGAGTTCGGTCGGTGCGCAGCGGCCGGCGATTTCGGCGGGCAGGGGGCCGAAGCGGGTGGAGGTCATGCCCAGGGGGCGCCAGGTGCGGGCGGTGGCCAGTTGGTCCAACGGGTGGCCGGAGAGGTATTCGGCGAGGTAGCCGAGGATGAGGGCGGCCCGGTCGGTGTACTCGACGGCTTCGCCGGGCGAGCGGTGGAGAAGCTCGTGCAGCACGCCGCGGCGGATGTCGTCCGGGTTGCTGCCGTAGAGGTTCTTCAGCTGGGCTCGCAGTGGGACGCCGGCGGTGTGCGTCAGCAGCTGCCTGGCGGTGACGGCTCCGAGTGGGTGCCCGGCGACCTCCTGCCACAAGCTGCCGAGCGGCTGGTCGAGGTCGAGGGTGCCGTCCTCCCACAGGGCGCCGATGGAGGACCAGACGGCCAGGATCTTGGTGAGGCTGGCCGCGTCGAAGACAGTGTCGGTGCGCATCGGCACGTCCGGCTCGTCGGGGTCGAGGACGCCGGTGGCGCCCTGAGCGAGGATGCCGGTGGCGTCGCCGACGGCCCACACGGCGCCCGGGTACACCTTGTCGCGGACTCCCTCGTCGAGCAGGGCTTCGATGCGGTCGCGGTTGTACGTCATGGTCTCCCTTTTCGCCGACGTGTCCTGCCGCGGGTCACCGAGGAAACTTGGGAACGCTGAACGCGGTCACTCATCCCACCGTGGGGCGAGACTTCTTCCCCCGAAGAGGCGCTCAGTTAGTTCCAGCCGTCCAGCGACACCTGGGGCCCGCCGCTGAGGTAGCGGTGGAGGGCACTGGCGGTGGTCTCGACGAATTCGTCGGGGATGGCGTTGGCGTCGACCCAGCGGACTTGGGCGTGCTTGTGCGGTTCGCGGTTTTCGGGCTCGCCGGACCATTCGTGGGCGACGAAGACGACGGTGAGGAAGCCGTTGGGGGCTTCCACGCCCCAGGCGCCGTGGATGATGTGGGCGACCTTGAGCGCTTCTGGCCTGACGGTCAGACCGGTCTCCTCGTACAGCTCGCGGACGGCCGTCTCGGTGATCGGCTCGCCGGGCTCGCTCTTGCCGACCGGGAGGTCCCACATGCCCTTGGCGAATTTGGCCTGGTCGCCGCGCTGGAGGAGGACCACGCGGTTGGTGGCCTTGTCGTGGACGATGACGGCGGCGACCAGCAGGGTCATGGATTCCAGGGCGGGCTTGAGCGCTTGGGGCTGGTCATCGGTTGTCGGCTGAGACACGGGGGTCCCTTCGTCGGCCGGGTTGGTGGGCATGTTAGGCGAGCGCCTCTCGGGCGCGACGGGCGAGTTCGGCGGCGCCGGGTACTTTGCGCCGCTGGCAGACCGCCAGCGTCGAGCGAATGGAGGTGATGGCCTTCCTGGTGCGGTCGGAGGTCATTCCGTCCATCAGGGTGAGGGCTTCGCCCCAGGCACCGACCGCCTCGTCCGCGCGGGCCTGGGCGGCGAGGCTGTCGTCGAGGTCGGCGTAGGTCAGGGCGTGGACGCGCTTGTACTTCTCAGGATCCCAGCGGACGAGCGCGTCGCGGTGCTGTTGCTCGGTTCCGACGTGATCGGCGAGGTCGGTGAGTGTGCGGGCCGTGTGGCTGGCGACGGTGCCGGCGGCGGGGCCGCTGACGAGGGAGAAGCTGGCCTGGGGGCCGTCGTCGCTGAGCAGAGCGTCTTCGGCGGCGAGCAGGGCGCGGGCCGCTGCGGGTTTTTCGTGGACTGCGGCCCCATGTCCCATGCAGGTCGTGTCGCTTTAGGAGGCGGCGGTTGCTCCGGCCCGCGTCTCGTTGAGACGGTCCATCGTGTCGCCTTGCACGGCAGAAATCACCGTATCAGGTGACGAAGGTCACTCCTGATGGCTCGTTGCTGAGCGGGCTGAGGAGGCCGCCCCGCGCGCGTTGGGGTCGCAGGCGCAGGGGCGGCCGGTCTTGGGGTCAGCTCAGTGCTTGAGCAACGCGTTGCCTCAACCTCTCGTCGTGGAGGGCGCCAACCGTTTGCCAGGCAGCGTCGGAGACTTCTTCGGTCTGCAGTTCGCCGATGTCAGCGGTGGTGCGGAAGAGGAACCGGAAGTCGAAGTGCTGGTGGGCGGGCTCGTCCTTGGCGGGGTTGGCGTCGATGGGGTGGATGTCGATGTGGAGCGGGATCTCACCGTGCGGGGTGACGACGTGGGGCGGGATGCTGGTCTCCTCGGCGAGTTCGCGGCCAGCTGCCTGCAGGAGCGTGTTGTCCGAGGGCTCCAGATGACCGCCGGGCAAAAGCCACCTCTGGGTTGCGTTGTGAAGAATGTGCAGGACACGGTCGTCGGGGCCGACGAGGATCGCGCCAGCAGTGACGTGACCGGGCAGGGTCTTGCGGCTGGTGAGGTCGTCGCCGTCGTCGATCAGGCCGAGGACGACGGCGAGCTCGCGCTTGTCCTCGGGGTGTTGGCCGAGGTAGGCGGTGATGGTGGTGCGGATGTGGTCTGCCGTGATGGTCATGGTGATCACCTGTTGAAGTAGGAGAGCCAGGTCGCCGCGATGGCTTCGCGGTCGGGGGTGGGGACCTCATGGATGCCGGGGGCGAGGTCGCCGCGGGTGAGCATCCTGATCGCTGCGAGGATCTCGGCCTGGACCAGGAAGATGAACGGCCCAACGCTGGCGCCGTGGATGAAGTTGACGGCGTTGCCGCCGTTCGCCATATAGAAGTAGTGGCCGGTGGTCTGGTAGCGGGTGACGTGGTCGCCGACCTGGGTGCGGGTGTAGACGTCGGGGAGTCCGGCGAGGTCGAGTTCGTCCTCGCTGCTGGTGACGGTGGCGATGTAGGCGCCGTTGCGCAGGTGGGAGAAGTCTTCGCCGCGCAGGGAGATCGCGCCGGTCGCGCAGAGCACCAGGCCGGCGCCGGTCAGGGCCGTTTCGCGGTCGCGGGCGACGGTGAAGCCCTGGGAGAGGGCCTGGGTGCGGCGGACGGGATTGATGTCGAAGACGGTGACCTGGACGCCCTTGGCGTGCAGGAGCCGTGCGATCGAGCTGCCGAGCTTGCCGAAGCCGATCACCAGGGCCGGGCGGCCGTGGAGGATGTCGCCGCGTCCGCGCATGACGGCCTCGGTGGAGAAGACCACGGACTGGCCGACGAGGAAGTCCTCGGGATCCTTCAGCGGTGACCGGGCGACGGAGACAACGGGGCAGGGCAGTTTGTCGAGGTCCTCGTAGCGGCGGTGCCCGTTCTCGGTGTCCTCGATCACCCCGACAAGCTGCCCGGTGAAGCGGCTGTGCACCTCGGCGAGGCTCGAGGCGAAGTAGCCGCCGACGTCCAGCAGGCAGACCGTCTCGCCAGCGGCCCGGGACTCGATGTAGTCCAGCGCGCCGCCGGCCTGGGCGAACATCTCACGGGTGAGGGCGTCGACCATGTGTGTCTGCTCGACCTCGCGCTTCGCGGCCGGGTGGACGGACTTCGGCTTGGGCAGCACTGCGATGAGCCGGGTCATCGCGGCGACCGCGCGGACGAACGCGGGACGCTCGGCCAGCAGGTGCGTGATCAGAAACGACGCCGTCTGCTCACCCGAGGCGAACTGGGTGGCGATTCGGGCGAAGTAGGCGTCCAGCCGGGCGCGTTCGAAGGTCTCCATGGCAGTTCCCTCTCATCCGTTCCGTCCGGGGGCCGTGCGAGGAGCTCTGGCTTCAACGGGTGCGGGCGCGTCCGAAAAGCAGCCGACCGGCTGCGAGCTCGGCATCCAGGTAGGCGTCGACCTGGGTGGCGGCAGCGGACTGCGGCAGTGGGTCCAGCCCGAGCAGGAGGATTGCCTCGCCGCTGCGGGCGACCAGTTCGGTCCAGGACCGGCGGGTGGGCAGCCGCAGCCGCCGGCCGACGCCGGGGAAGCGCACCAGTACCTGGTCGCCGACGATCTGCAGACAGCGCTCCAGCTCGGGGACGACTTCCCGGGCGCTGGCCAGGCCACCGAGGCCGGCGGACAGCCGCCGCATCCGGGCCTCGGCCGTTTCGGCGATGCCCGAGCCGGTCAGGGCCGGGGTATGGGTGATCAGGATGTGCGCGATCTTGCGGCCGTCCGGGCGGGTGCCAGGCCAGGTCCAGGCGGCGAGGGACACCAGCAACCGCAGCTCAGGGCCGGGCGGAGTAAGCAGGACGCTCATAGTGTCGTGCCTCCCGCGGTCTTGAAGCAGGACCAGACGATCTTCCCGAACGGGGTGCGGTCCTCGACTCCCCAGCCGTCGGCGAACGCGTCCACCAGGATCAGCCCGCGCCCGGAGGTGTCCGTGCTGGCAGCCTGCCGGGCTTCGGGGTGCTGGCGGCGGCTGTCGTGCACTTCCAGGCGTACGACTTCCTCGTCGGCGTCGAGCTTGACCAGGAAGCCGCGACCGGGGGCGGTGCCGTGAACCAGGGCGTTGGTGGCGAGCTCGGAGACGCAGAGCCGGATGTCTTCGGCGCGGTCCGGCAGGCCCCAGTTGGCCAGGGCCTCGGAGGTGAAGGACCGTGCCTGGCCGACCGACTCGGGCCGCGCGTCGAAGAACCGCTGGGTCGTCTTGGTCATCATGGTCCTCATGACTCGGCGTCCAGGACGCGGGTGGTGCCGGAATGGCGGCGGCGGACAGGACCACTGCGGGAGACGGAGTGGTAGGCCGTGCGTGGCTTGCGGACCAGCAGCAGCCGCGAGCCAGCCGCTTCGATCCGCCGCCCACGTTCAGCGGCTATGGCCTTCGGCCCCAGGTGCGACATGGCCGGGGCGACGACGCCATAGACGTCTGGCAGCGCGAGCACGTCCAGCAGCCCGGTGAACGCCGCCGAAGCCAGGCCCGCGGAGGTGTCGCGGTCGGTGAAGACGCCGGACAGCTGCAACTCGTGGCTGCGGCAGTACTCGGCGAGCGAGGCGACCAGTGCCTCCTGCCGCGCTTTGGAGACCCGCACCAGCCGCAGGAAGCCGTAAACGACCGGGCCGTTGACCGGGCGATGCTCCGTGAGGGGTTCCATGCTCAGGACCGTCCAAAAGGCTCGACAACCGGTGACGCTCCGAGCGTGGCCGCATCCCAACCTCCTCGCCAATCACCGGCCGTTCTACTTCCGTTCCACTTCCGTCCCGCCGACTGCACGGATCTGCTTCGATGACCGGTGGAAGGGAGTGACGCGTGGCGACCGTGCACCACTGGACCGGCCTGGAGGCCAAGGCCCTGCGGCTCGCCCTGCGACTGAGCGTGCGGGCCTTCGCCCAGCAGCTCGGCCTGGCGGTCGCGACCGTGTCCAAGTGGGAGAGCAAGCTCGCCGGCACCGAGCCGAGACCCGACACGCAGGCCATCCTCGACACCGCTCTCGGCCGCGCGGACCCCGCAGTCCACCTGCGGTTCGAAACGCTCTTGTCCGAGATGACCAGCCCGGTGCAGAACGCCGGCCGACGCCGCGTCACCGCCTCTGGTCCCCGGGCCTGGGAGTACGAGTCCTGGGCCGATGATCTCGATCGCGTCGTGGTCGCCTTGTCCCGGCAGAACTTCGCCTTCGCCGACAGCCTCCTGACCCGATGGCTGGGCCGGTTCAAGGCCCCCGAGCTGGACGAGAAGGGCCTGTATCTCTTCGCCCGCTCAACCGCCCTGTTCGGCGACCTCAAGCGCGACCAGGGCGTCGTCCTCGGCCCGCTGTCCGCCCAGCACTCCTATGCCGGTGCCCGCGCGGTCTTCACCCAGCTCGACATCCCGCGCCGCGTCGCCCAGCTCGACCTTTCCCTCGCGGTGGTCACAGAGATGTCCGGGAAGCTGGAGATCGCCGCCCGCAACTACGAGACTCTCGCGGTCGACGACCGTCTCTCCCACCGCGACCGGGCCCGCGCGAGGCTGTGGGTGGGGACCGCGCTGAGCAAGGACGGCCAGCATGACTATGCGACCCGCGTCATGACCGCGGCGACCCGCGACTTCGAAGACCTCACCGAACCCGATGACTGGTCGGTGGCCCACCAGAAACTCGCCCTCGCCCGCCGCGGCGCCGGGGACCTCACCCAGGCCCTGCACTTCATCGACATCGCCCGAAGCAGCGGGACGACCGACTCACCGATGCAACGCGTGCGACTGGACACCGCTCATGGCCACATCCTGCTCTCCGATGCGGCGACCCGGGATGATGGAGACCTCGTCCTCGACCAGGCCGCCAAGGTGGCTGCGCAGTACGGACTCGTGCACCAACTGCACAGTATCGAGGGCATCAAGGCCATGAGCGAGGGGCCGACCGGCCCCCGGCAACGGTGACCAGGGAGAAACGCGTGAGCAACGACCAGCAGGGCATCACCGAGGACCAGTGGCGCCAGGCCATGCTGATCTGGGAATACCACCAGATGCAGCACGAGCTGCGGCCCGCCGACGTGGCGATCGGACTGGGCAGCCACGACCTCGGCGTCGCCGCCCATGCCGCCAAGCTGTATCGCTCCGGGCTCTTCCCGACCCTGGTGTTCACCGGCGGCAACAGCCCCACCACCGCCAAGGTCTTCCCGCGCGGCGAGGCGGTCCACTTCCGCGAGCACGCCATCGAACTCGGCGTCCCCGCCGAGGCGATCCTGCTGGAGCCGAACGCGACGAACACCGGGCAGAACATCACCCTCTCCCGTGAGGTCCTCGCCGCCGCCGGCATCCACCCCAAGACGGTTCTGCTGGTCTCCAAGCCCTATATGGAAAGGCGGTCGTTCGCGACCGCCCGCAAGCTGTGGCCCGACGTCGAGATCCTCTGCGCGTCGGAGCCGCTGGAGTTCGACGACTATCTGAAGTCCATCGGTGACGAGAAGCTCGTCCTGGACATGCTCGTCGGCGACCTCCAGCGGGTCATCGAGTATCCGAAGCTCGGATTCGCCATCGAGCAGGAGGTCCCGGAGGACGTGCATGCCGCATACGAATCCCTCATCCGCGACGGTTTCACCAGCCGCCTCATCAACCCGTGACCTCCCTGCCTCCGGCGGGCTGTGCGCGATCCACCAGCCGAACTTCCTGCCCCGGCTGACCACGCTGGCCAAGCTGTTCGCGGCGGACTACTGGATCGTCCTCGACGACGTCCAGTTCACCCGCCGCGACTACCAGCACCGAGCCCGCCTCGCCGCCCTCGACGACCCGGCCCGCCACCAGTGGCTCACCATCCCCACCCACCTACCGAACGGGCGGCCCACCCTCATCCGGGACGCGCTGATCGACGACCCGAACCTGGCCCGCCGCAGGACCGCGGGGATGCTGCGGCAGCACTATGCGGCCAGCCCCCACTGGCCCGCCCTCGCCCAGGCCCTGGACCCGGTGCTGGACACCTTCACCACCGGACGGACCGCGACGGTCGCCGAGATGTCCACCCGCGTCCTGCTGAACCTCCTCGGTTGGCAGGGCCGGATCCTCACCAGCAGCAGTAGCAGCCTGCCCGCCCGACCGGGCCGATCCGTCCGGCTCGCCGACCTGGCCGCGGCGGCCGGCGCCCGCACCTATCTGTGCGGGACCGGCGGACTGACCTATCTCGACCCCGCCCCGTTCGCGGCCGAGAACATCTCCGTGGCGCCGTTCCGGCCGCCGACTACCGGCATCTGGTCCTCCGGGCGGCGGCTCAGTGCCCTATGGGCATTGGCGACACTCGGCCCGCAGGACATAGCCGCCGGCTTCCAGGCCCTCACCGTCCACGAGACCCGACTACGGGCCGCTGCCTGACCCGCCGCCCCCTCCTTGGAGAGGGAGGTACCACTGAATATCCCCAGTCGCGTACGACCTCCTGGTGAACCACGTACCGGTATCTGTGCTCAGCTGCATGATCCGAAGGGAGCTGGGCCGGGGCGGGCGGCGGGCAAACGCCGCACGTTGCCGGCGGCGGCAGCCTGCTCCCGCAGCTGTTCGATCTCCTGGTGCTGGGCTGTCAGCCGGGAGATCGAGGGTGTCGTCGATCCGCGGAGGCGAGTCCTCGCCTCCGCGTGGGGCTGAAGCCGCATAGGTAGAAGGTAGAGGCGGCTGCAGCGGATCTACGCTCGCCAGCTGGTGTCGCCAGATTGGCTCGTACGGGTGGTCGCTGTCCCTCATAGCGGTCCTCGTCGCAGCTCGCGGCGTGCCGGTCGTGCTGCCGCGTTCGTGCGGGCTTGGGTGGTTCGTGCCTGCACGCCGGGGACCTGCCGGGCAGCGAGGCGTTGGATGCGCCAGGTGAGGGTCCTGGCGGTGGAGCGGGCGTCGTCCAGGGTGCGCTGCCGTGCGGCGTGCTGGAGGAGCTGTTCGGGGTCGTGGCCGGTGGTCTCGGCCTCGGTCAGGGCGGTGGCCAGCGCGGGCCAGGCGGGGTCGTCGAGGACCTGTTGGGCGTGGTCGGGCAGGATCGCGATGATGCGCTGGGCGTGACGTTCCATGGTGCGGGCGGGTGGCTGGCGCTGGGCCAGGGCGGCCAGCGGCTCGGCAGCAGCCTGTTGGTAGGCGGCCTGGAGATGGACCAGGGCCTGGTGGGCGGCGGCGACCTGCTGGTCGTGCCGGCGGGCTTGGTGCCAGTGGGCTGTGGCGATGACGACGAGGACGGCGATGTCGAGGAACATGGCCAGCCCGGAGCCGTCGCCGGTGGCCGGTGCGGTGCGCAGGGCGCGGACTGCGCTCCGCAGAGCGCGGGCCTGGCCCTGCTGGGCGCGGATGGGGGAGCGGGTGGCGCGTTCGAAGACGATGGCGGCCTGCTGCAGGTGTGGCCGCAGGTGGCTGGGGGCGAGCAGCGGCAGGACATCTATGGCTTCGCCGAAGGCCGCGATGTGGGCCTGGGCGGCTGCGTCGTCACCGTGGTCGAGGTGGTGGCGGATGCGCTCGGTTGCGGCGGCGGCCTGGTGCCAGGGGTTGGGCCTGCGCCGGCTGCCCGTCTGCGAGACGGACGGGGCCTCGACGGCGGTGAGGCGTTCCGCGATCTTGGGGAAGGACAGGTCGGGGGCGAGTTTGGCGCCGGAGAACCAGATCGGCTCGCCGATGGTGTTGGTGTCGCCTTCCACGGCGACCTTGTACCCGCGTACGTCGCCGGACGGGAAGCGCTGGACGTCGATGAGGACGCCCTCGACCCCGTCGAGCAGGTGGAGGAACTCCTCCGGGCTGGTGGCGATGGACACCAGCTGGCGGACGGTGGTGCGCAGGCGCTCGCGGGAGGTCTTGGTCTTGCCGGCGCGGCGGGCCTTCTCCGTCTCGGCGCGGGTGGGGCGCTGGGCGGCGGTGCGGTCGCCGCGCACCACCCGCTTCAGGCCGTATTCCTTCTCGATGGCCGCGAGTTCCTTGTCCGCGGTCAGGTAGTCGTTCCAGTGGCGGGCGGTGCGCAGGTCGCCTCGGACCTTGGTGGCGGCGATGTGGATGTGGTCGTCCGCGTGGCGGACGGCGACCCACCGGCACCCATCGGGATCGCCTTGTGGCGCGATGCCGGTGGCCGCCACAATCCGGTGGGCGATGTCGGCCCACTCGGCGTCGGTGAGGTGCCGGTCGCCGGGCGCGGCACGTACCGAGCAGTGCCACACGTGCCGCTCGGGTGCTCGGCCCAGTCGGCGGGCTTGCTTGACCCGCAGGTCGAGGTCGGCCACGAGCCGCATCTTCGTGGCGCCGAAGTCGTCGGCGCGGCCGGGATCTGGAGCGAAGCCTCCCCAGGAGGCGACCAGGTGCGGGTCGGTGTGGTCCTTGGCCTTCTTCGTGTCGAACAGATACCGGATCAGGCCGGCGGTGCTCTTTCCGCTGCCGATCTTGGCGATCACCGGGCCGCCTTCGCGGAGACGGCGTGGTTCATGGTCTGCGCGATGTCGCCGATGGCGGCGCGGACGGCGTCCAGGGTGCGCTCGGTCTGGGTGAGGATAGCGGTGTCCCCAGGGTGCGGATCGCCTCCGGCGTTGAGGCGGTGGGCGATCTGGTTCACGTTGTTGCCGATGCGGGCGACCTGGGCCCGCAGGGCGTCGAGCTTGTCGAGGCAGTCGTCGAGCTGGGTGCGCTGCCCAGCCAGGCCCACGGTGAGATCGCCGTCGAGATAGGCCATGATGACGGCGCCGACGAGGTGGGCGCCGGCGATGCCCATCTTGCGGGAACGGGCGAGGATCCGGGTCTTCTCGTCGACGCTGTAGCGGACGTCGACACGCTCTTTACGCTGGACGCTCTCGCGGGTACGCCGGCGAGCGATACGACGCAGGGTGACTTCGTCGGCGAGCGCGGCGGGGGACTGCTCGGCCGCGCCGGCGGGCGTTTCCTCCTCGGGAACCCCCTGGTTCCCGAGGTCCTCCGCCACCCCCGGGGCGGAGGAGTCCGCGTTGGACCGGCCCTTGGACGGTCCAACGTCATACCTTGCTGCGCTGGTGGCGGTAGTGGTCATCTGCTGCGGCAGTCTTGGCACTTCGTGGTGAGGGTCGTGCATCGGGCGGTTCTCCGTGCGTGGTGGGGAAAGAGGTCATGGCTCCAAGACCGCTCGTCCCGCGGCGGGCTGTGCGGGGACGAGCGGGAGGAGTCGAGCGTGAGGGTGACGGACGTGCCTGCGGACTCAGTGGGCGCCGACGGGTTCCTTGCCGGGCTCGGGCTGCCGCCGACGGGCGGCCTGGTCGAGTTCGGCCTGCACGTGGTCCTTGATCTGGGTCAGGCGGTCCTTGCCGATGCGGTACCCAGCGGCGCGGATGGCCGCCTCGATGTTGCGGCGTGAGGCGCGGTCCCCGCGTCCCAGTGGTGCGGTGCGGGCGATAGCGAGCAGCTCGTCGAAGGTGGCGTCGTGTTCGTGGCCGCCTTCTTTGGTGAGCGGCTTCGGGGCCTGCGGCACCTTGACTGCTGCCTCCGCTACGTCCGCGCGCTCGGCCACATCGGGCGAGCACCGCACCTTCTTCGGCAGGGAGGTCTCATCGGCCGAACCGGCAGGCGGCTCGGCACTGTCTCTGCCGTTGTGGCTGTGGCCGACCGTTTGGCTCGTTGTGGCAGCAGCCTCATGGGCGCGGGGTGTGGGGTGGCGTCTGATGACGAGGTCGAGGTGGACCGCGCCAGCGAGCGCGAGAGGGGCGATGGCGGACAGGGCGCCGACGGTGATGTCGTCCAGGTGCAGTCCGGCGGTGCGTGCCTGCTGGTTGAGGCGGATTGCGTGCAGGGCGTTGGCCCAGATGCTCGTGACCGTGGCGAGCCCGACGAGTGCCCAGACGTACAGGCGTGAGCGCCAGGGTGCGGTGCGCAGGATGAGCAGGGCTGCGACACCGATGGCGATGAACCCGTCGATCACCAGCGGGAAGGCGTATGTGAGGACTCCGCGGACGTGGATGGCGACGGCCATCTGCCGCAGGGCGTCATAGGACAGGGCGAAGCCGATCGCGCCGACCAGGGCGACCCCGAGGCGGATCGCGGCAGTCAGCGCCGACACGGGAGTTTGGGTGGTGCGTGAAGGCAAGCGTGGTACTCCAGGGAGAGACGGCTGCCATAGCCACAGGGCAGGGTTGCCGGTGGGGAGGGGGCGGACTCGTCACACCCGTCGCATGCCTGGTCAGGGCAGGTACGGGAGCCTGGCGTGATACGGGAGGACCCGTCACAGGCACCGGACCCGTCACGGGGCTGACCTGCGATGCGACGTGTGCGACGGGTGTCTACGGGAGTACAGCCGACTCGTGACGGGTGGTCTCACCGCTGCCGTCGGGAGGCTGCTCCTCAGGGCAGTAACGGGCCCAGGCGTCGGTGAACTGCGTGCGGGTGAATCCCCGGGCCTGCCGTCCGCCCTCGAAGCGGAGGACGGCCGCCTGGATGCCGAAGTCCTTCAGAAGGATCCCCAGGTAGCGCGGGGTCAGGCCGGTGTTGCGGTACTCCGCCCACGGAGCCTCCTGGTCCTTGAGCAGTTCCTCCAGCAGGTCCCGCGTGCGCACGGTGTCGGGATCGCCGTAGCACGCGAAGACGCGGCGGATGTCCTTCAGCAGGCGCGTCTTCACGTTGGACTCGTCGTCCTGGCCGACCTCGGCCGCGCACATCGCTGCGCACGCTGCCCGTGCTCTCTCCGGCCAGGTGCCGCCTGCCAGTTCAGCGACGACCACCAGCGGCTCCCAGGTGTCCGCAGCCCGGTCCTGCACCGGCATCGGCGGCACCAGGTCGGCTGCGGTGTCCATCAAGGGACGCAGCCAGGCGGTCAGCCGGTCACGCAGGGCGTGCAGGGCGGGGATGTCGCGGCGGGAGCGGAATTGCTCCACTCGCTCACCCGGCTTGCGCCGCTGCATGCGGACTACCACGGCCCGGTCCATGACCGTGTCCGGCAGGTCCCCGATGCCGGCGAGCGCGGCCATGGCGAAGGTGGGGAACGCCTGCGGCTTGTGCTCGGGGCCGGAGATGCGCAGGGCGGGCCGGTTGCGCTGGTGGCCGGCGTTGAGTAGGCCGCGCAGCTCCTCGTTCTTCTCGGCGGCCTTGATGCTGCCGAAGATGGTGTCGGCTTCGTCCACCAGCAGGGTGGGCGGGTCGTCACCGATGGCGCGGAAGACGACCGCTGGGCTGGTGTTGACCGTGATCAGCGGCTCGCGCACGGTTTCCGTGATCACATCCAGCAGGCGGGACTTGCCGCACCGCTTCGCCGGCCCGACCACCGCCAGACGCGGTGCGTGTTGCAGCGCAGGCTGGATGTGCGTGGCCGCCACCCACAGTGTGACGGCGGTCAGCGCCGCACTGCCGGGAAGAACCACGTACCGCGCGATGGCTTCCCGCAGTTCGTCCAGCAGCTGCGCGCCTTCGCCGGCCTGTCCTGGCTCATCGTCCTCGGTGGCGGAGGCACCCAAGGCGGGGTCCTGGCCGGGGACGGCGACGGGCGGCCAGGCGGGTAGCGAGGATGCGGCGGGGGTGGTGGGAGACGTAGATTCGTCCACAGGCGTTCCTTCCCGGTGGGCCGGACGGGCAAGGCCCGGCTCACCGATTCGATCGTTCAAGGGCGATGGGGCGGGGACTCTGTGGCTCTCGGCGGTGGCTCGCCGAGAGCCGTTTCGCTGTCCCGGCGGCTTCAGGCCGTGAGGTCGTACGCGGACTGGGTGTTCACCCAGGCGTCCACCTCGGGCCAGCGGTAGCGCAGGTGGCGACCAACCTTGTGCACGTTGGGGCCGATGCCCCGGTACTTCCACTGGTAGAGGGTCTTCACCGGCACCCCGAGAAAGGCCGCGACCTCCGCAGGGCTGGCGAGCGGGCCACGGGCAGCTGCAGCGGTTGCAGGGGCATTGGTGCTACGGGGAGAAGAGGTTGGCATGCGGCTCCTTTTCAGTCTTGGACAACGGCCTGGACAACACAGCCACACCTCACAGAGAGAAGTCCAGAGTTGGTTCTGAAACTCTGTACTACTTCTCTCGGCGTGGCTGGGGAGGCGAAAACAGTAAGGGTGGATGAGCGGTTGCCAAAATCGCTTCCCACCGAACCCGAAATTTTTTACGGCGAAGCTATCGGTAGAGGTGTCGGAATCCGATACCTCCGCAGGTCGATGATGTTGCTGAGTGCGCGGCTGTCATCCGATGCACCCGGTGCACTGTTCGGTTGATACCTGCTCGAATCGCCCATACTCGGAGCGCGATGGGAAGGTAGCACGACATTCCAGAAGGGACGGCCCGTGATGTGCCGGAATTCGATGAGAGGAACGCCACTCAGTCGTGGGGTGACTTCTGTAGAGTTTAAGAACCAACTCTTGCCATAACGCCCGGACGCAAGTTACAGCTAACTGTTATGGCAACCCGACCTGTCGAAATAGGCCCCGCCGGCCTTTACACCGCCCGCGCCATCGAGCACCTACGCCTCGTGCGCGGCCTGACCCAGCAGCAGCTCGCCGCTCGCTGCACCGCGCTGGGCCGACCGATGACCAACACCGCCCTCAGCCGCACCGAACGCGCGCGCCGTCGCTGCGACATCGACGACCTCGTCGTCATCGCCACGGCGCTGGGCATCCCCGCCGGGACCCTGCTCCTGCCGCTCCCGTCGGTGACCAGCGGCGACCGGGAGGGGTGCTAGTTGGCGCGGGTCTGGATCGAGGACCGCATAGGGCACGCGGCATACGCACGTGCCGCAGCTGATGCCAAGCGGGCGGGCCGTACGCCACCCGGACGCTACCGGGTCCGCTGGTACGACCCCGACGGCAAGCCGAAGATGAAGACCTTCGCCCGAAAGGTCGACGCCGAGGCGGATCGGACGAGGATGGAGTCCCGTCTCAACGACGGCTCCTACCGCGATCCCGCAGCCGCACGCGTGAAATTCGCAGAGGTGGCGGAGTCCTGGCTGGCCGCGCAGATCCATCTCAAGCGTTCGACCCGGGGCCGCTATCGCGGAGTTCTCGACGTCCATGTGATCCCGAGATGGGGCACCACCCCGCTGGATCGCATCAACTTCGAGGACATCGCCGAGTGGCTCGCGGACCTGCTTTCCGGCGAGGCGACCGGCGGGAGGAAGCTCAGCCCCAGGTCGGTCCGCAAGGCGTACGTCGTCCTCAGCCGCGTTCTCGGCTACGCGGTGAAGGCCCGTCGCCTTGCGGTCAACCCGGCTGTCGGCGTGCCTCTGCCGAAGGCGGCGCCGGCCGACCACGTGTACCTCGACGACATGCAGGTCGACGCACTGGCCAACGCGTCGGGTGCCTACCGGGTGTTCATCCTCCTGCTGGCCTATACCGGTCTGCGCTGGGGTGAGGCGTCTGCGCTGACGGTGGGCCGCGTGGACCTGGCCTCCTGCCGGGCCCACATCGTCGAGGCGTACGCCGAGGACAACGGGAAGCTCTACCTCGACACCCCCAAGAACCATGAGCGGCGGTCCGTACCGATCCCGCGGTTCCTCGCAGAGGAGTTGAAGCCGCACGTTCAGGGGCGGCGAGATGAGGAGTTGCTCTTCACTGCCCCGCAGGGCGGACCGCTCAGGGCGCGGAACTTCCGTCAGCGGTTTTTCGCACCGGCGGTCGTGAAGGCCGGGCTGGGCCACCTCAAGGTCACCCCGCACAAGCTGCGGCACACGGCGGCCTCGCTCGCCATCGCCAGCGGAGCGGATGTCAACGTCGTGCAGACGATGCTCGGCCACAAGTCCGCGACCCTGACGCTCGACACGTACGGGCACCTCTTCCCTGACCGTCTCGACGAGGTGTCGAAGAAGATGCACAAGCGCCGCGCCAAGCAACTGGCCAAGGCGAAGGCCAAGCTGGAGAAGGCTGAGCGGAAGGCCCGAGAGGCCGCCGAGGCGGTGGCCGCCCTGGAGGACGATGCCGCGTGACGTGTGTCTAATCCGTGCCAGGAAGCCGTAACCGACGGGGGCCGCGCTCTCCACCGCACTGATGCGGTGGAGCGGCCCTTTGCGCCTTCCTCGGTTCAGGTCAGCCGCGGTCGGCGGCCTTCCTGCCAGGCCCGGTCAAGCGCAGCAGCGGTCGCATCCCCGGCCAGCCGCTCGACTTCTTCGGGCACCTCCCGCTCGTCGAGCACGAAGAGCCGGCCGCCGACGAGCTGGGTGGTCGTCTTCCAGCCGAGACGGTGCCCTGCTTCCCGAGCGGCTTGGCGGACGTCCTTAAGCTCGCCCATCTCCGCAAGCTCGTCGCTGCTCAGGATCAGTTGTCCGTAGTAGCCCTGGTACTCGGGCTTGATCGCGGCCCGCATCAGGGACTCGACACGCTCGACCAGCTTCTCGTACCGGCGCCGGGCCAGCTCATCCTCACCGGGCATCCTGCACAGCTCCCCACCATCCGCACCACGGCATGTGTGCCATATGTGTGCTGCAAGCGCAGGAGCCCTCCCGTCCGCTGGACGGAAGGGCTCCTGACCTGGTGTTTCTCTGTGCCCCCGGCAGGATTCGAACCTGCGACACCCGCTTTAGGAGAGCGGTGCTCTATCCCCTGAGCTACGAAGGCGTGGGCCCGTGTGTGTGGGTCCAGGCGTCAGCGTACCGGAATCGGTTGGGGGTGTGGGGGTCAGGTCAGGGGGACGGGGGTGAAGCGGGAGGCTGTGTGGAGGTCGGTCTCGATGTGGGTGGCGGTGGTGGTCAGGGCGGGGAGGAGGGTGTCGAGGCAGGCCCGGGGTGTGTGGCGGGCGGTGTGGGTGGCGGTGGTGAGGGCGGCGACCGTGCGACCGGCGCGGTCGTGGAGGGGGACGGCGAGGGTGCGGACGCCTTCCTCCGACTCCTGTTCCGTCAGGGCGTGTTCCCGGCCCTCCAGGAGGACACGGCCCACTGCCGTGTCCGTCGTGGCCGGCACGCGTGCACCGACGCGGATGTCGACGCGCATGACGTGGCGGGCGGTCGCCCGGGCCGTGTACTGGATCTCGTCGCCCGTTTCGGTGAGGGCCGCCAGGCAGGTCGTCTCCTGGATGCTGTCGGTCAGGGTCCGCAGGTGGGGTTCCGCGAGGCGGGGGAGGGAGGTTCCCGCGAGCGGGGGGAAGCCGAGGGAGAGGACCCGGGGGGAGAGGGCGAAGGTGCGGTCGGCGGCGTGGTGGGTCACCAGGTTCAGGTGTTCGTAGGTGATCAGGGCTCTGCGGGCCGTCGCCCTGGGCAGGCCCGTGGCCTGCGCCACCTCGGTGAGGGTCAGGGCGGCCCGGCCCTCTCCGAACGCCGTGAGCACGGTCAGGCCGCGGGCCAGGGAGGCGACGAACTCGCGGCCCAGTTCCTGCTTCGACGCGCTCGTCCAGGCGGCCAGGCCCGCGGGCGACGGGCCCGGTTCGGTGTGCGGGGCCCGGCGCAGGTCCTCCTCCATCACCGCGACGGCCCCGCGGAGCCGGGGGAGGAGGGTGTCGCGCAGGTCGGCCGCCGTGTGCCGGCTGGTGTGGCTGACGACGTTGGCGACACAGGCGAGGCGTCCCGTGAGGGGGTCCTGCACGGGCGCGGAGACCGCCACCAGGCCGGGTTCGATCAACTGGTCGTCCAGGGACCAGCCGTCCGCGGCCGCCCGCTCGGTCCGTCGTACGAAGTCCTCCTCCGCACGGGTGGGCGGGGCCGGGGACGGGGACGGGACCGAGGGGACCGCGGGGAAGGTGCGGTCCTCGGGGTCCGTCGACCGGCGGGTACGCCAGCGGGTCCAGTCCGCTCCGGTCCATTCGGTCGCGAACAGCGGTCCGGGGGCGGTGCGTTCGGCCGGGAGCAGGTCGCCGATGCGGAAGCTGAGGGACAGCGCGCGGCGGCGGGTCGCCTGGTGGATGAAGCGGATGCCGTCGCGGTCGGCGACCGCGAGCGACACGGACTCGTCGAGTTCGTCGGCGAGGGCGTCGGCCCGCGATCCGAGGAGGGCGGGCAGGCGCAGCGCGGCCAGGTAGGCGTTGCCGATTTCCATCACCCGCGGGGTCAGGACCGCGTCCCGGCCGTCCGGGCGGACGTACTCCATGCGGGCCAGCGTCGCCACGATCCGGTCGACCGTGGAACGGGCCAGGCCGGTGGCGCGTTCCAGGGCGCTCGGGCTCATCGTGCCGCCCGCCGCGGTCAGCGCCTCCAGGACGGCCACCCCGCGGATCAACGGCGTGACCGCCTCCTCCGGCGCCCGGCTGCTGTCCGGGGCGGTGGCGGTCGGGGGGGTCGTCCTGGCGGGCATCGTCTCTCCGGGTACGGCGGTCGCGGGTACGGCGGTCGCGGCAGGTCGCGGCAGGTCGCCCACGGTAGCCGCGCCTCCGCCGGCCCGGTGTCCGGGACGCCGTCCTCCGCCGGCACCCCAGCGGTGGGCGAGGCCCGTCGCGCGTCCCGACGCCGGGCGGCCGTACGCCCCTGCCCGCCCGGTCTCCCGCCCGGTCTCCCGCCCCGGGCGGCTACTTGCGGGTGATCCGCACCCGGTACGTCCCCTTCAGGTCCGCCGCCACCACGGAGATGCGCACCCCCCGCTCCGCGTCCTTGAACGTCTCGCCCGGCACGAGCGGCGCGTCGGACAGTTCGGCGTGGACGTTCGGGCTGCGGGTGCAGCCGCCGCTGTCGCGCCGGGAGTCGTGCACCGTGACCGGGCCCATGCCGGTGTCGATGTTCGCGTCGACCTTGTAGACGAGGACGCCGGGACGGCACACCGCCTCGTCGTTGCCGCCGCGGGTGCGCAGTTCGACGGCGTACCCGGCACGGCTGTCGAGGGGGACGAAGACCAGTTTGGGGCCGCCCCGCTCCGAGAGGGGGGTGAGCGCGTACTCGCCGGTTCCGGGGCCGGACGCGCAGCCGATCTGGTCGGCGTCGAGCCAGCCCAGCTTCCACTTGTGCCAGCCCAGGAAGTCGTTGTTGGCGCCCCAGTCCTCGCTCATGATGTCCCAGTGGCCGACCGCGCCGCCGCCCTCCTGGGTGTAGAGATCGGGCAGGCCGAAGACGTGGCCGTTCTCGTGCGGCAGGACGCGGTAGCCGGTGCGGTCGTAGGAGCCGGAGCCGTCGTCCTGGCGCGAGTAGACGAAGGACGCGTTGGCGACGGGGACGCCGTCGGCGACCGGGGCCTCGTGGTTGCCGGCGAACGTCACCGACAGGACGGTGTCCAGGGCGGAGGGGCCCGCGTTGGGGGTGACCAGTACGTTCAGGAGGTCGTACGCCCGGAAGTCGACGGCCGGGTCGGCGGCGGCCACGATGTCCTGGACCAGCTCGCGGTAGCCGGGATCGAAGGGCGCGCCGCGCTCTATGCCGTACGAACGGAACGGCTTGGGCATGCGCAGCCAGTCGGGTACGGGGGTGTCGGCGCGGTAGTCGAGGCGGCCGTAGGACGCGGTGCGGAACCACTCCTGGGTCTGGGGGAAGAACTCGCGGAACCGGTCCTGCGCCTTGCCGCGACCGGGGGCGTCCGAGAAGTCGATCATGAGGGTCAGGGCGCGGACGGTGCCCGTGGCGCGGGCGTAGCCGCCGGTCGTCGGGACGCCCTCGGACATCTGGACCGCGGACCTGGCGGTGATCAGGCAGGGGGCGAGGGCGGGGGTGCGGGCCGGTGAGATCGGGCCCGCGCCGGCCGGGCCGGGGTGCGGCGAGAGGTGGCCGGTGCCGGCCGAGGTGCTGACCGCGAAGGTCAGCGCGGTCACACAGGCGAGGCCGGCCGTACGCCGCCGGGGTATGTGTCGGCGGAGCGGCTCCCGGGGCGTGCCGTGACGGCCTGCCCCGGGGCGCTCAGGCTGCGGCTGCATGCGGGAACCCTTCGCGCCAGGCAGCCGCGGATGACCGGCTGCGCCCTTTCGCCCACCCTCGGCGGGAGCGGTCGGCGGCGCGCGCTGGAGCGGCCGATCGTGGATTACCGGGGAGTAGAGGCGAGGTGGGGCGAGGTGTGACCCAGGTCACGTGAAAAGAATCGGCATCCGGGAAATAACCGGGGATCGTCTCCCCGTTTAGCCATGTGTCCGACCGAAACGGGGATCGCTTCCCCGGATCGCGCGACGACGGCGGCCTCGGCCGTGCGCCGCAGCACCACAGGCACCACACACGCCACCGGCATCACCGGTGCCACCGGCACCACACACGCCACCGGCATCACCGGTGCCGGAAGCGACACCAGTACCGCCCGACACGTCATCGACCGAAGGAGTACGCCGTGCAGACCGCCGCCGCCCCCGTGCAGCACAAGGTGACCCGGCCGCGCGCCGACGCCCTGCGCAACCGGGAGCGGATCGTCGCCGCGGCCCGCGAGCTGTTCGTCGAACTCGGCCCCGAGGTGCCGCTCGACGACGTCGCCCGCCGGGCCGGTGTCGGCAACGCCACGGTGTACCGCAACTTCCCCGACCGGCAGGCGCTCGTCCGCGAGGTCGTCTGCTCCGTCATGGACCGCACCGCCCAGGCGGCCGCCCAGGCGCTCGCCGAGACGGGCGACGCCTTCGGCGCGCTGGAGCGCTTCGTGCACGTGGCCGCCGACGAACGCGTCAGCGCACTGTGCCCGATGATCGCCAGCACGTTCGACGAGAACCACCCCGACCTCCTGGCCGCCCGCATGCGGGTCGAGCGGCTCATCGAGGAGGTCATGGAGCGTGCCCGGCAGGCCGGTCAGCTCCGCGACGACGTCGGCCTCGGTGACCTGATGGTCGCCGTGGCCCAGCTCAGCCGGCCGCCGGCGGGCACCGCCTGCCTCAACGCCGACCGTTTTCTTCACCGCCATCTCCAGATGTTCCTGGACGGACTGCGGGCCCCGGCCCGGTCGGTCCTGCCGGGTGCGGCCGTGACCATGGAGGACCTGCGCCAGGCCTGAGTCACCCCAAGCCACCCCAAGACACCGCAAACCATCGCAAGCCACCGGACATCGCCTCACGGCACCGAGGGCGACCACCGCCCGGCCGGCCGACTGATCGACCGGCCGGCTGATCGGCCGACCGGTCGACTGATCAGCGGCCGTCGGTCCGTCGGTCCGTAGGTCCACCGATCTTTCCCGCGGCCGTCACCGTCGACGAGCCGCCCTCTCGCTCCGCCCTTTTTCTTCACCGAGTCCTGATATTTCCGTCACGAAGTTCTGAAGTGGGTACCTCCATGTCTGACACAGCCACCACGGCTCCGGGCGTCCGCCAGGCGGACCCGGCCCGCTGGAGAGCGCTCGTGTTCATCGCGCTCGCCCAGCTGATGGTCGTCCTCGACGCGACCATCGTGAACATCGCCCTGCCCTCCGCCCAGCAGGACCTCGGGATCTCCGACGGAAACCGCCAGTGGGTCGTCACGGCGTACGCCCTCGCCTTCGGCGGGCTCCTCCTCTTCGGCGGCCGCATCGCCGACCTCTGGGGCCGCAAGCGCACCTTCGTCCTCGGCCTGGTGGGCTTCGCCGCCGCCTCGGCGCTCGGTGGCGCGGCCACCAACGAGGCCATGCTGTTCGGCTCCCGCGCGCTCCAGGGCGCCTTCGGCGCGCTGCTCGCGCCCGCCGCGCTCTCCCTGCTCGCCGTGATGTTCACGGACGCCAAGGAGCGCGCCAAGGCGTTCGGCATCTACGGCGCCATCGCGGGTGGCGGCGGCGCGGTCGGCCTCATCCTCGGCGGTTTCCTCACCGAGTACCTGGACTGGCGCTGGACGTTCTTCGTGAACATCCCGTTCGCGGTCGTCGCCGCGGCCGGCGCCTACTTCGTCATCCGTGAGCCCGAGGGCGGCCGCAACCGCTCCCCGCTCGACATCCCGGGCGTCATCCTGTCGACCCTCGGCCTGGTGGCCCTGGTCTACGGCTTCACCCGCGCCGAGTCCGAGGGCTGGAGCGACAGCCTGACGATCGGCATGTTCGTCGCGTCCGCGGTGCTGCTGGCGACCTTCGTGGCCGTCGAGGCGCGGGTCGCGTCCCCGCTGCTGCCGCTGCGCGTGATCACCGACCGCAACCGCGGCGGCATCTACCTCTCGCTGGGTCTCGCGATCATCGCGATGTTCGGCCTGTTCCTCTTCCTCACCTACTACCTGCAGATCGTGAAGGGCTACACGCCGGTCAAGACCGGTTTCGCGTTCCTTCCGATGATCGTGGGCATGATCACGGGCTCGACCCAGATCGGCACCCGTCTGATGACCCGGGTCGCGCCCCGGCTGCTGATGGGCCCCGGCTTCCTGGTCGCCGCGCTCGGCATGCTGCTGCTGACCCAGCTGGAGATCGGCTCCTCGTACGCGTCCCTGCTGCTGCCGGCGATGCTGCTGCTCGGCCTCGGCATGGGCACGGCGTTCATGCCGGCCATGTCCCTGGCCACCCAGGGCGTCGAGCCCCGGGACGCCGGTGTCGCCTCCGCGATGGTCAACACCTCGCAGCAGGTGGGCGGCGCGATCGGTACGGCACTGCTGAACACGATCGCCGCCTCGGCCACCACCTCGTACATCGCCGACCACATCGGCGGCGCGGGCACCCGCTCCCAGCAGGAGCTGGTCCAGCTGGAGGGCCTGGTGAACGGCTACACCAGCGCGATCTGGTTCGCCGTCGGCATCCTGGTCGTCGCCGCCACGATCGCCCTGACCTTCGTCAACGCCGGCAAGCCGGACATGGGCGCGGTCACGGGCGCCGGCGAGGGCGCCGAGGACGCCGTCCCGATCCCGGTGGTGGCCCACTGATCCGGCGCACCTGACGTACCGCCCCGGCTGCGGCTAGCGCAGCCAGGGCAGGTCGGCACCCGCTTCGTTCGGCTGGAGTCCCTCGGCGACGATCTGCATGATCTCGCCGAGGGACTTCTGCTGTTCCGGGGTGAGCCGGTCGAAGAGCGCGTTGCGTACGGCGGCCACGTGGCCCGGCGCCGCGCCCCTGAGGACGTCCAGGCCCTCGTCGGTCAGCACCGCGAACTGGCCGCGCTTGTCGGAGGGACAGTCCTCACGCCGTACCCAGCCGTTCTTCTCCAGGCGCGCGACGGCGTGCGAGAGGCGGGAGCGGGTGATCTTGGCGTCGCGCGCGAGTTCGGTCATCCGCAGCCGGCGCTGGGGGGACTCGGCGAGCTTGACGAGGAGACCGTAGTAGACGTGCGGCATCCCGGCGTCACGTTGCAGCTGGCGGTCCATGTGGTCCTCGAGGAGGGTGGTGGCGTGCAGGTACGAGCGCCAGATGCGCTGCTCCTCTGCGGTGAGCCACTGGGGCTCGGAAGCGGGTGCGGCTGCCTTCGTCATGCGCTCCACTCTACGGGCTCCATTCTTGAAAATTAAACAAGTGGGATCTACAGTTATGTACGGACGGGAAGTTTAGAGTTCAAGGAAATCTGGACCCGCCCGAACACGTCGAGCCGCCGAGGGAGTTGCCGCCATGTCCGCCGCCACCCAGGAACGTGCCGTTCCGCAGGAGCGCATGCCCGCCCTGTATCTCAGCCATGGCGCCCCGCCCCTCGCGGACGACGCCGTCTGGCCCGGCCAGCTCGCCGCCTGGTCCGCCGACCTGCCCCGCCCCAAGGCGATCCTCATGGTCTCCGCCCACTGGGAGGAAGCCCCCCTCGCTCTCGGCGCGGTCGATCCGGTCCCCCTGGTCTACGACTTCTGGGGCTTCCCCGAGCACTACTACCGGGTGCGCTACGACGCCCCGGGCGCGCCGGAGCTCGCCGAGAGCGTGCGCAAGCTGCTGCGCGCCCCCGGCATCCCCGTGCAGGACATCCCCGACCGTGGCCTCGACCACGGCGCGTACGTCCCGCTCGTCGAGATGTTCCCGGCCGCCGACATCCCGGTCCTCCAGATCTCCATGCCGACCCTCGACCCCGTGAAGCTCATGGAGATCGGCCGCAGGCTCGCGCCCCTGCGCGACGAGGGCGTGCTCATCGTCGGCTCCGGGTTCTTCACCCACAACCTGGCCGCGCTGCGGCACACCGGCGGAGGCGTGCCCACCTGGTCCTCCGAGTTCGACGACTGGGGGCGGCGCGCCCTGGAGACCCGCGACTGGGACGTCCTGCTGGACTTCCTGCACAAGGCCCCGGCGGGCCGGTACGCCCACCCGCGCACCGAGCACTTCGCCCCGTTGTTCGTCACCATGGGCGCCGCGGAGGCCGCCGGTGAACTGGACGCGCAGAAGTCGGTGATCGACGGGTTCTGGCTGGGGCTGGCGAAGCGGTCGGTGCAGTTCGGCTGACCTGTTCGCCCGCTCGCCCACCTGACTGCCCGCCCACCTGCCTGCCTGCCGGTCGACCGGTCCGCCGGCAGGCGGGCGGACGGGACGGTGGGCCTGTTGCCGACGTGCCGCCCGCCGTCGTACCGCCCGCAGTCGTTCCCGCTGCCCGCCGCAGGTCTCGCCGCCCACCGGGCCCGCCACTCGCCGGTCCGTTCTCCCGACGGGCCGACCGGCCCGTCGGCCACGGGCGCCTCTCGTGCGAGGTGACGTCCCGGTGGCGGCCGAACTCGCGGACCACCTCGCGGCAGGTGCCCACGTGCCGGAAGCCGAGGCGTTCGTGCGGGCGCACGGACACTCTGGTCGGGCCGGGCGATGCCCGCGCAGGCCCGGTGCGGGTCCTCGCCGGACAGGACCGCGAAGAGCGCCTCGTACGGCAGCGTGCCGACACCGCGGCCGCCCGTGTCCGGGCGGAGGCGGACCGTGACCTCGGCGGAGGTCGCGCGGGCGGGCTTCGTGCGCGAGGGGACGGAGGCGGCGCACCCCGGAACTTCCTGTGAGTCCGGGTCCGTGGCAACCATCAGGCGGTACGGACCGTCTTCAGGGTGGGAGCGCGGCCAGGAGCGGCGCTCCTCCGGAGTGAAGATCGCGGTGTCGCATGTGATCGGCGTCTCACGTACGGAGAGGTCGCGGAGGTCGGCGAGGGCTTCGGGATCTCCCTCGGTCCCCGGTCTGACCTGCATCTCTGCATGTTTTAACCGCATGTGTCCCCCTCCTGGGGCCGGACAGGGTACTGCATGATCAGAAAAATCGGGGGGCCGGTGGGGAATTCTGTCCTGATTCCAGTCGTTGTATCCATCGGATGCAGGGCACCCGAGGAGAGTCCCGAGAAAGTCCCGGGAGGACCCGAGTCGGTGCACCGGTGTCCACGGACCACCCGCTGACCCCACCATCGCAAGGGAGCACGCATGGCAACCCGTGCCGTCGCCCGTCGTCAGTCCGCCTCCGGCGAGACCGGCGCGGCAAGCAGCGCTCGCGTTCACGGCGGAGAGATCGCCGACCGCGATCTGGTCGGCATGTACCTCGACGAGATCGCGCGCACGCCTCTGCTCGACGCCGCCAAGGAAGTCGAGCTGTCGCAGATCATCGAGGCGGGTGTGTTCGCGCGACAGGTCCTCGACGGATACGAGGAGTCCGAACTGGACGCCTCCCGCGAGGAGCTCGAGGCGCTCGTCGCCGACGCAGAGCGCGCCAAGGACGTCTTCATCCGTTCCAACCTGCGGCTGGTCGTCGCGGTCGCCCGCCGCTACCCGCGCAGCGGTCTGCCCCTGCTGGACCTGGTCCAGGAGGGCAACGCGGGCCTGGTCCGCGCGGTCGAGAAGTTCGACTACCGCAAGGGCTTCAAGTTCTCCACGTACGCCACGTGGTGGATCCGCCAGGCCATCACGCGATCCATAGCGGACCAGTCGCGCACGATCCGGCTGCCCGTCCACCTGGTGGAGGAGCTGGGCCGCATCCGCCGCGTGCAGCGGGAGTTCAACCGCGAGCACGGGCGCGACCCGGAGCCCCTGGAGATCGCCGCCGAGCTGGGTTCCACGCCGGAGCGCGTCACCGACGTGCTCGACTGGGCGCGCGACCCCGTCTCGCTGAACATGGCGGTCGACGACCAGGGCGAGACCCAGTTCGGAGACCTGCTGGAGGACACCTCGGCGGTGTCGCCGGAGCAGTCCGTCCTCACGCTGCTGCGCAGCGAGGAACTGGACGGCCTCATCGACCGCCTCGACCCGCGTACCGCCTCCATCATCAAGATGCGGTACGGCATCGATGACGGCCGCGAGCGCACGCTGACCGAGGTCGGCAAGGAGCACGGTCTGACGCGCGAGCGGATCCGGCAGATCGAGAAGCACGCGCTGCTGGAACTGAAGAAGCTGGCCCGGGACACCGGGTTCGAGGCGGCGGCGTAGAGGCACAGGACGGACGCGCCGCGTCCGCGAGGGGTTCGCGTCCGGGACGGTTCCCGTCCCGGGCCGGGTCCCGGCGGGCACGGCGCCCGTCGACGACGGGTGAGCGGTCGACGGGCGCGCGGCTCGCCACGGGCGTGCGCGGGTGGCGGAAGTACGCGCAAACATGGCGCAGAAGGCCGCTTTCAACCGGTGGAGCGGGGGAAAAAGACTTCTGGGTGCGGGAGTCGGGGCGCGAAGGAGCGGACCTGACCGCCGGACCCGCGGCCTCACGGCGTTCGTGCGACCCCTCGTTCTCCGTGCCCGAGTGACATCTCGTGAACCCGTGAACGACATGGGTGACACGAGGACCGTCCGCCGACCCGCTTCCGGTCGCACCCAGCCACGTCCCGACGCACACCCCCCCCGGCGCCGGGACTTCCCCGAGTCGGGCTTCGGCGCCTCCCCCCCTGGCGCCGGAGCCCGGCTCCTTTTGGTGGGCCCGCTCGGTGATCCTGCTCGGCGGGCTTGCTCGGTGGGCTTGCTCGGTGGGTCTGCCGCCTTCGGCGAGTCCGCCCCTTCCGGCTCCCGGCGGGCCCGGGAGCCGGAAGGGGCGGACGTCCAGGCGTCCGGACCGGGCTCCGATCGCGGCCGCACAGGGGAGGGGGAGCCGCCGCGGGGAGCGACCGGGCCGGCACACCGGCATGCCGAAGGGCGGGGCACCCCGTACCTGAACTCCGGGGTGACCCGCCTGGATGGCAGATTGTGCCACATGGGCATAGCCTGCCGATGTGACAAGCTCCACCCCCGTACCATCCCCCTCCTCCACCGCCCCGTCGGCCCCGGCCTCGCTCACCGAGCGGCGCAAAGCGGCGACCAGGATGGAGATCGCCCGGGCGGCCGCCCGCCTCTTCGCCGGTCGTGGCCTCCGGGCCACCCGTGCCGAGGACATCGCCCAGGCGGCCGGCGTCGCGCCGCGCACGTTCTACCGGTACTTCGCCACGAAGGAAGAGGCGGTCGCCCCGCTGTACACGGTCGGCGCCCGGCGCTGGGTGGAAGCGGTGCGTGACGCCCCGCCCCGCCTGTCCCCGCCCGAGGCCCTGGAACACGCGGTACGGCAGACCCTCACGCCCGGCGTCGGCGTCTCGGCGGCGTCCTGGGAGTGGGTCCGCACCCTCATCCGCCTCGCCTCGGCCAGCCCCGCCCTGGGCAAGGTCTGGGCCGAGGTCTGCCACACCTCGGAGGGCGCCCTGGAAGAGGTGCTCGGAGCGCGGGCGGCGCAGGGAGCGGGGAGACCGGAGGGTGGGGCCGAGCCCGACAACGTTGCCGAGCATGCGGAGCCCGCCGCGCCGACCGTGCCGGCTGGGCCCGCCGTACCCGCCGTGCCGGTCGGTCCTGCCGCGCCCGCAGAGCCGACCGTGCCCGCAGAGCCCGCCGCGTCGTCCGTGTCCGCCGGGGCGGTCGAACCCGCGGGGCGGGCCGAGCCCACCCCTCGTCAGCGCTTCGTCGCGGCGGTCGCGTGCGCCGCGGTCCGTGTCGCCGTGGAGAGCTGGGCCGTGACCGACAGCCCCCCGAGCGGTCCGCAGGGCCCGGCGGAACTTGCCCTGCGGAACCTCGAAGCGGTGCGGGGGATGGAATGGGGGAGCGGCGCCGACGCCCCCGCCTAACCGTCCCCGCCGGGCTCCCCGGCCCCTCCGGACGCCGTGGCCCCACCGGCCTCCCCGCCCGTCCGCACTCCGGCCCCCGCCCCCGCCGCAGCTTCTGCTTCCGCTCCGGCCCCCGCCCCGGCTCGCTCCAGTCGTCCCCCCAACTCGCTGACGCACCGCATCAGTTCACTCGGCGAGTGGACCGTGAACTCGTGGCCCAGCATGGCCAGCCGGACCGCCAGCCATTCCACGGGGTCACCGGTGACGGACCGCAGGCGACAGCCTCCGGGGGCCGGCTCCGGGCGGCCGAACCAGGCGGGGAGCCGTGCGGCGACGGTCTCCGCCGGCGCCCGGAAGGTGACCTCGAACGCGTACGTCTCCTGGTGGCGCTGGATCGACCGGCGCAGGTACTCCGCGGCGTCCCCCTGCGGCACGTCGCGCGGGGCGAACCGGGTGCCGGTGGCGAAGGGTTCGCCCACCCGGTCGACGCGGAAGGTGCGCCAGTCGTCGCGTTCGAGGTCGTAGGCGACGAGGTACCAGCGGCGGTCCGTCGAGACCAGGCGGTACGGCTCGGTCAGACGGCGCGACTCGGTGCCGTCCTTCGCGCGGTAGGCGAACCGCAACCGCTCGTGTCCGGCCACCGTCGAGGCGATGACGGTCAGCGTCTCGGGCGTGATGCTGGCACCGTCCCCGCTGGTCAGCGGGGTGGTCGCGGCCTGGAGGGTGGAGACGCGGTGGCGCAGCCGGGCCGGCAGCACCTGCTCCAGTTTCGCCAGGGCCCGTACGGACGCCTCGTCCACGCCCTCCAGCGCGTGCCCGGCACCCGCGCGCAGGCCGACCGCGATGGCCACCGCCTCCTCGTCGTCGAGGACGAGCGGGGGCATCGCCTTGCCCGCGGCCAGCCGGTATCCGCCGTCGGAGCCCTTGGTCGCCTGGACGGGGTAACCCAGTTCCCGCAGCCGGTCGATGTCCCGCCGGACCGTGCGGCGGGAGACCCGGAGCCGGTCGGCGAGTTCGCCGCCGGGCCATTCGCGGGGCGTCTGGAGCAGGGAGAGGAGTTGCAGCAGCCGAGCCGGAGTGTCCGTCGTCATGCGCCGAGGATGCCGCACCAGTAGGACATGTTCTGGCCTACATCCCTCCTACTGTTCTCGCATGACCTCCAACGAGACCGAGTTCTCCGCCGGTTCCGGCCCGGCCGGGCACCCCACAGGGGCCGACATCCCGGCGGCCGGGGACGCGGCCGACCGCCGCCGGTGGTTCGCTCTGGCGATCGTGATGACCGCGGCCTTCATGGACCTCGTCGACGTCACGATCGTCAACATCGCCATCCCGTCCATGCAGCGCGACGCGGGCGCCTCCGACAGCCAGGTCCAGTGGATCACCGCCGGTTACGCGCTCGCCTTCGCCGCCGGCCTCGTCACCGGTGGCCGCCTGGGCGACATCCACGGCCGCAAGCGGGTGTTCCTCCTCGGCGTCGGCGGCTTCACCCTCGCCTCCGCGCTCTGCGGCTTCGCCGCGAACCCCGAGATGCTCGTCGCCTCCCGGCTCCTCCAGGGCGGCATGGCGGCGCTGATGGTCCCGCAGGTGCTGTCGATCGTGCACGCCACCTTCCCGGCGCACGAACGCGGCAAGGTCTTCGGGCTCTTCGGCGCGATCGTGGGCCTGGGCGCGGTCTCCGGACCGCTGCTGGGCGCGCTGCTGACGGAGTGGAACCTGTTCGGGCTGGAGTGGCGCCCGATCTTCCTCATCAACCTGCCGGTCGGCGTCGCGGCCCTGCTCCTGGGCGCCCGCTTCATCACCGAGTCGCGGGCGCCGAAGGCGCTCAGGCTCGACCTGGTCGGCGTCGCGCTGGTGACGCTCGGTCTGCTGATGCTGCTCTACCCGCTGACCCGCGGCCGCGAGCTGGGCTGGCCGCTGTGGGGCCACCTGTCGATGGCCGGCGCGTTCGTCGTCTTCGGCGCGCTGGTGGCGTACGAGCGGCGCAAGGGCGCGCGGGACGGCTCGCCGCTGATCGAGCTGTCCCTCTTCCGGGTCAAGAGCTTCGCCGCGGGCATCGCCGTGCAGACGGTCTTCGGCGTCGGCCTCGGCATCTTCTTCCTGGTCTGGACGCTGTACCTCCAGATCGGCCTCGGCTGGAGCGAGCTGCGCGCCGGCCTGACGGGCATCCCGTTCTCCCTCGCGGTGTCGACGGCCGCCGGTCTGTCCGTGCAGAAGCTGGTTCCGCGCTTCGGCCGCAAGGTGCTCCAGGCGGGCGCGCTGACCATGGGCGCGGGCGTACTGCTCTACCTGTGGGAGTCCGGCCGCCACGGCCTCGGCATCTCCCCGTGGCAGATGATCGTCCCGCTCACGGTGATGGGCGTCGGCATGGGGCTGATCGTCGCCCCGCTGACCGACGCGGTGCTGTCGGAGGTGCCCCGCGAGCACGCCGGGTCGGCGTCCGGCCTGATCAACACCGTGCAGCAGATGGGCAACGCGCTCGGCCTCGGCCTGGTGTCCGTCGTCTTCTTCGGCCGGATCGGCGACCGGTTGAGCCCCGCCGAGGCCGGCCCGGAGTTCGTGGCCGCCTTCCGGTACGCGCTGGGCTGGGTGGCCGCCGTGATGGGCGTGATCTTCCTGCTGATGTTCGCCCTGCCGAAGCGGCCCGCCCAGCATGTGGAGGGCGCGGGAGAGACGGAGCTGCCGGCGACCGGGAAGGAGCCGGAACTCGTGTCCTGAGGGAGGGTGAGGGCCGGGACCGGCCGAGAGGGCGCCGGACCGGCCCCGGGAGGACCCGGCCGGCCCCGGGAGGACCGAACACCGGCCGCGAAGGGCCCGGCACCCGCGAAGGGGTGTGCCGGGCCCTTCGCCCGTGTCGGGACGCACGCGGGTGCGTACACGCCCGTGTCCGGACGCACGCGGGTGCGGTCGGCCGGGGAGTGATCGGACGACGGACGGAAGTCCGTTCATGCCCGAATGGCATCCGAACCTGTTTACTTTCCGGAAATCCGGGCGTAGCCTCCAGGCGAAACCACAGATTCGGACATGGATCCGGGAACGGTCGGAGGCGAACGGACATGTACGCACCGGAGCGGCAGCAGGAGATCCTGCGGCTCGCCCGTGACGGCGGCCGGGTGGACGTCCTGTCGCTGGCCGAGGAGTTCCAGGTCACGGCGGAGACCGTCCGCCGCGACCTGAAGGCCCTCGACCGCGCCGGCCTCGTCCGCCGCGTGCACGGCGGCGCCATACCGGTCGGACGCCTCGACTTCGAGCCGGACCTCGCCGAACGCGAGTCCACCTCCGCCGACGAGAAGGACCGCATCGCCAAGGCCGCCCTGACCGAACTCCCGGCCGAGGGCACGATGATCCTCGACGCCGGCACGACGGTCGCCCGCCTGGCCGCCGCCCTCCCGCTGGAGGCCTCCCTCACGGTGGTCACGCACTCCCTGCCGATCGCGGCCCGCCTCGCCGACCACCCCGGCATGCAGCTCCATCTGATCGGGGGGCGCGTACGGCACCGTACGCGCGCCGCCGTGGACGCCTGGGCGCTGCGCGCGTACGGCGAGATCCGCGCCGACGTCCTGTTCGTCGCCGCCAACGGGTTCTCCGCCGAGCACGGCCTGACCACCCCCGACCTCGCCGAGGCGGCGGTGAAGCGGGCGGCGATGGCCGCGGCCCGCCGGGTCGTGCTGCTCGCCGACTCCTCCAAGCACGGGCAGGAACACTTCGCCCGCTTCGGCGGCCTGGGCGACGTGGACCTGCTGATCACCGACAGCGGGCTGGACCCCGACGACGCGGCCGCCATCGAGCACGGCGGCACGGAAGTGGTACGCGCATGATCCTCACCGTCACCCCGAACCCGTCCCTGGACCGCACCTACGAGGTCCCCTCCCTCGACCGCGGCGAGGTCATCCGCGCCACCGGTGAGCGCATGGACCCCGGCGGCAAGGGCGTGAACGTCTCCCGCGCCGTCGCCGCCGCCGGCCGGCGCACGGTCGCCGTACTGCCCCTGGGCGGTGCGCCGGGCGCGCTCGTGGCCGAGCTGCTCGACGCGCAGGGCATCGAGGTCGCGCCGGTCCCGGTCACCGGGGCCACCCGCTCGAACATCGCGCTCGCGGAGTCCGACGGCGTACTGACGAAGATCAACGCGCCGGGTCCCGAACTCTCCCCGGCGGAGCAGGAACTCCTGCTGGAGACCGTGCGCGGACAGTCCCGCGACGCCGACTGGATCGCCTGCTGCGGCAGCCTGCCCCGCGGACTCGCGCCCTCCTGGTACGCCGAGGTGGTCGCGCGGGCGCACGCCGGGGGCGCGCGGATCGCGCTGGACACGTCGGGGCGCGCGCTGCTGGAGGCGCTGCGCGAGCGGCCCGACGTGGTGAAGCCGAACGCCGAGGAGCTCGCCGAAGCCGTCGGACGCCCCCTGGCGACCGTGGGCGACGCGGTGAAGGCGGCGGAGGAACTGCGCGGGATGGGTGCGCGCGCCGTGCTCGCCAGCCTCGGCGCCGACGGGCAACTGCTCGTGGAGGACGCGGGCACCTGGTTCGCCACCGCGCGCGTCGACGCCGTCCGCAGCAACGTGGGGGCGGGGGACTCCTCCCTCGCCGGTTTCCTCGTCGCCGGCGGCAGCGGCCCGCGGGCGCTCGCCTCCGCCGTCGCGCACGGCGCGGCCGCCGTCCAGCTGCCCGGCAGCGTGATGCCGGCCCCGGCCGACCTGGACCCGGCGGCGGTGACGGTCACCTCGGACGTGCCGGTGGACCGCGAGCTGAGGGAGCCCGTGTCATGACCCCCTTCCCGGCGTCCGGACCGGTGCCCGCCCCGGCCCGCACAAAAGCTCCGGAACCGGCCCGGACAGAGGCCCCGGAGCCGGCCCGGACAGAGGCCGGTACGCGGTGGGTTTCCCTCCCACCCGCCGCCCGGCACGGTCGGCGGGGCGTCCTGAGCCGCCCCGTCCGCCCGGGCGCGCAGGCCCCTGACCGGCCTGCCGCCCCGCGGAGGCGGGGCTTCCCCGGCCCCGTCTCCGCACGCCCCACCTCCCCCCACCGCATCCCCGTCCCCCTTTGCGCCCAGCACACCCCCCGGGCGATACGCGAGCGAAGGAGCCCGCGATGAGCGAGATGATCACCGCGGAACTGGTCGACCTCGACCTGTCCGCCGAGACCAAGGAAGCAGCGGCGCGGTCCCTCGCCGAGCGCATGGTGGCCCAGGGCCGGGTGACCGACCTGGAGGGCTTCCTCGCCGACGTGGCCGCCCGTGAGGCCCAGATGCCCACCGGCCTCGACGGCGGCATCGGCATCCCGCACTGCCGCAGCGCCCACGTCACCGAGCCCACGCTCGCCTTCGGGCGCAGCACCGACGGCATCGACTTCGGCGCCCCGGACGGCCCGGCCGACCTGATCTTCCTGATCGCCGCCCCCGCGGGAGCCGACGACGCCCACCTGACGATCCTGTCGTCCCTGGCCCGACAGCTGATGAACGCCGACTTCACCTCCGCGCTGCGGTCGGTGCGGGACGCGGCGGCCGCGGCGGCACTCATCCGCGGGGAGGAGCCGGCCCCGGCACCCGCGAAGGGCGCGAGCGCCCCCGAGAGCACCGTCGTGGCGTCGGTGGCGGCCTCCGCCGACGCCACGACGGCTGACACCACAGCCGACGCGACGGCCGACACAAAGGCCGGCGCGAAGGCCGACCCCACGGCTGACGCGACGGCACCCACCGGCACCCCGGCCGCCCCCGCCCCGCCCGTACCGGCATCCGCCGCCCCCGCCCGGGGCGTCGTCCCGGCCGCCGCCCCCTTCCGCGTCGTCGCGGTCACCTCCTGCCCGACCGGCATCGCCCACACCTACATGGCGGCCGAGTCCCTGGAGAACGCCGGACGCGCGGCGGGCGTCGAGCTGGTCGTCGAGACGCAGGGATCGGCCGGTTTCACCCGCCTCGACCCGGCCGTCATCGCCGCCGCGGACGGCGTGATCTTCGCCCACGACGTCCCCGTGCGCGACAAGGACCGCTTCGCGGGCAAGCCGACCGTGGACGTCGGCGTGAAGGCGGGCATCAACCGGCCCGCCGAGCTGATCACCGAGGTGCGCGGCAAGGCGGAACGCGGTGAGGTCACCTCCGGCTCCGCCCCCGGCACGCCGGTCGAACGCGCCGGCGACTCCTCCGAGGGCTACGGCACCAAGCTCCGCAAGTGGCTCATGTCCGGTGTGAGCTACATGGTCCCGTTCGTCGCCGCGGGCGGTCTCCTGATCGCCCTCGGCTTCGCGATCGGCGGCTACGAGATCAACAAGGCGCCGTCGGTCATGGACCACTTCGTCTGGACCCAGGCGGACAGCTGGGGCGCCCTGCTCTTCCAGATCGGCGGCGTCGCCTTCGGCTTCCTCGTACCGGTCCTCGCCGGTTACATCGCCTACGGCATGGCGGACCGGCCCGGTCTGGTGCCGGGCTTCGTCGGCGGCGCGATCTCGCTGACCGTCAACGCGGGCTTCCTCGGCGGTCTGACGGCCGGTCTCATCGCCGGTGGCGTGGTGATGGCGATCCAGAGGGTCCGCATCCCGGCGGCGCTGCGCGGCATCATGCCGGTGGTGGTGATCCCGCTGATCTCCTCGGCGGTCGTCGGGTTCCTGATGTTCGTGGTCATCGGCAAGCCCATCGCCGAGGCGCAGAAGGGCATGACCGACTGGCTGAACGGCCTCACCGGCACCAACGCCGTCCTCCTCGGCGCCCTGCTCGGCCTGATGATGTGCTTCGACCTCGGCGGCCCCGTCAACAAGGTCGCCTACGCCTTCGCCACCGCCGGCATCGCCGTCGCCGACCCGAGCGACTCCGCGATGAAGGTCATGGCCGCGGTCATGGCGGCCGGCATGGTCCCGCCGCTGGCGATGGCCCTGGCCACGACGGTCCGCGGCAAGCTGTTCACGCGGACCGAGCGCGAGAACGGCAAGGCCGCCTGGGTGCTGGGCGCCTCCTTCATCTCCGAGGGCGCGATCCCGTTCGCCGCGGCCGACCCGCTGCGCGTGATCCCCTCCGCGATGGTGGGCGGCGCGATCACCGGTGCCCTGTCGATGGCGTTCGGCGCGACCCTGCGCGCCCCGCACGGCGGCGTCTTCGTGGTCCCGCTGATCGGCAACCCGTTCCTCTACCTGGTCGCCGTCGCGGCCGGCGTGTGCGTCACGGCGGCCCTGGTCGTCGTCCTCAAGGGCCTGCGCAAGCCGGTCACCGGAGCCGCCGCCCCCGGCACGGAGAACGGCGCGGCCGCCGCTGCGGCGGAGCGGAAGCAGCCGGTGGCGGCCTGACCTCCGCACCGCACGGGGCCCTCGGGTGACCCGCGCCCACCTGCGAGATACGTCACGGTCCGGGACGAAAGTCCCGGACCGTGACATGTGCGGTGTCTACTGGTCGGTATGCCTGAGTACCTCTCGATTCCGCATCCGACGGGCGCGGCGGCCGTCGCCCTCGCCGTGGCGGGAGTCGCCTGGCTGGTCGCGGTGACCGTCCTGCTGCGCCGCGGCCGTCCGGGCGCGGGCGCCTGGGGCCTCCGCGCCGGCGCACGGCGCACGCGGCGCCCGGCCCTGGGCACGAAGCGCTCCGGCCCCGACGGTATGCGCCCCGGTCCGGACGTGACACGCCCCGGTTCCGCCGCGACGCACCCGCACACGGGCGTACGCCGTCCGGGCCGCCCCGCCCGGCCGCCGCGCCCGTCGGACCGGCGGCCCCTGCCCGCGGTCCCGCCCCAGGAGCAGGCCGGGCCGGGCCGGGAGGCCGTCGAGCTGACCCCGGCGGAACGGGCCGCCTTCGAGGGCCTGGTGCGCCGGCTCGGCGGCGACCGCTGAGGAAGAGGCCCGGTGCCTCGGACGGAGCGCCGCGGGCCGCACGGTCCGGTCCGGCTCAGGAGACCTGTGCCGCCCGCCGCTCCATCGCCTCGCGGGCCGCGTCCTCCGTGAGGTACACCTCGCACATGTGCCGTCCGTCGGGTGTGGCCGTGTGCTCGGCCTCCCACAGGGAGATCTCCCGGCCGTCACGGAGCAGGAACGCGTGCTCGTACAGCGTGAAACCCAGACCGATGCGCCCCGCCCGGCAGGGCCGGCCGAACGCCTGGGTGATCTGGTGCGCGAAGGCCGACCGCAGCAGCGCGGCGGTGTCGGGACCCGGCCGGTCCGCGTTCTCCGCGCGGCGCAGCAGCCGGCGCGCGTGATCGGCCGAGTCGTCCGGCACGTACACGTGCCGGGGTGCGGGGACCGGCGCCAGCTGGACCAGCACCGGCAGTTCGAAGTCCGGCGCGTCCGCGGGGAGCGGCAGCCGCGTCGTGGCGGCCCGCAGCTCCTCCTCGTCGACGTACACCTCGTGCTGCGGCTCGCTGCCGGGGGCGGGGTTGTGGACCAGCTCCCACAGGGTGAGCGCGGAGCCGTCAGACAGCAGCCAGGTGTGCCGGTACGTCTCCCGGTGCAGACCCGCACTGTGGTGCGCGGAGTGCAGCGAGCTGTCGTGCGCCAGGGCGAAGTCCAGGCGTCTGACGCACTCGTCGGGCAGTTCGAACGAGTTCAGGGCGCGGCCGAGAAGCCGCGCGAGGTGCTCCTCCGGAGTCTCGGGCGACTCGGCTGCTTCGTGCGCTGCCGTCTCGTACGGAACGCTCAAGGTTTCTCCCGGCGTCGCTGCATGTCACCTTGTGGGTGCATACCGTAGCCCCTCGGTCGGACATCATGTCCGGGAACCGAGAAAACGTACGCCGGGAGAACGCGGAAGCCGCGCGAGAAGTTCCCGCGCGGCCCGATGATCCGTCAGGAACCGCCGGTCGGGAGCCCCTTCCGCCGCAACGGAGAGGGCTCCCGGACCGTCAGGCCGTGCCTCCCGCGCTTCCCGCGATCCACTCGCTCCACGCCATGTTCCACCCGTTGAGGCCGTTGTCCGGGGCGACCGTCTTGTCGGGGGAGTTCTTGACGACCACCACGTCGCCGACGAGGGAGTTGTCGTAGAACCACTTGGCGGGGGTGTCGCCCTGCGCGCCCCGCACGTCCGCGAGCCCGATGCAGCCGTGGCTGGTGCCTTCCCGGCCGAAGGGCGGATTGCCCTTGTTGTACCAGTAGTTGCCGTGGACGAAGGTTCCGGACTGCGTCAGGCGCATCGCGTGCGGCACGTCCGCGATGTCGTACTCGCCGCCCAGGCCGACCGTCCGGCTGTTCATGCGGGTCTGCGTGAACTTCTCCGTGATCACCATCTGGCCGTTGTACGTCGTGTGCTGCGCGCTGCCCGAGGAGATCGGGACCGTCCTCAGCGTCGTCCCGTCCCGCACCACCGACATGGTCTGGGCGCCGACGTCGACCGTGGAGACCTGCGAGCGCCCGATGGTGAAGGTGACCGTCTTCTTCTGCACGCCGTGGACGCCGGCGGCGCCCTGCACACCGTCCAGGTCGATCTTCATCGTGACCTTGGAACCGGTCTTCCAGTACTCCTCCGGCCGGAAGTCGAGCCGCTGCGACCCGAACCAGTGCCCGACCACCTTCTGCCCGCTGCTCGACGAGACCGTGATGTGCGACTGCACGGCCTTCTTGTCGTCGATGGCCTTGTCGAAGGTGAAGGACACCGGCATCCCGACGCCCACCGTCGTGCCGTTGTCCGGCGTGTACGTCCCGATGAAGCTGTCGGCCGCGGACACCGTCGTGAACACCGAGTCGGCCGCCACCGTTCGGCCCTTCGCGTCCTTCGCGGTCGCCGCTATCTCGTACTTCGTGCCGCGTTCCAGCTGCTCCTTCGGCTTCCAGCTGCCGCCGTCCGACGACAGCGAACCGGTCACGACCTGCTGTGTCCCGGCCACCGTCATCTTCACGGCGGTCAGCCGGCCGTCGCTCACCTTCACGCCGGTGCTGTTGATCGACGCCCCCGTCGAACCGTCCTCGGCCGAGATGGTGATCTTCGCGGTGCGCGTCCCGGAGGAATTCTTGCCGCCCTTGCCGTTCTCGTCCTCGGCGTTGGCGCTGCCGCCGCAGGCGGTCAGGGTGAGGGCGCCGACCACCAGGGCGGCACAGGCCACCAGTGTGCGCCGCGCTGTGTTGTCCGGCGTTGTCACGGGCTGCTCCAACTTCGTGTGATGTACGGGGTCCGCTGCAGTACGCCGGGGAAGAGGAGCACCACGGCCGACGGGGTTCCCGCCGTCCGCCCCTGAGCCCGTCGCGTGACAGAACCGGGACAATGACCCACGCGTCGTGACGACCCGCCGGCCCCTCCCGCCGTTCCTACCGTTCCCCGTACAGCTCCCCGTACGACGGCCACGTCCCGCCGGCCCCCGTCACCGGCTCCGCGGCGCGCACGGCCCGCACGATCGCCCGCGTCACCGTGTCCGCGCCCGCCGCGAGGACGTCGTTCAGGGCGAGGGGACGCGCGCTGCCGGCCGGGCCGGTGCCCAGCGGCCGTGCGCCGGTCGCCAGCGCGAAGACCGTGTCCCCGTCGTGCAGCAGATGGACCGGCCGGACGGCCCGGGCGATGCCGTCGTGCGCCGTGCCCGCCAGCTTCTGCGCCTGTGCCTTCGTGAGGTCCGCGTCGGTCGCGACCACCGCCAGGGTCGTGTTCAGCGGCGGCGGCGCGCTCGCGGCGGCGCTCTCCGCCAGACGCCGGCGGGCGGCCTCGTGCACCCGCGCCCGCGGGTACCGCACGCGCCCCTGGAACAACTCCCCGTACAGCACGCCCGTCTCCGGGTCCATGACCGAGCCCGCCGCGTTGGCGACCACCAGCGCGGCCACCGTGACACCCGAGTCGAGCACGACGGCGGCGGTGCCGACCCCGCCCTTCATCGGCCCGACCGCGGCGCCCGTCCCGGCGCCCACACAGCCCTCCGGTACCCGGGTGCCGGGCGCGCTCGCCGCGGCGGCCTCCACCGCGGCCCGGCCCAGCGCGGCGTCCGGCCGGGCACCGAAGTCGCCACCGCGCCCCAGGTCGAAGACGCACGCGGCGGGCACCACCGGCACGACGTGCGCGGGATCCGTGCCGACCGGCACCCCGCGGCCCCGCTCCTCCAGCCAGGCCATCACCCCGGAGGCCGCGTCGAGCCCGTAGGCGCTGCCACCGGTCAGCACGACCGCGTCCACACGCTGCACCACGTTGCGCGGATCCAGGGCGTCGGTCTCCTTGGTGCCGGGACCGCCGCCACGCACATCCACGGCGGCCACGGCCCCGCCCTCCGGCGCGAGGACGACCGTGGTCCCGGTCAGCCAACCGCCACCGGTACGACCGGCATGCCCCACGCGCATCCCCGCGACATCGGTCAGCCCGCCGGCTGTCAGAGCGTCAACTGTCATACGGCCCAGTCTCGCGCGCCGTCTGCCCGCGCCACCGCGTCCAGGCCGGTGCGTCCAGGCCGGTGCGTCCCGACAGGTGCACCCCGCCGTCGCGTCCCGACCGTCGCGTCCGAGCAGGCGCCGACCGCGGAGGCCGAGGCTGAGACACAGACCGGAACGGTTCCCCGGGGCCGGGGCCGGGGCCGGGGCCGGGAGGTGGGGGGGGTGAGGCGTGGGGATCAGGGCGCGGCCCAAGACGTGTCCCGGGCCGTGTCCCAGCCCGTGTTCCGGACCGCGTCCCGGACCGCGTCCCGGACCGCGTCCCGGTCCGTGGCCCGGACCACGTCCCGGCTCTCGTCCGGGTCCGTGCCGTGGGCCGTACCCTGGAGGCATGAGCACCCCCGCCGCCCCCGAGCCGCGCGAGTCCAAGGCCGCGCTGGTCTTCGACGACCCGCTGGACCGGCAGTCCTCGGACGACACGGACCACGGGTGGGGCGAACGGCCCGGAGCCGGCTCGGACAGCGCGGCCGATCTCAAGCGCTTCCTCGACGAGAAGCCACCCCACCACATCTGAACCCGGCGGGTCCCGCGGCGTCGCCGCCCGCGGCTCCCCGCACGGAACGACTACGGCTGCCGCTCTCCCGCGCCGGGCCCGGCGCCGCGCTGGGCGACCAGGGCGTCGCGGATCTCCTTGAGCACCTCCAGCTCGGTGACCTCGATGATCTCGTGCGTGCTCTCCTTGGCCTTCCGGCGGGCCTCCATCCTCGCCAGGTACTTCGACATCGGCAGGACCATCAGGAAGTAGACGACGGCCGCCGTGATCACGAAGGTCAGCGTCGCGCCGAGCACGGAACCCCAGAGGATGCGGACACCCGTCGCGGTGTCGCCGGTACCGGTGCAGGGGCCCTTGAGGCAGGAGTTGTAGCTGTCCAGGTTCTTGGTCCCGACGGCCCCGACCAGCGGGTTGATGACGCCCTTCACCACCGAGTTGACGATGTTCGTGAAGGCCGCGCCGATCACCACCGCGACGGCCAGATCGATGACGTTCCCGCGCATCAGGAAGGCTTTGAAGCCCTGCAGGACGCTCACTTTTTCGCTCACCCGGGTGACGCTCCTCACATGTACAGGTTGTGAAACAAGCAGCTTCGCAACCTACGTCATCCCGATGAGGGCGTGTCCAACCCGGTGGTCCGCACGAAGGGCTCGACGCTGAAGCCCCGAGCGGGCACGCGCGGAGGGTCACCACAGGGTCACCGCCAGCCGGGCCGTGGCACTCGCGCCCGCGAGGCGCGCCGCGGTGGACCGGGGCACGGACAGCACGACCAGCGCGCCCTCGCCACCGCTTCCCCCGACGCCCCAGACGTCGGCCCCCTCACCGTCACCGGCGCCGTCCGAGCCGGCCGACGGCTGCGGCACCCTCGCCACGAGCGCACCGCGCGCGACCACCCGGGCCTCGCCGTTCCGCCCGGCGGGCCGTTCGGCGGGGCCGACGGCGATGACGTCCACCCGGTCGCCGGGCCGCAGCAGCCGGACGGTCGCCGCGTCGGCGATCCGCACCGGTGTCCTCACCCTTCCGCCGGTGCGACGGTCCTCGGAAGGGGTGCGCGCCGGCGACTGCACGCGGGCGGGAGAGCTTCCGCCCGCGGGGGAGCTCCCGCCCGGGTGTTCGCGAGCCGTGTCGCCGTCGCGCGGGCCCGCCGCCACGAGCGCGGCGGCCGTGACGGCGAGGCCGACCGCGAGAGCCCGCCTCCGGGTCCGCACCAGCAGGCGCAGCCGGTGCAGTCCGCCCCCCATCCGCACCGGAGCGAACTGCGGTACCTCGCACGAGGGAGGGACGGGCGGAGGCGGAGGCGCGGACAGCGACGGGGGGACGGACAGCGACGGGGGGACCGGAGGAGAAGAAGGAGAACGAGAGGGAGAAGAAGGAGAAGAAGGAGAAGGCGCACGAAAGGACAAGGACAACGGAATCACCACCGGCGACGACGGACGAGCCTGCCCGTCCACGATGACCCCTGCCGTCGCCGCTCGCCCGGGCCGGTGGATCACCGGCCGACTGTGGACAACTCCCTCACCCGAACGACGGGTTCCACCCGGGCGCCCGGCCTCCCCGGCGCCCAGCCCCCGCCCGGATTCCCCCGTACCCGGGTGCACGCCCGCCCGCTACGGCAGCTCGAACCCCGGATTCAGCCCGCCCAGCGCGTTCACGCACAGACAGTTCCGCTCCTCGGCGGCGGGCAGCGCGGCCACCGCGTCGAACAGGACGCCCCGCAGCCGGTCCACGTTGGCCGCGAACACCTGCAGCACCTCCTCGTGGGAGACGCCCTCACCCGTCTCGGCTCCCGCGTCCAGGTCCGTGACCAGCGTCAGCGACGTGTAGCAGAGTTCCAGTTCACGGGCGAGAGCCGCCTCGGGGTGGCCCGTCATGCCCACCACCGACCAGCCCTGAGCCTGGTGCCACAGCGATTCCGCGCGGGTGGAGAAGCGGGGACCCTCGATCACGACGAGCGTTCCGCCATCCACCGGCTCCCACTCCCGTCCGCGTGCCGCCTTCAGCGCGGCCGAGCGGCCGGTGGGGCAGTAGGGGTCGGCCAGGGACACGTGCACCACGTGAGGAACCGAGCCGTCGGGCAGCGGCAGTCCGTCGAAGTACGTGCCCGGCCTCGACTTCGTCCGGTCGACCAGCTGGTCCGGCACCAGCAGCGTCCCGGGGCCGTACTCGGCGCGCAGGCCGCCCACCGCGCACGGGCCGAGGACCTGGCGGACGCCGACCGAGCGCAGCGCCCACAGGTTGGCCCGGTAGTTGATCCGGTGGGGCGGCAGATGGTGACCGCGGCCGTGCCGGGGCAGGAAGGCGACCCGCCGGCCGGCGATGTCGCCGAGGAAGAGGGAGTCGCTGGGGGGCCCGTAGGGGGTGTCCACCTGGATCTCGGTCACGTCGTCCAGGAACGAGTAGAAGCCCGAGCCGCCGATTACACCGATCTCTGCGTTCGCCATGAACAGCACAGTAGCGGGCGCCGTCGACGCCCCGGACCCGCCTCGGGGAGTCCGGCCGGCTCCCCGGAACCCCGGCCCGTTCCCCGGACGACGGGCCCGTTCCCCGGGCGGCCGACGGGATCCCCGGCGGCCGCCCGGTGGCGCGGAGACACCGAGGACCCCGCCGTCGTACGACGGCGGGGTCCCGGAAGGGGTCTCACGCGGCGGAGGTGCCCGCCGAGGTGCCGGAGCCGGACGACTTCGAGTCCGAGGACGACGACGTGGTCGAAGACGTCGAGGACGCAGACGACGTGGACGACGCCGACGGCTTGGACGTCGAGGACGCCGGCGAGCTGCTCGACGAGGAGCCGCGGCTGTCGTTCCGGTAGAAGCCGGAGCCCTTGAAGACGATGCCTACGGCGGAGAACACCTTCTTGAGGCGGCCACTGCAGTGGGGGCACTCGGTCAGGGCGTCGTCGGTGAACTTCTGCACCGCCTCGAGGCCCTCGCCGCACTCGGTGCACTGGTACTGGTAGGTCGGCACTGTCTTCCTCCTGGCACTCTCACTCAATGAGTGCTAACGACGGTCCATACTGACGCATTCCCCGGGATCAGTCCACTGTCACCGGCGAGCGGTGACCGACGCCACGTGCGACGGTACGTCCCCGCGGGCGCGCCACCAACCGCGAACGCAGCGCCAGCAGGGTCCCCAGGGCCAGGACCGTACCGGCCAGCGGCACCAGGAAACCCGCGCCGTCCCGGAAGCGGTCCTCCAGCTGGCCGGCGACGGTGACGGCCGCCGCCTGGCCGAGCGCCACCGCGCCGGTGAGCCAGGTGAACGCCTCGGTGCGCGCTCCCGCCGGGACCAGGCCCTCCACCAGCGTGTAGCCGGTGATCAGCGTGGGCGCGATGCACATGCCGACCAGGAGGCCGAGGCCGGCCAGCAGCGGCACGGAGTGCGCCGCCCACAGGCCGGACGCCGCCAGGGCCAGTGCCGCGTACCCGACGACCAGACGGTGCCGCGGGGCCGCCTTCCAGGCGACGGCGCCGCAGACCAGGCCGGAGAGCATGTTGCCGGCGGCGAAGGTGCCGTACAGGACGCCGTTCAGGCCGGGCTCGCCGATCGACTCGGTGAACGCGGCCAGCGAGACCTGCATGCCGCCGAAGACCGAACCGATGCCGAGGAAGGCCACGATCAGCACGCGCACCCCGGGGACCCGCAGGGCGGAGGCGTGCTCCACGCGCGCGTGCCCGTCGACGCCGACCGGCGGCTGGGTGCCCTTCTGCGCGGCGAACAGCAGACCGCCGAGCAGGGTCAGCGAGGCCTCCGTCACCAGTCCGGCGGCCGGGTTCACGGCGGTGCACAGGGCGGTCGCCAGGAGCGGGCCGACCACGAAGGTGAGTTCGTCCGTGACGGACTCGAAGGCGGCCGCCGTGGTCATCAGGGGCGATCCCTTCAGGCGCACGCCCCAGCGGGCCCGCACCATCGGGCCGACCTGCGGGACCGAGGCGCCGGTGGGCACGGCCGCCGCGAACAGCGCCCACAGTGGGGCGTGGGCCAGCGCCAGCGCCGTCAGGGTCAGTCCCGAGGCGGCGTGCACCAGGACGCCGGGGACCAGGACGGCCCGCTGGCCGTGACGGTCGGCGAGACGGCCGGTGAAGGGCGCGCACAGCGCCATGGAGACACCGGTGACGGCCGCGGCGGCGCCCGCCGCGCCGTAGGAGCCGGTGGTGTGCTGCACGAGCAGCACGATGGAGATGGTGAGCATCGCGAACGGCTGCCGTGCGGCGAAGCCGGGTAGCAGGAACGTCCAGGCGCCACGGGTGCGCAGCAACTGCCCGTACCCGGGGCGGGGCGAGGCCGACGAGTCCTTCGACGGCTCGGAGGTGACCGTGGATGCCACGGCCCGTGCCTTTCTGCCGCCTGGTAGCGCGGCCCCTCGTACGTCCGGGCGGCGCCGAGAGCTGTCCTCTTGCGCGCACTGCGGTAGATACCGGCGCCCACCCGGGAGGTGTTCCGGCCGCCATACGGTCGCGCCAGCTCTGCGTCAGGCAGAGTTGGTTCGATCAAGGTGCGCCTTCATCGTACAGGGATCGCTGCCCGCGACACCTGTGAAAGTGAGCACCATGGACGGGCACGCCTCCGAATGAAGGGGGTGTGAACGGTACGAAACCTGCGCTTAACGCACACGCGACGCACCCTCACCGGAACGCACCCTCACCGGAACCCGCCCGTACCGGAACCCGCCCGTACCGGAACCCGCCCGTACCGGAACCCGCCCGTACCGGAACCCGCCCGCGCCGGGGCGCCCCTCACCGCGTGCCCGTGCCGTCCGTGCCCAGCCAGTCGGCCAGTTTGCCGCCGTGGCCCACGGCGCGCAGCCGTCGCTCGGCCGCGTCCCGGACCGGGTCGGTGGCGACGACCAGGAGTTCGTCGCCGCGCCGCAGCACCGTCGTCGGCAGCGGCACGAAGGAGGTGCCCTCGCGCACGACGAGGGTGACGGCCGCTCCGGCGGGCAGCCGCAGCTCGTTGACCTCGACGCCGTGCATCCTGGAGCCCTCGGGGATCGCCACCGACAGCAGGTGCCCGCGCAGCCGCTCCAGCGGCGCCGACTCGATGCCGAGGTCGGCGGCCTCGGCGTCCTCGCCCAGGCGCAGCTTGCGGGCCAGCCAGGGCAGCGTCGGCCCCTGGATCAGGGTGTAGACGACGACCAGGACGAAGACGATGTTGAAGATCCGGCGACTGCCCTCGATGCCGCTCACCATGGGGATCGTCGCCAGGATGATGGGGACCGCGCCGCGCAGCCCGGCCCAGGACATGAGCGCCTGCTCCTGCCAGGGCACGCGGAACGGCGTCAGACAGAGCACGACGCTCAGCGGGCGCGCCACCATGGTGAGCACCAGGCCGATGACGAGCGCCGGCACCACGTCGTCACCCAGTTCGTGCGGGGTCACCAGCAGGCCGAGCAGGACGAACATGCCGATCTGGGCGATCCAGCCGAGTCCGTCGGCGAAGCCGCGGGTGGCGGGCCAGTGGGGCAGTTTCGCGTTGCCCATGACCATGGACGCCAGGTACACGCCGAGGAAGCCGCTGCCGTGCGCCATGGCGCCCGCCGCGTACGCGGTGACCGCGATCGCCATGACGGCGATCGGGTAGAGGCCGGAGGCGGGCAGGGCCACGTGCCGCAGCCCCCACGAGCCCAGCCAGCCGACCGCGAGGCCGATGGCGGCGCCGATGACCAGCTCCATCGCTATCTCGCCCACCAGGGCGTACCAGTGCTCGACGGGACCCGCGGTCGAGAAGGCGACGACCAGGATGACGACCGGGGCGTCGTTGAAGCCGGACTCGGCCTCCAGGGTGCCCGTCACCCGTGCGGGGAGCGGGATCCTGCGCAGCACGGAGAAGACCGCCGCCGCGTCCGTGGAGGACACCACCGCGCCGATGATGAGCGCCTGCCGCCACTCCAGCCCGACGAGGAGGTGGGCGGCCGTGGCGGTGACGCCGACGCTCACCGCGACCCCGGCCAGCGCCAGTACGGAGGAGGACGGCAGGGCCGGCCTGATCTCCTTCCACTTCGTGCCGAGGCCGCCCTCGGCCAGGATCACGACCAGGGCCGCGTAACCGATGACCTGAGTCATCTCGGCGTTGTCGAAGTGGATGTCGCCGATGCCGTCCTGGCCCATGAGGACGCCGATGCCGAGGTACACGAGCAGGCTGGGGAGCCCGCTGCGCGAGGAGACGCGGACCGCCGCGACGGCGACGAGCAGGACGAGCGAGCAGACGAGCAGGAGCTGGTTGAGGTGGTGGACAGTCAGCGGCGGTTCCCTTCGCTGGTCCGCGCGTCTCACGCGCGGAACGCACACGTACATCGGACACGAGGCGCGGGCACCATGGATCCGATTACTTCGTTACCTTACCTAACTCTTGACGATTTCTTGACGCTCGACGTCGGAGGATCGAACATCCTTACGCGCTGGTTGCCGACTCCGCGTCAAGTGGCACGGACCCCTGCGCCTATGGTTGCTCCAGCGCTCATTCACAGTCATGGCCCGACCTGCCGCTCGCGTTAGGACAGCAAGGACAGCGATGCCCCCCAACACCACCGCCACAACGGGTGACCAGCCCGCCGAGTCCGGCAGGAAGAAGGGGCGCAAAGCCCGACTTATCGTCCTCGTCCTGGTTCTGGCACTCATAGGAGGCATCGCGTACGGCGGCTACTGGTCCATCAGTACCGTCCGCGCCTCCTTCCCGCAGACCAAGGGGTCGATCACCCTCGACGGCCTGTCCGGGCCGGTGGACGTGAAGCGGGACGGCTACGGCATCCCGCAGATCTACGCGTCCTCCGACGAGGACCTGTTCATGGCGCAGGGATTCGTCCAGGCGCAGGACCGGTTCTACGAGATGGACGTGCGCCGGCACATGACCTCCGGCCGCCTCTCGGAGATGTTCGGCAAGAGCCAGATCGACAACGACGAGTTCCTGCGCACCCTCGGCTGGGACCGGATCGCCGAGCAGGAGTACGACAAGAAGCTCTCGGCCGACACCAAGAAGTACCTCCAGGCGTACGCCAAGGGCGTCAACGCCTACCTCCGGGGCAAGGACGGCGAGGAGATCTCGCTGGAGTACGCGGCGCTCGGCTTCACCAACGACTACAAGCCGGCCGAGTGGACCCCGGTCGACTCCGTCTCCTGGCTGAAGGCGATGGCCTGGGACCTGCGCGGCAACATGCAGGACGAGATCGACCGCGCCCTGCTGACCGGCCGTCTCGGCCCGCAGCAGATCGCCGACCTGTACCCGCAGTACCCGTACGACCGCAACAAGCCGATCGTCCAGGAGGGCCGGTACGACGAACTGTCCGAGACGTTCGAGCAGAGCGGCTCCGGCGACTCCGACGGCTCCGGCAGTTCCGACGGCTCCGCCGACTCGGGGGAGGCCGGGTCCTCGACGGACGGGTCCTCCACGGACGGCACCGCCGACGGTTCCGGCACCTCTTCCGGCACCTCGTCCGGTACGTCCGGCACCTCCGGCTCCGCCCTGGAGAGCCAGCTCGCGGGCCTCTACGACGTCCTGGACGACCTGCCCACGGCGGTCGGCGTGAACGGCAACGGCATCGGATCCAACTCCTGGGTCGTCGCCGGCGAGCACACCATCACCGGCAAGCCGCTGCTGGCCAACGACCCGCACCTGTCGGCCTCGCTGCCGTCCGTCTGGTACCAGATGGGACTGCACTGCCGCAAGGTCTCCGACACGTGCCGGTACGACGTCTCCGGCTACACCTTCGCGGGCATGCCCGGCGTGGTCATCGGCCACAACGGGGACATCGCCTGGGGCATGACCAACTCCGGCGTCGACGTCACCGACCTCTACCTGGAGAAGTTGTCCGGCGACGGCTACCTCTACGACGGCAAGGTCAAGCCCTTCCTCACCCGCGAGGAGACCATCGAGGTCGCCGGCGGCACCGCGAAGAAGATCGTCGTCCGGCAGACCGCCGACAAGATGCCCCTGCTCTCCGACCGCGACGACGACCTGGTCAAGGTCGGCAGGAAGGCCACCGTCGACGACGACGCCCCCGACCGCGGGAACGGCTACGCGGTCGCCCTGAAGTGGACGGCGCTGGAGCCGGGCAACACCATGGACGCCGTGTTCGCCATGAACAAGGCGGCCGACTGGGACGACTTCCGCAAGGCCGCCGAGAAGTTCGACGTGCCCTCGCAGAACCTCGTCTACGCCGACACGAAGAACCACATCGGCTACCAGCTGCCCGGAAAGATCCCCACGCGCGCCAAGGGGCTCGACGGCGCGCTCCCGACCCTGGGCTGGGAGTCGAAGAACAAGTGGGGCGACTACCTCGACTTCGACCAGCTGCCCTACGAGTACGACCCGGAGCGCGGCTACATCGTCACCGCCAACCAGGCCGTGGTCGACCCGGAGAAGTACCCCCACACGCTCACCACGGACTGGGGCTACGGCACCCGCAGCCAGCGCATCACCGACCTGATCAAGCAGAAGATCAAGGGCGGCGGCAAGGTCTCCACCGACGACATGCGCCAGATGCAGACGGACAACACCAGCGAGATCGCGAACATGCTGGTGCCGACACTGCTGAAGATCAACCTGGACGACGCGGAGGTGCGCGAGGCGCAGGAACTGCTCCAGGGCTGGAACCGCACCCAGGACGCCGACTCCGCCGCGGCCGCCTACTTCAACGCGGTGTGGCGCAACATCCTCAAGCTCGCCTTCGGCCACAAGCTGCCCAAGGAGCTGCGCGTCGAGGGCCAGTGCCTGTGGGTCGACCCGGTCGACACCACCGGCCCGGTCGACGACAACGACAAGGTCCGCGAGTGCGGGCAGCGCGACGGCAACCAGGCGCAGCCGGACGGCGGCGACCGCTGGTTCGAGGTCGTGCGCACCCTCATGGAGAAGCCGGACAGCGACTGGTGGACGACGCCCGAGGCGGGCACCCGCCCCGGTGCCGAGAAGGACCGTGACGCGTTGTTCGAGCGCGCCATGATCGACGCCCGCTGGGAGCTGACGGCCAAGCTCGGCAAGGACATCGACTCCTGGAGCTGGGGCCGGCTGCACCGCCTGTTCCTGAAGAACCAGACGCTGGGCACCAGCGGCCCCGGCTTCCTCCAGTACGTCCTCAACCGCGGCCCGTGGAAGCTCGGCGGCGGCGAGGCGGCGGTCGACGCGACCGGCTGGAACGCGGCGGGCGGCTACGACGTCGTGTGGGTGCCGTCGATGCGGATGGTGGTCAACCTCGACGACCTCGACAAGTCGAAGTGGATCAACCTCACCGGCGCCTCCGGGCACGTCTTCAGCGCCCACTACACCGACCAGACGGACAAGTGGGCCAAGGGCGAGCTGCTCGACTGGTCCTTCAGGTCCAAGGCGGTCGACGACGGCACGGTCGACACCCTGGTGCTGAAGCCGTGATCCGGTGAGACGGTGAACGGGAAGGGGCCCTCCACGCACGCGTGGAGGGCCCCTTCCCGTTCACCGCCGTCAGCCGGTGAAGCGCCGTACGCCCGACGGCGTCACCACGGCGTGCACGGGCCGGTCGTGCGGCTCCTCCCGGATGTGCCCGACGACCTCGCCGTCGTACAACAGCACCACCAGGGAGGGATCGGCGCCCGCGCGTTCCAGCCGCGCCAGCACGCGGTCGTAGGACCCGCCGCCGCGGCCGAGACGCATGCCGCGCGCGTCGACGGCGAGACCCGGCAGCAGCACCACGTCGGCTTCCGTCACGGCGCCGGGGCCCAGCCGCTCGCCCGTGGGTTCGAAGAGGGTCATCCTCCCGCCGTGCCGCACCCGTCCGAGAGAGCCCTCGCCGCCGTAGGCGCCCCAGTCGAGGTCGTTGTCGGGCAGCAGCGCGGGGAGCAGGACGCGCACGCCCCGCGCGAGCAGTGCGTCCAGCAGCGCGAGCGTGCCCGGTTCGCTGCCCACGGAGACGTACGCCGCGACGGTCCGCGCGGTGGCCAACTCCGGTAGTTCCAGGGCGTGCGCGGCGAGCAGGGTGGCGGCCTCCCGCAGGCCGTCCGCCGTCAACCTGTTCCTCACCGCGAGGAACTCCTGCCGCAACATACGTTTGTGAGACTCTGCTCCGCCTTCGGTCCGGCTCGTGTGTGGCTCCCGCGCGATTCCCATGCGCTCATATGATCATGAATTAGCCGGAGTCGCAGATACCTCGCATAGCCACCGGATAAGGTTCCCGACATGACTCAGTCGCCCCCCAGCATCAGCAAGGCTGTCATTCCCGCAGCCGGCCTCGGCACCCGGTTCCTGCCGGCGACCAAGGCCACTCCCAAGGAGATGCTGCCGGTCGTGGACAAGCCCGCGATCCAGTACGTGGTGGAGGAGGCCGTCTCCGCCGGTCTCGACGACGTCCTCATGATCACCGGACGCAACAAGCGCCCGCTCGAGGACCACTTCGACCGCAACTACGAACTGGAGTCGGCGCTTCAGAAGAAGGGCGACGCCGCCCGCCTGGCCAAGGTCCAGCAGTCCAGCGACCTGGCGACCATGCACTACGTGCGACAGGGAGACCCCAGGGGACTCGGACACGCGGTGCTCTGCGCGGCCCCGCACGTCGGGCGGGAGCCCTTCGCCGTCCTGCTGGGCGACGACCTGATCGACCCCCGCGACCCGCTGCTCCAGCAGATGATCGAGGTGCGCGAGCGGCACGGCGGCAGTGTCGTCGCCCTCATGGAGGTCGCCCCCGAGCAGATCCACCTCTACGGCTGCGCGGCCGTGGAGCACACCACGGACGGCGACGTCGTCAAGGTGACCGGCCTGGTGGAGAAGCCGGAGCCGGCGGACGCCCCGTCGAACTACGCGATCATCGGACGCTACGTCCTCGACCCGGCCGTCTTCGACATACTGCGCCGGACCGAGCCGGGGCGCGGCGGCGAGATCCAGCTCACCGACGCCCTCCAGCAGCTCGCGCAGGACGAGAAGGCCGGCGGCCCGGTGCACGGCGTCGTCTTCAAGGGCCGCCGCTATGACACGGGGGACCGCGGCGACTATCTGCGGGCCATTGTCAGACTCGCGTGCGAACGTGATGATCTGGGACCGGACTTCCGTTCCTGGCTCCGCAGTTACGTCACCGAGGAGATGCAACAGCCTTGAGCACCGCCGCGCCCCGCACCGCCGGACAGGACCGCCTGTGGTCGGTGGACGAGCACCTGGAGGACATCCTCGCCACCGTGCGCCCCCTGGAACCCATCGAGCTGCAACTGCCCGATGCCCAGGGCTGCGTCCTGGTCGAGGACGTCATGGTGCAGGTCTCGCTGCCGCCCTTCGACAACAGCTCGATGGACGGGTACGCGGTACGGGTCGCGGACGTCGCCGGCGCGAGCGAGGAGTACCCGGCCGTCCTGGAGGTCGTCGGGGACGTCGCCGCCGGCCAGGCCGCCCTCCTGCACGTCGGGCCGGGACAGGCCGCCCGGATCATGACCGGGGCCCCGCTGCCGCCCGGCGCCGAGGCCGTCGTCCCGGTGGAGTGGACCGACGGAGGCCTGGGCGAGGGACCGGTCGACGGGATGCGCGCCCGCAGCCTCGCCCCCGAACAGGCCTCGGGACAGGTCCGCGTGCACCGCTCCGCCGAGGCACGCGCGCACGTGCGCGCCGAGGGCAGCGACGTGAAGGCCGGTGACCGCGCCCTGGAGGCCGGCACCGTCCTCGGCCCGCCCCAGATCGCCCTGCTCGCGGCCGTCGGCCGCGGCACCGTCCGGGTCCGCCCGCGCCCGCGCGTGGTCGTCCTGTCCACGGGCAGCGAACTCGTTCAGCCCGGCGAGGAACTGCGAAGCGGCCAGATCTACGACTCCAACAGCTTCGCCCTGACCGCCGCGGCCCGCGACGCCGGCGCCATCGCCTACCGGGTGGGCGCGGTCGCCGACGACGCCGAGACCCTGCGGTCCACCGTCGAGGACCAGCTGGTCCGCGCCGACCTGGTGGTCACCACCGGCGGCGTGAGCGTCGGGGCGTACGACGTCGTCAAGGAGGCCCTGTCGTACGTCGGGGACGAGGACGAGGCCGGCAGCGGCATCGACTTCCGCAAGCTCGCCATGCAGCCCGGCAAGCCCCAGGGCTTCGGCTCCATCGGCCCCGACCACACCCCGCTGCTGGCCCTGCCCGGCAACCCGGTGTCGTCGTACGTCTCCTTCGAGCTGTTCGTGCGGCCCGCGATCCGCACCCTCATGGGACTCGCGGACGTCCACCGGCCCACCACCCGCGCGAGGCTCGCCGCGGACAAGGCGCTGTCCTCGCCGAAGGGACGCCGGCAGTTCCTGCGCGCGACCTGCGCCGAGGGCACCGTGCGCCCGGTCGGCGGCGCCGGCTCGCACCTGATCGCGGCCCTCGCGCACGCCGACTCGCTCATCGTGGTCCCCGAGGACGTGGAGTCCGTCGAGCCGGGGACCGAGGTCGAGGTCGTCCTGCTCGGCTGAGCGCACCCACACCCGCGGGCGCGGGTCCGCGGGCCGGTCCTGGTCCGCTGCGGCTCCCCGCGGAGGAGTACCGTGTCGCGCACAACACGCCCGGACCGGGAGCGCCACACCACCATGACTGTGCCTTCCCGGGGGAAGACCCCCGGACCCCCTGTGCAGGACCGACTGACGCACATCGACGAGGCGGGCGCCGCCCGCATGGTCGACGTGTCCGGCAAGGACGTGACGGCGCGGACGGCGCGGGCCAGCGGGCGCGTCCTCGTCTCGCCCCGCGTGGTCGAGCTGCTGCGCGGCGAAGGGGTGCCCAAGGGGGACGCGCTGGCCACCGCCCGGATCGCGGGCATCATGGGAGCCAAGCGCACACCCGACCTCATCCCCCTGTGCCACCCCCTGGCCGTCTCCGGTGTGAAACTGGACCTGTCGGTCGCGGACGACGCCGTCGAGATCACCGCCACGGTGCGGACCACGGACCGTACGGGCGTCGAGATGGAGGCCCTCACCGCGGTCTCCGTCGCCGCGCTCACCGTGATCGACATGGTGAAGGCGGTCGACAAGGGAGCGGTCATCACGGACGTGCGGGTCGAGGAGAAGACGGGCGGCAAGTCGGGCGACTGGAGCCGGCCGTGAGCGCCGCGCCGTACCGCGCCCTGGTCGTGACGGCCTCCAACCGCGCCTCGGCCGGCGTCTACGAGGACCGGGGCGGCCCGCTGGTCGCCGACGGCCTCACGGGTTTCGGGTTCGCCGTCGACGGACCGCGGGTCGTGCCCGACGGGGACCCGGTGGAAGCCGCCCTGCGGGCCGCCGTGGCGGCCGGCTACGACGTGGTCGTCACCACCGGGGGCACCGGCGTCTCGCCCACCGACCGCACCCCCGAGGCGACCCGCGCGGTGATCGACCACGAGGTGCCGGGCATCGCGGAGGCCATCAGGGCGTACGGCCGCGACAAGGTGCCCACCGCGGCGCTGTCGCGGGGCCTGGCCGGCGTGGCGCGGCGCACGCTGATCGTCAACCTGCCGGGTTCCACCGGCGGGGTCAGGGACGGGCTGGCCGTCCTGGAGCCCCTGCTGACGCACGCCGTGGAGCAACTCCGCGGCGGTGACCATCCCGGATCCGGCGCCGGCCCCGGGGGTGCGAGCTGAACAGCCCGTCCTGGCCCGTCGAACTGGCGGAGGGCGACATCGTCCTGCGGCCGATAAAGCTGCGCGACCAGCGGGCCTGGCGCGAGGTCAACCGGCGCAACCGGGACTGGCTGCGCCCCTGGGAGGCGACCATCCCGCCGCCCGCGCCGAGCGGGCCGGTCACGCACCGGCCGACCTACCGGCAGATGGTCCGCCATCTGCGCTCCGAGGCGAACGCGGGCCGGATGCTGCCGTTCGTCATCGAGTACCAGGGCCGGCTGGTGGGGCAGTTGACGGTCGCCGGGATCACCTGGGGGTCCATGTGCTCGGGGCACGTCGGCTACTGGGTGGACGAGTCGGTGGCCGGCCGCGGGGTGATGCCGACGGCCGTGGCGATGGCCGTGGACCACTGCTTCCGCAGCGTCGGACTGCACCGCGTCGAGGTCTGCATTCGGCCCGAGAACGGGCCCAGCCGCCGGGTCGTGGAGAAACTCGGATTCCGTGAGGAGGGGCTGCGGCCGCGTTATCTCCACATCGACGGGGCCTGGCGCGACCACCTCGTGTTCGCCCTCACGGCGGAGGAGGTGCCCGAGGGCCTGCTGACCCGCTGGCGGCGCAATCGTCCGCGGAGCGCGCCCCGTGACCCGCAGAACACCCACGGGAATCCCGCGAACCCATGAAATTGAATAAGTGTTCGAAAATGACCGTCCGGTGACCGTCTGGAGCGTTGAATTCGCCGCTCCGGTGGCCTGTTGATCGGATCGATCGCAAAAAAAGCTCGAAATATCAGCCAGATCGTGCGACACACCGGCTCAATTGGCGGATGGCCTCACGCAAACCCCTCTACCGTGTGAGGGGTGAGCAGCAGCGGCCTGATCTACGCAGTCATCGTCGGGGCCTGGGCCGCCTACTTGGTGCCGATGTGGCTCCGTAGGCAGGACGAGCTGAACGAGGCCCGTCCGACCGAGCGCTTCAGCACCGCCATCCGGCTTCTGTCCGGACGGGCGGGCATGGAGCGCAGGTACGCCAAGGACCTGCAGGCGCGCTCCACCGAGGAGGGGGAGCCCGACGCCGACGTGCCGGACGTCCCCACCGACTCGGTGGACGTCCGGGCCTTCGCCATGCCCCCGGCCCCCCGGCCCCAGGTCACGGCGGCGGTCCCGGAGGGCGAGCAGGCCGGTCCGGCGCCGGCCCGCGAGCAGGCCACGGCCGAGGCGGCCCGCGAAACCCGCGAGCACTCCGCCAGGGCGGCCCGGGAGCAGACGGCCGGCTCCGCGCAGGAATCCGGCACCGCGCCGGCGCACCCGCGCGTGCCCGAGACGCGGCGCGCGCCCTCCGCGCCGGCGGTCTCCACCGCCGGATCCGCGCAGGCGCAGGCGGCCGCCGCACGCGCCCGGCGCTCGAAGGTCCTCGCGCGCCGCAGGCGCACCACCGTCGTCCTCTTCCTCGCCTTCACCCTCGGCGCGATCGTCGCGGCCGTCGGCGGGCTGGCGTTCCTGTGGGCCCCCGGGGTGCCCGCCGTCCTGCTCAGCGGATACATCGCCCACCTGCGGTCCCAGGAGCACCGCCGGTTCGCGTACCAGATGGACCGCAGGCAGGCCGAGGCCGCCGCCCGGCGGCTGCGTGAGCGGCAGCCGCGCCGCCGGGCGTCCGCCTCGGCCGCGCACGCCCCCGCCGACCCCGGCCTCGACGCCGGCGCAGAGGAGCCGCACGAGGGCCCCGAGGCCGAGACCGACCCGGGCCTGGTGGCGCTCGCCGCGGACCGCAGGGCGCTCGTCGAGCAGACCGACCACGCCGAGTGGGTCGACCAGCAGCGCGAACGCCAGCGGCGGCCGGACCACGGCGACAGCTGGGACCCGGTGCCGGTACCGCTGCCGACGTACGTGACGGCGCCGGTCGCACCGCGGGCCACCTCCGACGTGGACCTCGGGGCGCCGGACACCTGGAGCTCGGCCCGGTCCAGCGCCGTCGCGCCCGAGCACGAGGCGGCCGACGGGGCGCCCGCCCAGGACGCCGCGGACGGCGCGCAGGACGTGCCGGACGGGGACGCGGGACGGCCCGAGGACGGCGAGCGCAGCGACGCGCGCCGCGCCGCGTCGGCCCGGCGCTCGCGCGAGCGGGTCCGCACGCCGCTGTTCGACCAGTACGAGGACGGCGAGCGGCCGCGGGCCGCCAACGAGTGAGCGGCGGCGCGGCCACGACGACGCGGTGTCCGCGGAGGTCGGGGGCTCGGGGAGCGGATTTCCGAGCACCCCGACGGGGATGCTAGAGTTTCACTCGTTGCAAGGGCCTGTGGCGCAGTCTGGTAGCGCACCTCGTTCGCATCGAGGGGGTCTGGGGTTCAAATCCCCACAGGTCCACGCAGCTCAAAGCCCCGGTCGGGATTCCCGACCGGGGCTTTGGCCATGTCGTACCTGTGCCGGGTGTCGGCGGAGGCGCTCGAAGCCTCAAACCGCAGTCACGGGAGCCGCTTTGGCTCTGCCGCACGCTCCGGCCGGGTGTGTCCGCGCAGGCGCGCCCCCTCGCCCCGCTCGTGGCTGGCTTCGGTGTCTTTCCCGGCGCTGCGCGGCCGTCCTCGTCCTGGGACGGCACCGCTGAAGGAGTTCCCTCGTGGATTCCGTGACGACGTCCGGGTTCCGGTGTTTGTGGACCTCTGCGGCAACACGGTCGGTGTCGGCGACCCGGAGACCGGCACCCAGTCGGTCGACGACCGCGGCGACCCTTCCCGCTCCCGTCCCTCTCCCCGGCATATTCCCTGGCCCTGCACGCTGCCGGGGCCCGCTTCGGGCCCGAAGGACAGGAAGAGCGCGACGGACTCGTCGGGCGGGCCCACGGTGAGCCCGAGGAACCGAGGAAAAGGGAAGCGGCGTGGACGCCGTATGCGTCCACGCCGCCGAGATGAACGGAGCGAGTTCGAACCCGCTCAGAAAGCGCGGCTGTTGCACCCCATGTCGGATCCGAGCCGGCTCTGCTGCGCACCCGGGTTGCCTTCGCCGTTCAGCAGGTTGCCCGCCAGGCCGGTGAGGGCGCCGACACTGCCGAGCACCTCGATGTTCATGTCGTGCGAGCGGCACTCGATGCCCTGCGTGACGTCGATGTCGTGGCCCGGTTCGCCCTGTGCGAAGGCGGTGTTGCCGCCCAGGGAACCGACACTGCCGAGGAGGGCGCTGACGAGAACTACCTTGTGAAGCTTGCGCATCGAGGACTCCGTTGGTGAAGTGCAGAGATCTGCAGGAGGGTGGGGCGGGACTGTGCGGGTGCGGGCCGTCAGCCGAGCTGGGGAAGTCCCAGCTGCCCGACGGGGGGTGCCGCGATCTGTCCGAGGGCGACCGGAGCCAGCTCCGATGCGCTCGTGGGCGTGATCGTCGGGTTGACGAGCGGGTTCACCTGCGGGTTGATCTGGGGGTTCATCTGCGGGGCGACGAGCATCGGGGACTCCGACTCGAACGCCCGGGGTACTACGACCTGCGGGGCCACCTGCGGCATGACCTGCGGAACGATCTGCGCCGGGGCTGCCGGCGCCGGCTGCGCGGGCGCGGCCTGTGCGGGGGCGGCCTGTACCGGCTGCGCGGGGGCGGCCTGCTGCGGGCTCGGCGCGCTGAGGGCCTGGGCCGTCCCCTGCGACGATGCCGAGGCCGATGCCGAGGCGTGGCCGGTCTGCTGTGGTCCTGACGGAGCGGCCTGTGGGGCCTGCTGGGGAGCCGCGGCCGGAACGGCCGGCCGATCCGGAACCGATGCCGGAGGGGTGTTGAGCTGCCCGGCGGACGGGCTGGCATGACTGCCGCCGACGCCGATGCCGGTCAGACCGCCGGCCGCCACGACGACGAGCGCGGCCTTGTGAAGCTTCCGCATGAAACCCTCGGTCCTTCATTACCTGAGATGGAATCCATTGCATTGAGCGCGGTCACGCGTGCGGTGGGCGTGATACTCGCACCGCGCCGTGGGCAACGGTCGTTCGAGGAGCACGCGGACTTTGCGGCGGAGCCGACAGTGGGACGCTCCACCTCTCGGATGGTCCACGACCGCTGTCCTCCCCCTTCGAGGAACGAGGTTTCGGCGCCGCGGTCACGGCATCCGACGGCCCGTCACCCATTTGCCGTCCGCCACACGGGCGTCATCGCGCGTACGCCCTTCCATCAAATGAGTGACCACTTCTCCGGCACCCGTATCGAGCCCAGGGAGATTTCGTTCCCCACGGAGCGATGAGAAGCGTTCATCGCGGCCGCACAGGGCGGCAAGAACAGCGAAGGCTGTGCTGCCTCATCGGCACCCCGTTCCTGCACAGGTCAATTGAAGAGCCGAGGAATTCATGCGCAAGCTTCACCAGGTCGCGCTCGTCGTCGCAGCAGCCGGCGGTCTGTCCGGCGTCGGCATCGGCCCGAGCTCCGCCGCCACCCCCGCCACCCACAACGGCACCGCGCCGCCGCCCGTTTCGCAGTCCGAGGCCCAGGCGGCCTCGGCGACCTCCGCCCAGGCGACCACGCAGACCTACGGCACGGCGACTCCGCAGCAGAGGGCGCCGCAGCAGACGACACCGCAACGCGGCACTCAGATCGCCCCGCAGGTCAGCCCGCAGCTGAATCCCCAGCTCAGCCCGCAGCTCTCCCCCCAGGCGCCGCAGAGGGAACAGGGGGCTTCGGCGGGGCAGACCAACCTGTTCCGTCCGTACCAGGAGTGCAGCCCGCAGACCCTGCTCGACGCGAACGTCCCGGTCGCCCTGCTCGCCCCGGCTCAGACCCGGGGTGTCGACTGCACCCAGGCCAACAGCCAGTCGAACTCGTTCACCAACGTGCAGCGGTAGCACCGGCGGACAGTCCCTTCGGCGCTCGACGCGGGCCCTGGGCGACCGGGCTCGGCGGGACCGGCGACACGGCCTCCGAATGTTTCCCGCATGTCACAGGAAAAGGGCGTGTCGTTGTCCATCTTGCGGCTTCTGTCGCTAATCTCCTACTTCGTAAGGGCGATCTGGAACGGATCGCACGGTCTCATCTCATCGGAGAAGAAATGCGCAAGCTTCGCAACGTTGCGGTTCTGGTCGCTGCCCTCGGCAGCATCGGCCTCATCGGCGGCACGGCCCACGCGGGTCAGGGCGGCGAGCCGGGTGACCACTTCGACATCAAGCAGAGCTCGCAGTGCAAGTCGCACGACCTGAACCTCGACCTGCTCGGCAACGTCGGCGTGCTGAACGGCCTGCTGGGCAACGCCCTGAACGGCGAGGGCAACCCGGGCGCCCAGGCCACGGACATCGGCTCCACCATGGGCTGCAACAACAGCGCCTTCTGAAATCCTCTCCGGCGGTAAACACGCCGGAAGACGAACGGTCCCGGCACAGGACCTCGGGCGATGTGCCGGAACCGTTCATGTGCGCCAAAGGGGCCCTGGAGGCGGCACGGCATGTGGCCGGACGCCTCCAGGCCCTTCGCACAGGGCACCGTTCAACCCTTCACACCGTATAAAGGCGATCTCTCGCGGGTCGCCTTTATCCCACTCCTTCGGAGATGACATGCGCAAGCTCCGCACGGCCGCCGTCCTGGCCGCCGCATTCGCAAGCGTCGGACTCCTGGGTGCCGGCGCCGCCCACGCGGGCCAGGGCTGGGGCCAGGGCGACAGCTTCAACGTCCAGCAGAGCAGCACCTGCCAGTCGCACGACCTGAACCTCGATCTCCTCGGCAACGTCGGCATCGGCAACGGGCTGGGCGGCAACCTGCTGAACGGCGAGGGCAACCCGGGTGCGCAGCAGACGTCCCTGGGCTCCAGCATGGGCTGCAACAACACGTTCGGCCGCTGATACTCCAACAGCGACGAATCCGGGGCGGTCCGCCAGGACCGCCCCTTCGGTGTGGGAGTCGGGGATCGTCCGGGCTCCGAGCGGCTTTCCGGGCCCGGGTCCTCGTCCGGACCGGTCGAGCCGCACAAAGCGAAATGCTGGCCCGGAATCACTTCCGGGCCAGCATTTCGCTTTGCGTGATCAGGCGTTGACGCGAGGCTTCTTGAAACCCTTGGGCAGTTCGGCCGTGTTGGAGCACTCTACGACCGGACCGACTTTGGTGGGCGCATTTCCCAGCAACTGATCCTGCTGGGAGACCACGTTCGGCTTGTCCGTCGTCGAGCAGTCCTGCTCCTGCCTGATGACGTGGGTGCCGTCCTTCTCGGTGTACGTCTCGTTCTTCTTGACGCAGCTGACGTCATTCTGAACGGTGGTGCGGCAGTCGTCTGCTTTTCCTTCGGCGTGTGCCTGTGAGACGCCGAGGCAGAGAGCGGTGACACTTCCGACGAACGCCGCCACGGCGGCAGTCTTCTGTGAGGGGAACATGGAGTGCATTCCTTTGTGATGAAGGCTCGGACGCCCCTGTCGTGTCGACCGGTGCCGCCCGAGCCGGGAGGCCGGAAAGGGTGATTCTGTGTTCGCCGCGGGACGGCTGTAGCCCGGACGCGAACTCGGCGTCCGGGCTACCTGTACCGCGGGTGTCACTCGGCGCATCGCGTACGGGGCGATCCGGTACATGACCCGGACACCGGGTTCGCGCGCTTTCGGAGAAGGCTGATGCGCTGGGATGACATCGGGGGGAGAGACGAGACCGCGGTGGGTCTTACTCGCCCTCGCCGCCGTGCTGCCGGCCGGGACCCTGCTCGGGCGCGTAGCTCTTCTGCTCCTGGGGCTGGGCCTGCTCCTGGGCCTGGGGCTGAGCCTGCTCCTGCGGCTGGGCCTGGGCTTCGGGCTGGGCTTCGACCTGGGGCTGGGCCTGGACCTCGGGCTGGGCCTGCGGCTGGGCTTCGACCTGGGGCTGGGCCTGGACCTCGGGCTGGGCCTGCGGCTGGACCTCGGCCTGGGGCTGGGCCTGGACCTCGGGCTGGGCCTGCGGCTGGACCTCGGCCTGCGGCTGGGCCTGGAGCTCAGGCTGGATCTGCGGCTGGACCTCAGGCTGGGCCTGGGGCTGGAAGTAGTAGCCACCTCCGACGGCCAGGGCGTTGGCCGATGAGGTGGCGACCGCGGTGACCGGCGCGCCGTCGCCACCGTCGGCGAAGCTGGTGCCCGCACCGAGGGCGGAGAGACCCGCGATCGCCGCCGCTACGACCATGGCGCGCTGAAACTTAAGCATGATATGACCCTTTCCTCTCCAGGCATGTTGCCTGGATCGACTACTCAAGGTGATTCTACGAGTACCGTGAGTGACAGTCCGGGATCTGTGCCCTCATGTCGCGCGGCCGCTCCCCAGTCGTGGGGGTGCCGTGGAGTGCGAGGCGGGCGGGTCTGGTGGTCACCGCTTCCCGTCGGCCCTTTCGGGTGCTCCGGGCGAGCAGGTCACTTGGGGGCCGATCCGTGTCGTGCCGCCGTCGATGCCGGCGGGCAGCGTCACGCGCGACGTCGGCAGGCAGCTCTCCTGGTGGGGGATGGTGCCGTTCTCGGGGATCTCGCCTTTGACGTGCTGCACGCAGGTGGTGTTCCCCTGGAGGTCCCGGGTGCAGTTCGACGGGTCTCCCGCGGCGTGGGCGGGGGTGACGCCCGTGGACGCCGCGGCGAGGCCGCCGATGAGCGCCGAGAGGGCCGCGATCTTTTTCCTGCTGAACATGGGATGCGTGTCCTTTGCGCGGGTGTGGTCCGCGGCGCGCGAGGCGGCCGGCCACCGGCCGGCCGCCTCGACGACGGCGCCGCCGCCCTCAGTCGATGAAGGCGTGGTTGTACTGGTCGCAGGTGGTGTCCAGGTTCTGCGCCAGGCCGAGCACGGCGATCGGAACGTTGTTCTCCAGCACCGTCTGCGGGCTGCACTCCTGGTAGGGGCGGTAAAGGTTGTTCACCTGCGGCCCGTTGTCGTGGGTGTCGGCAACGGCGGTGCCGGCACCGATGGCGGACAGGCCGCCGGCGGCCACCGCTGCTGCGATCACGACCTGCTGAAACTTACGCATGGAACCCTCGGTTCTCCATCGCTTGCACATGAAGGCTAGTTGCCTAGCGTGACGGCGTGGATACTAGCAGTAGCTTTCGGTGGGGACGTACGGGCCGCATGTGTCCCGAAGGGGAGGCGGATCTCGGAAATCCTTCCCGTGGTCACCAACTGGCCCTGTGGGAAAGCGCTTTGCCGTTCACCGTCCGCCGAGGTGTGAGGCGGGGGAGGGGCGGGTGTCGAACGGGTTCGCGTCAACACGGCCGACGGGCCGGACGGTTGCCTCGGGGCGATGACGGCCGTGCGACGCACGGAGCCCCCGCCGGTGAGGTCGGCGGGGGCTCCGTGGATGCGGGGAGTCGTGCGCGGGGGTCAGCCGTGCTGGGGCGGGCGGGTCGGCCAGCGGGTCGTCTCGCCGAAGAAACCGTCGATGGCGACGGCCTCGCCGGCGGCCCGGGCCTCCCGGTAGACGTGCAGGCCCACCGCGAGGTCGAGGACGCCGAGACCGAACGGGGAGAAGATGACCGGCTTGTCGGTGTCGGTGCTCACCTGGCCGCGGATGTGCTGGGCGAGGGTGCCGGTGACGAAGTCGCGGTTGCCGTACTTCTGTTCCGCGAGGTGCGGTGAGGTGTTGGCCTTCAGACAGTGGTCGACGTCGTCGACGATGTTGTGGGCGTCGTGGATCAGCTCGGGGCCGATGTCCCTGAGGGAGATGTTCAGCACGACCTGGCCGGGGGCGAACGCGCCCGCGTCCAGCACGTACGGCTCCGCCGCCGTCGTCGCGAACACCACGATGTCGGCCTTGAGCAGGGCGACTTCGAGGCTCGCGGTGGTCGACGTGCGGTAGCCCAGGTGGTCGTCGGCGTGGGTGGCGAGGGCCTCGGCGTACTCGGGGATCTTGTCGTGGACCGTGACGCCGCCGAACTGCCAGCCCTGCGCGGCGAAGAACTCCAGGATGTTGCGGGCGATGATGCCGCCGCCGATCACCGACAGGTGCCCGGCGGTGCGGGAGCCGGACAGCTGCTCGGCGGCCAGGACCGCGGAGGCGGCCGTACGGGCGGCGCTGATCTGGGAGGCCTCCAGCAGGGCGAACGGGTAGCCGGTGGCGTAGTCGTTCAGCAGCAGGGCGGCGCTGGCGCGGGGGATGCCGTCGGCGATGTTCTGCGGGAACGAGCCGATCCATTTGATGCCGGCCACGTCGTGCTCGCCGCCCAGGTAGGCGGGGAGCGCGATGATGCGGGCGTCCGGCTTGTCGGGGAAGCGCAGGAAGTAGCTGTCGGGGTTGACCGAGTCGCCGTCGTCGTGGGCCAGGTAGGTGGAGCGCACCTCGCGCACGATCTCGGGACGGGAGCGGGCGATGACCTCGCGGGCCGTGGTGCCGCCGACCACGCTGAACTCGAACACGGGGGTGCCTTCCGTCGGATGGGTGGGGGTCATCGGCCCGCGGCCGCGCGTTCCGGGGCCGTGGGGGCCGCGGCGGGGGTACCGGACGTGGCCGGGCGGGACGCGCGCAGGAACTTCGGGGCCGCCCAGTTGGCGTTGCCGAGCAGGAGCATCACCGAGGGCAGCAGGACCGCCCGGACCAGGGTGGCGTCCAGCAGGACGGCGACCGCGAGGCCGACGCCGAGCTGCTTGAAGTCCTGCATCTCCAGCGTCCCGAAGACCGCGAACACGGCGACCATGATCAGGCCGGCGCTGGTGACGACGCCCGCGGTGGTGCGGATGCCGTGCGCGATGGCGTCACGGGTGGTGGCGCCGCGGTCGTAGGCCTCGCGGATGCGGGAGACCACGAACACGTGGTAGTCCATCGACAGGCCGAACAGCACCACGAAGACGAACAGCGGCATCCAGGACTCGACGGCGCCGATGCCCTCCGTGCCGACCAAGGACGCGCCCCAGCCGTGCTGGAAGACGGCCGTCATCACGCCGTACGCGGCGCCCACCGAGAGCAGGTTGAGCAGGATCGAGGTCAGGGCGATGACGGGGGAGCGGAAGGAGAACAGCATCAGCAGGAAGGTCACGCCGAGGACGAAGGCGAAGACCGGGACGATGCTCTTCTTCAGCTGGTCGTTGTAGTCGACGGAGAAGGCGAGGTCGCCGCGGACCAGGGCGGTGGTGCCGGCGACCTTGCCGACGGTGCCCGGGACGATGTCCTCGCGCAGCGTGGTGAGGGCCGCCTTGGACGTGGCGTCGGAGCCGTTTCCGGCCAGCGGGACGCTCAGCTCGGCGATGTTCTCCTTCGCGTGGACGGTGACGTCGATGGACTTGCCGGTCCGGCCGGAGGCCAGGGCCTTCGCCCGGAAGTCGGCGATGGCCCGCTTCATCTCCGCCGAGTCGATGTCGGTGGACTTCACGATGACGCTCGCGGGCGCCGGCGAGCCGGGGAAGTCCTTCTCGATCCGCTGGGAGACGACCACGGTCGGGTTGTCCTCGGGCAGCAGCTTGTCGGTGCCGAGCTTCTCCGTCTTCATGCCGAGCGCGGGCGCGGCCAGGGCGAGCAGGAACGCGGCGGCGAGCAGGGCGAAGACGGCGGGGCGGGCCAGGACGCCGCGCAGCAGGACGCTGTCGCGCCGCGGGACGCCGGTCGCGGCGCGGCGGGCCCGGCGGCGGCCCAGGAACGGGATGCGGCCGGCGCCGATCCGGTCGCCGAGCATGGCCATCAGGGCGGGCAGGACGGTCATGGAGCCGAGGACGGCGATGACGACGACCTCGATGGTGGCGATGGCGAAGCCCTCGAAGACGGTCAGCCCGGACAGGAACATGCCGGCCATGGCGACGCAGACGGTGACGCCGGAGATCAGCACGGAGTGGCCGGAGGTGGCCGCGGCGATCCGCAGCGCGGTGGCGTTGTCGTGGCCCGCCTCGCGCTCCTCGCGCTGGCGGCGCAGGTAGAAGAGGCAGTAGTCGACGCCGACGGCCAGACCCATCAGGAACATCATGGAGTTGGTCATGCCGTCGACCGGCACCACGTGGCTGGTCAGGGCCAGCAGGCCGATCGCGCCGACGCAGGCCGTCACGGCGAGCGCGATCGGCAGCAGGGCGGCGACCAGCGCGCCGAACACGGCGAGCAGGATGCCCAGCGAGACCGGCAGCGCGGTGTACTCGGCGCGCACGAAGTCCTCGCCGAGGCTGTCGTTGATGGCCTTCAGGCCGGTGGCGGCGCCGTACTGGCCGAGCGTCACGTCGGCGTGGGCGTCGTCCGTCTTCTCCACGGCGTCGATGACCGGCTGGACGCGGTCGGCCGCGGTGTCCGGGTCGCCCTTGACGTCGTACGTGATGAGCACGGCGTGCTTGTCGGCGGAGACCAGCCCGGTGGTGTCGGGGGTGCGGACGCGGGTGACGAGGCCGGTGGCCTCCAGGGCTTCGGCGGTGTCGGCGACCGCCTCGGTGAACCGGGGGCTGTCGGCGGTGAACTTGTCGCTGCGGACGTGGATCAGTTCGCCGGCGGGTTCGGTCAGTCCGGCGTCCTGGAGGATGCGCTCGGCGCGGCCCGAGTCACCGGTTCCGTAATCGGCCTCGGTGAGGTTGACCTGGCCCGCCGAGCTGCCCAGTGTCATCACCAGAACGACCAGGACGAGCCAGCCGAACACCGCGGTCTTCCGGTGTTCGGCACTCCACCTGCCGAGTGCGGCTGCGAGGTTCCGTTTGGCTGCCATTTTCGCTTCTTCTCTCCTGCGGCATGGGGGGTGCGGGGTTCCGGGAAAAGCTTGGCGCGCGCTCACGGGCATTCGTAGGTCTCGCGGAGGCAGCAAGCTGCGACTGCAGAGTGCTGCCATGTCATACCGGACATAACGGTCACCTGGCCGGTATTTATCCTGCTACCTTCACGCCTCGTAAAGGGAATCCAAACACACTCGGAGAGATCCGGAAGAGGGCGGGGAGGGGCATGGAATTCGCCATTCAGGCCGAAGGACTGAAAAAGAGATTCGGCGATCACGAGGTGCTGGCCGGTGTCGACCTGAGCGTGCCGCCGGGCACGGTGCTCGGGCTGCTCGGCCCGAACGGCGCGGGCAAGACGACCACGGTGCGCACCCTGGCCACCCTGCTCGCGCCGGACGCCGGCCGTGCGACGGTGGCCGGCTACGACGTGGTGCGCCAACCGCGCGAGGTGCGCCGCAGGATCGGCCTGGCCGGGCAGTACGCGGCCGTGGACGAACTGCTCACCGGGCGCGAGAACCTGGTCCTGATCGGCAGGCTGATGGGCCTCGGCCGGCGCGGCGCGCGGACCCGGGCCGAGGAACTCCTCGACGGCTTCGGGCTCCAGCACGCGGCCGGCCGGCCCTCGAAGACGTACTCCGGGGGAATGCGGCGGCGGCTGGACCTGGCCGCCTGTCTCGTCGCCTCGCCGCAGGTGCTCTTCCTCGACGAGCCGACCACCGGGCTGGACCCGGCCAGCCGGATCACGCTGTGGCAGCAGGTCCGCGAGCAGATCGCCCGCGGTGTCACGGTGCTGCTGACCACCCAGTACCTGGAGGAGGCGGACTTCCTCGCCGACCGCATCACCGTGTTCGGCTCCGGCCGGGTGATCGCCGAGGGGACCGCCGACGAACTCAAGCGGAAGGTGGGTGACGAGCGGCTGGAGATCTCCGTGGAGCGTTCCGCGTCGCTCGACGCGGCCGCGGCGGCGCTCGGCCGCGCGGTGTCCGAGGCGCCGGTGGTCGACCGGGAGACCCGGCGGATCGCGGCGCGGCTCGTGGACGGCATCGGGGGAGTGGCCCGCGCGGCCGCCGAACTCGAACGGTCCGGCGTGCCGGTCACCGACTTCGCCGTGCGGCGGCCGTCGCTCGACGAGGTGTTCCTCCAGCTGACCGGGGCGGGAGCCCAGACGAAGGAGAGCGGCGATGAGTGAGGTCCTGTCCCTGACGGGACGGCAGATGACGCATCTGCGCCGGACGCCGGAGAAGATCATCTCGGTGTCGCTCACGCCGATCGCGATGGTGGTCATCCTCGGCTACCTGTTCGCCAGCGTGATCAGCGTCAAGGGCGGCGAGTACCACGACTACGTGATGGCGGGCGTGTTCGCGCAGGTCGGCCTGGCCTGTGTGGGCGCCACCGCGCTCGGGGTGGCCTCGGACCTGCGCACGGGGCTGACCGACCGGTTCCGCTCGATGCCCATCTCGCGGGCCTCGGTGCTCTTCGCGTACACCGTCGCGGACCTGGTCACCGCGGCCGCCGCGATGACCGCGGTGGCGGGGATCGGCCTGCTGGTCGGCTGGCGCGTGCACGGCGGGTTCTGGGAGGCGGTCGCGGGTTTCGCGCTGCTCCTGGGGTTCACCTACGCGATGCTCTGGCTGGGCGTGCTGATCGGCCTCGCCATGCGCAACATGGAGGCCATCAACGGCGTCACCGCCCTCGCCCTCGTGCTGTTCTCGTTCCTCTCCAACTCCTTCATGCCGCTGCGGGGCCTGCCCGGGTGGCTGCGGACGGTCGCGGAGTGGAACCCGGTCAGTTCGGTGGCCGAGGCGTGCCGGGTGCTGTGGGGCAACGCCCCCGCCTCCGCCGGCGCGAGCCTGCCGGTACGGCATCCGGAGCTGGCCTCCGTGCTCACCCTGGGCGTGCTGCTCGCGGTCGTCGTACCGCTGGCCCTGCGCGCCTTCCGCACGGCCGCGGCCCGGTGAGCGGCGGGTGTCGTGGCGCCCGGCGCCACAGCCGCGACACCCGCTCCCCTCTGGGGGCGGCCTCGATCCCCGCGGCGGACCGCGCGGCGCACGCCGCGGAGGCGGTTCGCCGCACCTTTGTCTTTCCGGGGGGCCGCGGCGCCCGCGTCGTTCCGGCGGCGGTGCGGGGCCTCTCCGTCCGCACGGTGGTCCGCGGCTCCTGCGCCCGTACGGTGGTCCGCGGCCCTTTCGCCCGGCCGGTGGTCCGCGGCTCCTTCGCCCGGACGGCGGTCAGCGGCGTCCGTGTTTTCGCGGCGGTCCGTCGTCCGGCCGCGGTCCGTCGTGCCGCGGTGGGCCGTGCCGCGGTGGGCCGTCCGGCCGGCGGTGCCGGTCCGGTCCGCTCAGTCCGCAGTCCCGCCCTCCGGCGTCGCCCCCCTCAGCCAGCCCCGTTCCCCGGCGAGGACGCCGGCCTGGAAGCGGCTGCGGGCGCCGAGCTGGCTCATCAGTTCGGCCGTGATGCGGCGCGAGGTGCGCACCGAGACCCCGATCTTCCTGGCCACCACGTCGTCCGTGTACCCCTGGGCGAGCAGGCTGAGGATGGCGCGGGCCTGGCTCGACAGGCCGGTGCGGGAGTCGGTGATCGGCTCCTGGCCGTAGGGCGTCGCGGCCTCCCAGACGTGCTCGAACAGCGAGCACAGGGCGGAGACCAGGCCCTTTCCGCGCAGCAGCAGGGCGCCGGAGGCGGTGTTCTCCGGGTCGGAGGGCACCACGGCGGTCCGCCGGTCGAAGATGATGAGCCGCAGGGGCAGGGTGGCCACGGTGCGCACCCGTCCGCCCAGGTCGCTCAGCCAGTCGAAGTGCGTGGTCATGTCGGGATCGCTCAGCGAACCCTGGAGGTAGATGCTCCGCATGTGGACGCCCCGGCCCAGCAGGCTCTCGTCCAGCGGGCGCACCGCGCGGCGGGAATCGGCCGGCTGTCTGCTCAGCGGGATGAACGCGCTGAGCTCCTCGGCGCACTCCTGGGACAGCTCCTCCAGCCGGGCGCGGATCATCTCCAGACCGGTGATGCGCTCCACCTCCAGTCCGCGCTGGTTGCGGACGGCGTTGTGGTAGCTGCCGATGATCTCGGTGACGGCCTGGCGGCTGGTGGCGATGGCCTGCTGGCGTTCGGCGAGCCGGACCTCCTCCTGGGTGAGCAGCGCGGTCAGCCGCAGCTCGGGGTTGACGACGAGCAGCTCGCCGGGGGAGTCGCCGGAGGGGCGGACGAGGGCGAGCCGGGCCAGCTCGTCGAGGGCCTGCCGGACCCGCTCGACAGGCCAGTCCAGGTGCGAGGCGAGCCCCGGCACATCCAGGTGGGGTTCCCCGATCATGGCTCGATAAAGACTCTCCGGATCCGATGTCAGCCCGAGTATCCGCAACACTCTTCGCCCCCTATGTACGTCTTCAGACCACGTACCAGTCTCCCGCTCTCCCGGTCCCCGCGGGCTAGGTAGATCGTCAGTGACGGCCCCCGGCTGTCCTACCGGAATGAGACACCTGTGGCGCGATTGCACCCGAAGTTGACCGATTGTCGGCCAAGCTCGAAAGCTTGCCATGTACATGATTAACGTGCGCCTGGCGCGTGGCGCCAGACCCCTGGACGACCGGGAGCTGCGCCGGTCGGTGCGCGCGATGGCCGGCAGCCGGGACGGGGTCCAGCACATCTACGCGGAGGTCGGTGCCGACGGCGCCGACCTCGTCCTGTTCGTGTCCGCCTCCACGCAGGCGGCGGCCCACGCCGCCGCGCGGCGCGTCGTGACGCGGTCGCTGCGGGTGGAGTCGCTGCGCGGCTGGGCGATCCGGGAGTCCGTCGCCGACTGACCGCCGCCCGGCCCCGCTCGCGACCGGAACCCGACGGGGACGCGGCCGGCGGCGCGGCCGGAACCCGACGGGGACGCGGCCGGCGGCGCGGCGGAAACCCGACGGGGGGACGGCGAGAACCGGGCGGGGGCGAGGTGGGGGCCGGCCGGGGCCCGGCTCGAAGCCTGGTCGGGGTCGACCCGAGGCCTGGTCGGGGCCGGTTCGGGCGCCGACCGCTTCCCGGCCGGATGCCGCCGCTTCCCGGCCGTACGCCGACCGCTTCACGACCGGCGCCCGCCCGGATTCCTCCCGGTGCCCGGCCGGCGCCCGCGACCCTTCCCGTCCGCCCGCGGTTCCCGGAATGTTGAGCTCCTATTTCGCCGGAAGCGCATATGCCAAGGGGGAATGGGGAATTCCTTTTCCCGCTGCCCCGGAAAACAATCTGGCATGACGTTGTCACGGCAGGACCCTGACACCCGAAAGTCTTAACCCCGGGGTGACGGGTTGTAAGAATCGACCCATCGGACGAGATGCCCCGGACTTTCCTCGGGAAACTCCGAGCGGGCCCCTCCGGAATTACCAGACCAGTCGAGAAGAGGAATTACCCATGCCGTCGATGCTTCGAATTGCCGCCTGCGCCGTCGTCGCCGTCTCCGCGCTCGTCGTGGGTGCCGGGTCCGCCTCGGCGAGCACGGTCACCGCGGGAGCGGGGACGGCGGTCTCCTCGCCGGCCGCCGGCGGCGCGGTCGCCGACCTGCTCGGGACCCTTCAGGGGCTGATCGGGCTGCACGGCGAACCCGAGTGGTCCTGACACGGGAAGACGGGGGAGGTCGGGCACGGTGCCCATCATCGGAACCCCGCAGGAGTTCCACGAGGAAGACCTCTTCGTAGACCTGCGGCAGTTGTACGGATGGCCGCTCTATCTGAAGTGCGAGGCCTTCAACTTCGCCGGCTCGGTGAAGCTCAAGGCAGCCGCCTCCATGATCGACGCGGCCGAGCGCAGCGGCACGCTGGGACCGGACTCCGTTCTGGTGGAGTCCTCGTCGGGCAATCTGGGCCTGGCGCTGAGCATGATCGCCGCGGCCAAGGGATACCGCTTCATCTGCGTCGTGGACGCCCGCACGAACCTGACGACCCGCCAGGCCATCGAGTCGCTCGGCGGTGAGGTGCACGTCATCACCGAGGCCACCGGCGCGGGCGGCTTCCTGGGCGCCCGGCTGGACCACGTACGGGCGCTGTGCTCCGAGGACGAGCGGGTGCTGTGGCTCAACCAGCACGCCAACGCCAACAACTGGATGGCGCACTACCGCACCACCGCTCCCGCCATCGAGAAGCAGTTCCCCGGCCTCGACCTGCTCTTCGTCGGCGCCGGCACCACCGGCACGCTGATGGGCTGCGCCCGCTACTTCAAGGACCGCCCCGGCTCGCGGGTGACGGTCGTGGGCGTCGACAGCGTCGGCTCGGTCACCTTCGGCGGGCCTCCCGGCCCCCGCATGATCCCCGGCCTCGGCGCCGGCGTGCGGCCGGCCCTCTTCGACGAGTCCTACGTCGACGACATGGTGCTGGTGCCGGAGATCGACACCATCCGCACCTGCCACCAGCTGGCGCGCAGCGGATTCCTCTTCGGCGGTTCGACCGGGACGGTCGTCAACGGCGCGATGCGCTGGCTCGCCGAGCACCGGCCCGGGGAGGACGTCACCGCCGTGGCCATCTCCCCCGACCTCGGTGATCGCTACCTGGACACGATCTACCAGAGCAACTGGGTCCAGGACATCTACGGCCTCGACGAGTTCGGCCTGGGGACCGGGCCGACCCCCGCCACTTCTGGAGTGAATCAACGATGAGCGAGTCGTTCAGCCACGAACTGCCGCTCTCGCTCGCGCAGCGGGAGATGTGGTACGCCCAGCAGCTCGACCCCGGCAACCCGGTCTTCACCATGGCCGACCACCTGGACCTGCACGGCCCCTTCGACCCGGCCCGCTTCGCCGCGGCCTGGCACGGGCTGCTCGCCGAGACCGACGCCCTGCGCGCGGTGTTCACCGAGCGGGACGGCGAAGCCGTGCAGACGATCCGGGAGTTCACCCGGGAGGTCCACGAGGGCGCCCCGCACCGGGCCGACCCCGCCGGCCCGCCGGCCACGCCCGGCGTCGCGGTGCGCGACCTGCGCGCCGAGGCCGACCCGGACGCCGTCTCGCGCCGGCTGATGGAGGAGGACCTGGCGCTGCCGTCCTCGCTGGCGGACGGCGCCGTGCGGTGGCAGCTGCACCGGCTCGCCGACGACCACCACCGGTTCTACGTGTCGGCCAACCACATCCTGCTGGACGGCTTCAGCCGCACCCCGTTCTACCGGCGGTTCGCGGAGCTGTACGCCGGGGCGGGCGACGGGACGCCTCTGCCGCCGCTGCGGGTCCTCGTCGAGGACGAACAGGCCTATCTCGACTCCGCGAAGCACGAGCGGGACGCCCGGTTCTGGGCCGGCCGGTTCGCGGAGACCCCCGAGCCGACCCGGCTCTCCGCGCGGCGCCCGCTGCGGTCACGGCACACGCTGAGGTGGAATTCCCCCGTTCCCGCGGCGACCGTGGCCCGGCTGGAGCGGGTCGCCTGGGAGAGCCGGGTCACCCTCCCCGCCGCGCTGGTCGCGGCCACCGCCTCTTACCTGGCCCGGGTCACCGGCGGCAGCCGGGTGCTGCTGACGCTGCCCGTGCCGGCCAGGACCACGCCGGTGGCCCGCACCGTCGCCGGGATGCGCGCCAACTTCCTGCCGCTGCCGCTGGACGTCACGCCCGCGCTGACCCGCGACGGCCTGCTGGAACTCACCGCGGCCGAACTGCGCACCACCCTGCGCCACCAGGGCTACCGCGGCGACCGGCTGCGCCGCGAGCTGGGTCTGGCCGGGGACGCGGAGCTGTCGTACGGGCCGACCGTCAACGTGCTGGAGTCGGGGGCCGATCTGGTCTTCGGCGAGTGCACCGGCCGGCTGCACAACCTGTCCACCGGACCCGTGCCGGGACTCCAGCTCATCTACCTGGACGCGCCGGACGGCCGCTGGACGCTGCGGCTGGACGCCAACCCGGGCCTGTTCACCGACGCGGAACTCGCCGCGCACGGCGAGCGGCTCCTCGGCCACCTGGAGGGCTTCGCGCTCGCCCCGGCCACCCTGCCGCTCGGCCGGCTCGACGTCACCCTGCCCGCCGAACGGCAGGTCGTCCTGGAGGACTGGAACGCCACCGCCCGCACCGGCGGCTTCACCGACGTGGTGGAGCGGGTGCGCGAACTGGCCGCCGCAGCCCCGGACGCGGTCGCCGTCGACGACGGCACCGAGCGGCTGACGTACGCCGAACTGTGCGCGCGCGCCGACCGGGTGAGCCTGCGGCTGGCCGGCGCCGGGGTGGCCACCGGGTCGCTGGTGGCGCTGGCCGCCGATCCCGGCACGCAGTTCGTGGCCGCCGTCCTCGGGGTGCTCGCCACCGGCGCCGCCTGGATCCCGCTCGACGTGCACGCACCCGTCGCGCGGGGCGCGGCCCTGCTCGCCGACAGCGGCGCGGACGCCCTGCTGTTCAGCCCCGCCCGCGAGGGATACGCCCACCAGCTGCTGGCGGCCGGCGACCACTGGCCCAAGATCGTCGAACTCCGGGAGGACGGCGCGGACGACGCCCGGGTGCCCGCTCCCGCGACCGCCGGCGCGGACGACGACCTGGCCTACGTGATCTTCACCTCCGGTTCCACCGGCCGGCCCAAGGGCGCCATGGTGCACCGGGCCGGCATGGTCAACCACCTGCTCGCCAAGGTGGAGGACCTCGCCCTGACGGCCGACGACGTGCTGGTGCACAACGCGCCCGTCACCTTCGACATCTCCGTGTGGCAGATGCTCGCCGCGCTCGTGGCGGGCGGCCGCACCCGGGTCGTGCCGCGCTCGCTGGCCGCCGACCCGCAGGGCCTGTTCGCGCTGGTCGACGAGGAGGACGTCACCGTCCTGGAGGTCGTGCCCTCGCTGCTGCGGGCGGCCGTCGACGACTGGGACAGCGGCGCCGCCCGGCCCGGGCTGGCCTCCCTGCGCCACCTCGTCGTCACCGGCGAGGCCCTGCCCGCCGACCTGTGCCGCCGCTGGTTCGCCCACTTCCCCGGCGTGCCGCTGGTCAACGCCTACGGCCCCACCGAGGCCTCCGACGACGTCACCCACGCCTTCATCCGCTCCGAGGCCGACCTCGGGGACCTCCACACCCCGATCGGCTCCGCGATCCGCAACACCCGCCTGTACGTCCTCGGCGACGGCCTGCGCCCCGTGCCCGTGGGCGCGCCGGGCGAGCTGTACGTCGGCGGCGTCGGCGTGGGCCGCGGCTACCTGGACGACCCGCGCCGCACCGCGGCCGTGTTCGTCGCCGACCCCTTCGCCCCCGCGCCCGGCGCCCGCATGTACCGCACCGGCGACCGCGTACGGCACCGCCCGGACGGCCGCCTGGAGTTCCTGGAGCGCGTCGACCACCAGGTCAAGATCCGCGGCCACCGCATCGAACTCGGCGAGGTCGAGGCCGCGCTGCGCGGTGTCACCGGCGTCACCGACGCGGCCGTGGACGTCGCCGTGGACAGCGCCGGCACCACCCGGCTCGCCGCGTTCGTCACCGGGGACGTCGACGTCGCCGAGGTGAAGGCCGAGCTGGCCGGCACCCTGCCCGACTACATGGTCCCGGCCGCGTTCGTGGTCCTGGACCGGCTGCCGCTCACCTCCAACGGCAAGGTCGACCGCAAGGCGCTGCCCGCGCCCGACCTCACCGCCGGACGGACCGGACGCCGCCCCCGCACCCCGCAGGAGCAGGTGCTGTGCGCGGTGTTCGCGGAGGTCCTCGGCGTCGAACAGGTCGGCGTCGACGACGACTTCTTCGAGTTCGGCGGCCACTCGCTGCTGGCGACCCGCGCGATCAGCCGGATCCGGGTGCTGCTCGGCGCCGAACTCCCCGTGCGGGTCCTCTTCGAGGCGCCCACCGTGGCCGCGCTCGCCGGCCGGCTCACCGGGGCCGGGGCGGCGCGTCCCGCGGTCACCGCCCGGCAGCGGCCCGCCGAACTGCCGCTGTCCTTCGCCCAGCGGCGCCTGTGGTTCCTCGACCGGCTCGACGCGGAGGCGGCCGTCGGCTACCACCTGCCGCGCGCCGTGCGCCTGACCGGCGCCCTCGACCGGGAGGCGCTCGCCGCCGCCCTCGGGGACGTCGTCGACCGCCACGAGTCGCTGCGCACGGTCTTCCCGGAGCGCGACGGCCGGCCCGTCCAGGTCGTCCTGGCCGCCGGAAACAGACCGTTCGACCTCCCCGTCACCGAGGTCGACGCCGCAGGCCTCGACGCCCTGCTCGCCGAACGGGCCGTACGCCCCTTCGACCTCGCCACCGACCTGCCGCTGCGGGCCGAACTGTTCACGCTGCGGGAGCAGGAGCGCGAGCACGAGCAGGAACAGGGGCGCGGCCGGGAGCAGGAGCACGTGCTGCTGGTGGTGCTGCACCACATCGCCGGCGACGGCTGGTCGGTGCTGCCGCTCGCCGAGGACCTGCGCGCCGCGTACACCGCACGCCTCGCGGGACACGCCCCCGACCGGGCCCCCCTCGACGTCCAGTACGCCGACTACACGCTGTGGCAGCGGGACCTGCTGGGCGACGCCGCCGAAACCGGCTCGCTCGCCGCCCGCCAGCTCGACTTCTGGCGCGAACAGCTCGCCGGCATCCCCGACGAGCTGGAACTGCCGGCCGACTTCCCGCGCCCGGCCCTGCCCGGCCACCGCGGCGGCCAGGTCGCCTTCCGGCTGGAGAGGGACCTGCACGAGGCGGTCACCGCGCTCGCCCGCGCCACCGGAGCCAGCGTCTTCATGGTGCTCCAGGCCGCGCTCGCCGCCCTGCTGCGCAAGCTCGGCGCCGGCACCGACATCCCGCTCGGCACCCCCGTCGCGGGCCGCACCGACGCGGCACTGGAACGGCAGGTCGGGTTCTTCGTCAACACCCTCGTGCTGCGCACCGACGTCTCCGGCGACCCCACCTTCACCGACCTCGTCGACCGCGTCCGCACCACCGACCTGGCCGCCTACGCCCACCAGGACGTGCCCTTCGAATGGCTCGTCGAGGCCCTCAACCCGGAGCGCTCGCTGGCCCGCCAGCCCCTGTTCCAGGTGCTGCTCGCCCTCCAGAACAACGCGGCGACCGACCTCGCCCTGCCCGGCACCCGCGCCACGACGACCGCCGTCCCCACCGGCACCTCCCGCTTCGACCTGGCCTTCGAACTCACCGAGGAACAGGACGGCGACGGGCGCCCCGCCGGCATCGGCGGCCTGCTGGAGTACAGCGCCGACCTGTTCACCCACGCGAGCGCCGAAGCGGTCGCGGCCCGCCTGGTGAGCTTCCTGCGCGCCCTCACCGAGCGGCCGGACACCGCGCTCAGCGGCTTCGACGTCCTGCTGCCCGCCGAACGCGAGCGGCTGGCCGCCGAGCGCGCCGACGCCGCGGCCACGGCCCCCGAACCCACCACGATCCCGCGCCTGTTCGCCGCCCGCGCCGCCACCGACCCGCACCGCCCGGCGCTCGCCCTGCCCGACGGCACCACCGTCTCCTACGGCGACCTCGCCGACCGGGTGCACCGGCTCGCGCACCTGCTCGTGGAGCGGGGCGTGCGCCCCGGCCAGGTCGTGGCGCTGATGGCGGACCGCTCCGCGCACACCGTCACCGCGGTCCTCGCGGTCCTGGCCGCCGGAGCCGCCTACCTGCCCGTCGACCCGGCCTACCCGGACGAGCGGATCGCGCACCTCCTCGACGACGCCCGCCCGGCCGCGGTGCTGACCACGGCCGCCGTCGCCGGCCGCGTCCCCGCCACGGCCCCCGAGCCGCTCGTGCTGGACGCCGACGCCACCCTCGCCGACCTCGCAGGCCGGCCCACCCGCGCCCCCGGGCACGGCCCCGGGCCCGGCGATCCGGCCTACGTCATCTACACCTCGGGCTCCACCGGCCGCCCCAAGGGCGTCGTCGTCGGGCACGCCTCGGCCACCGCGCTGACCGCGCAGGCCGCCCGGTTCGGGGTGCGCGAGGGCAGCAGGCTGCTCCAGTTCGCCTCGCTCAGCTTCGACGCGGCGGCCTGGGAGGTGCTGACCGCGCTGGTCACCGGCGCCGTCCTGGTCCTCGCCACCGAGGAGCAGCGTGCGCCCGGCGACCCCCTCGCCGCGTACCTGACCGACGCCGGCATCGACGTCGTCTGCCTGCCGCCGGCCGTACTGGCCGCCTGGCCCGAGGACCGGCCGGTGCCGGCCGGGACCACCGTCGTCACCGCGGGGGAGGCCTGCCCGCCCGCCCTGGTGGAGAGGTGGGCCGCGCGCACCACCCTGCTCAACGCCTACGGCCCCACCGAGACGACGGTCTGCGCGACCGTCAGCGAACCGCTCGTCCCCGGCGGCCGGCCGCCCATCGGCACCCCGCTGGCCGGCACGGTCGTGCACGTCCTCGACGACTGCCTGCGGCCCGTCCCGGCCGGGGTGACCGGCGAGCTGTACGTCGGCGGCGCGAGCCTCGCGCACGGCTACCTGGGCCGCCCGGACCTGACCGCCCAGCGGTTCGTCACCGACCCCTGGGGGCCGCCCGGCGCCCGCATGTACCGCACCGGCGACCTGGTGCGCCGCCGCCCCGACGGCACCCTCGACTACGTGGGCCGCGCCGACGACCAGGTCAAACTGCGGGGCTTCCGCATCGAACTGGCCGAGGTGGAGGCCGCGCTGACGGACCACCCGGAGGTGGACCGGGCCGCGGCCGTCGTCCGCGAGGACCGCCCCGGCGACAAGCGCCTGGTCGCCTACGTCGTCCCGGCGGCCGGCGCGACCCCGCTCCCGGCGACCCTGCGCGGCCAGGTGGCGGGACGGCTGCCCGACTACATGGTCCCGGCCGCCGTGGTCACCCTGGACGACCTGCCGCTGACCGTCAACGGCAAGCTCGACCGGCGCGCCCTGCCCGCCCCCGACTACACCGCCGCCACCCACGGCCGGGCCCCGGTCACCGAGCCGGAACGCGCGCTGTGCGCGGTGTTCGGCGAGGTGCTCGGGCTCGACGAGGTCGCCGCGGACGCCGGGTTCTTCGACCTGGGCGGCGACTCCATCAGCTCCATCCAGCTGGTCGGACGGGCCCGCGCGGCGGGCCTGCTGCTCACCGCGCAGGACGTCTTCCTGCACCGCACGCCCGCCGGGCTCGCCGCGGTGGCCCGCCCGGTGACGGAACAGGTCGTGCGCGGCACGGACGACGGCGTCGGCACCTTCGCCCCCACCCCGATCATGCGCTGGCTGCACGCCCAGGCCGGCCCCTGCGACGCCTTCCGCCAGGCGGTCGCCGTCCGCACCCCGGCCGGCGCCACCCGGGCGAGCCTGGCCACCGCCCTGCAGACGGTGATCGACCACCACGACGCCCTGCGGACGCGGCTGCTCGACCAGGACGGCACCTGGACGCTGCAGGTGCGCGAGCCGGGCACGGTCAACGCGCCCTGGCTGCTCGGCCGGGAGAACACGGCCCGGCTGGACGCCCCCGCCCTCGCCGAGGCCGTACGGCGGGCCGCCCTCGCCGACGCCGCGCGCCTGGACCCGCGGGAGGGCACGGTGCTCCGCGCGACCTGGCTCGACGCGGGTCCGGGCCGTCCCGGCCGGCTCGTCCTGACCCTGCACCACCTGGTCTGCGACGGCGTCTCCTGGCGGATCCTGCTGGACGACCTCGAGCGCGCCCACCGGGCCGCCGTCGCGGACACCCCGGCACGGCTGGAACCGGTCGGCACCTCCGTGCGGCACTGGGCCGGCCTGCTCGCCGAGGAGGCCGCCTCCGGACGGCGCGCCGCCGAGGGCGAATCGTGGCGGCGCACGCTGTCCGCCCCCGACCCGCTGCTCGCCGCACGGCCCCTCGACCCGGCGCGGGACACCCACGCCACCGCCCGCACCCTGCGCCGCACCCTCGACACCGAGGCCACCCGGGCGGTCCTCACCGAGGTGCCCGCCGCCTTCCACGCCGAGATCAACGACGTCCTGGTCACCGCCTACGCGCTGGCCGTCGCCGACTGGCGGCGCCGCACCCGCGACGACGCGGGCACGGTGCTGATCGAGATGGAGGGCCACGGCCGCGAGGAGATCGCCGACGGCGTCGACCTCGGCCGCACGGTCGGCTGGTTCACCACCACCTACCCGCTGCGCGTCGACCTCGGCGCGCCGGACTGGGCGGAGGTGTGGGCCGGCGGGCCCTCGGCGGGACGCGTGCTCAAGCAGGTCAAGGAGCAACTGCGGGCCGTGCCCGACCACGGCGTCGGCTTCGGCGTCCTGCGGCGGATCGCCGCCCTGCCGGGCCTGGAGCGCACCCCGCAGCTCGGCTTCAACTACCTGGGCCGGCTGCCCGCCCCGCGCGACGCGGACTGGGCCACCACCGAGGAGTCCGCGCTCGTCGCGGCGGGCGCCGACCCCGGGCTCGCGCTGCCGCACGTGCTCGGTCTCAACGCCCTCACCGAGGACGGGCCGGACGGGCCGCGCCTGACCGCCGTGTGGACCTGGCCGGGCGGACTCCTCGACGAGGCGGACGCCGCCGACGTCGCCGAGGGCTGGTTCCGGGCGCTGCGCGCGCTCGCCGCCCACGCCCAGAACCCCGACGCGGGCGGCCACACGCCCAGCGACGTGGACCTGATCGCCCTGAGCCAGGACGAACTGGACGCATTCGAGAACGAGACGGACGACTGGGGGGCCTCCCTGTGACACGAGGACGATCCAACCTGAGCGACGTCCTGCCGCTCACCCCGCTTCAGGAGGGCCTGCTCTTCCACGCGGTCTCCGGGCGGCGGGAGCTGGACGTCTACACCGTGCAGCTGGTCCTGGACCTGTCCGGGCCGCTGGACGGGGCGCGCCTGAGGGCCGCCGCCGAGCGGTTCCTCGACCGCCACCCGCACCTGCGGGCCGGGTTCCGCTACCGCGACAACGGCGACCCCGTCCAGCTCGTCCCGCGCACCGCCGCCCTGCCCTGGCGGGAGGACCACGCCACCGACGCGGACCGGATCGCGGAGCTGACCGAGGAGGACCGCCTGCGGCCCTTCGACATGGCCCGCCCGCCGCTGCTGCGGTTCCGCCTGATCCGCACCGGCGGGACCACGCACCGCTTCGTGCTGACCGCCCACCAGATCCTCTTCGACGGCTGGTCGATGCCGGTCATCATCGGTGAACTGTTCACCCTCTACGGCGACCCGTCGGCCCCGCTGCCGCCCGTCACCCCGTACAAGACCTACCTCGCCCACCTCGCCCGGCAGGACGCCGCCGGCGCCGAGGCGGCCTGGCGGGAGGCGCTGGACGGGCTCACCGAGGCCACCCTCGTCGCCCCCGGCGGCACGGACGGCTCCCGGCTGCCCGACCACCACGTCCTGGACCTCCCGGCCGGTTTCACCGCCGGACTGACCGCCTGGGCGAAGGAGCGCGGGCTCACCCTCAACACCGTCGTGCAGGGCGCCTGGGCGGCGGTCCTGGGCGCCCTCACCGGCCGCTCCGACGTCGTCTTCGGCTCCACGGTCTCCGGCCGCCCGCCGGAGCTGCCCGGCGTCGAGTCGATGGTCGGCCTGTTCATCAACACCGTCCCGGTGCGGGTGACGCTCGACCCCTACGCGACCCTCCCGGAGATCCTCGGCCGGCTCCAGGAGCGGCAGGCCGCGCTCCTGCCCCACCAGCACCTCGGCGCCGCCCGCATCCAGCGCGCGGTGGGTCTGGGCGAGCTGTACGACACCGTGCTGGTCTTCGAGAACTACCCGCTGGACCCGGCCGCCCTGCGCGACCCGGTCCCCGGCCTCGCCGTGACCGGGCTGGAGGCCAAGGACGCCACGCACTACCCGCTGAGCCTCATGGCGGTCCCCGGCGAACGGCTACGGCTGACGGTGTCCTACGACCCCGGCAGGTACACCCCCGCCGACGCCGCCCGCGTCGCGGCCCGGCTGGAGCGGGTGCTGCGGAGCGCGGTCGCCGAACCGGCGACGCCGTTCGGCCGCACCGGCGCGCCGCTGCCGGACGAGGACGTGCCGGACCTGCCCGTGCCGTCCGGCCGGGACGCCTTCGCGGACGTCGTGGCCCGGGTGCGCGAGCTGTCCGCGGCCCGGCCCGACGCCGAGGCCGTCGCCGACGACCACGGCGGCCTCACCTACGCCGGGCTGGCCGGACGGGCCGGCGGCGTCGCCGCCCGCCTCGGCGGCGCCGGCGTCGGCCCCGGCTCCCTGGTCGGCGTCCTCGCCGGCCCCGGCCGCGACTTCGTCGCCTCCGTCCTCGGCACTCTCGCCGCGGGCGCCGCCTGGGTCCCCCTCGACGTGCACGCCCCGACGGCCCGCAGCGCCGCCCTCGTCCGGGACGCGGGCGTACGGCACCTGCTGGTCGACGGGGAGCACGAGGCGGCGGCCCGCGAGGTGCTGGCCGCCGCCGGGGCGGACCTGCCCGTCACCTCCGTCGCCGGCCTGCCGGCCGCCCCGCTGCCCGAGGCCCCCGGCGGCCCCCTCGACCTGGCCTACGTCATCTTCACCTCCGGCTCCACCGGCCGGCCCAAGGGCGCCATGGTGCACCGCGACGGCATGGTCAACCACCTGCTGGCCAAGGTGGCCGACCTCGGCCTCGACGAGGACACCGTGCTGGTGCACAACGCGCCGGTGACCTTCGACATCTCCGTGTGGCAGATGCTGGCCGCCCTGGTCGCCGGCGGCCGGCTGCGGGTCGTGGCACGGTCCACCGCCGCCGACCCGCAGGCCCTGTTCGGGCTCGCGGACGCCGAGGCGGTCACCACCCTGGAGGTCGTGCCCTCGCTGCTGCGGGCCGCGCTCGACGCCTGGGACGCGGGCGCCCGCCCGCCGGCCCTGACCGCGCTGCACCACCTCGTCGTCACCGGCGAGGCCCTGCCCGCCGACCTGTGCCGCCGCTGGCTCGCCCGCTTCCCCGGCATCCCGCTGGTCAACGCCTACGGGCCCACCGAGTGCTCCGACGACGTCACCCACGCCACGATCACCGACCCCGCGGCCCTCGGCGACGTACGGGCGCCCATCGGGCGGGCCGTGCGCGAGACCGGACTGTACGTCCTCGACGACGCGCTGCGGCCGGTGCCGGCCGGAGTGCCGGGAGAGCTGTACGTCGGCGGGCGCGGGGTCGGGCGCGGCTACCTGGACGACGCCGGGCGCACCGGCGCCGTGTTCGTGGCCGACCCGTTCGCGGGGACGCCCGGCGCCCGCATGTACCGCACCGGCGACCGGGTGGTGCGCCGCGCGGACGGGCAGCTGGAGTTCCTGGAGCGGCGCGACCACCAGGTCAAGGTGCGCGGCCACCGCGTGGAACCCGGCGAGATCGAGGCCGTCCTGCGCACCCTGCCCGGCGTCGCGGACGCCGTGGTCACCGTGTTCGGCGGGACGGGCACCGCCCGCCTCGCCGCCCATCTCGCCGGCACCGCGGACCCCGCGCGCGTCAAGCGCGAACTGGCCGCGCTGCTGCCCGAGTACATGGTGCCGTCCGCGTTCGTCGTGCTGCCCGCGCTGCCGCTGACCCCGAACGGAAAGGTGGACCGCAAGGCCCTGCCCGCCCCGGACCTCGCCGGCCCCGGCACCCGTGAGCCGCGCACCCCGCAGGAGACGGCGCTCTGCCAGGCCTTCGCCGACGTCCTCGGCGTCGGACGGGTCGGCGCCGACGACGACTTCTTCGACCTGGGCGGCCACTCCCTGCTCGCGACCCGCCTGATCAGCCGCGTGCGCGCCCTGCTCGGCGCCGAACTGCCGATGGCGCTGGTCTTCGAGGAGCCCACCCCGGCCCGCCTCGCCGCCGGCCTCCTGCGCACGGCGGGCCCGGCCCGCCCGGCCCTCGCCCCCGCCGCCCGGCCCGCGCGGCCGCCGCTGTCGTACGCCCAGCGGCGGATGTGGGTGCTCGACCGGATGGAGGGCACGGCCGGCGCCTACCACCTGCCGTGGACGCTGCGGCTGACCGGGCCGCTGGACCGGGAGGCCCTGCGGGCGGCCCTGAACGACGTCGTCGCCCGGCACGAGGCGCTGCGGACCGTCTTCCCGGAGGCCGACGGGGAGCCCTGGCAGCGGGTCCTGGAGACGGCCGACGTGCCCCTGGAGGCCGTCGGGGACCTTGCGGAGTTCGTCGCCCGCGGCTTCGACCTGGCCCGCGGACTCCCGCTGCGCGCGGGCCTGTCGACGGTCCGGGACGAGGAACACCTGCTGACCGTCGTCATCCACCACATCGCCGCCGACGGCTGGTCCAACGCCGTCCTCGCCCGCGATCTCGGCACCGCCTACCGGGCCCGGCTCGGCGGCGCGGCACCGCGGTTCACGCCGCTGCCCGCGCAGTACCCGGACTACGCGCTGTGGCAGCGCGAGCTGCTCGGCGCCGACGACGACCCGGGCAGCCTCGCCCACGAGCAACTCGCCTACTGGCGCAAGGCCCTGGACGGGCTCCCGGACGAACTCCAGCTGCCCGCCGACCGGCCCCGGCCCGCGGTCGCCTCCTACCGGGGCGCCACCGTCGACTTCACCGTGCCCGCCGCGACCCACCGCCGGGCGGCCGCCCTCGCCGCACGCTCGGGCGCCAGCCTCTTCATGGTCCTCCAGGCCGCCCTCGCCGCCCTCCACACCAAGCTGGGCGCCGGTGCGGACATCCCGCTCGGCACCCCGGTCGCCGGCCGCACCGACGAGGCGCTGGACGACCTGGTCGGGTTCTTCGTCAACACCCTCGTGCTGCGCACTGACGTCTCCGGCGACCCCACCTTCACCGACCTCGTCGACCGCGTCCGCACCACCGACCTGGCCGCCTACGCCCACCAGGACGTGCCCTTCGAGAAGCTCGTCGAGGCCCTCGCCCCGACCCGCTCGCTGGCCCGCCACCCCCTCTTCCAGACCCTGCTCGCCCTGCACAACAACACCCGGCCGGGCCTCGAACTCCCGGGACTGGAAGTCGAGTTCGGTGCGGCCGCCACCGGCGGGGCCCGCTTCGACCTCGCCTTCGACCTGGCCGAGGAACAGGACGCCGCGGGCGCGCCCGCCGGGCTCGCCGGACGGCTGGAGTTCAGCGCCGACCTGTTCACCGAGGACACCGCCCGACGTCTCGCCGACCGTTTCGTCCACCTCCTCGACACCCTCACCGACGCCCCCGGCCGGCCCCTGAGCGAGGTCAGCGCCCTGCTGCCCGGCGAACGCGAGAGCCTCCTGCGGCACGAGAGCGCGGCACCCGCCCACCCCTGGGACGGGCCGCCGCACCAGTGGTTCGCCCGGCGGGCCGCCGCCCACCCCGACCGCACCGCCCTCGTCTTCGAGGGCAGCGCCCTGACCTACCGCGAGCTGGACGAACGGGCCGGGCACCTGGCCCGCGCCCTGCGCGCCCGGGGCGCCGGACCCGGCACCCTGGTCGCCCTCGCCCTGCGCCGCTCGGCCGACCTGGTGGTGGCCGTCCTCGCCGTGCACCGGGCGGGCGCCGCCTACCTGCCGATCGACCCGTCCTACCCGGCCGAACGCATCGGGTACGTCGTCGAGGACGCGGCACCGGTCCTCGCCCTCACCACCGGCGACGTGGCCGGCGCCCTGCCCGCCCTGGACGCCGTACCGCGCCTGCTCCTGGACGAACCCGTGCCCGCGGCGCCGGAGTTCACCGGCGGTCCGGCACCCGCCGACGCCGCCTACACCATCTACACCTCCGGCTCCACCGGCCGGCCCAAGGGCGTGGTGATCTCCTTCGCCTCGTTCGCCAACTTCCTCGCCGACCTGCGCGCCCGGCTGGAACTGGGGGAGGCGGACCGGTTCGTCGCGGTCACCACCTTCGGCTTCGACATCGCCAACCTGGAACTGTTCGGACCGCTCGTCTCCGGCGCCCGCCTGGTCCTCGCCGGACACGACACCGTCCGCGACCCCGACGCCCTCGCCGCCCTCGTGACCGGCTCCGGCGCCACCGTCATGCAGGCCACGCCCACCCTGTGGCACGCCCTGGTCGCCGAACACCCGCACGCCCTCGCGGGCCTGCACGCCCTGACCGGCGGTGAGGCGATCGGCCCGGACCTCGCCGCCCGGCTGGCCGCCGCCACCCGGAAGCTGACCAACCTGTACGGCCCGACGGAGACCACGATCTGGTCCACCGCCACCGAACTCGACGGCACCGGGACCCCGTCCATCGGCCGCCCCCTCGGCGGCAACCGCACCTACGTCCTCGGCCCCGACCTGCGGCCCGTGCCGACCGGTTCCACCGGCGAGCTGTACATCGGCGGCGTGGGCCTGGCCCGCGGCTACCACGGCCGTCCCGGCCTCACCGCCGAACGCTTCGTCGCCGACCCCCACGCGTCCGGACCGGGCGCCCGCATGTACCGCACCGGCGACCTGGTCCGGCAGCGGTCCGACGGCACGATCGACTACCTGGGCCGGATCGACCACCAGGTCAAGGTGCGCGGCTTCCGCATCGAACTCGGCGAGATCGAGGCCGCGCTGACCGACCACCCCGACGTGACACAGGCGGCGGTGGTGGTGCGCGAGGACCGGCTCACCGGATACGTCGTCACGGCGGACGGCACCGAACCGGCCGGCCTGCGCGCCCACCTGGCCCGCCGGCTGCCCGACCACATGGTCCCGGCCGGCCTGGTCGTCCTGGGAGAGCTCCCGCTCACCCCCAACGGCAAGGTGGACCGCGCCCGGCTGCCCGCCCCCGAGGCCTCGGCCCCGACGGCCGGACGTGCCCCGGCGGGGCCGCGGGAGGAGCTGCTGTGCCGCCTGTTCGCCGAGACCCTCGGGACCGGCGCCGAGCGGGTGGGCGCCGACGACGACTTCTTCGCCCTCGGCGGCGACTCCGTCCGCTCCATCCGGCTGGTGGGCCGGGCGAAGGCGGCCGGGGTCCGGATCACGCCGGCCGACGTGTTCGTGCACCGGACGGCGGCGGCGCTGGCCGCGCTGGACGCCGGGGCCGCCGGCGGTCCCGGAGCCCCCGGTGCCTCGGTGGCGGAGCCGGAGAGCCAGGAGGACGCCGCCTTCGCGCCCGTCCTGCCGATCCGCCCGCACGGCAGCCGGCCGCCCCTGTTCTGCGTGCACGGCGGGGTCGGGCTCGGCTGGCCCTTCCTGTCGCTGGCCGCGCACCTCCCGGACACCCCCGTGCACGCCTTCCAGGCCGGCGGGATCCAGGACGACGCCCCGCAGCCGGAATCCGTCACGGAAATGGCCGCGCAATACGTCGGGAGAATGGTGGAAATTCAGCCGGACGGCCCGTATCATATTCTCGGCTGGTCGTTCGGCGGACTGGTCGCCCACGAAATGGCGTGCCAGCTCGTGGAATCCGGGAAGAAGGTCGCCCTGCTGGCGAACCTCGACGGTTTCCCGGCGGGGGCGGCCGACGCGGCGGGGACGCCGGCGGACGGCGTTCCCGGCGGTGCCCCGCAGAGCGACGAACTGCTGAGCGACGAACTGCGCGCCAGGCTCGGCGCCGCGGGCGACGCGCTGGCGGAGCTGACCGACGGCCAGTACACCCGCCTGCTGCGGGTCATCCGGGCGCTCGACGCACTCGCCGTCGCCCACCGTCCCCGCCTCCACCAGGGCGACCTGCACTTCTTCGCGGCGACGCGAGGAGACACGCACGCCACCGGCGAGTCCGTCTGGGCCCCCCACACCGCCGGCCGGATCGTCCGCCACGAGGTGGACGCCGACCACGACGGAATGCTGGACGCCGCCCCCGCGGCGGCCGTGGCCCGCGTGCTGACCGACCTCATGGAATGACATCCGGGCGATTCCGATGTGAGTTCCAAGGGGTTCCGAGGAATTTCGAGGGGTCCCGAGGAGATCCGATCAATTCCATGAAAACGCCCGCGCGGGATGAGTGCGCCCGCGTCCGGGGAAAAAGAAGGGACACGTCACGGTAATGGGAAATCCGTTTGACGACGAGACCGGGACATTCCATGTGCTGGTCAACGAGGAAGGCCAGCACTGCCTGTGGCCGGCCTTCGCGCAGATACCCGACGGCTGGCAGGCCGTCCTGTCCGACGCCGGCCGGGCCGAGGCCCTCGACCACATCGAGCGGAACTGGACCGACCTGCGGCCCAGGAGCCTCGCCCGGGCGAGCTGACCCGACCGCGGCACCACCGCCCACCCCTCACCACGCACCACGCACCGCGCCACCGTCCAGGAAAGGAACCGACACCATGAGTGCCATCACCATCGACGCGACCGTCGAGGCCCAGGTCAGGGAGATCATCGCCGACGCCCTCGAACTGGAGGAGGAGCTGACCTCCACCGGCCTGTTCGTCGACGACTACGGCGCCGACTCCCTCGCCGCGATCGAGCTGCTGTCCACGCTGGAGAAGACCTTCGGCGTGACGATCGAGCAGGACGAACTGCCCAAGATGGTCAACCTCGAGGCCGTCCTCGAGGTGCTGTCCCGGGCCGCGGCGCGATGACCGCCCGGCGTGTGGTGCTGACCGGGATCGGGGTCCTGTCCAGCATCGGCAACGGCGTCACCGAGTTCACCCGCGGCCTGCGCGAGGGCCGGTGCGGGGCGGGCCCCATCACCCGCTTCGACAGCACCGGCTTCCGCCGGCAGCTCGCCCACGAGGTGCAGGGCTTCACCCCGTCCGCATGGGTCCGCCACACGCCGGCCGAACAGCTCGGCCGCGCCACGCAGTTCTCCGTCGCCGCCGCCCGCATGGCGGTGAGCGACGCCGGGCTCGACCCGGCGGACCTGCGGGGCGGGCCGGGCCTGGTCACCGTCGGCACCACCGACGGCGAGGCCGACGCCCTCGACCGGCTCGTCGAGGCCCAGGCGAACGGCACCGACCCGGCCGGGCTCGACCCGGTCGGCGTCGGCCGGCTCGCCGCCCACCGGCTCGCCCTCGCGGTCGTCAAGGAGCTGCGGCTGCCGCGCGCGGTGCCCTCCGTGCTCGGCACCGCCTGCGCCGCCGGCAACTACGCCGTCGGCGACGGGTACGACGCCGTGCGCTCCGGCGAGGCCGAGTGGGCGCTCGTCGGCGGGGCGGACGCCCTGACCCGGCGGACCTTCGCCGGATTCCACCGGCTCGGCCTGGTCGCCTCCGACCGCTGCCGGCCCTTCGACGCCGACCGGGAGGGACTGCTCACCGCCGAGGGCGCGGGCATCCTCCTCCTGGAGAGCCTCGACTCCGCCCGCGCCCGCGGCGCCCGCGTCTACGCCGAACTCCTCGGCTACGGACTCAACTGCGACGCCCACCACCCCACCGCCCCCAACATGGACAGCGTCGCCCAGGTCATGCGGCTCGCGCTGGCCGACGCGGGCGTCAAACCCGAGGAGGTCGACCTCGTCTCGGCGCACGGCACCGGCACCCCCACCAACGACGTCACCGAGATCCGGGCCGTCCGCCAGGTGTTCGGGGACCGCCCGCCGCGCACCGTCGCCCTGAAGTCGATGCTCGGCCACTCCATGGGCGCCGCCAGCGCCCTCGGTGCCGCCGCCTCGGCGCTCGCGCTGACCCACGGCTTCATCCCGCCGACCGTCAACCACCGCTCCACCGACCCCGAGTGCGCCGTCGACTGCGTGCCCAACCACGCTGTCGACGCCGACCTCAGGGTCGTCGTCAACAACGGCCTGGCGTTCGGCGGCAACAACGCCGCCGTCGTCCTCGGCAGACACCAGGAGAGCTGATCATGACGACCGTCGCGGTCCCCACGGACCGCCACTACATCACCGCCTGGTCGGCCGTCTCGCCCTACGGCGTGACGAGCGCCGACTACGCGCGGGGCATCGTCACCGAAGCCCCCGGAGGCAGCCGGGCCGTGCCCGTCCCCGCCGGACACGCCGCCGGGGAGGCCTGCCTGGTCCCCGGGTTCGAGGTGCGCGAGGTCCTCGGCCGGGCCGGCACCCGCACCATGGACCGGGCCACCGGCCTCGCCGTCACCGCCGTACGGGAACTCTTCGACGAGGCATCCCGCGAGCAGCGGCCGGTCCCGGTCGGCACCGGCACCGCGCTCGTCCTCGGCACCACCCTCGGCAGCGCGCAGAGCCAGCACGACTTCGCGCTGGCCTCCTTCACCGGGGACAAGCCGTACGACGTGCCCGCCCAGTTCATGCCGAACGTGCTGATGAACTGCCCCGCCGCCGCCAGCGCCATCCGGTTCGGCCTCAAGGGACCCAACACCACCCTCGCCGGCGGCCGCCCCACCGGGCTCATCGCCCTCGGCTACGCCCGCCGCCTCCTCGCGGCCGGCCGCGCCGAACGGGTCCTGGTCGGCGCCGTCGAGGAGTACTCGCCCTCGCGCTCCTGGATCGAGCACCACACCCGGGGCTCCGACGAGACACCCGGCCCGCTCGGCGAGGGCTGCGCCCTCCTCCTGGTCGAACCCGGCAACGCCATGGCGGCCGGCCGCACCGCGCTGGCCGAACTCCTCGCCGTGGACGCCCGCGTGGACGTCGACGACGAGCTCGCCAGCACGACCGAGGCCTGCGTCCGGGACGCCCTCGCCGCCGCCGGCGTCGAGCCGTCCGAGGTGTGGGCGGCCGTCGGCGGCGGACTCACCGGACGGGCCGGGCACGTCGAGACCGCCCTGCTGCGACGGCTGTTCGGCGCCGACGCCGCGACCCGCGTCGACGTCCACGACCGCATCGGCGACACCGCGGGCGCCTCCACCGTCTTCCAGTTCGCCGCGCTCCTCGCCAGCGCCCGCCGCACGCCCGGGGCCCACGGCAGACCGGCCGTGATCACCTCGGTCGACCGCGACGGCTCGGTCGCCTGCGCGGTGGTACGGCTCCTCGGGGAGGCGCCGTGAGCACGCGCGACGCCCCCGCGGGGGGCCGTGGGGGAAGCCGCGCCGGGGCGGACGTCCGCAGCGCTGCCGGGACCGCCGCGGGGAGTGGCGCCGGGAACGCCGTCGGGACCGCCCTGATCAGCGGAGGGTCCCGCGGCATCGGGCGGGCCACCGCCCTGCGGCTCGCCCGGGACGGATACGACATCAGCTTCGCCTACCGCTCCGACGAGGAGGCCGCGAGCAGCCTTCGCAAGGAACTCGACGAACTGGGCGTGCGCTCGCTCGCGCAGCGGCTCGACGTCGCCGACGCACCGGCCGTACGGGACTGGGTCGCCCGCACCGAGAACGACCTCGGGCCCGTCACCGTCGCCGTCGCCTCCGCCGGCATCACCCGCGACCGCCCCCTGCTGCTGATGTCCGATCAGGACTGGCAGGACGTCCTCGACACCAACCTCGACGGCACCGCCCACCTCTGCCGGGCCGCCCTCTTCCCCATGGTGAAGCGGAAGTCCGGCGTCATCATCACCCTGTCCAGCGTCTCCGGCGCCGGCAACCCCGGCCAGGGCAACTACTCGGCGTCCAAGGCCGGGATCATCGGCCTGACCTGCGCCCTCGCCAAGGAGGCCGCCCGCTTCGGCATCCGCGTCAACGCCGTCGCCCCCGGCATGATCGAGACCGACATGACCGCCGGGGCCTTCACCGAGGAACAGCGCGCCCGCACCCTCGCCGCCGTACCGCTCGGCCGCTTCGGCACCGCCGAGGAAGTCGCCGAGTCCATCGCCTTCCTCGCCTCCGACAAGGCCTCGTACATCACCGGCGCCGTGCTCCGGATCGACGGCGGGATCGTCGTGTGACCGGCCGCTCCACCGACCTCACCCCACCACACCGCACTGGGAGTAGACCTGCCATGACCGCGCCCGTCGACCTCACGCCCAAGGCCACCGCCAACCACACCCCGCTCGTCGACACCCGGCTGCTGACCGCCGACGACGACGGCGCCCGCGCCACCCACCGCGTCTACGAGCACCTCATCGGCATGTGGGCGCCCGGTGTCATCGAAGCCGCCCAGGACCTCGGCGTCTTCGCCACCCTCACCGGCGGCCCCGCCACCGCGGCCGGCCTCGCCGAGACCCTCGGCACCGACCTGCGCGCCACCCGCGTCCTGCTGGACGGACTGCACGCCTACGACATCGTCGGGCGCGAGCGCGGCGGCGACGGCCAGGCCGTCTACACCCTGCCCGCCGCCCTGCACGGGGTGTTCGCGCCCGACGGGCTCTACAGCCTCGCCGGGAAGATCACCCACGACCGCAACGTCGCATGGCACGCCTGGCGCCACCTCGCCGAGAACGTCCGCAACGGGGCGCGCGGCGAGCACGGCGGGCAGCAGGTCAACCAGATATCCGAGGAGGACTACACCTCCCTCGCCCGCGGCATCAACTTCTGGGCCCCGCCCGTCGTCTCCGTCCTCGCCGAGGCGCTGCGCGAGCGGGGCTGGGGGGACGACACCGAGGCCGCCCTCCTCGACGTCGGCTGCGGCACCGGCATCTACAGCCACCTGCTGCTCCAGGAGTTCCCGCAGCTGACCGCGCGCGGACTGGACGCGCCGCGGATCACCGCGATCGCCGCCGAGCAGGCGGGGCGGCTCGGCGTCGGCGACCGGTTCTCGCCGCTGACGGCGGACTTCTGGAACGACGACTGGGGCAACGGGACGGACCTCGCGCTGTTCGTCAACATCTTCCACCTCCAGACGCCGGAGTCGGCCCATGAGCTGCTCCTCAAGACCGTCAAGGGGCTCGAGGAAGGCGGGCTCATCGCGATCGTCGACCACATCGTGGACGAGGAGGCCGGCTCGGCGAACGTCCAGAACCGCTTCTTCCGGCTGTTCGCGGCGTCGATGCTGGCCACGGGGGGCGGGGACGCGTACACCGTGCACGACTACGACCAGTGGCTCGCGGACGCCGGGCTGCGACGGGTCGCTCTGCTGGACACGCCGATGCACCGGGTGCTGCTGGCGGGGCGGTAGGCCGTCCGGGGGGCGGTGACCGACGCGGGGCCGCGCCCCGGTCCCCGGTCCCCGCCCACCCGCCCGACGCGGTGGGCCGAGACGCCCCGCCGCGGGGCTCCGCCCCGGACCCCGGCGGGGACTCCGTCCCCTGCGCCCCTCCACCACTCCTCGGCAGCCGCACCCCTTCCCACCCCTCGGCACCCGCCTCCCCACCTCCACCACCCTCTCCTCCCCCCCCCCCGCCCGGCACCCTCGGCACCCTCGCCCCCTTCACCCCCCGCCCCCTCCACCCCCCGCCCCCTGCTCCACCCACCCACCCCACTCACCCAGGAGCAACCCACCCATGACGCGTCATCTCTTCACCTCCGAATCCGTCACCGAGGGGCATCCCGACAAGATCGCCGACCGGATCAGTGACGCCGTTCTCGACGCCCATCTCGCCCAGGACCCCTCGGCGCGGGTCGCCGTGGAGACCCTCATCACCACCGGGCAGGTGCATCTCGCGGGGGAGGTCTCCTCCACCGCCTGCTTCGACGTGGCCTCGCTCGTGCGGCGGGAGATCCTGGACATCGGGTACGACCACTCCGTCAAGGGGTTCGACGGGGCCACCTGCGGTGTCTCCGTGTCCCTGGGGCAGCAGTCGCCGGACATCGCGCGGGGGGTGGACGCCGACGACGTCGCCGGTGACCCGCTGGACGCGCAGGGGGCCGGGGACCAGGGGCTGATGTTCGGGTACGCCTGCCGGGACACCCCGGAGCTGATGCCGTTGCCGGTGTCGCTGGCGCACCGGCTCGCGCAGCGGCTGACGGCCGTGCGCAAGGACGGCACCGTCCCCTACCTGCGGCCCGACGGCAAGACGCAGGTCACCGTCGAGTACCGGGGGAGCCGGCCGGTCCGGCTGGACACGGTGGTGGTGTCCGCGCAGCACGCCGCCGACGTCGACCTGGACACCTTCCTCGCCCCGGACGTCCGGACGCACGTCATCGAGCCCGAGCTGGCCGCCCTGCGCGAGCGCGGCATCGACCTGGACACCGGCGACTTCCGCGTCCTGGTCAACCCCACCGGCCGGTTCGAGATCGGCGGCCCGACCGGCGACGCCGGCCTGACCGGCCGCAAGATCATCGTCGACACCTACGGGGGCATGGCCCGGCACGGCGGCGGCGCCTTCTCGGGGAAGGACCCCTCCAAGGTGGACCGGTCGGCGGCGTACGCGATGCGCTGGGTCGCGAAGAACGTCGTCGCCTCCGGGCTCGCCGACCGCTGCGAGCTCCAGGTCGCCTACGCGATCGGCAAGGCCGAGCCGGTCGGCCTGTTCGTCGAGACGTTCGGCACCGCCCGGGTCGCCGTCGACCGCATCAAGGACGCCGTCGCCGAGGTCTTCGACCTGCGCCCGGCGGCCATCATCCGCGATCTCGACCTGCTGCGCCCCGTCTACACGCAGACCGCCGCCTACGGCCACTTCGGGCGCGAACTGCCCGACTTCACCTGGGAGCGCACCGACCGCGCCGACAAGCTCCGCGCCGCGGCGGGCCTGGGCTGAGGGGAGGAGCCGGCCGTGCCCACCGACCAGCCCGCGCTGCCGTTGCCCGCCGGGCTCCCCGCGCCCCGTCTCGAGGTCACCCACGGCGAACCCGACATGACCGAACTCGCCGCCCTGACCCTCGTCCTGTACGCCTTCACCCAGTCCCGCCCCGAGTCCACGGAGGCCACCCGCTCGGTCGCCGAGTGGTGGCGCCGGCGTCCCGGTGAGTACCGGACCGCCGGTTCCTGGCGGGACCGGGGATGATCCCCTGCCTCCCCCGCGTGACACGCCCCCGCACGGCGTGCCGCCACGCGGTGAGCCCGCCGCCGTCCGGGAACGCCCCGGACGGCGGCGGGCTCCTCGTGCGGGGCCGGTCCCCCTCACGGCAGCAGCCCGTACGCGGCGCCCAGGCCGACCACGACCGTCGCCGCCAGGGCGTGGCAGGTGTAGGTGATCCGGCCGGCCACCGGCCACCAGCCCCGGCGCCAGGCCAGCACCGTGCAGACCAGGAGCAGGGCGGTGGCCGCCGCCGCGGCCGCGACCAGGTGGGGGATCAGGGTCAGCAGCGGCGAGTCGCCCACCAGGACGGTCCGGTTGAGGGCGTTGCCGTCGCCGGTGAGCCGGACGAAGCACACGGTGGCCGCGGCCAGCGTCGCGCCGGTGAGCCAGGCCAGCGTCCAGGCGAGCCGGCCGCCGGGCGCCTTGGCCCGGTGACGCCGTACGAACGCCACCACCGGCAGGAGCAGGAGGGCCGCGCCGAGGACCGCGAGGCCGCCCAGCAGGGCCTGCTGGTGCAGGGCCGGCGACTGGTACCAGGCGAGCTTGTCGAAGACCTGGGTCGGGTCGGAGGCCAGGGCCAGCCGGCCGTCGCGGAAGGCGATCCGGTCCTGCCCGGCGCGCTCCTGGAAGACGCCCGGCGCGACCGGCACCCAGTGCTGCTCGCCGACCCGCGGGTCCCGGGCCAGGCCGGTGGTGGCCAGCGTGCCGTCGGTGTCCGCGGTGACGTGCACGGAGGTGGTGAGCGCCGCGACCCGGGTCAGGTCCGAGGTGCTGGTGCGGGTGGTGCGGTAGTAGCCGGCGTAGGGGGAGGCCGCGGCCTCCTCCTGCCGGGTGAGGCGGCCGGAGGCGTCGGCCGGGGGCTTGCCGCCGGCCTCGCCGCGGCCGGCGGCGGCCGAGGGGGCGGCCGCGGCGCCCCTGCCGCCGTCGCCGAGCCGGTCCGCCACCCGGTTCACCAGTTCCTGCCCGGCGTAGGAGGCGCTGCCGTCGACGCCGTCGCCGTTGTAGACGACGTACACGCCGACCCCGGAGGCGGGGAGCAGGGCCAGGTTGCCGTGGAAGCCGGGCAGGTCGCCGTCCTTCACCCACAGCCGCTGCCCGCCCCGCACGCGCTCCTCCAGCAGGTAGCCGATGCCGGGCAGCCGGGGGTCGTTGGCGAACTGGCGGTGCAGCATGGCGCGGGTGGAGGCACGGGTCAGGACGGGGCCGCCGTCGTCGAGCAGGGCGCTCATCAGGCGGCCCATGTCGGCGGCGGTGGTGACGGCGCCCGCCCCGGTCGGCGTCCAGGCGCCGTACTGTCCGTCCTCGGCGCGCTGGCGGCCGCCGTCGGGCCGGTAGCCGAGGGCGAGGGCGCCGGCGGTGCGGGCGTCGGGCCGGGCGAAGGTGGTGCGGGTCATGCCGAGGGGCTCGAGGACGGCGTCGTGGACATAGGTGGCGAAGGGCGTCCCGGTGACCCGCTCGACCAGGTGACCGGCGAGCGCCACACCGTAGTTGTCGTAGCTGGCGACCTCGCCGGGCGGCCGCACCCGCTCGGGCTGGTGCTCGTCGAGGCTCTCGCCGAGGGCGGCCGCCGGCTCGGGCGCGGTGCCGCCGCGGCCCAGGATGCTGGTGTCGAACCCGGCGGTGTGCGTGAGGAGATGACGGACGGTCACGGGGTGGCCGGGGTAGCTGTCCTTGATCTTGAAGTCGGTCAGGTACCGGTTGACGTCGGCGTCCAGGCTCAGCTTGCCCTTCTCCACCTGCTGGAGCACGGCGACCGCCGTGAACAGCTTGGCGTCGGAGGCCATGAAGTAGCCGGTGCGCCGCGGGTCGCTGCGCACGCCCCGCTCGACGTCGGCCAGCCCGTAGCCCTTGGTCAGCGTCCGGCCGCCGCGGTTCACCACGACGACGGAGGCGCCGGGGATGCGGTACTCGGCCAGCTGCTTCGGCACCAGGTCGTCCAGCAGCGCGGACAGGCTCCCGCCCTGCCGTGCGGACGCGGTACCGGCGGCGACACCGGTGGCGCGGCCGGCGCCGGGGCCCGAACGGCCGTCCGCGGCGGCCGGGGTCACCACGCACAGGACGGCGGCCACCACGGCCGCCACCACGATGAGGATTCGCTCTCGGCTCGTCATGCCTTCGATTCCACCCTCCGCGGCCGTCGCGTCCCAGGGCCCTTTGTGGTGTCCGAGGGGTACCCAGGTACACCCCCCGAGAGGGGACAATGGTCCCGTGATCGGCGGCACGTGGCGCACCAGGATGTAACACGTAGGGCGGCAACGGGCCGCCGGATCTCAGGAGTTGTGGCATGAATATCGCCAAGGACGCGCGTACCGCGGTCGCCGGGCTTCCGCTGGCCGGGCTGGCCCTCGTCGAGGTCTTCTTCTTCTCCCTGCTGGTGACCGCGATCTCCCTGCTCGGGGCGGGCATCGGCCTCTTCCTCGTCCCGGCGGCCGCCCTCGCCGCCCGCGGCACGGTGAACGTCACCCGCCGGCTGGCCGGCGCCCGCCTGGAGGGCGGCATCCCCGAGCCGTACCTGCCGGAGCCGCCCCGCGAGGGCGGGCTCAAGAGCTGGTGGAGCCGCACCCAGTGGATCCTCACCGACCCCGCGACCTGGCGGGACCTGGCCTGGATGCTGGTCAACCCGGTCGTCGGGATCGTCCTGGTCCTGCTGCCGCTCACCCTGATCGCGTTCGGCGTCTTCGGCCTCCTGATGCCCCTGCTGTGGGAGGACATCAGCGGCAACGGCGGCAACAACTGGTACTGGTTCGTCAAGGTGACCGACGGTCAGAGCGCCCTGTACGCGCTCGGGCTGGGCATCCCGACCCTGCTGATCGGCCTGGCCGGCGCCCCCGCCCTGATGCGCGCCCACGCCGGGCTCGCCCGCACCCTCCTCGCCCCCACCGAGACCTCCGGCAAGGTCCTGCACCTGACCCGCACCCGCTCCGAGGCCGTCAGCAGCTCCGCCGCCGAACTGCGCCGCATCGAGCGCGACCTGCACGACGGCGCCCAGGCCCGGCTCGTCGCCCTCGGCATGAACCTCGGCGTCGCCGAGCAGCTCCTCGCCAAGGACCCGGAGGCGGTCCGCGCGATCCTCGCCGACACCCGCAAGGCCTCCGCCAGCGCCCTGAACGAGCTGCGCGACCTGATCCGCGGCATCCACCCGCCGGTCCTCGCCGACCGCGGCCTCGCCGACGCCGTCCGCGCCCTCGCCATGGACAGCCCGCTCGACGTCTCCGTCACCGCCGAACTGCCCGGCCGCGCCGACGCCCCCGTCGAGTCCGCCGTCTACTTCGCCGTCTCCGAGCTCCTGACCAACGCGGCCAAGCACGCCGCCCCCACCCACGTCACCGTCGACCTCTGGTACGCCGACGGCCGGATCCGCGCCCAGGTCAGCGACGACGGCCACGGTGGGGCCGACGTCTCGCGCGGCACCGGTCTGCGCGGCATCGAGCGCCGCCTCGCCGCCTTCGACGGCGTGCTGGCGGTCCACAGCCCGGTGGGCGGACCCACCACCCTCACCCTGGAGATCCCTTGCGCGTTGTCCTAGCCGAAGACCTGTTCCTCCTGCGCGACGGCCTGGTGAGGCTGCTGGAGGCGTACGACTTCGAGATCGTGGCCGCCGTCGACAACGGGCCCAGCCTCTTACGGGCCCTGGTCGACGAGCGGCCCGACGTCGCGATCGTCGACGTACGCCTCCCGCCCACCTTCACCGACGAAGGTCTCCAGGCCGCCCTGACGGCCCGCAGGAAGGTCCCCGGCCTGCCGGTGCTCGTCCTCTCCCAGTACGTCGAGCAGCTCTACGCGCGTGAGCTGCTCGCCGACGGCAGCGGCGGCATCGGCTACCTCCTCAAGGACCGCGTGTTCGACCCCGACCAGTTCGTGGAGTCCGTCCGCCGGGTCGCCGCCGGCGGCACCGCCATGGACCCCGACGTCGTCGCCAAGCTGTTCGCCAAGGACAGCAACGGCCCCACCGGCTCCCTCGCCCGGCTCACCCCGCGCGAGCGGGAGGTGCTGGCGCTGATGGCCGAGGGCCGCTCCAACGCCTCGATCGCCCAGTCCCTGGTGATCACCGAACGGTCCGTCATCAAACACACCTCGAACATCTTCGCCAAACTCGACCTGCCGGTCTCCGACGACGCCAACCGGCGGGTCCTGGCGGTCCTGGCGTTCCTCAAGTGAGCCACGGACGCCCGCAGTGGGGCGGAGGAGACGGACAGGCGCGCACGCGGAATCGCGACTGCCGTCGGCGGCGCCGGCCGGGGAGCGGGGGGCCGCATCCCGGCCCGGTGCCCCCGGCGGACGACGCCCACCGCGGGGTGCCGGCGGTCCCGGCCCGCCTCAGGAGCTGAGTGCCTTGGCGTAGCAGAGGCTGGCCTCGTGGAAGCGGTAGTAGCCGAACTTGGTGCACGGCTCGTAGCCGCTGGAGGTGTACAGCGCGATGGCCTCCGGCTGCTGGGTGCCGGTCTCCAGCACCATCCGCAGGCGGCCGGCCGCGCGGGCGTCCTCCTCCAGCGCGGCGAGCATCCGGCGGGCCAGTCCGAGCCCCCGCGCCTGCCTGACCACGAACATCCGCTTCAGCTCGGCGTCCCCGTCCCGGTTGCCCTCGCCGTTCTCGTCCTGGCTGCGCCAGCCGCCCGTGGCGACCGGCCGGTCCAGCTCGTCGTAGGCGATGAGGTACACGCCGTGCGGCGGGTCGAAGTCGGCGGGCGCCAGGACCGTGGCGTCACCGCCGTCGCCGTAGCGCTCGTGGTACTCGGCCTGGACCTCGTCGTTGAGCTTGACGGCGTCCGGGTGGTCGAACGCGACACGACGTATATTCATGCTGCTCAAGGTACATCCATGCATCGATAGTCGGTGGGCGGGGAAACGGACCCCGTCCAGTGTGCCGGTATCGTGCCGGGGTGCTGACCGTGACCTCCGTGAACGTGAATGGGCTGCGCGCCGCCGCGAAGAAGGGCTTCGTGGAGTGGCTCGCCGACACCTCCGCCGACGTGCTGTGCCTCCAGGAGGTGCGCGCCGAACCGCACCAGCTGCCGGAGGAGGTGCGCGCCCCCGAGGGCTGGCACGTCACCCACGCGCCCGCCGCCGCCAAGGGCCGCGCGGGCGTCTCCCTCTGCACCCGCCGCGAGCCGGACGCCGTCCGCGTCGGCTTCGGCTCCACCGAGTTCGACACGTCGGGCCGCTACGTCGAGGCCGACCTGCCGGGTGTGACGGTCGCCTCCCTCTACCTCCCGTCCGGCGAGGTCGGCACCGACCGCCAGGACGAGAAGTTCCGCTTCCTGGGCGAGTTCCTGCCCTACCTCAAGGACCTGCGCGAACGCGCCGCCGCCGACGGCCGCGAGGTCCTGGTCTGCGGCGACTGGAACATCGCCCACCAGCAGGCCGACCTGAAGAACTGGCGCTCCAACACCAAGAAGTCCGGCTTCCTCCCCGAGGAACGGGACTGGCTGACCCGGGTCCTCGCGCCGGCGGACGGCGGCTACGTCGACGTGGTCCGCGCCCTGCACCCGGACGTGACGGGGCCGTACACCTGGTGGTCGTACCGGGGGCGGGCCTTCGACAACGACGCGGGATGGCGGATCGATCTTCAGGTGTCGACCCCCGGCCTCGCGAGAAGGGCCGTGAAGGGCCTGGTGGAGCGGGCGGCCACGCACGGCGAGCGCTGGTCGGACCACGCGCCGGTGACGGTGGTCTACGACCTCTGAGCGCGCGGACGGCGTCTCACGCCCCGTCCGCCTGCCACAGCCGCCGGTCCAGCGCCAGCGAGAGTTCCGCCTCGACCACGCTGCGGGCCAGCGGGCGCAGCCGGGGCAGGGCCTGTTCGCCCGCGTGGCGCAGGATCAGGTCGGTGAAGAGTTCCGCGAGGGCGTCGGCGTGGTCGCGGACGCGGGCGCCGGCGGCGAGGACCTCCGCGAGGGGGATGCCCTCGCGGACCAGGGCGGCGGAGACGTCCAGCAGGCGGCGGCTGATGTGGACGATCTCGTCGCCGTCGGTGCCCAGGTAGCCGAGCTCGAGGGCGGCGGCGAGGTTCTCCGGGGTGACCTGGCCCTCGAACCGGGCGGCGAGTTCCTCGGGGGTGAGGCGGACCGGTTCCTCCTCGGTGGGGGCGCCGACGCCGAGCAGGTCGGCGACGTCGCGGCCGTGGTCGAGGGCGTCGGCGAGCTCGGCGATGCCGGTGAGGGTGTGGCCGCGTTCCAGCAGGGCCGCGATGGTGCGCAGACGGGCCAGGTGGTGGTCGTCGTACCAGGCGATGCGGCCCTCGCGCCGGGGTGGCGCGAGCAGTTTGCGCTCGCGGTAGAAGCGCAGGGTGCGCACCGTGATGCCGGCCTCCCCGGCCAGTTCCTCCGTCCGGTACTCCCGTTTGTCCGTCACCCGGGAAGCCTATGTCGTACCGCCGGTAACTTGCCTCCCCCGCCCCCTACCCATCGGTACGGAGCTGCTCTACGCTCCGATTGCGCCAGTGTTCACTGGCAGGTTCACGGGTCCACCGGTCCGCGGATGCGCGCAGTCGTGGACGCGCGGTGTCGTGGGCGCACGGAGTTGTCGCAGTGTCGCGAGGCAGGGAGACGTCGGGATGACCGAGCACGAGCATGTGCGGGTGGCGGTGATCGGGTCCGGGTTCGGCGGACTGGGAGCCGCGGTGCGGCTGCGCCGGGAGGGGATCACCGACTTCGTCGTCCTGGAACGGGCGGGCGACGTCGGCGGCACCTGGCGCGACAACAGCTATCCGGGCTGCGCCTGCGACGTGCCGTCCCACCTGTACTCCTTCTCCTTCGCGCCCAACCCCGACTGGCCGCGCGCCTTCTCCGGGCAGGAACACATCCGCGCCTACCTGGAGCACGTCGCGGACGTCTTCCGGCTGCGCCCCCACATCCGCTTCGGCGCCGAGGTCGAGCGGATGGCGTGGGACCCGGAGCGGCTGCGGTGGGACATCGAGACGGCGAGCGGGTCGCTCTCGGCCGACGTCGTGGTGTCCGCGACCGGGCCGCTGTCCGACCCGAGGATCCCCGAGATCCCCGGGCTGGACTCCTTCCCCGGCAAGGTCTTCCACTCCGCCCGCTGGGACCACGACTACGACCTCGCCGGCAAGCGCGTCGCCATGGTCGGCACGGGCGCCTCGGCCATCCAGATCGTGCCCGCGATCCAGCCGCGGGTCGGCCGCCTCACCCTCTTCCAGCGCACCCCGCCGTGGGTGATGCCCCGCGTCGACCGGGCGATCAGCGGCGCAGAGCGCTGGCTGCACCGGCGGCTGCCGTTCACCACGCAGGCCCGCCGCGGGCTCCTGTGGGGCATCCGCGAACTCCAGGTGCAGGCCTTCACCAAACACCCGGACGAACTCGGCTTCGTCGAGCGGATCGCCAAGCGCAACATGGCCCGCGCGGTCAAGGACCCGGCGCTGCGCGCCAAGCTCACCCCGGACTACCGCATCGGCTGCAAGCGGATCCTGCTGTCCAGCGAGTACTACCCGGCGCTCACCCGCCCCAACGTGGACGTGGTGGCGAGCGGACTGCGCGAGATCCGGGGCAGCACCCTGGTCGCCGCCGACGGCAGCGAGGCCGAGGTGGACGCGATCGTCTTCGGCACCGGCTTCCGGGTCACGGACATGCCGATCGCCGAGCGGGTCGTCGGCGCCGACGGGCGGACCCTCGCGGAGAGCTGGAAGGGCGGCATGCAGGCCCTGCGCGGCGCCAGCGCGGCCGGCTTCCCCAACTGGATGACGATCATCGGCCCCAACACCGGCCTCGGGAACTCCTCCATGATCCTCATGATCGAGTCCCAGCTGAACTACCTGGCGGACTACCTCCGTCAGCTCGACGTCCTGGGCGGCCGGGCCGCCCTCGACGCCCGCCCGAGCGCCGTGCGCGCCTGGAACCGACGGGTGCAGGACCGGATGGCGCGCACGGTGTGGAACACCGGCGGCTGCACCAGCTGGTACCTGGACGCGAACGGCCGCAACACCACCGTCTGGCCGGGCACCACGAGCGAGTTCCGCCGCGCGACCCGGCGGGTGGACCTCGCCGAGTACGAGATCCTGCGCGCACCGGCCGCCGAGGCCGCCCCGGCCGCCGAGGCCGCGGCGGCCGGCCCCGGGGCGGCGGACCGCGGCGAGCGGCCGGAGGTGACCGCGTGACGGCCCCCGCCGCCCTCGGCCCCTACGTCCCGCCCGCCCCGGCCCGTGTCCTGACCGCGCGCTCCGCCGACGGCACGGAACTGCACGTGGAGGTGCACGGCCCGGACTCCGCGCCGGCGGTCGTCCTCGCGCACGGCTGGACCTGCTCGACCGCGTTCTGGGCGGCGCAGATCCGCGCCCTGTCCGCCGACCACCGGGTGATCGCCTACGACCAGCGCGGTCACGGCCGTTCCCCGGCGAGCCCGGTGTGCAGCGCCGACATGCTCGCCGACGACCTGGAGGCCGTGCTCGGGGCGACCCTCGCGCCGGGCGAGAAGGCCGTGGTCGCGGGGCACTCCATGGGCGGCATGACCGTCATGGCCGCCTCCGCCCGGCCCGCGTTCCGCGCGCACGCGGCGGCCGTCCTGCTGTGCAGCACGGGAAGCTCACGGCTGGTCGCGGAGTCCACCGTCGTACCGCTGCGGCCGGGCCGGCTGCGGACCTGGCTGACCGGGCGCGTCCTCGGCTCGCGCGCCCCCCTCGGTCCGGTCACACCGCTGGCCCGCCGGATCCTCAGGTACGCGACCATGGGCGCCGGTTCGGCCCCGCACATGGTGGAGGCCTGCGCGCGGATCGTGCACGCCTGTCCGCGCCGGGTCCGGCACGCCTGGTCGAACGTCCTCGACCTGCTCGATCTCGACCACGCCGTACGCGAGTTGCGGGTGCCGACGGCGGTGATCGTGGGGTCGGCGGACCGGATGACCCCGCCGGTGCACGCCCACCGGCTCGCCGAGGCCCTGCCGGTCTGCGCCGGCCTGACGGTGCTGCCCGGAGTCGGCCACATGACGCCGGTGGAGGCACCGGAGGCGGTCACCGGCGCGATCCGGGACCTCGTCACCACCCACACAGCCACGAAGGAGGGCGCATGAGCAAGGTGAGCCTCGAAGGACAGGTCGCGGTCGTCACCGGCGCCGCACGGGGCGTCGGCGAGCTGCTCGCCCGCAAGCTCTCGGCGCGCGGGGCGAGCGTCGCGCTGGTCGGCCTGGAGCCCGACGAGCTCAAGGCGGTCGCACAGCGGCTGCACGGCGACGCCGACCACTGGCACGCCGACGTCACCGACCACGTGGCGATGGCCCGGGTCGCCCAGGAGGTGAAGGCGCGCTTCGGCAAGGTGGACATCGTGGTCGCCAACGCGGGCGTGGCCACCGGCGGTCCGTTCGCCGACTCCGACCCCGACGCCTGGCGCCGGGTCATCGAGGTCAACCTCATCGGCTCGGCGGTCACCGCCCGCGCCTTCCTGCCGGTGCTGACGGAGAGCCGCGGCTACCTCCTGCAGATCGCCTCCCTCGCGGCGATCACCCCGGCCCCGATGATGACGGCGTACTGCGCCTCCAAGTCGGGCGTGGAGGCGTACGCGCACAGCCTGCGCGCCGAGGTCGCGCACAAGGGCGTGCGGGTGGGCGTCGGTTACCTGTCCTGGACCGACACCGACATGGTGCGCGGCGCCGACCAGGAGGACGTGATGCGGGAGTTGAGGCAGCGGCTGCCCTGGCCCTCGAACAAGACGTACCCGCTCGGACCGGCCGTGGACCGGATCGTCGCCGGGATCGAACGGCGTTCCCCGCACGTGTACGGACAGTGGTGGCTGCGCGGGATGCAGGGGATCCGCGGATATCTGCCGGGGATCGTCGGGACGGTCGGGCAGCGGGAGATGAGGAGGTTCGAGCCCCGGCTGCGGGGCATGCGGACCGGCCTGGTCGGAGCGGGCGGCGCGGCCGACGAACAGGCGCGCGCTACGCAGCGTAGTTGATCGAAATGCGCCGGATGTCCTGCCGTGTGAATCTGGTCGAGGCCCCACCGAGGGCCATCCCCTCACCCTCATACGGGAGTGAACCCACATGGGTATGAAGGACAAGTTCCAGGACCAGGCCGAGCAGTGGCAGGACAAGGCCAGGCAGAAGATGGACGAGACGAAGGAACGGACCGCGGAGCGCGGCCGGCAGCGCGGTGACCGCGACCACGAGCGCGCGCAGGACCCGCAGCGCACGGCCCGCGACCACGAGCGGGACCCGCAGCGCACGGTCCGCGACCACGAGCGGGAGCCGCAGCGCACGGTCCGGGACGAGGAGGACCGCTACGACGCGGACTTCGACCCCGAGGCGATGCGGTAACGCCGCCGCCGGGCTCGAGCGCACAGGGGTGCCCTCCGTCAAGGGGGGGCACCCCGCGTTCGTGTTGCCGGTGCCGGTGCCGGTGCCGGTGCCGGTGCCGGTGCGTCGACGGGTGCGGGCCGGTGGGGGCTGGTCGCGCCCACGCGGCGGAGCCGCACATCGATACGACCCCGCGCCCCTGAGGCGGTTGCGGCCACCGTCGGCGGGAGAGGGCGGCCGGTGACCGTCGGGACGTGCGGCTCCGCCGCGTGGGCGCGGGCGACCTTGCCACCGGCCGGCACCCGGCGACATGTCCTCAACGCCCCCGCGGAGGCAGCCGGGGGCGGGACCGGTCGGGGGTGTCGGCGAGGCTCGGCGGGGACGCCGGCGGGGTCGTCTCCAGCAGCTCCAGCGCCAGCGACACCGCGTCGTCGAGCTGCGCGTACCGGCCCTCCGCCCAGTCCAGCGGGGTCCGCAGCGCCTCCAGGTCGGGGGCGACCCCGTGGTTCTCCACCGACCAGCCGTAGGCGTCGAACCACGCCGCGTTCATGGGCACGGTGATGACCGACCCGTCGCCGAGCCGGTGCCGTCCGGTCATGCCGACGACCCCGCCCCACGTCCGCTGCCCCACCACCGGCCCCAGTTTCAGCAGCTTGAACGCGGCCGTGATCATGTCGCCGTCGGAGGAGGTCGCCTCGTCGGCGAGGGCGACCACGGGGCCGCGGGGCGCGTCGGTGGCGTACGACACGGGCTGGGCGTCCCGGGTGAGGTCCCAGCCGAGGATGGTGCGGGTCAGCTTCTCCACCACGAGTTCGCTGATGTGGCCGCCCGCGTTGCCGCGGACGTCCACGATCAGCGCGGGCCGGGACACCTCCATCCGCAGGTCGCGGTTGAACTGGGCCCACCCGGAACCGCCCATGTCGGGGATGTGCAGATAACCGCACCGGCCACCGCTCAACTCCCTTACGACCTCCCGCCGTTTGGCGACCCAGTCCTGGTAGCGCAGCGGCCGTTCGTCGACGAGGGGCACGACGGCGACCCGCCGGGTCCGTCCCCTCTCGCCCTCGGCGGGGGTGAAGGTCAGCTCCACCGTCGTACCGCCCGCTCCCGCCAGCAGCGGGAAGGGGCCGGCGACCGGGTCCACCGGACGCCCGTCGACATGGGTGAGCACCGCGCCCTCGCGGATGCCGGTGCCGGCCAGCGGCGACCGTGCCCTGGAGTCGGAGGAGTCGCCGGGCAGGATCCGCTTGACCGTCCAACGGCCGTCCCTGCACACGAGGTTGGCGCCGAGGAAGCCCTGCCGGCGCTGGTAGTGCGCGGGGCCCTCGTTGCGGCGGGCGGCGGTGACGTAGGCGTGGGAGGTGCCGAGTTCGCCGAGGACCTCCCGCAGGAGGTCGGCGAACTCGTCCGGGGAGGCGACCCGTTCGACCAGGGGCCGGTACTGGTCGAGGACCGCGTCCCAGTCGATGCCGCACATCCCCGGGTCCCAGAAGTAGGCGCGGATGAGCCGGCCCGCCTCCGCGTAGGCCTGCCGCCACTCGGCGCCCGGGTCGACCTCGTGGAGGACGCGGCGCAGGTCGATCCAGACCGTGGAGTCGAGGTCGCCGGACTCGGTGGAGGGCACCGCGCGCAGCTCGCCCTCGTCGACGACGACCAGCCGGCTGCCGTCGCCGCTGACCGCGAACCAGTCCAGGTGGCCGACGAGTTCGGACTTCTTCGCCTTGCCCAGGTGGAAGTGCTCCAGCGTCGGCCGGCCGCTGGTGTCGTCGGGGTTGGCGAAGGTCTCGCCGAGCGCCCCGGAGATCGGCCAGCGCAGCCAGACCAGACCGCCGCCCGCGACCGGCGACAGCGCCGAGTACTTGGAGGCAGGCACGGGGAACGGCGTCACCCGGCTCTCCAGCCCCTCGACCTCGACGCTCACCGTGCCGTCGCCGCCCTCGTCCTCCACCGGGTCGAGCCCGCCGGCGGCCGGCCGCCCCTCGGGGGTGAGGGCGAAGGGGGAGGGGGTCGCGGAGTTCAGCGGCACCAGGTAAGGGCGGCAGCCGAGCGGGAAGGACAGGTCGCCGGTGTGGACGTCGTACACCGGGTCGAAGCCGCGCCAGGAGAGGAAGGCGAGGTAGCGGCCGTCGCGCGTGAAGACCGGGTTCTCGTCCTCGAAGCGCCCGTTCGTCACGTCGACGATCAGGGCCTCGCCTCCGCCGGGCCCGGGGATCCGGCCCATCCTGATCTGCCGCAGCGACCGTCCGATCCCCGGATGCGACCAGGTCAGCCAGGCCCCGTCGGGAGAGAACGCGAGATCGCGCACGGGCCCGTTCACCGACCGGACCAACTCGACGACCTCACCACCGCCGGGACCGCCGGGACCGGCGGGGCCGCCGGGGTCGTCAGCACTGCCGGAGCCGTCAGGGTCGCCGGAACCCTCGGGGCCGCCCGACCCGCCGGGGGGATCGGAGCCGTCGGGGCCGCCGGTGCTGCCGGACCCGCCCGGCCCGCCGGGGGGACCGGAGCCGTCAGGGTCGCCGGCACCGCCGGAGGGGCCGGGGCCGTCCGGTTCCCCGGCCTCCCCTCCTTCCGGGGGCCCCTCCGCCCCGCCCGCGGCCGCCGCCTCGTCGGACACCGTCACCAGCAGCAGGCGGCCGTCGTGCGAGGCGATCGCCAGCCGCTCGCCCGCCGGGTCGGAGACCATCTCCAGCACCCGGCCGAGGCCGCCGGAGACCGGCCGCCGCGGCGGCCGGTCTCCGCTCGCGCGCGGCAGGAAGGCGATCTCGACGGCGTCCTCGCCCTCCGCGTCCGTCACGTAGGCGACCCGGCCGCCCGGGCCGAGCATCTCGGGGAGCCGCACCCGTGCCCCGGGCAGGTCGGTGATGGTCCGCGCGGGCCCGTCGCGGTGGGTGAGCCAGTACAGGCTGCCGCGCACGACGACCGCGCTCGCCCGCCCGGTCCCGTCGACCGAGATCCCGTCCACGTGCTGCGCGGCCGGGATCTGGTGGCGCCGCCGTCCGGTCCGCGGCCCGCCGAGCCGTACGTCGATCCGGCGCGGCGCGGAGTCCGGGGACAGGTCGTCGACGATCCAGAGGTCCCCGGCGCACTGGTAGACCACGCGGGTGCCGTCGCTGGCGGCGTTGCGGGCGTAGAAGGCGTCGTGGTCGGTGTGCCGGCGCAGGTCGGAGCCGTCGTGGGCGCAGGAGTAGAGGTTGCCGACGCCCTCGTGGTCGGAGAGGAAGGCGACCCGGCCGCCGACGAGCATGGGAGCGGCGAGATGACCCTCCAGGCCGGCGAGCAGCCGCTGTCCGTGCAGCCAGAGCCGGCCCGTGGCACCGCCCCGGTACCGCTTCCAGGAGGCCGGCTCGTGCGGTGGGGTGCCGGTGAGGAGCAGGGTGCGGCGCTCGCCGTCGAGGTCGGCGCTCTGGAGGTCGGCGACCGGGCCCCAGGGCAGTTTGCGGCCGGGGGAGCCGTCGGGGGAGACCTTGTAGGCCCAGGTGAAGTAGGAGAAGGGTTCGCCGTGGGAGCCCACGGCGAGGATCTCGCCGTCCGGCGTCCAGCCGCAGACGCGGGTGTCGGAGCTGCCCCAGTACGTCAGCCGCCGGCCGGGACCGCCGTCCACCGGCACCAGGTGGATCTCGGGGGCGAGGCTGCGCCAGCTCGTGTAGGCGACCCGGGCGCCGTCCGGCGAGAAGCGGGGGTGGCCGGCCTTGGTGCGGTCGGCGGTGAGCCGCCAGGCACGCCCCGGTCCGTCGAGCGGGGCCAGCCAGAGGTCGTCCTCGGCCACGAAGCACAACTGGTCACCGCTGAGGTGCGGCAGGCGCAAGTAGGTCACGTTTCCATGCTTTTCCGACGCCAGGGTCCGGGCAACTCATGGGTTCCCGGCGGACGTGAGCCAGAGCACGTACGAAACCGTTTCGTTTCGTTTGGGGGCAGGGTATCTTCTTGGTGTACGGGACGAGTCCGTACTGGAGCCGGAAGGTGAGTGGCATGACTGAGGTCGCGACGACGCGTCGCAGTCGCATCACGCCCGAGCGCGAGGCCGAGCTGTACGCGGCCGTGCTCGACCTGCTCCGAGAGGTCGGTTATGACGCCCTGACCATGGACGCCGTCGCCGCCCGCACCCGGTCCAGCAAGGCCACGCTCTACCGCCAGTGGGGCGGCAAGGCGGACCTGGTCGTGAAGGCCATCAAGCACACCAAGCCGGACCACGGCGAGGGGACCGACACCGGCTCGCTCCGGGGCGATCTGCACGCGCTGATCCGGCTCGAGGACGACTGCACCATCGAGCAGAACTCCGCGCTCATGCGGGGCGTCGCCATGGCGATGCACAACAACGCCGACCTGCGCCGGGCCTTCCGGGACCAGCTCGTCGAGCCGGAGGTCTCCGGCTTCCACCAGGTGATCCAGCGGGCCGTCGACCGCGGCGAGGTCCGCGCGGACTGCCCCGCGCTGGAGTTCCTCCTGCACATGATGGTCGGCGGCTTCGCCACCCGGGCGCTGCTCGACGACCAGCCGCCCACGCAGGCCTTCCTCACCTCGTACCTCGACGCCGTGATCCTCCCCGCCCTCGGCGTCCCCGTCACCTCCTGACCGTCCCCGCGGTCCACCCCTCCCCACGTCACCGCTCACGCCGTCGGACCGTCGTCGACGTCCGGCGGAGCGACGGCCCGCAGGGCGCGGTCGGCGCCGTCACCGACGGGATCGAGGACCTCCAGGACGTCGTGCCGGTCACCCCGGCCGCCTTCGACGAGGCCGGCGACACCGCGACGAACACCGGCTTCTCGCAGAAGCTCGACGACGCGCTGGCCCCCTGCCTGGCGCCGGTGGTGGGCCCGGCCTCCCTCGTCGTCTTCCGCTCCGTCCTGGCCCTGCTCGGCGAGAAGGCCTGGTGGCTGCCGAAGTGGCTGGACCGGATCCTGCCCGATGTGGATGTGGATGTGGATGTGGATGTGGACGTGGAGGGCGAGGGGCTCGAGGACCGCGCCCCCCGTCCCGCGGACCCCGACCCCGACAGGGACCGGGACCGGGAACCTGTCCGCGTGGCGCCGCGCCGAGCGGGCGCGGTGAGAGGGCGCGGTGAGAGGCAGGCCGGTGAGGGCTCCGTGGGGACGGGGCGTCCTCACCGGCCTTTTGTTCGCCTGGTCCGTTGTGACCCACTTTCGGGTGACGCCCGGTCACCGGGAGCGCCCACAGGGCAGACTGGACAACGACTTCGTGCTTTCAACGTATAGATGGACATAGAAGGCTACTGTCACCGGAATATGGATGATTCGTAACACCAGGCGCTGATCGGCTGCTTGCGGGACGTGTGATGGTCAAGTGTGGGTTCTGCGGCCGATTCGGTCGCAACTCGCACAAAACTAGGAGACCTTGTGTCTGCTTCCATTGTTTCCGCCCGCAGTCTCGCCGCCGCCGGCCTCGCGGCCGCCGCTGTGGTCGGCGCCGTGGCCCTGCCGGCGTCCGCCGCCGACCACTCGCGCGCCGAGCGGTCGAAGGTGGAGATCAGCGCCGTCCAGTACAACGCGCCGGGCGGCCGTGACGACCGCTCCAACCGTTCCCTGAACCGGGAGTGGGTCGAGCTCACCAACACCAGCCGCCACGCGGTCAACCTGGACGGATGGAGGCTGTCGAACCGGGAGGGCCGCGTCTACACCTTCCACCACTACCGCCTGGCCCCCCGCGCCACCGTCAGGATCCACACCGGTGAGGGCCACGACACCCGCGCCGACCTGTTCCAGGACCGCCGCCGCGAGGTGTGGGACAACCGCGCCGACACGGCCACCCTGCGCAACGACCGCAACCGCTTCGTCGACGCCGAGTCCTGGGGCGGCCGCCACCACGGCGGCGACCGTCACCACGGCGGCGACCGCTACGACCGCGGTGACCGCTACGACCGTCACGACGGTGGCGACCGCCACGACCGCGGTGACCGCGGCGACCGTCACTGACGCATCCTCACCGACGGCGCGTCCGACCCCTTCCGCCGGGGTCGGGCGCGCCGCCCTGCTGTGCGCGGGTCCCGCACCCGCGAGGCTCCGCCCACCGGGGCGGACGGGGCCCGTCCCTTCGCCGGCCCGTCCACCGCCCCGCTACCGTGCGGTGCATGACGACGACAGCCGCCACTGACGCCGACGAGCCCGGCGACTCCACGACCGCCGGGACCGCCGGCACCTCCGGAGCCCACCCCCGTTTCGCCGAGGCCCTGGACGCCCTCGGACTGGGCGACCTGCACCCGCGCGTCCGCCGCTTCCCCGACGCGACCCGCACCGCCGCCGAGGCCGCCGCCGCGATCGGGTGCGGGCTGAGCCAGATCTGCAAGTCGCTGATCTTCGCGGCGGACGGGGTGCCGGTGCTGGTGCTGATGGACGGGGCCTCTCGCGTCGACGTGGAGCGGGTGCGCGAGGAGCTCGGCGCCCGGAAGGTGACACGGGCCGCCGCCGACGTCGTACGGGAGACGACCGGCTACGCGATCGGGGGCGTGCCGCCGTTCGGGCACCGCACCCGCACCCGGGTCCTCGCCGACCGGAGCCTGCTCGCGCACGACGTGGTGTGGGCGGCGGCCGGGACTCCGCACACCGTGTTCCCCATGGCGCCCGGGGCGCTCGTCGCACACGCCGGCGCCACCGTCGTCGACGTGCGCGAGCGCACCGCGTGACGCCACTGGTCACCTCGGCGGTCCTGCTCGCCGCGGTCACCCACGCCTGCTGGAACGCGATCGCCCACCGGATCACCGACAAACTCACCGGCTTCACCCTCATCTCGGGCGGCGGCCTGCTCATCGGCCTCGCGACAGCACCGTTCACGGCGTTCCCCGCGGCGGCGGCATGGCCGTACCTGCTGGTCTCGGCCGTGATCCACGTCGTCTACTACGCGCTGTTGATGCGCTCGTTCCGGCTGGGGGACTTCGGGCAGGCGTACCCGATCGCGCGCGGCTCGGCGCCTCTCGTGGTGACGGTCCTGGCCGCCGTGTTCGCGCACGAGGTGCCCGACGTCCGGGCCGCCGCCGGGATCGCCGTGTCCTGCGCCGGCCTCACCGGCGTCGCCCTGTGGGGGCTGCGCGGACGGCGCCCCGACTGGCCGGCGATCGGCGCGGCGCTGGCGACCGGCCTGACCATCGCCGCGTACACGGTCGTAGACGGCCTCGGCGTCCGCGCGTCCGGGTCCTCCCTCGGCTACATCGCCTGGCTGATGGCCGTCCAGGGCACGGCCCTGCCCCTGTACGTCGCCGTCCGCCGGCGCGGCGCCGCCCTGGCCCTCCTCCGCCCCCACGCGGCCCTCGGCCTCCTCGGCGCGGCCCTCTCGGTCGCCGCGTACGCACTCGTCCTGTGGGCCCAGACCCGCGCCGAACTGGCTCCGGTCTCCGCCCTGCGCGAGTCGTCGATCATCGTCGGGGCGGTGATCGGCGCGCTCTTCTTCGAGGAACGCTTCGGGGCCTCCCGCATCGCCGCCGCCGCCCTCCTCGTGGTGGGCATCGGTCTGATGCTGCACGCGGGGTGAGGGCGGCGGCGGGCGAGGCCGTTCGGTCCGCTACGGCCGGGCGTACGGCCGCGTCATGATCTCCATGTTGTGGCCGTCCGGGTCGGCGAAGTACGCGCCCCGGCCACCGAACAGGCCGTTGGTGCGGCCGGGTTCGGTGTGCCGGGGGTCGGCGTAGTACGTGACGCCGACGGCGTCCAGGCGGGCGATCATCGTGTCGAACAGGTCCTCCGCCACGAGGAAGGCGTAGTGCTGGGACTGGATCGGCTCGTCGCGCTTCTCGTAGAAGTCGAGGGTGACGCCGTTGCCGAGGTCGACCGGCAGGAACGGGCCGAACGGCGCGCCGACCGGCAGGCCGAGGACCGCGGCGAGGAACTCGGCCGAGAGCCGCCGGTCATGGGCGTGCACGACGAGGTGGTTCAGCTGGGGGAGCGGGCTCTGAGCAGGCATGGTGAGAGGAGGTCTCCGGTCTCGGTGTCCACGGTGGTGCCCTCGCGGGGAGGGCGGGAAGGAAGGACGCGGAGAGGGGGCGGCGGGCCCCTGGCCCGCCTCGCGCTCACGCCGGGGCCGGGCGCCTCACTCGTGCGTGGCCCATGGCCGACCCGGTGGTCACCCCGGGGACGGTAGTCGCCGCTCCGGCGGGCCGCAACGGCGTTTCCGGCCGCGGCGGCTCACCGCCTGCCCCGCGATCCGGGACCGCGATCCGGGACCGGGGGCCCGGGGCCGCTCCCGCCCCGGTCGCCGGAGACGCGCAGGTGCGCGAAGTGCTCGCCGAGGAGTTCGGCGTCGACGTACCGGACGGCTGCCCGGACCTGTCGCCGTGACCCGACTGGGTGCGCCCCGGCGCTTCGAGGAGCACCCTGGAAGCAGGTGTTCCGGAGGTGATCGTCATGATGCACACCACAGTCGGATGGCACGTCGAGCTGGAGTTCGAGGAGGACGCCCAGCACACGCGCGCGGTCGCGCTGGTCAGGTTGCCCGACGGGTCGGAGGTACGGGCCCACGGGCAGGCCAGCCGGCACCGGGTCGACCCCAACCAGCCGCGGGTGGGCGAGGAGATCGCCGGCGCCCGTGCGCTGAACGAGATCGCCATGCAGCTGCTGACGAAGGCTCACATGGAGATCGACGACGCGTCGGGAAGGACCTCGCACCCGATCCACGTGTGAGGGCGGACGGCCGTCAGCCGCCGGCCGTCGCGGTCCGTACGGCCCGCAGGAGCGCCTGCGCCCGAGGGTCCGCCGTCACGCTCGACCGGAAGCCGTTGGTGACGTAACCGAAGGCGATGCCCGACTCCGGGTCGGCGAAGCCGAGGGGGCCGCCGCGGCCGGGGTGGCCGAAGGAGGTGGGGGACAGCAGCGGCGACGCGGCGCCGTGCAGCATGTAGCCCAGGCCGAAGCGGGTGTTCACGACGAGCACCCGGTCCGCCCCGGCGGACCGCTCACCGCGCGCCGCCGCCGCCGTCTCCGGGGCCAGGAGGCGCCGGCCGCCGTCGGCCGCGCCGATCAGCGACGCGTAGAAGCGGGCCAGGCCGTCCGCCGTGGCGATGCCGTTGGAGGCGGGCAGGGACGCCGCCCGGTAGTCGGGGGCGTTCTCGTCGGGCAGCGGGGTGATGGCGGCGAAGGCGCGGCGGGTCAGCGAACCGGGGTCGGCGTAGGCGTCGGCGACCGCGCGCTTGGGGCGCGTGCGCAGCGCACCCGCCTGCGCGGGCCCCTCGGTCTGCCCCACGCGTCCCACGCGTGCCCGCTCGCGCTCCGGCAGACCGAGCCACAGCTCGGCCCCGGCCGGTGCGGCGATCTCCTCGGCGATCCAGGCGCCGATCGTCCGCCCGGTGACCCGTCGCACCAGCTCGCCGGTCAGCCAGCTGTAGGTCTGCGCGTGGTAGCCGTGGTCCGTCCCCGGCTCCCACGCCGGTGCCTGCGCCGCGACCGCCGCGGCGCCGAGATCGGGGTCGGCGGCCTCGGCCGGCGTCAGCGGCCGGTCCAGCACCGGCACGCCGGCGCGGTGCGCGAGCACGTCCCGCACGAGGGTGCGGTCCTTGCCGGCCGCCTTGTACTGCGGCCAGTACGCCCCCACCGGCGCGTCCAGGTCCAGCTCACCGCGCTGCCACAGCATCAGCAGGACGGCGGCGGCGACCCCCTTCGTCGCGGAGCGCACGATCTGCGCGGTGCCCCGCTCCCAGGGCACCCCGCCGTCGACGTCCCGGCTGCCGCCCCACAGGTCGACGACCCGGTGCCCGTCCCGGTAGACGGCGACGGCCGCCCCCCGCTCCCCGAGCGTGTCGAAGTTGCGGGCGAACGCCTCCCGGACCGGCTCGAAGCCGGCGGTCACCGTGCCGTGCACCTCCACGTCCCCACGTCCTCTCGACTCGTCCGCGACCGAGGGCACAACACCTCGGCGGGGCCCGCGATTCCGGTCTCCGACTAGCCCAGGAGAATCGTTACGTCGATGTTGCCGCGGGTCGCGTTCGAGTACGGGCACACCTGGTGCGCCGCGTCCACCAGCCGGGCGGCGAGGCTCGCGTCGAGCACGGGCAGCGAGACGCTGAGGGCGACCGCGAGGCCGTAGCCGTGGGTCCGGTTGGGGCCGATGCCGACCTTCGCGGCGACGGTGGAGCCGGTGAGGTCGTACCCCGCCCGGTTGCCGACCAGGATCAGCGCGTTGTGGAAGCAGGAGCTGTAGCCGGCCGCGAAGAGCTGTTCGGGGTTGGTGCCGTCGCCGTCGCCGCCCAGTTCCGGCGGCATGGCCACCTTCAGGTCGATCCGGCCGTCCTGGCTGGTCACATAGCCGTCCCGGCCGCCGTGGGCGGTCGCCTCGGCGACGTACATGATCTTCGTCGGACGGGTGTCGGTCGCGTCGACGGCGCCGGCGGCGTCAACGGTGCTGACGGCGTCGACGGCGGCGCCTTCGGTCACTGCGGGACCTCCCTGGAGCTGTGCCCAATTGCATCGTGCACAAGGTACCCGTCGGTGAAGAAACGTTTTTCCGAGGGGGTGGTAACCGCTGGTAAGAGGTGCCGCGCCGCGAGCTCAGCGGCCCCGCTCCGCCGCCCCGTGCGCCTTCCGCGCAAGCCCCCACAGCTCCTCGCGCAACCGCACGGCCTCCGCCGCGTCGAGGCCGGTCGCCGCGAGCAGCGCGCCGGGCACCCGCTCCGCGCGCTCCTTGAGTTCCTCCCCGCGCCCGGTGCAGGCGACGAGCACCGAGCGCTCGTCGCGCGCCGAGCGCTCCCGGTGCACCAGCCCGGCCGCCTCCAGCCGCTTCAGCAGCGGCGACACCGTGCCGTAGTCGAGCCGCAGGGCCGCCGCCAGTTCCTTGACGGTGGTCTCGCCGCGCTCCCACAGCACCAGCAGCACCAGGTACTGCGGGTAGGTCAGGCCGAGGTCGTCGAGGAGCGGCCGGTAGGCGGCCGTCACCGCCCGCTGGGCCGCGTAGAGCGCGAAGCACAACTGCTCGTCCAGCGACAGCGAGCCCTCGTCGTCACGGTCCGGGCGGGTCACGCGCGCATTCGTCACGCCCCCATTGTCACGGAGCGCGGGTCGAACCCGAACGGCAGCTCCAGACGGTGCGCCCGCATCAGCGCGTCGTCGGCGAGCAGTTCGCCCGTGCGCCCGTCCGCCGCGATCACGCCCTCGCTGAGGACCAGGGAGCGCGGGCACAGCTCCAGGGCGTACGGCAGGTCGTGCGTGACCATCAGGACGGTGACGTCGAGGGAGCGCAGGATGTCGGCGAGTTCGCGGCGGGAGGCGGGGTCGAGGTTGGAGGACGGCTCGTCCAGGACGAGGATCTCCGGCTCCATCGCCAGCACGGTCGCGACGGCGACCCGGCGGCGCTGCCCGAAGGACAGGTGGTGCGGCGGACGGTCCTTGAACTCCGCCATGCCGACCTGCCCGAGCGCCCGGTCCACGCGCTCCTCCAGCTCCGCGCCCTTCACCCCGGCCGCCGCGGGCCCGAACGCCACGTCCTCGCGCACGGTCGGCATGAACAGCTGGTCGTCGGGGTCCTGGAAGACGATGCCGACCCTGCGCCGGATCTCGGCCATGTGCCGCTTGCCGACGGGCAGCCCGGCGACCGTCACCGTGCCGGCGCCGCCGGTCAGGATGCCGTTGAGGTGCAGCACCAGGGTGGTCTTGCCGGCGCCGTTCGGCCCGAGCAGCGCCACCCGCTCCCCGCGCGCGATCGAGAAGTCCACGCCGAACAGGGCCTGGTGGCCGTCGGGGTAGGCGAAGGCGAGGCCCGAGACCTCGAGGGAAGCAGTCACAGGGTCCATCCCAGCACGCAGACGACGAGGGCGGCCACCGGCAGGGTCAGCGCGTACGACCACTGCGCGCGCGAGGCGGTCACCTCGTCGATCACCGGCATGGCGCCGGCGTACCCCCGGCTGACCATGGCCAGGTGCACGCGCTCCCCGCGTTCGTAGGAGCGGATGAACAGGGCGCCCGCGGACTTCGCGAGGACGCCCCAGTGCCGGACGCCGCTCGCCTCGAACCCGCGTGACTCCCGCGCGATCCGCATGCGCCGCATCTCGTCCGCGATGACGTCGCCGTAGCGGATCATGAAGGAGGCGATCTGCACGAGCAGCGGCGGCAGCTTCAGGCGCTGCAGGCCGAGGAGGAGTTCGCGCAGTTCGGTGGTGGAGGCCAGCAGGACCGAGGCGGCCACGCCGAGGGTGCCCTTGGCGAGCACGTTCCAGGCGCCCCACAGTCCGTCGACGCTGAGGGACAGCCCGAGCACGTCCACCCGCTCGCCCTCGGCCACGAACGGCATCAGCACGGCGAACGCGACGAACGGCACCTCGATCAGCAGCCGTTTCAGCAGGAAGCCGGCCGGGACGCGCGCCCGGAGGGCGACGACGCCGAGCAGGACGGCGTACAGGCCGAACGCCCACACCGCCTCCCGCGGGGTCGACACCACGACCACGACGAACCCGAACGTGGCGGCGAGCTTGGTGTGCGGCGGCAGCGCGTGCACCGCGGAGTGCCCGTGCCGGTAGAGCCGGTGGGCGTGCCCGGCGCCCATGTCAGACGTTCTCGACGGCGGCCGGGGAGGCGTCGGCGCCGCGCCGGCGGCGCACCGCCCAGAACACGGCGCTGCCCGCGACGACGGTCGTGCCGACACCGATGACGCCCGCGAGTCCGCCGGACAGCCGGGCGTCGTCGACGTCCTGGACGCCGTAGTCGGCGAGCGGGGAGTCCGCGGCGGCGTGTTCCTCGGTCTTGCGGTCGATGCCCTTGTCGGCGGCGACCTTCTCCAGGCCGTCCGGGTCCGAGGAGGCGTAGAAGCTGACGAAGCCGGCGAGGACGAGGGAGGTGACCAGGCCGGTCGCCCACAGCGTGCGGCGGGAGGCGCGCGCCGCGGCCGGCGCCGCCGCGGGAGCCCCCTCGGCGGGCACGTCCACGAGCTCGCCGTGCACCCGCAGCCGGAGCCGCTGCCGCAGCCCGCGCGCCCCGTGGACGAGGTCGGGCCGTACGGCGATGACGGCGCCGACCGTCAGCGCGGTGATCGCGGCCTCGCCGACGCCGATCAGCACGTGCACGCCGATCATCGCGCCGGCCACCTTCTCGATCGCCACGTCGGTGGTGCCGCCGACCGCGTACACCAGCGTGAAGGCGAGGGCCGCCGCCGGCACGGACAGCAGCGCGGCGACGAAGGAGGCGGCGGTGACGGAACGGCGCCCGCGCGGCAGGACCCTCAGCAGGCCGCGGAAGACGGCGTAGGCCACCACCGTCGTCACGACCGCCATGTCGGTGATGTTCACGCCGAGCGCGGTCAGGCCGCCGTCGGCGAAGAGGATGCCCTGCATCAGCAGCACGACGGACACGCACAGGACCCCGGTGAAGGGGCCCACGAGTATCGCCGCGAGGGCGCCGCCGAGCAGATGGCCGCTTGTTCCGGCCGCGACGGGGAAGTTGAGCATCTGTACGGCGAAGATGAAGGCGGCCACCAGACCGGCCAGCGGTGCCGTGCGCTCGTCGAGCTCGCGGCGCGCGCCGCGCAGGCTCACGGCGATGGCGCCCGCGGCGACGACTCCGGTCACGGCGGAGGTCGGGGCGTTGATGAATCCGTCGGGTACGTGCACCGTTCGATGATAGTGGCTTAATGCGAAGGGGTTGCAAGAGCGAGGGAGTCCTGATGCGGGACGTGGGACGAGGTGCCGAATGAAGTCCGTGTATCGCACATGTGAGATGCCCCCGCCCCGCAGGGCGGGACCGGGGAAATGTGCGACATTGGAGAAGGGGTGGACGCACGGCTTCCGCACACGTCACACAGCGTGAGAGGGCGGCAGATGTCTGTAGTCGAGCAGTACGCGCGAGCCCACATCGTCACGGACGCGGACCTGACCGAGGAGGAACGCAGCGCCGTCCCCGTCGTCCTGCGCTACGACCCCGACCACGACCCGCGCACCGTTCACGTGGGGCTGCCCGGAGGCCGGGAGCGGAGCATCGCCCGCACCCTCCTGGAGCAGGGGCTGCGCGCCCCGGCCGGCAGCGGCGAGGTCCGCGTCTGGCCCTGCGGACGCGTCCAGGCCATCGTGGAGTTCCACTCCCCGCAGGGCGTCTCGGTCGTGCAGTTCGAGTCCAAGGCGCTGCTGCGCTTCCTGCGCCGCACCTACACGGCGACGAGCACGGCGGGCCGCCAGCTGACCCGCTGACCGCGCCCCGGCCGCTCCGCCTCGACCGGTCCGCCCCGGCCGCTCCGCCTCGACCGGTCCGCCCCGGCCGCTTGCGCCGGTGGCCGGTCCCGGCCCCGGTCGGCTGCGTGGGCCGGCCCGCCCCGGCCGGCCCGCCCCGGCCGGCTCGCCCCAGCCGCTCGCACCGGCCGGCCGGTCCGCCTGTGCCGGCCGTCGGGCCGGACGCCTGCCCCGGTCGCTTCGGCCGTTCGCCCTGGCCGCCTGTCCCAGCCGCTCGCCCCGGCCGTTCGCACCGGCCGTTCGTCCGGGCGGTCTGCCCCGGGCGGCCCGGGACGAGCGCCCCGCCGTCGGCCCCGGCCTCTCGGCCCAGGGCCTCTCGTTCGGATCAGGCCGGGCTCGCAGGCCCCGGCACCGCACCCCGCCGCGTCGTCGTCGGTCGCCAGGGCGCCGCCCCGACTCCCTCCTCCGCCTCGCGAGGCACGGCACCGGACCCCGCTCCCCGATCCGGCCCGATCCAAACGGAAGACCCTAGCCGCCCGCCTTCAGCAGGGCCGCCACGATCGGTCCCGCCGACTCGCTGCCGTGACCGCCCTGCTGCACCACGCCCGCCGCCGCGAGGCCGCCGCGGTAGGCCGTGAACCAGCCGTTGGGCTCCTTCTGCCCGTCGACCTCGGCGGAGCCCGTCTTGGCGCCGTAGTCCGGGCCGAGCCCGGCCATCGCCCCGGCCGCCGTGCCGTGCGAGGCCGTGTAGTTCATCAGCTCCCGCAGCTGCGACAGCGTGTCCGCGGACATCGTGCGCGGGGCCTTCGCCAGGCTGCGGCCGTCGACCGACGGGGCGACCAGGTACGGCTGGTGGAAGGTGCCCGACTTCACCGTGGCCGCCACCGACGCCATGTTCAGCGGGTTCATCCGCACCCCGCCCTGGCCGATCAGCTCCGCCGCCTTCTGAGCCTTCGACTGGACCGGCACCGAGCCGTCGAAGGTCGGCACACCGACCGACCAGTTGTTCGACGACAGGCCGAAGACCTGCTGGGCCTGCTTGGTCAGGCTGTCGTCGTCGAGCTCGCCCGCCTGGCTGATGAAGGCCGTGTTGCAGGAGCGCGCGAAGCTCGCCTTGAAGGTGCCGCCCTTGATCTCGAACTTGTCGTCGTTCTGGAACTTCCAGCCGCCGTAACTGAAGTACTTCGGGCACGGGTGCGCCTTGTCCGCCGACGCCAGGTCCTTCTCGATGAGCAGCGAGGAGGTGATGACCTTCATGGTGGAGCCGGGCGCCAGCGAGCCTTGGAACGCCGTGTTGAAGTTCGGGTTGCTGTTGGCCACGGCCAGGATCTCGCCCGTGGAGGCGCGGGTCACCACGACCGACGCCCGTGCGACGCCCGCGACCTGCTTCTCCGCGGCGGCCTGCAGGGACGGGCTCAGCGTGGTCCGCACGGTGCCGGGCGTGCCCTCGCTCAGCTCCAGCAGCGTCTTGTCGGAGGCCTTCTTCGCCTTCGAGGCCTTGCCGCGCACCACCCGCAGCTCGACCCCCGCCGTGCCGCCGGCCTTCTCTCCGTACTTCTCGCGCAGCCCGTCCAGGACGGTGCCCAGGGACGGGTACTTCTTCGTGGTCAGCTCACCGCCGTCGCGGTCGAGCGCCCTGACGGGCGGGTCGCCCGCCTCACCGGTCACCAGGGTGTCCCCGTCGGCCAGGTCGGGGTGGACCACGGAGGCGTGCCAGTCGACGAGCGGCTTGCCGTCCTTCGCCCGCCGCACCACGGTCAGTGCGCTGTCGTACGCCACCGGCTCGCTCTTCTTGCCGAAGGTGACCGTGCCCTTCACGGCGAAGGGCACCTTGTCGCCCGCGCGCTCGCCGGCCGTGAGGGTGGCGCCGGTGACACGGGCGTCCTTGGTCCAGCCGGTGAGCAGGGCGGTGGCGGCCGCCGGGTCGTCGGTGGCGGCCGCGGCCTCGGCGACCTCGCCCCGCTGCCAGGCCGTGAGGAACGACGCGGCGGCGGTGGTGACCTCGGTCGCCGACAGCGGACCGGTAGGGACCTTGGGCTTGCGCGCCTCCGACGGACCGTCCTCGGCCGCCGCTCCGCCGCCGTACAGCGCGTAGCCGGCGAGGCCCGCGCCCGCGACGACGACGGCGATCATGCCGCCGACCACGGCCGGCTGCTTGCTCCGTCGCTCGGCGACGCGCCTTCTCTTGCCCACAGCCCGCGATCCTCCGTGCTCTACGGGGGGCCGCCTCGCCCCACTGTCCCCGCCGGGTGAGTCGTCCCGCCGCCGGGCGGGTCCTCCCGACGGCACCGACGACGGCGCCCAGCCTAGAGTCCCCGCCCGTGAGGTGACGTCACGTGTGACGTCACCCACGCCTTACGGGTGTCCTCAGGCGCCCGACCGCAGTACGGCCGCCACGATCGGGCCGGCCGCGTCGGTGCCGTGACCGCCGTCCTGGACCATCGCCGCGGCGGCCACGTCGTCGCGGTAGCCGGTGAACCAGCTGTCGGAGCTCGCCCTGCCGTCGACCTCCGCCGAACCCGTCTTCGCGCCGATCCGGCCGCTCAGGCCCGCCATCACCCGGGCCGCCGTGCCGCTGGTCGCGGTGCGGTTCATCATGGCGCGCAGCTGCTGCACGGTGCTCGCCGGCAGTCCGCGCGCGTGGGCGAGTTCGCGGCCGTCGAGGCCGCGCGGCACGATCACCGGCTGCCGGAAGGCGCCCGTCGCCGCGGTCGCCGTCACCGACGCCATGTTCAGCGGGTTCATCTGGACCTGGCCCTGGCCGATCATGTTGGCCGCGGTGTCCGGGCCGCCGGAGGCCGGGACGGAGCCGTCGAAGGAGGGGATGCCGGTCTTCCAGTCGAGACCGATCCCGAAACGGTCCCTGGCCTCGTCGGTCAGGGAGTCCGCCTTCACCTCGTCCGCGTACTTCACGAAGGCGGTGTTGCAGGAGCGCGCGAAGCTCTCGGAGAGCGTCGCCTTCTCGTTCGGCGGCATGTCCTTGATGTTGCCGAAGGTCTGGCTCTGCCAGGTCGCCTCGGCCGGACAGGGCGCCGGGCCGGTCGCGGTGGTGATGCCGTTGTCGATGAGGGTGGCCGCGCTGACGATCTTCATGGTGGAGCCGGGGGCCACCTGCCCCAGGAAGGCCGCGTTCCAGCCGTCGTTGCGGTTGTTGGCGACCGCCAGCACCTCACCGCTGCTGGGCTGGACGGCCACCACCGACGACTCGGGGTACTTCAGGACCGCCTTCTCGGCGGCGGCCTGCGCGCTCGCCCTGAGCGTGGTGGGCAGCCGGCCCGCCCTGCCCTCCGCCAGGGTCAGCAGCGGCGTGTCCGCGGAGTCCGGGACGGCGTGACGGATCGCCAGCTCGACACCGGCCGTGCCGCCCGCCTTGTCGCCGTACTTGGCGCGCAGCTCGTTCAGCATCGGCCCGAGCGAGGGGTACTTCTCCTTCGTCAGCACCTTGCCGTCGCGGTCCACGGCCTCGATCGGCGGGGCCGCCGACTCGCCCGTCACCAGCGTGTCGTCCATGCCCCTGAGCTGGGGGTGCACCACCGACGGCTGCCAGTCCACCAGCGCCCTGCCGGTGGTCACCCCGCGCACGACGGTCAGCCGGCTGCCGTAGGCGAGCGGCTCGGACTTCCCCCCGTACGACACCGTGGCCTTCACCGTGAAGGGCACGCTGCGCCCGGCCGGCGCACCCGGCGTGATCCGCACGCCGGTGATGTGCGCGGCCTGGCCGTAGGAGGTGAGCAGCGGCCGCGCCTTGCCGGCGTTGTTCGTGAGCGCCGCCGCGCTCGCCGCCTCGCCCTTCTCCCACGCCGCGAAGAACGCGGCGCTGGTCTCCTTCACCTCGGCGGCGCTCGGCGGCCCGGTCCGCACGGGGGCCGGCCCGTCCGCGCCCGGCGCGCCGCCGTCCTCGTCCAGTGCGTTCACGATGTTGAAGGCGCCGTACCCGGCCCCGCCCACCATGACGGCGAACACCGAACCGACGATCGCGGCCTTGGCCCCCTTGCGCATGAACTGTCCTCCCCGTTGACCCGGCCAACCTTTCTGAACGCGTTCAGAAGGCTTCCCCGGCACTCACCGTAAGCGGAAGAGGGGCCCGCGGGACAGGAGTTGTCGCAATCGTTAGCCCCGGGTGTCCAACCACATACATGAACGCCAGTCGTCGATCGGGATGTCGGTCCCTGTGTACAGGGGCCAGAAGTGGCGCATCCTGGCAGTCAGCCAGTTGCCGGACTCACAGCCCCGAGCATCTCGCTGACAACCGGTTTGGCGGGCGCCCTCGGACCGGTGGCGGCGCTGCACGCTGAGAGCGATCTCGGCAGCGCCGGAACGCCACCGGCAACGGTCGCGATCCTTCAGGAGCGACCGGGCCTCCTTGACCACCTGACCTTGCCGCACTCACCCATCGTGCTCAAAGGGGCCGGGCCTTACCATACTCACCGACTTGCGGATGGACGACGTCCTTCCTGAGTTGCCGAACCTCGCACCCCATCCATTGCTCGTCGTTCGACCTTCGCGTTTACGGCTCGGCCTACTGGCTTCAGCCGTTTCGACGCTTGGGTCGAGAACCAGCGATGCAAGCAACTGCTATACCGCCAGGGCTGAGCACTTCGTCTTCCCCTCGCCCTCGATGACGCGAGCGATCTCCGGCCACGGAGCGCGCAAGGCGCTGAAGAGCGACCAGTAGTCGTGGACGGCTCGAACCATGGCGCTGACGCCGAGGCGGGCGGCTTCGGGATCGATGGCGCCTATGACGCGCCGTGTGACTCCGCCGGCACCCCGAGCTGTTGGGACGATCCCATGGCCGAGCAGGAGCGTGGCGGTACGGATGGCATCCAGCGTCGGTGGTGTCGCCACCTGTGCGAAGCGCCCAAAGATCAGGGGGTGCCAATTAGCCCTGGTACGCGCCCAGGCCAGGCGTTCCAGCCCGGTGCCGAGGTCAACGGCCATCCGGTCCGGGTGATCCGTGTTCCACAGGAGGACGATGTCGCCGAGGGTGAGATCCAGATGGCGGAAACGCAGTGTGATGCCTTCGACCTGCCGTCGACGCCACGGAGCCAGCGTCCCGAAGATGCTCAGATGCCGTGCGTGGAAGCCGAGCCGGGAGAGGACGGTCAGCCAGCCATCGAGGATGGCGCCGTACTCGTCCAGGCCGCTTATGGGTTGGACTCGGGAGACGTTGACAAAGGAGGTGAGGAAACCGTCCATCAACTGGCCTTCCATGTCCCGTTGGCCGGTGAAGCGGACGACCGGCTGCGGTATGAATCCGCTTCGATACGTGCGGGTTTGGCCGTCCTTGAGGACCGGGTCCAGGGCCTGGACAGCAGAGATCGTCAGTTCGGTCTCCCTGCCCCACCGGAGCGGGAGGCAGGCGTCACGTGGGGCGCCGTCCTTCGCGAAGCCTGCCTCCAGGGAGCCGAGGATCCCCCTCCACGTGGGTGATCTGCGTGGCGGCTGGTAGGGACTGCCTCGGTGGGGGTGAAGAATCTCGATGTGGAGGCCGTCGATGGTGAACTCCCAGTGGGGGCCCAACGCGGCGCTCAGTACGCCGGGTATCCGCTGGACCAGGTCGCCTCCGACAGTGGCGGCGGCGCGGGTCAGCACGATCGGGCCGACATCGCCTGGAAGTGGCGCACCGGGGCGAAGCGCTGCATGCCGATCACCTGGACGCGTTGGTGGTCGAGGCTTTCCACCCGTTCGATCGCGTCGGCGAGCCTTCGTGCCGCGATCTCGTCCTCCTCCCTGGGGTCGACGACCGCGACCACGCCCGTTTCTTCGCACAGGGCGGCGTGAGCACAGGTTCCTTCGCGCCAGGTCAGGGCGGCCATGGGAGTGCCGGCGCGGAGGGATTCTCCGAAGACCGCGGCACCGGCTTCCACGTACGTGCGGGCGTACGTGTAGACGAGGACCGAGGCGTCGGCGATGGCTGCGGTCTTGGCGGGACCGCCGAGTTCGCCGATCCACTTCACGTGGTCGGCGCTGAAGAGCCGTTCGTGGCGTCGGAAGTACGCCTCGTCGAAGACGGGACCGACGATCCGAATGCGGCGACCGAGGATCTGGGCCGCCCGCACCGCGAGGTGTGGTGCCTTCTCCTCGTCGATCCGGCCGAGCCAGACGAGATCGGTGCCCGCGATGGCCGGCGGCTCCTCCTCGTCGAGGCCGAGGTGGACGGCGAGCTCAGGGATCGGCCGGTGGTCCGCATACCGTTCGATCATTTCGGGCGAGTAGCAGTAGAGCCGCGACCGCCGGCCGTCGAAGGCGGTGGCGGTGTGCTGGAAGACGGGCGAGTGCTGGAAGGTGGCGACGTCGCAGTCCAGTTCGTTCCAGGTGCGCGTCCACGCGGGAAGCGACGGGTACTCGTGGCCGACGACCAGGAGGTCGTACCCGGTGTCGCGCAGCTCGCGCTCGGCGAGCGATCCGGTGGAGATGTCCTCCAGTCGGACCGGCTTGCGGACCCAGTCGTGCTCCAGGTCCGTGAGCCAGCCCGGCCCGAGGAGGTGTACGTCGGCGCCTGCGGCCCGGGCGCCTACGGCGACCGCCCACAGCCATCGTTCGATCCCGCCGTATTCGGCGGGTGGAAAGGCGTAGCTGCCAGGGAAGTCGCAGACGCCGACGAGCACGTTATGCCTCCGGTGTTCCGTCCGCCGAGATACGGCGGAAGCCGAGATACGGGAAGAGTGATTCGGGCAGGACGATCGAGCCGTCCTGCTGCTGGCACTGCTCAAGGAGCGCGGCCAGGGTGCGGCCGACGGGCAGACCGGAGCCGTTGAGGGTGGCGACGAGCTTGGGCTTGCCGTCCTCGCCGCGGGTCCGGATGTTCGCCCGTCGGGCCTGGAAGGTTCCGAAGTTGGAGACCGAGGAGATCTCGCGGTACGTGTTCTGGCTCGGGATCCAGACCTCGAGGTCGTACGTGAGCTGGGCGGAGAAGCCGGTGTCGCCGGCGGGCAGCTTGATGACCCGGTAGGCCAGGCCGAGCTCCTTGAGGCATGCCTCGGCGTGACCGACCATCTCCTCCAGCTCGGCGTCCGCCGTCTCCGGGTCGACGATCTTGACCATCTCGACCTTCGCGAACTGGTGCTGGCGGATCAGACCGCGGGTGTCGCGGCCGTACGAGCCGGCCTCGGACCGGAAGCACGGGGTGTGCGCCGTGAACGCGAGCGGCAGCTCGGCGGGCGGGATGATCTCGTCCGCGTAGAGGTTGGTCAGCGGAACCTCGGCCGTCGGGATGAGGAAGAGTTCCCGGTCGGCGACACCGGTCTTGAACAGGTCCTCCTCGAACTTCGGCAGCTGGCCGGTGCCGGTCATGGTCTTGCGGGTGACCAGGTAGGGGACCGCGTACTCGGTGTACCCGTGTCGGCGGGTGTGGATGTCGAGGAAGAGCGTGGCCAGGGCCCGCTCCAAGGCGGCGCCGGCGCCGCGGGAGACCGCGAAGCGCGGGCCGGACAGCTTCGTCGCACGGGCGAAGTCGAGAATGCCCGTGGCCTCACCGAGGTCGACGTGGTCCTTCGGCTCGAACGCGAACGTGGGTGGCGTACCCACACGCCGGATCTCGATGGCGAACTCCTCGGAGTCGCCGTCGGGGGCCGAGTCGTCCGGCAGGTTCGGGATGCTCAGGAGCAGGTCGCGCAGCTGGGCCTCGATCTTCTCCTGGCCGGCCTCGATGTCGCGGACCTGGTCCTTGATCGCGCGTGCGCGCTCTTTCAGCTTGCTGATGTCGCCGCCCTGCTTGGCCGTCTGCTGGACCTCGCTCGCCACCCGCTTGGACTCTGCCCGCAGCTCATCGGCCGAGCGGATGTTCTGGTTCCGACGAGACTGGAGGGACTCCAGCTCGGACAGGTCCAGGGAGTAACCGCGACGAGCGAGCCGACGAACCGCTTCGGCACCCATTTCCATCAGGGCGCGGGCATCATGCATGAGGATGATCCTTTTGATCCGGCGAGTGGTGGGATACGGGATCGACGGTAGCAACCGCGGCCCCTTCACCGATCCGTATCACCTCCCTGTCAGCAGAGCCGACCGCATCGGTTCCTTGAGGTCGGTGCCGACAGCCGCGCAAGGACTTCGGCCATCGTCGCTGCGCGCGGATCACCGGTTTCGAGGTAGAAGAGAAGGCCGTCCAGGGCCAGGGCTCGACACCACGGCGCCAGGACGGGCACGGGGAAGCGGGAGATCTGGGCGGCAGCGGCCAGACGGGCGTCCGTGCCGTGTCCAAGCTGGTAGTACACGGTCCAGAAGGCCCAGTCGAAGGCAGCATCGCCCACCATCGGGAGGGGGTCGATCAGGCGCGGGTGGCCCAACCAGTCGAAGAGCACGTTCTCGCGGTAGAGATCCGCGTGCAGGACCGTCTCCCGACCGCTGTCCTCCTCCAGGGTCACGAGGGCCGGGAGAGCCGCGTCGACATGCTCCTGCCACTGGCCGGCATCGACCGATTCCAGACGGCGGCGCACCCTCGGACGTACCTCCTGATGCAGGTACGAGGTCAGGGAAGGAAGCTCACGCGGTCGACTCTGACGCCGACCGATGGTGTGAAGACCCTGGAGAGCGGCGGCCACGGTCTGCAGCTCCCGAGGCGGCCTCTCGTCGCCACCGGCGCGGTCCCCGATCATTTCCAGGGCTGCCACGGCCAAGTCGTCCGCTGCCTCGACGACGCCTGTGGTAGGCCCGCCCGCCCACAGGCGTAAGGCGGAGACCTCGTTGCGGAACCGTGTGGGATCGGCCCACGCCTTGAGGAGCATCGGACGGCCTTCGCGGGCTCCGGCCATGACGATCACGGAGGCATGCCCGGCGTCGTGGTAGCCGTCGAGGGTGAGCTTCCAACGATCCGCAGCCTCCTCGAGCAGGGTGGGCACCGCATCGAGCCACCCGGAGACTTCGGGGCCGTAGTGAGTGACCAGCCGACGCCGGCATTCCGGGGAGACCTCGTCGAGCATCCGCTTCTTCATCAGCTCAGCACGATCCCGTTGGAGACCAGCTCGTCGGTGAGCGTCGGAAACTCGCCCAACGCCTCCGCCACCAGCGCCTGTACCTTGTCCATTTCGGCGTCCGGGGACGACAGACGGACGAGGACACGCCACGGCTGGTCGAGGCGCTGCCCGGTGGTGCTCACCAGATGGACCTCGGCGTGCCCTCCCGTCGCCTCGTGGAGCCGCTGGGCGAGCCTTCGTGCGGCGATGTTGTAGAGCTTGCCCACGTGGTAGACGGGGTTCTTGCCGTTGGCGCCCTCCAGGTTCATCGGCCGCAGGGGCGTGATGAGCCCGTTGACGCGGTTGCCGCGGCCGACGACGCCCTCGTCGCCGGACTCGATCGAGCTCCCGGTGTAGGTGAGGTACAGCTCGTCCTTGTCCGGCACGTCGCGCGCGTTGAGCCGGAAGCTCGCCTCGGTGCCGGACAGGTGGAGGCCGGCGAGCCGGTAGCACTCGGCCAGGACGCTCTCGGTGTTCTGGACGTACTCCGCACGGTTCGCGACGTGCCGCGACTTCTGCGGCAGACAGAGCACGACATCCGCCCGCTCCCCGTCCCAGTAGCCCATGAGCTTCACGTCCGACCCACACCAGGTGTGGGAGAGGGTGAAGTCGCTCTCTCCGGAGAAGTGGTCGACCAGATCCCGTACGAAGGACTCGAAGACGTTCTCCGGTGCCCAGCCGGTGCCTAGCGACGTGTCGTTGGAGAGCCGCACCCGCCGCTCACGCAGGTCGTCGATCGACCGCGGGGTGAACCATCGCGTCCGGTCGGGCACCTCGTCGCCCGTGAGGACGGCACCAGGGCTGGAGTTACTGGTGATGTTGAAGGTGATGTCGAGGTGGTCGGAGACCTCGGGGAGCCGACGGGCGAAGAACGCCCGCACCTCGGCCTCCACGATCTCCTCGACGGGGATCCGCTCGCCGCCGCACATGGGCGCGGCACGGCCGTTGACGAGTACCCGGACCGGGGCGGTCATGCGGCCGGCTCCGTACCGGACCTCACTCGCTCCGCCCAAGAGGGCGAGCTTGTCGAAGTTGTGGTGCAGGACCGCGCCGAAGTGTTGCACGGTGTAGGTGCTGTACGCCCGGGACAGCCGCTCGGCCAGCTGATCGGCGAGGGTGTCCGGATGGCCGAGGCCCTTGCGCTCCACGATGGTCGTGGCGTCCGGGACGGACCTGCCCGTCTCGATGACGAGGTGACTGTTGTCGATGGTCGTGCTCGTGCGAAGCATCACGAACTCCCTTTCAGTGGACAGAAGAGGATGAGCGCAGGCTCAGAACACCTGGACGAGCGGTAGGTGCCGTGTGTGGTGACGAGGTCGATGTCCTCGGTTCGTGGACGCCATCTTCCTGGCCCTCCAGGTCCTGTTCGAGGGCTCTGGCAGGTCGTCAAGAGGACTTTCATAGGGCTTTGTTGGGCGTCCATGGATGATTTTGCGCCGCGGTGGGGACACCGCATGTCACTCTCTGACGAGAACTCGTCCTCCGGAGGAGATCCATGTCCCGTCCCGCAGGCAACACCCGACTCAAGTCCGCCCGTCTGGCAGCCGGATACAACTCACAACAGGCTCTGGCCGACGCCATCACCAAGACGGCACCCAAGCTGGGCATCAGGGGGCTCGCTGTTGGCGTGCGGCAGATCCGACGCTGGGAGTCCGCGACACCGCCCTGGCCTCAGCCTGACGTTCACCGAGTTCTGATCCACCTCCTGGGCCAGAGCATGGAGGACTTGGGATTCACCCCACCCTGGGGAAGCGAGAGCCGCCACGCCGGCTCGACGGTCCGCAACGCCCCGCATGCGCCTCTGAAGGGGGCGCGGCTGGCCAATGTCCCCGCCCAGGCGGGCCCCGCAACGCAGCCGGTCACAGTGGGCAAGGACTTCGAGGCCGTCACCCGTTCTCACCGGCACCTCTACTGGTCCGTAGCCCCTGCTGTACTGCACCCCGCAGTGTTGGAGCACGCCCGTCTGGGATGCGCTCTCCTGCCGGAGACGGCGAACCCTGCTCGCCAGACCCTGGCCGGCGCCCTTGCCGAGTCCTATCTACTGGCCGGGCGCATCGAGTTCTTCGACCTACGCCAGCCCGGCCAAGCCTCGGAAACCCTCTTGCGTGCTCTGCAAGCGGCGGGCGAAGCCGACGACCCCCTCCTGGGATCGGCCATCCTCGCGCACATGGCCTTTATCCCCGGCTGGACCGATGACCGGGAAGCGGCGATCGAGCGCATGATGGCCGCCCGTACCTATGCTCGGCGCGGAGACGCCTCCGCGGAGCTCTGGGCATGGCTGGATGCAGTCGAGGCGGAATGCGAGACCCGATGCGGCGACCCTCGCACCGCGCTCCGCCTGATCGGACACGCCGAGGACGCCCTTTCCTCGGGTTCCGAGCATCCCACCCCTGAGTGGCTGGACTGGTTCAGCCCCGTGCGCCTGTCCGCGTTCAAAGGGAACACACAGCTGAAGGCCGGCCACCTGCCACAAGCCCGCCAGACTCTTCAGGAGGTTCTCGACGACCTGCCGCCCGAGTCGGACAAGCAGCGCACGGTCGTCCTCGGTGATCTCGCCGCGGTCGAAGCTTCGGACGGCCACCCGGAGGCGGCGTGCCGGTACGCCGTCCAAGCTCTCGATCAGCTTGCCATCACCTGGTATGCCACAGGCATGGAGCGTATCCGCGAGGTCCGACGCACGCTCGCCCCATGGCAGAACGAGCAGTGCGTCCGAGACCTCGACGATCGTCTCTATGACTGGGGAACGACTGTCAGCGCTCTCCAGCGTTGAACTTGGCGATCTTCTCAGGCAGCTCCGCGAGCGAGTCGATGCGCATCGTGGTGATCGAGTCCGCATCCGGGTCACGCTGCTGAATAGTGCCCCAAGGCCCACGCCGAATCAGAGCTGTCAGAAGCCCGGCCTGCACGGCCGGACGGATGTCGTTGTCGAGCCGGTCCCCGACGTACAGAATCTCGCCCGGCTCGGCAGGCGTCGCCTCAATGACGTGCTCGAAGAACTTCACGTCCGGCTTCGACGTCCCCCAGTCGTCACTGGTGGCGATCAGGTCGGACGGAAGGTCCAGCCCGCGGAGCAGGCCGCCCGCCCGCACGGTCTGGTTCCCGGCGATGCCCACCCACAGGCCGGCTTCTCGCAATGCGGCCAGCGTGGGGCGCACATCGGAGTAGAGGTCGTCCTCGCCGAACCATTCCGGCTTCCCGGCAGCCGCGCGCTTCTCGCGCTCCTCGGTCAGATCGAACCCCGGCCGGAACTCCTGGAACGTCTCGCGGTAGTCGCGCCCCTGCGCGATGACCGCTCCGAACATCGCCGCGAAGGTATGCCGCGGCACCTCCAGCCAGTCCGCCCAGGTCCCGTACTCCCGGGTCTCGTCGACAAGACACTCACCCACGTCGAACACCACCGCACGAATCATGCTCCGCAGGTTAGACGGTGCAGCACCTGGAGCAGACAGCCCTGGCTGATCGTGGCGGCAGTTGTGAGGCGTGTTGAAGGCGCGGTGGCTGTCCCACCAGAGCGGTACTTGGGAAGGCGTGAATCGCGAAACGTCGATGATCACAGCCGGGTCGTCCTCGGGCGGTCCGAGGCAACCGCTAACCACCGACAACGACCACGAGGGCACGGCAGTCCGCCGTGCCCTCGTGGTGTGTCAGCCCGGCTAGACCCAGGTGTCCAGCCACATCCGCGACCGCCAGTCGTCGATCGGGATGGCGGTGCCGGTGTGCAGGGGCCAGAAGTAGATGAAGTTCCAGGCGATCAGCAGCACCAGGACGCCCGCGCCCGTCGCGCCCACCACCCGCCGGGTGTCGCTCGATCCCGGCCGGCCGACCAGCGCCCCGGCCATCATCGCCACCGCCAGGCACAGGAACGGCAGGAAGACGACGGCGTAGAAGAGGAAGATCGTGCGCTCCTGGTACAGGAACCACGGCAGGTACCCGGCGGCGATGCCGCACGCGATCGCGCCCGCCCGCCAGTCGCGGCGGAAGAACCAGCGCCACAGCACGAACAGCACCGCGAAACAGGCCGCCCACCACAGCACCGGCGTGCCGATCGCCAGCACCTCGCGCGCGCACTTCTCACCCGCGTCCACCGGACAGCCGTCCGTGCCGGGCGCCGGGGACTCGTAGAAGTACGACACCGGACGGCCCAGGACCAGCCAGCTCCACGGGTTCGACTGGTAGGTGTGCGGCGAGGTGAGGTGGGTGTGGAACTGGTAGACCTCGTGCTCGTAGTGCCACAGGCTGCGCAGCCAGTCCGGGAACAGCCAGGTCCAGCTGCCGCCCTTGCCGTCGGTCGCCGCCCAGTTGCGGTAGTAGCCGCCCGAACCGCTGTCCGAGGACAGGATCCAGCCCGTCCACGACACCAGGTAGGTGACCAGCGCGACCGGCACGGTCGCCAGGAACGCCAGGCCCGTGTCCCGCTTCAGCACCGCCCGGTACGGGTGCCGGGCACCGGCCACCCGGCGCGCGGCGACGTCCCACACCACCGTCATCAGGCAGAACGCGACCATGATGTACAGGCCGTTCCACTTCGTGCCGATCGCCAGCCCCAGCATCACGCCCGCCGCCCAGCGCCACGGGCGCAGGCCCAGACGGGTGGTCTCGGCGACGTGCGCGTCGGGGCGGCGACGGCCGTCCGCGTCCGCCGGCAGCGCGGCGGCCAGCCGTGCGCGCGCCCGGTCCCGGTCGGCCACCAGACAGCCGAACGTCGCCAGCACGAAGAACATCAGCACCCCGTCGAGCAGCGCCGTGCGGCTCATCACGAAGTGCAGACCGTCCACCGCCATCAGCGCGCCCGCCAGACAGCCCAGGAACGTGGAGCGGAAGAGGCGGCGCCCGATCCGGCACAGCAGCAGGACCGACAGGGTCCCCAGCAGCGCCGTCATGAACCGCCAGCCGAACGGGTCGAACCCGAAGAGCAGTTCGCCCAGCCCGATGACGTACTTGCCGACCGGCGGATGCACGACGTACGCCGCGTCCGTCGGGATCGTGACGTGGCCGCCGCTGTTCAGGATGACGTCGTTGGCGTTCTTGTCCCAGTTCACCTCGAAGCCGCGGTGGACGAGCGCCCACGCGTCCTTGGCGTAGTACGTCTCGTCGAATATCACCTTCCTCGGCGTGCCCAGGTTCCAGAACCGCAGCACGCCCGCCACCAGCGTGACCAGCAGCGGACCCAGCCAGCCCGACCAGCGGGTGATCCGGCCGGCGAGCCCCGCCGGCACCCCGAGCGCCTGCCAGAGCCGCGGGCTCGGCTCGGCGAACGGCGGCACCAGCCGATCCCGGACGTCACCGCCCGGCGGCGCCGTGTAGCCGAACCGGCGCAGCCGTGACGGCCGACCCGGCCGCCGGTCCTGCGGTGCCTGGTCCTGCCGGTAGTCCGTGGAGTCCGTGGAGGACGCGGTACTGGTCACCGCGCCATCGTAGGGAACAGGGCTGTGGGAGTCCCGTGCATGGGCCTGTTCGACCGGACATGCCGGGCCGCGGACGGCGCGGCCCGGCCGGTCGAACAGGGTCCCCCGGCCCCTGCGAGGATGGAAACGTGACAGTCGCACCCGGAACCCTGGTCCTTGCCGGCACGCCCATCGGGGACGTCGCCGACGCCCCGCCCCGGCTCGCGGAGGAGTTGGCCGGCGCCGACGTCATCGCCGCCGAGGACACCCGCCGGCTGCGCCGGCTCACGCAGGCGCTGGGCGTGACGCCCAAGGGGCGCGTCGTCTCCTACTTCGAGGGCAACGAGTCCGCCCGCACCCCCGAGCTGGTCGACCACCTCCTCGGCGGCGCCCGCGTCCTCCTCGTCACCGACGCCGGCATGCCGTCCGTCTCCGACCCCGGCTACCGGCTGGTCGCCGCGGCCGTCGAGAAGGACGTCCGGGTCACCGCCGTACCCGGCCCGTCCGCCGTCCTCACCGCGCTCGCGCTGTCCGGCCTGCCCGTCGACCGCTTCTGCTTCGAGGGCTTCCTGCCGCGCAAGGCGGGGGAGCGGCTGTCGCGGCTGCGCGAGGTCGCCGAGGAGCGCCGCACCCTCGTGTACTTCGAGGCCCCGCACCGGCTCGACGACACCCTCGCCGCGATGGCCGAGGTGTTCGGCGCCGACCGCCGCGCCGCCGTCTGCCGCGAACTGACCAAGACGTACGAGGAGGTCCGGCGCGGCCCGCTCGGCGAGCTGGCGGAGTGGGCGGCGGAGGGGGTGCGCGGCGAGATCACCGTCGTCGTGACCGGGGCCCCCGAGCGCGGTCCCGGCGAACTCGACGCGGCGGAACTGGTCCGCCGGGTGCGGGTGCGCGAGGAGGCCGGCGAACGGCGCAAGGAGGCGATCGCGGCGGTGGCGGCGGAGGCCGGGGTGCCCAAGCGGGAGGTCTTCGACGCGGTCGTCGCGGCCAAGAACGCCGCGGGCTGAACCCCTCCCGTCACCTCCCGTCACCGCCGGGCGGGAGCCATCCCCACCAGGGGGTAAAGAACCGTCGCCGACGGCAAAGCCCACGCGTCGCCCCCGTCCCGCTTCGGCAAGGAACGCCCAAATCGGGCCCAACACTCGACAGGTCGGCTGCGCCCACCCCGGCGCGGCGGTCCACTGGAGGCGGGGACGCATCCGTCCCCGCGTGCGGCGGACCAGAGGAGCCTGCATGAGCGAGACCGGCGGGATCGGCAGGACGGACGGAATCGACGGGACGGACGGGACGGACGGGATCACCGGGCGGGGCGGCGGCCCGGGCGGCGCGGCGGTCCCCGTCGTGCACGAGTCGTACTCCTTCGCCTGCATGCGCTGCGGGCACGGCTGGGAACAGTCGTACGAGATCGAGCACCACACCGACGCGGACGGCCACGAGTCCGTCCGGTACGTGGCGGACGGGCGGTTCGTGCCGTCCCCGCTGAGCCGCCCCTCCTGCCGCAACTGCGACGGGCACCTCCTGCGCATCATGCGCGCCGGCCAGGTCTCCTCCGTGCTCAGCGCCGCCCGCCCCCGGCCGGCGCCCCCGGCCGGCCCCGTGCAGGCGCCGGTGGCCGCGGCGGAGCCGACGGCGCGGGCGGGAGCGGGCAGGATCGGCCGGCAGCACCACTGGCACCTGGCCGACCTCCTGCACCCCTTCCAGCACCGGGCCGGCTGACCCCGGGCCCGCCGGGGCCGGTCGGCGGCCGACGGCCCGGCGCGCCCCTTCCGTAGGATCGGGGCATGCCTTCGAACGCCGACAAGAACGCGGCGCCGCCGCTCCCGGCCCCCCTGCGGGTACCGGTCGCCGACTCCCACACCCACCTCGACATGCAGTCCGGCACGGTCGAGGAGGGCCTCGCGAAAGCCGCGTCGGTCGGCGTGACGACGGTCGTCCAGGTCGGCTGCGACGTCTCCGGCTCCCGCTGGGCGGCCGAGACGGCGGCGGCGTACGACAACGTCCACGCGGCGGTCGCCCTGCACCCCAACGAGGCCCCCCGCATCGTCCTCGGGGACCCCGACGGCTGGTCCCGGCAGGGGGCGCGCGCGGCCGGGGGCGCCGGGGCGCTCGACGAGGCGCTCGCCGAGATCGACCGCCTCGCCGCGCTCCCCGAGGTCAAGGGCGTCGGCGAGACCGGCCTCGACCACTTCCGCACCGGGCCCGAGGGCAGGGACGCGCAGGAGCGCTCCTTCCGCGCCCACATCGAGATCGCCAAGCGGCACGGCAAGGCCCTCGTCATCCACGACCGCGACGCCCACGAGGACGTGCTGCGCGTGCTGAAGGAGGAGGGTGCCCCCGAGCGCACCGTCTTCCACTGCTACTCCGGCGACGCGCGGATGGCGGAGGTCTGCGCCCGCGCCGGCTACTTCATGTCCTTCGCGGGCAACGTCACCTTCAAGAACGCCCAGCACCTGCGCGACGCCCTCGCCGTCGCCCCGCTGGAGCTGGTCCTCGTCGAGACCGACGCGCCCTTCCTCACGCCGGCGCCCTACCGCGGACGGCCCAACGCCCCCTACCTCGTGCCGGTCACGGTCCGTGCCATGGCGGCCGTCCGCGGCATCGACGAGGACGCCCTGGCGGGCGCCCTGGCCGCCAACACGGCCCGCGCCTTCGGCTACTGACCCGCGGCCGCCGCACCCGTCCGTCACGGTGGGTGGTCGCGTCGCTTTGGAGAGTGACGGCCGCTCCGCTAGGTTCTGGGGGCCCGATCCGGACCCTTCCGGACCCCAGGACCCCTGGAGCGTGTCGGCGTGAGCAACGTGCACCACCCGCGCAACGCGTACGGCGCCGACGGCACGTACGTCGACGTCCACAACGCCGAGACCGTCGCCCACGGGGTGCCGCAGGCCCGCGAGGCCGCCCGCCGGCCCGCCCACGAGCCGACGGTGCTCGCGGTGCCGCCGGGGCCACCCGGTCCGGCGCTGCCGCGCCGGGCGGAGGGGGCGCCGTACGCCGACGGCAGCGGTACGGGCGCCTGGGCCGGTGGGGGTACGGGGCGCGCCGCGCACCGGCGCAGGACGCGCGACGCCGCGCGCGCGGACTCCCCGATGCGCCGGCTGCTGCCCCTGCTCCCCCTGGTGCCCCAGGCCCTGATCGTCGCCTTCCTCGCGGGCGGCACCGCCGCCTTCGTCGCGAAGGACAAGGCGGTCGAGCTGACCGTCGACGGCAGGCCGCGCACCCTGCACACCTTCGCCGACGACGTGGGCGAGCTGCTGGCGGAGGAGGGCGTGCGGACCGGGGCCCACGACATGGTGGCGCCCTCCCCCGGCACGGCCCTCGCCGACGGTGACGAGATCGCCGTGCGCCACGCCCGCCCCGTCCGGCTCACGCTCGACGGCCGGCGGCACGAGGCGTGGACGACGGCCCGCACGGTCGAGGAGGCGCTCGGACAGTTCGGCGTGCGGGCGCAGGGCGCCCACCTCTCCGTCTCCCGCTCCCGGCCCATCGGGCGCGAGGGGCCGGCCCTGGACGTCCGCACTCCGTCGTCCGCCCCTGCGCCGTCCGCCACCCGTGGGCGGCGGACGGCGGGCCCGGGCCCCGCGTGAGCCCGCCGCCGCGGCCTCCGCCGGGGACCTGCGGTCCGGCCCCCCGCACCCCCGTACCCTTGTCCCGTGACGAGCCCCACCCCCGACGCCCTCCTGGGCCCCGCCGACATCCGCGAGCTCGCGGCAGCCCTCGGCGTGCGGCCCACCAAGCAGCGCGGCCAGAACTTCGTGATCGACGCGAACACGGTCCGCCGTATCGTCCGCACCGCGCAGGTGCACCCCGAGGACGTGGTCGTCGAGGTGGGCCCGGGCCTGGGCTCCCTCACCCTCGCGCTGCTGGAGGTCGCCGACCGCGTCACGGCCGTCGAGATCGACGACGTGCTGGCGGGCGCCCTGCCCGCGACGATCACCGCCCGCATGCCGCTGCGCGCGGACCGCTTCGCGCTGGTGCACTCCGACGCCATGCACGTGACCGGGCTGCCGGGCCCCGCCCCCACCGCCCTGGTGGCGAACCTGCCGTACAACGTCGCGGTGCCCGTGCTGCTGCACATGCTCGAGACCTTCCCGAGCATCGAGCGGACCCTCGTGATGGTCCAGTCCGAGGTCGCCGACCGCCTCGCCGCCGGACCCGGCTCGAAGGTGTACGGCGTGCCGTCCGTGAAGGCGAACTGGTACGCCGACGTCAAGCGGGCCGGCGCCATCGGGCGCAACGTCTTCTGGCCGGCGCCGAACGTGGACAGCGGGCTGGTCTCCCTGGTGCGGCGGACGGAGCCGATCGCGACCACGGCCTCCCGCCAGGAGGTCTTCGCCGTCGTCGACGCCGCCTTCGCCCAGCGCCGCAAGACCCTGCGGGCCGCGCTCGCCGGGTGGGCCGGGTCGGCGGCCGCCGCCGAGGCGGCCCTGGTCGCCGCCGGGGTGTCCCCGCAGGCGCGCGGCGAGTCCCTCACGGTCGAGGAGTTCGCCCGGATCGCCGAGAACAAGCAGGAGGACACGGCGTGAGCGTCACCGTCCGCGTGCCCGCCAAGGTCAACGTCCAGCTCGCGGTCGGCGCCGCGCGCGCGGACGGCTTCCACGACCTGGCCAACGTGTTCCTCGCCGTCGGCCTGTACGACGAGGTCACGGTCACCCCGGCCGACGAGCTCCGCGTCACCTGCGAGGGCCCCGACGCCGCCCAGGTCCCCCTGGACCGCACCAACCTCGCCGCGCGCGCGGCGATCGCCCTCGCCGAGCGCCACGGCCGTGTCCCGGACGTGCACCTGCACATCGTCAAGGACATCCCCGTCGCCGGCGGCATGGCGGGCGGCAGCGCGGACGGCGCGGGCGCCCTCCTGGCCTGCGACGCGCTCTGGGGCACCGGTGCCTCCCGCGGCGAACTGCTGGAGATCTGCGCCGAGCTGGGCAGCGACGTGCCGTTCAGCCTGATGGGCGGGGTCGCGCTCGGCACCGGACGCGGCGAGAGGCTGGCCCCGCTGGAGGCCGGCGGCGCCTTCCACTGGGTGTTCGCGATGGCGGAGCGGGGACTGTCGACCCCGGCCGTCTTCCGCGAGTTCGACCGTCTCGCCGAGGGCCGCGACATCCCCGAACCCGTCGCCTCGCGCGACCTCCTCGACGCCCTCGCGAAGGGCGACCCGCACGCGCTCGCGGCCACCGTCTCCAACGACCTGCAGCCCGCCGCCCTCTCCCTCTTCCCCGAACTCGCGGACACGCTCGCGGCGGGGGAGGCGGCCGGCGCGCTCACCGGCCTCGTCTCGGGCTCGGGCCCCACCACCGCGTTCCTGGCACGGGACGCGGAAGCGGCGGAGGAGATCGCGCAGGCGCTGCGGACGTCCGGCACGTGCCGGAGCGTGCGCACGGCCTCGGGCCCGGCACCGGGGGCGACGGTGCTCCGAGGGATCAGGAACGGCTGCCGACCCTGACCAGCTCGATGGCGACGGCGGCAGGCTTGTCGACCTTGATCTGGTCGCGCTGCATACCCATGTGCACGTAGCACCGCGTCATCGGGTCGAGCTCGTACACATGAACAAGGGGGCGTCCGGTCGTTCCGTCCTGCTCGACACGCCAGTAGTGGGGGATGCCGGCGGAGGCGTACTTCTGCGGCTTGGTCGTACGATCCCGGGATTCCGAGTCGGGTGAGACGACCTCCACGGCGAGCAGGACGTCCTTGGCCTCGAAACTGGTCTGGTCCAGCCCGGTGACCGCGTCGGCCCGCACCACGCTGACATCGGGTTCGGGGCCGTTGCGCCGGTCCAGGACGACGGTCATCTCCCGCTCGACGCTGAAGTCGGGGCCGAGGCAACTGCGCAGTCCGTCGACCAGGAGGTCGATCACAAGGAAGTGGAAGCGACGCTGCGGACTCACGAAGACCAGGCTCCCGTCGATCAGTTCGGTGTGCGGCGGGAGATCGGGCAGCGTGAACAGGTCGTCCACGGTGTAGCCGTCCTGCGGCGGCACCGGCCACTGGACGCGGTGCTCTACGGACTCGGCGGTCATGGTTCCTCCCATGGACGGGATCCTGCTGCCCGCCCTCCACGGTAGCGGCCCCTTCCCGATCACGTCATCACAAAGAGTGACCAACTCCTCGCGCCCCGTCCCCGGCCCGGCAGGCCCTAGGCTAGAAGGCTGACCGACCCCCATGCGCAGGAGAAAAATGGCCGTCAACCTGGTCAATGTCGAGAACGTCAGCAAGGTGTACGGAACCCGTGCGCTGCTCGACGGCGTCTCGCTCGGTGTCTCCGAAGGGGACCGGATCGGGGTCGTGGGCCGCAACGGCGACGGCAAGACCACCCTGATCCGCATGCTCGCCAAGCTGGAGGAGGCGGACACCGGACGGGTCACGCACTCCGGCGGGCTGCGCCTGGGCGTCCTCACCCAGCACGACTCCCTCGACCCGGCCGCCACCGTGCGGCACGAGGTCATCCGGGACCTGGCCGACCACGAGTGGGCCGGCAACGCCAAGATCCGCGACGTCCTGACGGGCCTGTTCGGCGGGCTCGACCTGCCCGGCTTCCCGCAGGGCCTGGACACCGTCATCGGACCGCTCTCCGGCGGCGAGCGGCGCCGCATCGCGCTCGCCAAGCTGCTGATCGACGAGCAGGACCTGATCGTCCTCGACGAGCCGACCAACCACCTCGACGTCGAGGGCATCGCCTGGCTCGCCCGCCACCTGCGCGAGCGCCGCTCCGCGCTCGTCTGCGTCACCCACGACCGCTGGTTCCTCGACCAGGTCTGCACCCGCATGTGGGACGTGCAGCGCGGCGCCGTCCACGAGTACGAGGGCGGCTACTCCGACTACGTGTTCGCCCGCGCCGAGCGCGAGCGGATCGCCGCGACCGAGGAGGTCAAGCGGCAGAACCTGGTCCGCAAGGAGCTGGCCTGGCTGCGGCGCGGCGCGCCCGCGCGGACCTCCAAGCCCCGCTTCCGGGTCGAGGCGGCCAACGAGCTGATCGCCGACGTGCCGCCGCCGCGCGACAGCAGCGAGCTGATGAAGTTCGCCTCCTCGCGACTCGGCAGGACCGTCTTCGACCTGGAGGACGTGACCGTCCAGGCGGGCCCCAAGGTGCTGCTGCAGCACGTCACCTGGCAGCTCGGCCCCGGCGACCGCATCGGCCTGGTCGGCGTCAACGGCGCCGGGAAGACGTCGCTGCTGCGCGCCCTGGCCGACGCCGCCCGCACCGGGGGCGAGACCCAGCCGGCCGGCGGGAAGGTCGCCGTCGGCCGCACCGTCAAACTCGCCTACCTCTCCCAGGAGGTCGGCGAACTCGACCCGAACCTGCGGGTCCTGGAGGCCGTCCAGCAGGTGCGCGAGCGCGTCGACCTCGGCAAGGGCCGCGAGATGACCGCCGGGCAGCTGTGCGAGACGTTCGGCTTCGGCAAGGAGAAGCAGTGGACACCGGTCGGGGACCTCTCCGGCGGTGAGCGCCGCCGCCTGCAGATCCTGCGGCTGCTGATGGACGAGCCCAACGTCCTCTTCCTCGACGAGCCCACCAACGACCTCGACATCGAGACCCTCACGCAGTTGGAGGACCTCCTCGACGGCTGGCCCGGCTCGATGATCGTCATCTCCCACGACCGCTTCTTCGTCGAGCGGACCACGGACCGCGTCTTCGCCCTCCTCGGCGACTCGGCCCTGCGCATGCTCCCGCGCGGCATCGACGAGTACATCGAGCGCCGCCTGCGGATGGAGGAGGCCGCGGCCGCCGCCGCGCCCGCCGTGCAGCAGAAGGCGGCGCCGGAGAAGAGCGCCGCCGACCAGCGCGCGGCCAAGAAGGAACTGCAGAAGATCGAGCGCCAGTTGGACAAGGTCTCCGAGAAGGAGACCAAGCTCCACGCGCGGATCGCCGACAACGCCACCGACTTCGCGAAGGTCGCCGAACTGGACGCCGAACTGCGTTCCCTGGCCGGCGAGCGGGAGGAACTCGAGATGCGCTGGCTGGAGTTGGCCGAGGACGCGTGAGCCGACCGGCGTGACCGAAACCCGCCCACGCGGAGCCGGGGGACTCCGCGGGCGGGCGCCGGGCACGGACGGGGTGCGCCGCCCGCGCACGGCAACGGCGCGCGCGCCGCGTGAAGGGGGCGTGAAGGCGCATAACGGCGGCATCACGGCCCGGTCCTCCCTTGGGAACAGGGGCGGACGCGGGCCCCTTCGCCGTCGGTGCCGGGTGATAGAAAGGGCCGTCCGGGACTTTCCGAGCACGAGTCCGGACCCGTCACGAGCCTCGGGGCGTGGCTAAAAATCAGTGAGCGAGGGGGAGACGCTGATGACTCAGCCGCCCAACCAGCCGCCGCCGCAGGGCGGCTTCGGAGCACCACAGGGCCGGCCGCAGGACCAGCCGCCCCCGCCGCCGCAGGGCGGCTTCGGCGCGCCGCGGATGCCGGACGGGCCGCCGCCGGGCCCGCCCGCCCAGCCGCCGCAGCCCGGTTACGGCCACCCGCAGCAGCCCCCGCAGCCGGGGCCGTACGCCCAGCAGGGCGGCCCCTACGGCGCACCGGGTCCGTACGGGCCGCCGCAGCAGCCGGGCCCGTACGGGCAGCCGGCCGGTCCCTACGGGCAGCAGCCCGGCTACGGCTACCCGCCGCCCCAGTTCCCCGGAGCCCCCGGCACTCCGCGGTCCGGTTCCCGCAACCCCTTCAAGGGCAAGCCCGCCCTGGCCGTCGGCGCCGCCGCGGTGGCGGCGCTGCTGGTGATCGGCGGGACGGTGATCGCGGTCACCGGCGGTGACGACGGCGGCGGCGAGAAGAAGCCGGTCGCCGCGCCGAGCGACGACGGCAAGCCGTCGGCGAGCGACAGCCCCGTCAACCCGGGCGACGGCAGCGGCGACGGCGGCGAGGACCCCGAGGACTTCAACGCCGACCGCAAGTCCGGCGAGGCCAAGGTGCTCTGGTACAAGGAGGCGCCCGACGCGCCCGCCTCCGGCGCCGACGCCCCCGGCATGTGGATCACCTCCAGGACCGCGGTGAAGGCCGCCTACAAGGAGGTCGTCGGCTACGGCGTCGGTGACGGCAAGCCCGCCTGGGACACCATCGTCCTGCCGCAGAAGATCTGTGCGGTCACCCCGGTCAAGACGGCGGCCGACAAGGTCGTCGTGGCGTACATGAACGGCACCAGCGACCGCGCCAAGTGCAACCAGCTCCAGCAGATCGACCTCGTGACCGGTGCCAAGGGCTGGACGGGGACGGTGCCCGACGGCGCGCTGTTCGACAGCGCCATCACCATCGAGCTGTCCGTCGCGGGCAACACGCTGATGGTGGGCCGCTCGCAGTCGGGCACCGCGTACGACGTGAACACCGGGAAGAAGCTCTGGGAGAAGAAGAAGTACGGCGACGCCTGCTTCCCGACCGCGTTCGCGGGCGGCGCCAAGCTGATCTCGGTGGCCTCCTGCGACGCGTCCGGGGCCGGCGAGCACGACGAGCTGCAGGAACTGGACCCGGCGACCGGCAAGGTCAGGTGGACCCAGAAGTTCGACAAGGGCTGGAGGATCGCGCGCGCCTACTCCCTGGACCCGCTGGTCGTCTACAGCACCAACAAGGACAAGAACACCTGGAACATCTCGACGCTCAAGCCGGACGGCACGTTCCGTTCGCAGGTCGGCGTCGACGAGGACTTCGCCCCCGAGTGCGGCTGGGCGATCCTCCAGCGCAACCTGACCGGCTGCAAGGGCACGGCCGCCGACGCGAACACCCTCTACCTGCCGACGAAGGCGACCACCGGGGCCAACGAGATCGTCGCGATCGACCTCGCCACCGGCAAGGAGAAGTGGCGCGTGAAGTCCCCGGCGGACGAGTCGATGCTGCCGGTGACCGTCGAGGGCGGCAACCTCGTCGCCTACGTCGAGCCGTCGTACGACGCCGCCGGGCGGGTCGTGGCGATCCCGACCGCCGGTGCCGCGCACACGCCGTCGACGCTGCTCCAGATGCCGAAGAGCACGATCGCGCTCGAGGACAGCTTCTTCTCCCGCGACCTCGCCTGGACGGACGGCCGCTTCTACCTCTCCACCACCCGGCTGGCGGGCAGCGACGACGCGAAGGAGAAGCTGATGCTCGCCTACGGCAAGTGAGGCGGGCGAACCCGGCCGGGGCGGCCCGCCGCGGCCGGGCGAGCGGGCCGTCGCCGCGTCCCGCGTCCGCACGGCCCGTGCGCGGTCCGTCCCGCGGGCCGCTCCGGCCGGCACCGGCCGCCCGCGGCCCTGTCCGGCGGGCCGCGCGGGCCGCGCCGTCCGGCCCCGGCCCGCACGCCCTCGCCCGGTCGTCCCGCCTCCGCGAGGTCCCGTACTCCCGTCCCCGTCTTTCCCCGCGTCATCTCGAGGTACCCACACCATGACCCAGCCGCCGCCCCCGAACCAGCCGCCCCAGGGCACCCCCGAGGACCGGGCCCCGCAGCAGGACCCCTCCGGCACCCCGCAGGACACCCCGCCGCAGGACGCGGCTCCTTCGCAGGAGACCCCCGCGGCTCCCGCGGCACCGCAGCCGCAGGACACCCCGCCTCCGCCGCAGGACGGTGCCGCCGCGCCCGCCCCGCAGGCCCCGGCGGCCCCCCAGCCTCCGGCCCCGGCGGCCTCACAGCCTCCGCCGCCCGCGGCGCCCGCGGCCCCGCCCGCGGGCCCGCAGCTCACCAAGGACCCCGCCCCGCAGCCCGGTTACGGCTACCCCGGTCAGCCGGCCCCGCAGGCCCCCGCGGGCCCGCCCCAGCCCGCGGCCGGCCCCGGTTACGGCTATCCGCAGGCGGCCCCGCCCGTCCAGCCGCCCCAGCCCCCGACGGGCCCCGGCTACGGCTACCCGGGCCCGCCGGCCCCGCCGAACCCGTACGCCCAGCAGCCCCCCACCCCCGCGCCCTACGCCCCGCAGGCCCCCTACGGCCAGCAGGCGCCGTACGGCCAGCAGCCGGGCTACGGCTACCCGGGGCAGCCGGGCGTGCAGGGCTACCCGACCCAGCCGGCCTACCCGGGCTACCCGGGCTACCCGGGTCAGCCCACCGTGCCGATGCAGGTGCCGCCCGCCGGGAGCGGCCGCAAGGGCAACGCCCAGCTCGCGATCATCATCTCGGCCGTCGTCGCGATCGCGCTGATCATCGGCGGCGGCGTCCTGTACGCGAAATCCGGTGACAAGAAGGACGAAGGCGTGAGCACCGCCGGCCCGACCGGCGGGAGCGGCGGCGGGGGCGGTGACGAGAAGGGCGGCGGCGACGGCGGCACGACGTCGGCCGGCGGCACGGAGAAGGTGCCCGGCGACCCGGCCTCCGAGCTCCTCTTCCAGATCCCGTCGCCCACGGTCACCAAGGACGACAGCATCGTCGTCAGCGGCTCCTGGCTCACCGAGAAGGCGTACGTGAAGTCGGGCGTCGCCGAGATCGTCGGCTACGACCCCGACAAGGGCACCAAGCTCTGGACGATCAAGCTGCCCGGCCCGGTGTGCACGGCCAGCCGCAAGACCACGGCGGACGGCAGGACCGCGGTGGTCTTCCAGCCGAAGATGCCCGCCAAGGACTCCCACGCCGGCTGCAGCGAGGTCGCCGCGATCGACCTGAACGCGGGCAAGCAGCTGTGGCGCAAGACCGTCGCGGTCGGCGACTACCCGGTCACCTTCGACAACGTCACCGTCAGCGGGAACACCGTCGCGCTGGGCGCCACCGAGGGCGGGAGCGCCTTCGACATCACCACCGGCAAGCTGCTGTGGTCCCCCAAGGCGGCCGACACCTGCTACGACGCCGGCTACGGCGGCGGCGCGAAGCTGGTCGCGGTGCGCAAGTGCGGCAAGTACGACGCGCGTGAGCTGCACATCCAGACCATCGACCCGGCCTCGGGGAAGGTGCTCTCCGAGTACAAGATGGCGACCGGCATCGAGTACGCGGCCGTCGTGTCCACCGACCCGCTGGTCGTGGCCGCCGACGTCGGCGACAGCGCCCAGGACGGCAGCGGCATCTCGGACTTCTTCTCCATCGACAACAAGACCGGCAAGCTGCTGACCAGGATCTCCGCGCCGGGCGAGCAGTACGCGGCCCGCTGCGACGGCATCACCGAGATGGAGAAGTGCTCCGGCGTCGTGGTCGGTCCGAACCGGCTGTACCTGCCGACGGAGGAGCACGAGGGGACCGGCGAGTACAGCCGGACCAACGAGATCGTCGCCTTCGACCTGACCACCGGCAAGGCGACCGGCCAGCGCGCCGACGCCGGCGACGGCTACGTGCTGACCCCGCTGCGCGCGGACGGCGAGAACGTCATCGCGTACAAGCGCCCGCCCTACGACGAGGGCGGCCAGGTCGTCAGCATCGCCGGCGGCACCTTCAAGCAGACGACGCTGCTCCAGAACCCCTCGACGGAGGCGGTGCGGGAGGCGGAGAGCCGCATGCTGCCCGAGTACTCCGAGATCATCTACTCCCAGGGGCACCTGTACATGGCCGCGCTCTACGCGGACGACTCCCCTTCCAGCTCCGGTGACAAGGACTACCTGGCGCTGGCGTTCGGCGCGGCCGGCTGATCGTCCCGCCACCGCCGCGACGGCCCCGCCCCTGCTCAGGGGGCGGGGCCGTCGGTGTACCGCCCCGCGCCCCCGCGCGCGGGGAACTTCGGGGATCCGGGGCCCTTCTCGCCGGTAGGGGGAGCGAGACGTCGAACAAGCGTGTAGCTTCCGGGGGCATGGCGACGGGGTGCCGGGGGGCACCTTTTGCCTGTTCATGTGGACCGGTACTGGCTTTGCCTGTTTGCCCGGGTGGGCATCCATGGGGGGACTGGGGGTGGGGTTGCTCGATGGGAGTGCGGCTGATGGTGGTCGACGACCACCGACTGCTCGCCGAGGCGTTGGCCTCGGCGCTGAAACTGCGGGGGCACCGGGTGCTCGCCGCGACGGCGCCCGCCGCGGGCGCGGCGGAACTGGTGATCACCCGGGCGCCCGAGGTGTGCCTGCTGGGCACGGCGACCCCGGCCGAGCCGGGCTTCTTCGACCCGGTCGTGCGCATCAAGCGGGAGCGGCCCCAGGTGGCCGTCCTGGTCCTGGGCCCGGTGCCGAGTCCGCGCGGCATCGCGGCGGCCTTCGCCGCGGGCGCCTCCGGCTACGTGCGCCACGACGAGCGCATCGAGGGGGTCGAGCGGGCGATCATGAAGGCACGGGCGGGTGAGGCGGCGGTGGCCCCCCAGCTCCTGCAGGGCGCCTTCGGCGAGCTGCTCAACCCCGCGGCCCAGCCCGACGACGAGGGCCGGCGCCTCCTGGAGCTCCTGACCCCCCGCGAGGTGGAGGTCCTGGTCCGCGTGGCCGACGGCGAGGACACCCGTATGATCGCCGCCGGCATGGGCATCGCCCCCTCCACGGCCCGCACCCACGTCCAGCGCGTCCTGATGAAACTGGACGTCGGCTCACGGCTGGAGGCGGCGGCCCTCGCGGCCCGCACGGGCCTCCTGGACCGGGCGGGATCGCTGACGCGGGGCTCCCGGGACGGGGAGGCGGGACCGGAGGGCTCGTAGGAACCGACCGGAGGATCTGGATGGACGTGCTGATCAGGCCCGCACGGGCGACGGAAGCCGGGACGCTCACCGACCTGGCACTGCGGTCCAAGGCGCACTGGGGGTATGACGCCGAGTTCCTGGAAGCGTGTCGCGACGAACTCACCGTCGCCGCGGACGAGGTCGCCCTCCGACGCGCCACGGTGGCCGAGGGGGACGGCCACGTCCTGGGCTTCACGACTCTCGAGGGAGAACCGCCCACGGCCGTCCTGGGCATGATGTTCGTCGATCCGCGGGCCATCGGCCGGGGAGTCGGCCGCCTGCTGTTCGAGCACGCCGTCGCCGCCGGACGAGACCTGGGATTCACCCGGATCACGATCGACGCCGATCCGAACGCCGAGCCCTTCTACCGCGCGATGGGCGCGGTCCGCACGGGAAGCGTCCCCTCGGGCTCCGTCGCCGGCAGGGTGCTGCCGCGGATGATCGTCGCCGTCCGGCCCTGAAGCCATGCCGAGGACTCCGGCCAAGGCCGTGATCCTCCGCTCGGGCAGCGCGGGCCGCCTCGGCGGCTTCCCGGCCGCCCCGCGCGGTCTCGACGGTCAGTCGACGAGGGCGGTGGCCTCGATCTCGACGAGGACGCCGGGCTCGAAGAGGCAGTCCACGCCGATCAGCGACGACGGGGGGAGGGGCAGGGACAGCCCGATCTCGTCCGCGACGCTTTCGATGCCCGCCATGAAGGCGTCCATCTTCTCCGGCTCCCACCGGGTGACGTAGACCGTCAGCCGCACCACGTCGTCGAACGTCGCGCCGGCCCCGGCGAGACCGCGTGCGGTGTTCCGCAGCGCCTGCGCGACCTGCCCGGAGAGGTCCCCCGCGGCGACGGGCGTCCCGTCCGCGAGAACGGAGACCTGCCCACTCACGTGGACGTGCTTACTGCCTGTGCCGACGGCGACATGGTGGTAGGGCGTGGGCTGCAGCATGCCCTCGGGGGTGAAACGCTGGACGGGCATGAGGTCTCCTCGTGACGTGACGAACGTGGTACCTCTTTGATACCTAGGAGACGCAGGACACTTCAACGAGACCAGGTTTCATGAGCGATACCGCCGCTTCCCACGACGACGAGCTGAGCATCTCCGCGCCGCACCGCGAACTGCTCGACCAGGTGCTGGACAAGTGGTCGCTGAGCGTCCTCGGCGAACTGTGCGAGGGGCCGCGCCGGTTCAACGACCTGCGCCGCGCGATCCCCGCGGTCACCCAGAAGTCGCTGACCGCCACCCTGCGCAGACTGGAGCGCAACGGCATCGTCGAACGCGAGGTCGTGAACACCAGACCGGTCGCCGTGGAGTACCGGATCACCCCGCTGGGCAAGACGATGCGCCCTCCCGTCGACGTCCTCCTGGAGTGGGCACGGGCGTACATGCCCCAGATCGAGAAGGCCCGTGAGGCCTACGACGCCATGTGAGCGGCAGGCGGGTCAGGACGCCGCACCCGGGCCCGTGCGCGGGTGACCGCGGCGCTCACAGGGCGCCGTCACGTATGCCTTCCAGGAGGCGGGCGAGGGCGGCGGTGGTGGTGGTGAGGGCGGTGACGGGGGTGTCGCTCTCGCGGAGGTGAATGCGGGTGGGGGAGGCGGCGAGTTCGACGCAGGCGTTGCCTTCGGCGCCGCCTGAGTACGTCGACTTCTGCCAGTGCAGTGCCTCAACCATGGGACGCCTCACAGTTCCTTCGACAGGCGGTGGACGAAGTCGCGGGACGCGCAGGGGTCGAGCGTCGCCCTCTCCACCTTACGGAAAAGCGTTCGAAGCATTTTCAGTTGGGGTTCCGCGTCGATGAACGCCGTGCCGGTCGCTCCCTCCCGTAGTCCGGTGTCGAGTTGGGGGACCGGACCGTCCATGTACATCATCGAGGCGCCGGCGCCGCCGAAACCGTCCTGGTCGGTGGGGATGACACGCACGGTGATGTGCTCCTGCTCGGTCTGCTCCAGGATTCGTAGGAGTTGAGCACGGGACACCTGGCGGTCGGCCACGCGGATGCGCAGGGCGAACTCGTGGACGATCACCTCGTACGGAGTGGGGTTGTCGCCCTTGATGACGCCGCGCCGCTTCATGCGGTGCTCCACGCGCGGTGTCAACTCGCTGTCTGGCAGCTCGGGGCGCATGTAACCGAAGACGGCTCGGGCGTACTCCGGAGTCTGGAGCAGCCCGGGAACGTACGTGATGACGACCTCACGCAGCAACGTCGCGTGGTGTTCCGTCTCGGCCAGGTCCAGGTTCACCGGCGGCAGCACACCCCGATACTCCTCCCACCAACCGCGCGTGCGGTCGGTCGCCATGGCCACCAGGGCCTCGATCAAACCCTCGTCCATACAGGCGTAGTGGGCTGCCAGACGGCGAACACGCTCTGCGCTCACACCTGCCACACCGGACTCGATCTGGCTCATCTGGACTGCGTCAGCACCCAGTAGCGCGGCGGCTTCTCGTGCCTTCATGCCCGTGATCTCGCGGAGTTTGCGCAGCTCGGCACCCAATCGCACCCTGCGGGCCGTGAGGTGTCTCTTCGGTGGCAACCGGCATCTCCTCGTTGCAACTGCCCTGCTGAAGTACCTCGTTCGGGGGTCAGGATAGGACAACGGCTTGCGTCTTCCTAATGTTAGGAAATACCTTCAGTGACGCGTTGAACACGCTACGGAAGCGCACCGCCCTGTCCTGCCGCGACGGCTGCGGCACTGCCACCGTGCCCTCACCCACCCTCCCCTCACCCGGAGCCGCCGCATGCCCGAAAGCACCCCCGACACCTCCGACACGTGGGAGTACTCCCTCCACATCCCCCACGACGTCAGGGCCGTCCCGGTCTGCCGCCGCACGCTGCGTCTGATCCTGACCGTGCATGGGCTGATCGGCTTGGTGGACACCGCGGAGCTGATCGCCTCGGAGCTGGTGTCCAACGCGGTGCTGCACACGAAGGGTCCGGCGGCGCTGCGGGTCCGCTGGGCGGACGGCGTGCTGCGGGTGGGGGTGTGGGACGCGGACCCGGAGCCGCCCGACCCGCCGCGCGAGGTGGGGGACCCGGCGGACGCGGAGCACGGCCGGGGCACCGCGCTGGTGCGGGCCTGTGCGCAGGTGTGGGGCTGGCACCCGCTGTCCCGCTTCGGGCATCGCGGCAAGTTCGTGTGGTGTGACCTGCCGGCGGCATAGCTCGTTGATCTTGTCGCACAGAGAGGAGAGCCGATGGTCGGCTCGTCGCACGAAGCCATGCACCGGATCTTCCAGAAGGATCCCGCGCTGCTGACTCGCGCTTTGCAGCAGGTGTTGGGTGTTCCCTTTCCCGAGCCGTACGAATTCGCCGGCATGAACGTCGACCTCACCGAGACCGAGCCCGTCGAGCGGCGGGTGGACACGCTGCTGCGGGCCGAGACCGACGAGGGCGCGTACCTGCTGGTCGTGGAGTCGCAGGGCAAGCCGGACGAGAGGAAGCGGGGCAGCTGGCCGTACTACCTGAGCTACCTGTACGAGAAGTACCGGTGCGAGCCGGTCCTGATCGTGGTCACGCAGAACAGCGCCACGGCCCGGTGGGCGGCCGAGCCGATCCACCTCGGGGTGCGGGGCTGCCCGTCGCTGACGGTGCGCCCGTTCGTGCTCGGCCCGGACAACGTGCCCGTGATCGCGGACGAGCGGGAGGCCGAGCGGGACGTCCCCCTGGCGGTGCTGTCGGCCATGACGCACGGCCGGGGCCGGGAGGCTCCCGCCATACTGGAATCGCTGGCGGCCGCCCTGCGGACCATCGACCGCGACAGTGCCGCGGTCTTCGTGCAGTTCGTCGACTCGTGCCTGGCGGACAGCCGGGCCCGGCAGATGTGGAGGGACATGATGACGACGATCCAGTACTTCTGGCGGCACCCGCTCGCGGAACAGGTGCGCGAGGAGGGGAGGGTCGAGAAGGGCGTCGAGATGACCCTGAACATCCTCGAGTGGCGGGGTGTCCCCGTCTCCGACGCGATTCGGCACCGCGTGGAGACGTGCACCGACGAGGATCTGCTCAAGCTCTGGGCGCGACGGGCCATGGACGTGAGCCAGGCGGAGGAACTGTTCGATGCCGACGGCTCCTGACGCCGCCGTCGGCGCGCAGGGCGAGGGGCGCCCCCGCTGGCGGCTCCCCTCGTACATCTGGCAGGACCCCATGCGCCGGTACTGGCTGGAAGCGGCGGAGCAAGCCTTCAGGGAGGGGTACGAGGAGAGCGTCAAGGTGAGCCTGGAGCGGTCGGTGGTCCTGCGGCTCTTCTTCTGGCGGGGGATCGAGGTGCCCGCGTCCGTCCTGAAGAGGCTGAGTGAGACCAACGACCTGACGCAGCTGCAGGACTGGCGGGAGCGCTCCTATGACGTCGCCACCCCTGAGGACCTCTTCGTCGCTCGGTGACGCCCGCACGGGTGGGCCGCCTCCACCTGGACCCGCGCACACACGTACGGGGCCGGCCCCGCCACCCACGCGGAATCCAACCCCGTACGCCTCCTCGGAAGGACCCCTCAGTCCTTCGGCTCCAGTGCCTCCGTCGGCAGCTGGGCCGGCGGGGCCGTCGGGCGGAGCTTCAGCCAGACCAGGAAGAAGATCCCCAGGGCCAGCATGCCCAGGCCCGTCCACAGGTTGATGTTGATGCCCTGGGCCTTGTCGATCTCCGCGTCGCCGTCGGTGATGCCGACGATCGTGACGATGACGCCGTAGAGGACGAACAGGCCGCCGATGATGCGGCGCAGGTCGAAGATGCGGGCCGCGGTCGCCGACTTCTCCTCCAGCTCGGTGACCTCGCGCTGGACGTCGGCCTCGGAGTAGCCGGCCTTGCGCAGCCGCTTCTCCGCTTCCGCCCGCTCGGGCGGTTCGAATTGCTCTGACATGGTTCTTCCATCCTCCCGCGATCGGCGTCGGCGGGCTCAGGGCTCAGAACGAGAACGGGATGTAGCAGGCGGCGGCGAGGACGACCGCGCCCCAGCCCAGCAGCGCGGGCTTGCGGTACCAGGCGTCGTCGCCCTCGGCCGGCGGCTCGGCCATGCCGGGCGAGACGGTGCCGTAGACCAGGCCCTGGAGCTCCTCGGCCGGCTTGGGGGCGGTGAACAGGGACACCGCCACCATCACCACCGCGCCCGCGACGAAGCCCGCGATCGCGGAGACGAAGTTGGCGCCCTGGTCGGTGGGGATGCCGATGACGTCCTGCTTGTAGAGGACGAAGTAGTTGACCATCGCGGCCGTGGTGCCCGCGAGCAGGCCCCAGAAGCCGGACTTCATCGACGCCCGCTTCCAGAACATGCCGACGATGAAGACGACGAACATCGGCACGTTGAAGAAGGAGAACAGCGTCTGGAGGTAGCTCATGATGTTCGAGAACGACGACGCCAGGAACGCCGTGCCGACCGACGCCGCGACGCCGATCGCCGTGATCAGGCGGCCGAAGCGGACGTAGTAGGAGTCCTCGCGGCCCCTCACCACGTACTTCGCCCAGATGTCGCTGGTGAACACCGTGTTGAAGGACGACACGTTCGCCGCCATGCCCGCCATGAACGCGGCCAGCAGACCGGTCACCGCGATGCCCAGCACGCCGTTGGGCAGCAGCTGCTCCATCAGGTAGGGGATCGCGTCGTTGTACTGCAGGTCGGAGTCGGCCGTGCCGATCTTCGGGACCAGGACCGCCGCCACCAGACCCGGGATCATCACCAGGAAGACGATGAAGATCTTCGGGAACGCGGCGATCAGCGGGGTGCGCTGGGCCGCGGAGAGGTTCCGCGCGGACAGGGCGCGCTGCACCTCGGCGAAGTTCGTCGTCCAGTAGCCGAAGGAGAGCACGAAGCCGAGGCCCAGGACGATCGTCAGCCAGTTCGCGCCCAGCGGGTTGTCGCTGCCGATGCCGGTGCCGCCCCAGGCGGTGGTGAAGTTCTCGCCGTGCGCCTTCGTCAGTGAATCGGTCAGGCCGTCCCAGCCGCCGACCTTCTTCAGGCCCAGCACCGTCAGCGGGATCAGGGCCGCCAGGATCACGAAGAACTGGAGCACCTCGTTGTAGATCGCCGACGACAGACCGCCCAGCGTGATGTACGCCAGGACGAAGAAGCCCGCGACCACGATCGCCACCCACTGCGGCCAGCCCAGCAGCGCCTCGACGACGATCGCGAGGGCGTACAGGTTCACGCCGGAGATCAGGATGGCGGCGAAGGCGAACAGGGCCGAGCTGAGCAGGTGCGCGCCCCGGTCGAAGCGCAGCAGCAGGAACTCGGGGACCGAGCGGACCTTGGAGCCGTAGTAGAAGGGCATCATCACCAGGCCGAGGAAGACCATGGCCGGGATGGCGCCGATCCAGTACCAGTGGACGGTGTACGCGCCGTACTGCGCGCTGTTGGCGGCCATGCCGAGGATCTCCGTGGCCGCCAGGTTCGCCGAGACGAAGGCGAGACCGGTGATCCAGGCGGGCAGCGAGCGGCCCGAGAGGAAGAAGTCGAGGCTGGTCTTCACCGAGCGGCGCGCGGCGAAGCCGATGCCGAGGACGACCACGAAGTAGATCGCCATGATCGTGTAGTCGAGCCAGTTGGTCGGAAGGCGTAGCTCAGCCGCGAGATACGTGGGGGTTCGCATGCACTGCTCACTTCGCTTGGTGGTCTTTGTTTGGTTGTGGTGGTGACTCTCGTGGGGGATTGTGGTTTGATGTGTTTAGTTCTGTTGGAAGCTTGCTCCGCTCCGCGGGAAGCGAGCCTCGCTCGGCGGGAAGCCTGATCCGCTTCGCCCGGCACGAGCGTGCGGTGCCCGATGCACGGATGGAGAGCCACGGTGAAGAAGACCTCGACCCGCTTGGCCGATGGTCGTGAGCTCATCTACTACGACCTGCGGGACGACACGGTGCGCGACGCGGTGGACCGGCGTCCGCTGGACCCCACGGTCACCACTTCGGAGGTACGGCGGGACCCCCTCCTCGGTGACTCGGTCGCGATCGCCTCGCACCGGCAGGGGCGCACCTACCACCCGCCGGCCGACGAGTGCCCGCTGTGCCCCTCGCAGGGCGACCGGCTGAGCGAGATCCCGGACTCGTCGTACGACGCCGTCGTCTTCCAGAACCGCTTCCCCTCGCTGGCCGGCGACTCCGGACGCTGCGAGGTGGTCTGCTTCACCTCCGACCACAACGCGTCCTTCGCCGACCTCACCGAGGAGCAGGCGCGGCTGGTCCTGGACGCGTGGACGGACCGGACGTCCGAACTGTCGCATCTGCCCTCCGTGGAACAGGTGTTCTGTTTCGAGAACCGGGGTGCCGAGATCGGCGTGACACTGGGTCACCCGCACGGGCAGATCTACGCCTACCCGTTCACCACGCCCCGCACCGCCCTGATGCTGCGCCAGGTGGCCGCCCACAAGGACGCCACCGGCGGCGAGAACCTCTTCGACGCCGTACTGGAGCGTGAACTCGCCGGCGAGCGGATCGTCCTCGAGGGTGAACACTGGGTCGCCTTCGTGCCGTACGCCGCGCACTGGCCCTACGAGGTGCACCTGTACCCCAAGCGGCGGGTGCCCGACCTGCTCGGCCTCGACGAGGCCGCGCGCACCGAGTTCCCCCAGGTCTACCTGGAACTCTTGAGGCGCTTCGACCGGATCTTCGGGGAGAACGAGCCCGCGACGCCCTACATCTCGGGCTGGCACCAGGCGCCCTTCGGCGCGCTGGAGGAGTTCGAGGGCGTCAACCGCGACGACTTCGCGCTGCACCTCGAGCTTTTCACCATCCGCCGTACGTCCGGCAAGCTGAAGTTCCTCGCGGGTTCCGAGTCCGGCATGAACGTGTTCATCAACGACGTGCCGCCGGAGCACGCGGCGAAGCGACTGCGAGAGGTAGCGAGTTGATGAGCGGCAAGTACTTGGTCACGGGCGGCGCGGGATACGTCGGAGGCGTGGTCGCCCAGCACCTGCTGGAGGCCGGGCACGAGGTCGTCGTCCTCGACAACCTGTCCACCGGCTTCCGCGAGGGCGTCCCCGCGGGTGCCGTCTTCGTCGAGGGCGACATCCGCGACGCCGGGAAGTGCCTCGACGCCTCCTTCGACGCCGTCCTCCACTTCGCCGCGTTCTCGCAGGTCGGCGAGTCCGTCGTGAAGCCCGAGAAGTACTGGGAGAACAACGTCGGCGGCACCATGGCCCTGCTCGGCGCCATGCGTGAGGCGGGCGTGCGCACGCTCGTCTTTTCCTCCACCGCCGCGACCTACGGCGAGCCCGTCAGCACCCCCATCACCGAGACCGACCCGACCGCGCCGACCTCCCCGTACGGCGCGTCCAAGCTCGCCGTCGACCACATGATCACCGGCGAGGCCGCCGCCCACGGGCTGGGCGCGGTGTCGCTGCGCTACTTCAACGTGGCCGGCGCCTACGGCGCGCAGGGCGAGCGGCACGACCCCGAGTCGCACCTCATCCCGCTCGTCCTCCAGGTCGCGCAGGGCCGCCGCGAGGCGATCTCCGTCTTCGGCGACGACTACCCGACCCCGGACGGCACCTGCGTCCGCGACTACATCCACGTCGCCGACCTGGCCGAGGCCCACCTCCTCGCCGTCGAGGCCGCCACCCCCGGCGAGCACCTCATCTGCAACCTCGGCAACGGAAACGGCTTCTCCGTCCGCGAGGTCATCGAGACCGTCCGCCAGGTCACCGGCCACCCGATCCCCGAGGTCGTGGCCCCGCGCCGGGGCGGCGACCCCGCCGTCCTGGTCGCCTCCGCCGCCACCGCCCGCGAGCGGCTCGGCTGGAACCCGTCCCGCGCGGACCTCGCGGGTATCGTCGCCGACGCGTGGGAGTTCACGCAGAAGATCGCAAAGGAGCGGTAAGTGGGGGCAGAGCAGCAGGTCAGCGCCGGCTTCACCGAGCTGTACGGGACCGCGCCCGACGGCGTGTGGGCGGCCCCCGGCCGCGTCAACCTCATCGGTGAGCACACCGACTACAACGACGGCTTCGTGATGCCCTTCGCGCTGCCGCACACCGCGGTCGCCGCGGTCTCGCGCCGCACGGACGGCCGTCTGCGCCTGCACTCGGCGGACGTCGAGGGCGGCGTCGCCGAACTGCGCCTGGACGACCTCGCGCCCGAGTCCGACCGCTCCTGGACGGCGTACCCGGCCGGCGTGGTGTGGGCGCTGCGCGAGGCCGGGCACCCGGTCACCGGCGCCGACGTCCACCTCACCTCGACGGTCCCCTCGGGCGCGGGCCTGTCCTCCTCGGCGGCCCTGGAGGTCGTCGTCGCCCTGGCCCTGAACGACCTGTTCGAGCTGGGCCTGCCGGGCTGGCAGCTCGCCCGCCTGTGCCAGCGCGCCGAGAACGTCTACGTCGGCGCCCCCACCGGGATCATGGACCAGACCGCGTCCGCCTGCTGCGAGGACGGCCACGCCCTGTTCCTCGACACCCGCGACCTGTCGCAGAAGCAGATCCCCTTCGACCTCGCCGCCGAGGGCATGCGCCTGCTCGTCGTCGACACCCAGGTCAAGCACGCCCACAGCGACGGCGAGTACGGCAAGCGCCGGGCCGGCTGCGAGAAGGGCGCCGCCCTGCTGGGCGTCGACGCCCTGCGCGACATCCCCTACGCCGAGCTGGACGCGGCGCTGGAGCGGCTCGGCGACGAGGAGGAGGTCCGCCGGCTGGTCCGGCACGTCGTCACCGAGGACCGGCGGGTGGAGCGGGTGGTGTCCCTGCTGGAGTCCGGCGAGACCCGCGCGATCGGCCCGCTCCTGGTCGAGGGCCACGCCTCGCTGCGCGACGACTTCCGCATCTCCTGCCCCGAACTCGACCTCGTCGTCGACACCGCCCTCGCCAACGGCGCCCTCGGCGCCCGCATGACCGGCGGCGGCTTCGGCGGCTCCGCGATCGTCCTGGCGGAGGCGGCCGACGTCGACACCATCGGCAAGGCGGTCGAGGAGGCCTTCGCCGCCGCGGGCTTCACGGCCCCGAGGACCTTCGAAGCGGTCCCGTCCCCGGGCGCCCGCCGCCTGGTCTGACCCTCCCGCGGTCCCGAGCGACCCGCACCCGTCGAGGGCGCGGGTCGCTCACTCTTGGTGATGACGGGTGACGATCTCGCCGGTTACGGTGGACGGGCGGGCCGGGGGCCCGGGGACGGCCGCCGCGCCCGACGCGTCCCGGACGCTCACCCCAGCCGTTTCGTCAGCGTGTACTCCGTGACGCCCGGCGGGTAGTCCTCGATCACGCAGACCACCTCGTAGCCCCGGCGGTGGTAGAAGCGGGGGGCCTGGAAGTCCCAGGTCTCCACGCGGGAGCGCAGGCAGCCGCGGTCCTCGCGGGCCAGGCGTTCCGCCTCCGCGAGCAGGCGGGAGCCCAGGCCGGCGCCGCGGTGGCGCGCGTCGACCCAGAGGTGGGTGACGTGCAGCCAGGTCGTCCAGGTGTGGCCGACCAGGCCGCCGGCCAGCGCGCCGGTGTCGTCCGACGCCCACACGTGCAGCGGTGCCTCGCGCTCGGCGGGGGTGCCGCGCAGCGCGCGCAGCACGGGAGAGGCCACCGTGTCGGCGTCACGCAGCCGGGAGCGGAGCAGATCGCGTCGGGACCTGTCGACTTCTGCCTCGAGACGGAACATGCGGCACACCATAAACGCGCGGGACGGCCAGTTCTGCGTTTCCCCTTCCGCTCTCCCCGCACGGCCCTACTCTGTTCGACAGCACCGGTGGGGGCCGGTGCTGATCAGGGGGCGAGACGGTCGGGTACGACGCCCGCGGTGGGGTAGCACTCTCTGCACGGCGGCGGCCGTGCGGTCGGACACCCCTCCCGGGCGTCGGGCCCGTGCCGGGCGTCGTTCTCCGGACCTGGGGTATCCCCTGCTCCGCGAAGGAGCCTGGGGGAGGGGGGTTTCGTGGTTCGCATCCGAGTTCTGGTCGTCGACGACCACCGCATCTTCGCCGAGTCGCTCGCCGCCGCCCTGGCGGCCGAGCCCGACGTCGACGTCTCCGCCGCGGGCAGCGGCCCGGCCGCCCTGCGCAGCCTGGAGCGCGCCGCCACCGAGGGGCGCCGCTACGACGTCCTGCTCGTCGACGCCGACCTGGGCGGGCGCCTGCCCGGCGTGCGGCCGGCCGCGCCCGTGCGGCAGGTGGGGGCGGACGGTCTGGTCGACGGGCTCTCCCTCGTCGCCGGCGTCCGTGTCGCCCAGCCGCACGTCAGGATCGTCGTCCTCGCCGAGAAGGACGACGCGCGCCGCGCCGCCCTCGCCCTGCAGGCCGGGGCGTCCGGCTGGGTGGCGAAGGACTGCTCGCTGTCGCGGCTGCTCACCGTCGTGCGCGGGGTGCTGCGGGAGGAGACGCACCTGCCGCCCGCCCTGCTCACGGGCGTGCTCAAGGAGCTGACCGCGGCGCGCAAGCACCGCACCGAGAGCGAGCGGCTCGTGGAGTCCCTCACGCCGAGGGAGCGCGAGGTGCTGCGCTGCATGGTCGCCGGGCTGGGACGCAAGGCGGTCGCCGAACGGCTGTTCCTGTCCCCGCACACCGTCCGCACCCACATGCAGAACGTCCTCGGCAAACTGGGCGTGCACTCCACGCTCGCCGCGGTCGCGCTCGCCCGGCGGGCGGGGGTCGGACCGGCGGAGCCGGGGCAGGCCCTAACCGGGGATGTTGTCGAACGGGGCGGTCAGCTGGCGTAGCAGCCCGGCCAGTTCACCGCGCTGGGCGCGGGACAGCTCGGCGAGGATCGCCCGCTCCTGCGCGAGCAGACCGGCCAGCGCCTGGTCGGCGCGGTCCTTGCCGCCGTCCGTGAGCCGCACCAGCACACCGCGCCGGTCGCTGGGATCGGGCAGCCGCTCCACCAGGCCCTTCTTCGCCAGCCGGTCGATACGGTTCGTCATCGTGCCCGAGGTGACCAGGGTCTGCGTCAGCAACTGCCCCGGCGACAGCTGGTACGGCGGCCCGGCGCGCCTGAGCGCGGTCAGCACGTCGAACTCCCAGGGCTCCAGCTGGTGCTCGGAGAAGGCCAGACGGCGCGCGCGGTCCAGGTGCCGGGCCAGCCTGCTCACCCGGCTGAGCACTTCCAGCGGCTCCACGTCGAGGTCCGGGCGCTCCCGGCGCCACGCTGCGACCAGCCGATCGACCTCGTCCTCCATGACGATCAGTGTAGTGGTTGTGTCGACATGAAGTCTCTTGATGTCAAGTATCTTGACGTCGAGGCGAATCGGCGGGACGGTGGAGCCGCCGGGCGAAGAACGCCCGCCGGCCCCACCGACGAGCACTCCGACGAAACACCCCGACGAGCACTCCGGCGGACACCCCGACGAAGAACCCCCGGAAGACTCCTTCCGAAGAACCCGCCGAACCCCCGTGAAGCCCCCGCCCCGAGGAGCCGTCCATGCCCTCCCCGCCTGGGACCCCGCCCAGTACCTGCGCCACGCCGGCCCCCGCGCCCGCCCCTTCGCCGACCTCCTCGCCCGTGTCCCCGGCCTGCCCGGCACCCCGCCCCGCATCGCCGACCTCGGCTGCGGCCCCGGCAACGTCACCACCGTCCTCACCGACCGCTGGCCCACCGCCCGCGTCACCGGCTACGACAACTCCGCCGAGATGCTCGCCGAGGCCCGGGCGCACGCCGGCGCCCACCTCGACTTCGTCCACGCCGACCTCACCACCTGGACGCCCGCCGAGACCTACGACCTGATCGTCTCCAACGCCGCCCTGCACTGGGTCCCCGGCCACCTCGACGCCTTCCCCGCCTGGCTGGCCGGCCTCGCCCCCGGCGGCACCCTCGCCTTCCAGGTCCCCCACAACCTCGACGCCCCCCTGCACACCCTTCTGCGCGCACTCGGCACATCGCCCCGCTGGAGGAGCCGCGTCGGCACGGTGCTGCGCCCCGCGGACTCCGTCCACGCCCCCGGCGTCTACCTCGACCACCTCGCCCGCCTCGGCTGCGAGGCCGACGTCTGGACGACGACGTACCACCACGTCCTGACGGGCCGGGACCCCGTCCTCGACTGGGTCCGGGGCACCGGCCTGCGCCCCGTCCTCACCGCCCTCGCCGACGACCCCGAGGCCCGCGACGCCTTCGTCGCCGACTACCGCGACCTGCTCCGCGAGGCCTACCCGGCCCGCCCCTACGGCACCGTCCTGCCGTTTCGCCGCCTGTTCGCGGTGGCACGGAAGGAGGCCTGAGTCACGGGGCCCGGCCCAGGCGGGCGACCAGAACGCGGATCACGGCGTCGTCGACGGCGCACAGGACCCGGTGGTCGCCGATGCGGGGACGACGGAGGCCGGGGGACCCGTAGGGGGCCGATCCCGCCGGCCGCGGGCCGGTTCGCCGGCGCCGTCGAGGAGCAGGGCGAGGCCGCCCGGGTCCTCCCGCGGGAACCGGGCGGCCGTGCCCAGGGCATGCGGCTCGGACTCGGTCTCGGGTGACACGTGTGGTTTGGGACGCTCGAAGCGGGTCACCTGTAGTGACACGACAGGACGCCGTACTTCACTGGGAGTGATGAATCGTGGCAGGCGAGCAGAAGTCCAAGGCGAAGACGGAGCAGGTCAAGGGCAAGGTCAAGGAAGCGGCCGGACGGGCCGTGGGCAACGAGCGACTCGAGGCCGAGGGCCGTGCCGACCAGGCCAAGGGCGACGCCCGTCAGACCAAGGAGAAGGCGAAGGACGTCTTCAAGCACTGATCCGGACACGCACACCGGATGCGCGGAGGGGCCCCGTCCGACGGACGGGGCCCCTCCGCGCTGTCACGCGTACGTCAACTCTTGCGGCGGCCTATCAGGTGGGGCCTGGCCTCCAGGCCGTCCAGGCCGTGCCACGCCAGGTTCACCAGATGCGCCGCCACCTCCGCCTTCTTCGGCCGCCGCACGTCCAGCCACCACTGGCCGGTCAACGCGACCATCCCCACCAGAGCCTGCGCGTACAGCGGCGCCAGCTTCGGATCGAAGCCCCGGCTCTTGAACTCCCGCCCCAGGATGTCCTCCACCTGGGTGGCGATGTCCGAGATGAGGGAGGCGAAGGAGCCGGTGGACTGCGGGATCGGGGAGTCCCGCACCAGGATGCGGAACCCGTCCGTGTACTCCTCGATGTAGTCCAGGAGGGCGAACGCCGCCTGCTCGCACAGCTCCCGCGGATGACCGGCCGTGAGCGAACTCGTCACCATGTCCAGCAGCCGTCGCATCTCACGGTCGACCACCACCGCGTACAGCCCCTCCTTGCCGCCGAAGTGCTCGTACACCACCGGCTTGGACACCCCGGCCTTCGCCGCGATCTCCTCCACCGACGTGCCCTCGAACCCCTTCGCCGCGAAGAGGGTGCGACCGATCTCCAGCAACTGCTGGCGACGCTCCGCACCGGTCATCCGGGTGCGACGCGCTCGCCGCGGCTTCTCATTGCTCGGGGTGTTGCTGGAGTCGGTCGCCACGGCGTCCATCATGCCGCTTCGGCGGCCGCCTTCCGGCGCCGGGAGCCGTCCCCGCCCGTGTTCCGGCGCGAATCGATACGCGAGCGTGACGGCCAGCGCACGTCGTACGCCCAGCCCAGCATCTCGAACCAGCGGATGAACCGCGCCGAGGAGTCCAGCTGGCCCCGCATCACCCCGTGCCGCGCCGACGTCGGGTCGGCGTGGTGCAGGTTGTGCCACGACTCCCCGCAGGACAGCACCGCCAGCCACCACACGTTGCCGGAGCGGTCACGCGACCTGAACGGCCGCTTGCCCACCGCGTGACAGATCGAGTTGATCGACCAGGTGACGTGGTGCAGCAACGCCACCCGCACGAGCGACCCCCAGAAGAACCCGGTGAACGCCCCCCACCAGGACATCGTCACCAGCCCCCCGATCACCGCCGGCAGCGCCAGCGACAGCACCGTCCACAGCACGAACTGCCGCGAGATCGCCCGCAGCGCCGGATCCTTGACCAGATCCGGCGCGTACTTGTCCTGCGGCGTCTGCTCCTCGTCGAACATCCAGGCGATGTGCGCCCACCACAGGCCCTTCACCAGCGCCGGCAGCGTCTCCCCGAACCGCCACGGCGAGTGCGGGTCGCCCTCCGCGTCCGAGAACCTGTGGTGCCTGCGGTGATCCGCCACCCAGCGCACCAGCGGCCCCTCGACCGCCATCGACCCCATGATCGCCAGCGCGATCCGCAAGGGCCGCTTCGCCTTGAAGGAACCATGCGTGAAGTACCGGTGGAAACCGATGGTGATGCCGTGGCACCCGAGGTAGTAGAAGAAGACCAACAGGCCCAGGTCCAACCAGCTCACCCCCCAGCCCCAGGCCAGCGGCACCGCCGCCAGCAGGGCCAGGAACGGCACGACGATGAAGACGAGCAGCGCGACCTGCTCGATCGAACGCTTCTGCTCACCGCCCAGGGTGGCGGACGTCGTGGGGGAGGCGGCGCCGGAGCCGCCGGGCGCCTGTGAAGGGTCTTCGATCACGTCGGAGCTTGAGGTCATGCGCGTCCCCTGTGGGGTCGTGGGTGGAGAGATGCGCGGAATCCCGGAGGACCGCACACACTTCCTACGGTTTCGTAACCTACGGTGACGTAAGTATGACAGTGCGGCACCCCGAGGCAAGAGCCCGCCAGACCGCGCGTCCGCCCGGCCACCTATCCTTGGATCGGTCGGACAGCGCGGTCCGCTCTGTTTTCCTCCCGGACGACAGACCCGTGAGCGGCCCCGCCGCAGGGTCCGGCGGCCGGGTTCCCTCCCGGACGAGCTTCAACACTGCAAGGAGCCGCACCTGTGAGCAGTGCCGACGACCAGACGACAACCAGCCCCGAGCTGCGCGCCGACATCCGCCGACTGGGTGACCTCCTCGGTGAGACCCTCGTCCGGCAGGAGGGCCCCGAGCTCCTCGACCTGGTCGAGAAGGTCCGCCGCCTCACGCGCGAGGACGGCGAGTCAGCCGCCGAACTGCTGCGCGGCACCGAACTGGAGACCGCGGCCAAGCTGGTCCGCGCCTTCTCCACCTACTTCCACCTCGCCAACGTCACCGAGCAGGTCCACCGCGGCCGCGAACTGCGCGCCAGGCGCGCCGCCGAAGGCGGACTCCTCGCCCGCACCGCCGACCGCCTCAAGGACGCCGACCCCGAACACGTCCGCGAGACGGTCCGCAACCTGAACGTCCGCCCCGTGTTCACGGCGCACCCCACCGAAGCCGCGCGCCGCTCGGTCCTCAACAAGCTCCGGCGCATCGCCGCGCTCCTGGAGACCCCCGTCATCGAGGCCGACCGCCGCCGCCACGACACCCGCCTCGCCGAGAACATCGACCTCGTCTGGCAGACCGACGAACTCCGCGTCGTCCGCCCCGAACCCGCCGACGAGGCCCGCAACGCCATCTACTACCTCGACGAACTCCACGCCGGAGCCGTCGGCGACGTCCTCGAGGACCTCACCGCCGAACTCGAACGCGTCGGCGTCACCGTCCCCGCCGGAACCCGCCCCCTCACCTTCGGCACCTGGATCGGCGGCGACCGCGACGGCAACCCCAACGTCACCCCCCAGGTCACCTGGGACGTCCTCATCCTCCAGCACGAACACGGCATCAACGACGCCCTGGAGATGATCGACGAACTCCGCGGCTTCCTCTCCAACTCCATCCGCTACACCGGAGCCACCGAGGAACTCCTCACCTCCCTCCAGGCCGACCTCGAACGCCTGCCCGAGATCAGCCCCCGCTACAAGCGCCTCAACGCCGAGGAGCCCTACCGGCTCAAGGCCACCTGCATCCGGCAGAAGCTCGAGAACACCAAGCAGCGCCTCGCCAAGGGCACCCCCCACGAGCCCGGCCGCGACTACCTCGGCACCAGCGAGCTCATCGGCGACCTCACCCTCGTCCAGACCTCCCTGCGCGAGCACCGCGGCGGCCTCATCGCCGACGGCCGCATGAACCGCACCATCCGCACCCTGGCCGCCTTCGGCCTCCAGCTCGCCACCATGGACGTCCGCGAACACGCCGACGCCCACCACCACGCCCTCGGCCAGCTCTTCGACCGCCTCGGCGAGGAGTCCTGGCGCTACTCCGACATGCCCCGCGAGTACCGCGCCAAGCTCCTCGCCAAGGAACTCCGCTCCCGACGCCCCCTCGCCCCCACCCCGGCACCCGTCGACGCCGCCGGCGAGAAGACCCTCGGCGTCTTCCTCACCGTCAAGCGCGCCCTGGAGGTCTTCGGACCCGAGGTCGTCGAGTCGTACATCATCTCCATGTGCCAGGGCGCCGACGACGTCTTCGCCGCCGCCGTCCTCGCCCGCGAGGCCGGCCTCGTCGACCTGCACGCCGGCTGGGCCAAGATCGGCATCGTGCCCCTGCTGGAGACCACCGACGAGCTCAAGGCCGCCGACACCATCCTCGAGGACATGCTCTCCGACCCGTCGTACCGCCGCCTGGTGGCACTGCGCGGAGACGTCCAGGAGGTCATGCTCGGCTACTCCGACTCCTCCAAGTTCGGCGGCATCACCACCAGCCAGTGGGAGATCCACCGCGCCCAGCGCCGCCTGCGCGACGTCGCCCACCGCTACGGCGTCCGCCTGCGCCTCTTCCATGGCCGCGGCGGCACCGTCGGCCGCGGCGGCGGCCCCTCCCACGACGCCATCCTCGCCCAGCCCTGGGGCACCCTCGAAGGCGAGATCAAGGTCACCGAACAGGGCGAGGTCATCTCCGACAAGTACCTCATCCCCTCACTGGCCCGCGAGAACCTGGAACTGACGGTCGCCGCCACCCTCCAGGCCTCCGCCCTGCACACCGCGCCCCGCCAGTCCGACGAGGCACTCGCCCGCTGGGACGCCGCCATGGACGTCGTCAGCGACGCCGCCCACGCCGCCTACCGTGCCCTCGTCGAGGACCCCGACCTGCCGACGTACTTCCTCGCGTCGACCCCGGTGGACCAGCTCGCCGACCTGCACCTGGGCTCCCGGCCCTCCCGCCGCCCCGGTTCCGGCGTCTCGCTCGACGGCCTGCGCGCCATCCCGTGGGTCTTCGGCTGGACCCAGTCCCGCCAGATCGTCCCCGGCTGGTACGGCGTCGGCTCCGGCCTCAAGGCCCTGCGCGAAGCCGGCCTCGACACCGTCCTGGACGAGATGCACGGCCAGTGGCACTTCTTCCGCAACTTCATCTCCAACGTCGAGATGACCCTCGCCAAGACCGACCTGCGCATCGCCCAGCACTACGTCGACACCCTCGTCCCCGACGACCTCAAGCACGTCTTCGACCGCATCAAGGCCGAACACGCGCTCACCGTCGCCGAAGTCCTCAAGGTCACCGGCGAGAAGGAACTGCTCGACGCCACCCCCGCCCTCAAGCAGACCTTCGCCATCCGCGACGCCTACCTCGACCCCATCTCCTACCTCCAGGTCACGCTCCTCAAGCGCCAGCGCGACGCGGCCGCCTCCGGAGCCGAACCCGACCCCCTCCTCGCCCGCGCCCTCCTCCTCACCGTCAACGGCGTCGCCGCCGGCCTGCGCAACACCGGCTGACACCCACCCCCACCACCACGAAGGGCGCCCCCGAGAACCCCGGGGGCGCCCTTCGCCCGTCCCACGGCACCACCGCACCCGCCCGCGGTGCTGTACCGGCGTGCCCGCCCGCGGCACTACACCGCCACGAACGCCGCCGTCAGCAACGCCACCCCCGACCCCGCCAGCACCCACCCCAGCCGCGCCCGCCCCAGACCACCCGCGACCACCACCGACGCCAGCAACAGCGCCCCACCCATCGGCACCCACGCGTACAACACCCCGGCAGGACCGGACCGCACCACGTCGTCACCACCGCCCGGCTTGACCACCACGGTGTACGTCCGCCCCTCGCGCACCGCCACCGTCCTCTCGATCACCACCCGCGCCCGCGCCGACGACCCCGGCGACAACGGCGTGTACGGCCCCGAACAGGAGTCCGCACCACAGCGCGCCACCGCGATCGTCCCCTGCTCCCGGCCCTTCGTCAGCATCACGTGCTGCGCCGTCCCCCAGGAACCCCACACCCCCGCCAGCAGGATCAGCGACACCACCACCCACGCCGCCGCCAGCCGCCCGAACCGCAACACGACGGCCGACGCCCGACGGGAGGAACCCCGGCCGACGGGACCCCGGCGAGCGGAACCCCGGCGAGCAGGACCCCGGTGAGCGGAACGCCGGTGGGACGCGGCGGCGGTGGCAGGCATGGCCGGGATCATTGGCCATGCCTGAACTGCCCGTCAACCTCCGCGGGGGACACATCGCGACTTGTCCTGGTACGGCTATACGGCCGACATATGACGAGGAGCGCCGGGCTCTGGACCTGCGTCCTCTCTCCGGCGCCTTGAATCGAGCTCCCAAGTGAGTCAGGGTGCTGCGAGAGCCAGCAGTTTCGTGATCCAGCCGTCGAAGTGTGGGCAAGCGGCTCGCAGAGAAGGCAGACCGAGTTCCATCACCGCAACCGGGCCGTCCTGTGTTTTCACATATCGCGGGTACAACTTGAGGATCCGCTTGGACGGCGCCGTCTCCGGCCTGTCGTTCACATTCTCAGGGCCTCCTGCGTGGTCGGCCTGACGCTTGAGCTCATGGCCCAGAGCCGGATCGTCTGCCCAGTCCCCGAGCTGTTCCGCCGCAGCGAAGACCCAGGTCTCCGTTTCGTGCAGCACGACATACGGGAGAAAGCGAGGATGGCCGATGCGTTCCGCGAGGCATCGCTCGACATACGTCACCTTGCCCACGGCCGAGCCGGTCGGCCGACTCGACATCCCCGGACTGTCTTGAGGAAGGCCGTAGTAATCGAGGAGAGTGGTGACCGCCGACCAGTGGGTACTGGCCAGCAGTTTGTATAGATCCTTCTCGATTTTCGCCCATTTGCTGACCCCGCCCTTGCCGGCGGCGCCACCCGCCGGCACCCGGGTCGTCAGGATGGTCGGTACCAGGCAGATGCCATATGCCGCCAGCTCGGGCGCGAGGAAGTCGTTGACCATGTTCTCCTCGGTCTGCCCCTCGCACAGCACTCCCACCATGATCATTCCGAGCGGCTCCGCACCGGCGATTCAGGGGAGGGCCTGCCACCCAGGACGTTCTTCTCCCACAACTCCCCGAGGGAGTAGTCGTCCAGCCATCCCTGCAGTTCTTCCGGGGCCGGCCGCCTCAGTTCCGTCGCACCTTCCTCGCGCTCCACCACTACGATGTCGTCGAGTGAGAACTGGTTGAGAAGGGTCACGGACTGAGTGGCGATCACAATCTGGCTGCTCACGGCAGCCGATCGGAGCATGTCCGACAGCTGGACGATCGCGTAGGGGTGCAGCCCGAGTTCCGGCTCGTCAAGCGTGAAAAGGGCCGGTGGATCAGGTTGGAGAAGCAGGACGCACAGACAGATGTACCGCAGGGTGCCGTCCGAGAGAGCCTCCGCCGGGAACACGGCGTCGACTCCCTCCTGCATCCAGCGCAGGCGGATCCGGCCGCCGGGCTCCTCCTTCAGCAGGAAATCCCTGAAGAACGGCGCCACTGATTTGATGGCCCGTACGATGCGCCGGTACGACTTTGGCTCGCCCTCGCGCAGCCGCAACAGGAACGCCGCGAGGTTGGCCGCATCCGGCCTCAGCGCCTCGTTGTCCGCCGCGTATCCGAACTGCTTGACCGGCGCTTCACGGCTGGTGTCCTGAAAGTGGAAGACACGGCAGCCCGCAAGGATGTGCCGCACCGGACCCGCCAGGCGGGAGAGCTGTTCCTCCTCTTTCTGGCGAAGCAGCGATTCGCGGTGTCCGCGGCCGAAACTCTCCTCCATCGGGAGGCCGGGACCCGGTTCGTGGAAGTGCCCCTTCTCCTCTGCGAAGACGAAGCTGTCGTTCGTGGAGGGAAGGAGATACGCCTCATAGCGGTACGGGGGGGCACTGACCTTCAGCCGAATACCCTTTTCGGTACCGCGTCCCGCGAACTGCAGAGCCTGGGCGCCACCGTGGATACCCACCTGAAGTGCCAGGTCGCCGTCCGCCATCCATCCCAACAGCTCCAGCGCTCCGACGACATTGCTCTTGCCCGCCCCGTTGGCGCCTACCAGGACGGTGACGCCATCACCCAGCTTCAGCGTGCTGGACCGGATGGAGGCATACCCCTCGACGGTCACCTCTGAGAGCTTGTACGACAGCATGGCCCCAACCCTAGGCGAGGGCCCCGGCCCCATGGGGAGCAGAGAGCCAACAGATGATCTGTTGCGACCGTCTGTCCACAGGACGCGGGTGCATACTTCTGGCCCGTCGGTCGGGGTCGATAGGCTGGACCAACTGCTGTGATCCGGCCACCGGCAGGAAACAGGCGAGACGACGAGATACGGAAAGGGGCGTCGCGGTCATGCGAGACGGCAGGTGGACCACTGTCACCGAGTCGCAGTTCCAGCACGAACGCAGCGGACTGCTGTATCTCAAGGAGAGGCTTCCGGACAACGAGCCCTACCGCGCCTGGTCGAACTTCACCTTCACCGCGCACAGCGGCCACGTCCGCGAGGTCGACCTGCTGGTCGCCGCCCCGGCCGGTCTCTTCCTGGTGGAACTGAAGAACTGGCAGGGCACGGTCACCTCCTCGGGAGCGAGCTGGGTGCAGACCCTTCCCGGCGACCGCACCCGCATCCACCGCAACCCCCGCCACCTCGCCAACCAGAAGGCGAAGGAGCTCAAGGGCCTGCTCAAGGACGCCCTGCGGAAGACCGACCCGCGGCGCCATGTCCCGTACATCCAGGAACTGATCTTCTTCACCGACCCCGGCCTGCGCATCCGCCTCGCGCCCAACGACCTGGCGGGCGTCTTCGGCAAGGCCGGGCACAGCGGGCTCGACGACGTCCTCGCCGAGCTCCAGCGCCCCGCGCGCGACATTAAGTCGGGCATCGACCGTGAGTTCTCCCGCGGGCTCGGCAAGCTCCTGGCCGAGGTGGGCGTCGGCCGTTCCGACGCGGAGTTCCACGTCGGCACCTACCGCCTGGACCGCACTCCTTTCGACACCGGGCCGAACTGGGCCGACTACCTCGGCCGCCACGACTCCCTGAGCAAGACCCGCCGCGTACGCATCTACCTGCGCGAACGCGGGGCGGACCGGCAGGCCCGCGAGTCCATCAGCCACACCGCCGAGCGCGAGGCGCGAGCGTTGGAGGGCCTCAGGCATCCGGGCCTGGTCGCCCTGGAGAACTTCGACGAGAACGGCCACAGCGCCGGCCCCGCCCTCCTGTACGCCTACGACCCGCGCACGCTCCGCCTGGACGACTACCTCCTCCAGTACGGTGCGAAGCTGGACGCCCGGGCACGGGCCGCCCTCCTGCGCCGACTGGCCGAAACGGTCCACTACGCGCACCGGCACCTCCTCTTCCACCGCGCCCTGCACGCCCGCGCCGTCCACGTCCTGCCCGGCCCGCGCACCGGCAGCGAGGAGGACCGCTGGCTCAACCCGGTCCTTCAGATCGCCGAATGGCAGACGGCGGTCCGCCGCCCCCGTACCAAGGGCGCCGCGGGAGGCTCCGGCTCCAGCCTGAGCAGCGGCCACGAGATAATCCCGTCGAACAACCTCGCCGCATACGTCTCCGAGGTCGCCGACCCCTACCTCGCCCCCGAGGTGACCGCCAAGTCCCCGGACCCCACCGCCCTCGACGTGTTCGGGCTCGGAGTGCTGGGCTACCTGATCTTCACCGGCAGGCCGCCCGCGAGCAGCCAGGCCGAATTGGGCGCCAGGCTGGAACAGGGCCGCGGGCTCGTGCCCTCCGCCGTGGCCGACGGCCTGACCAAGGACGTCGACCAGATCATCCTGGACGCCACGGCCTTCGACCCGCACCGCCGCATCCGCACCGCCGCGGAATTCCTGGAGTGGCTCGACGTCGTCGAACAGGGACTCAGGCCCACGAAGCCCGAGCCGCAACCGGCCCTCGACACCCAGGGCGAGGAGGGCGACCCGCTGGAGGCCACCCCGGGCGACGTCGTCGGCCGCCGCTTCCGCATCAAGCGCAGCCTGGGCCAGGGCTCCACCTCACGCGCTCTGCTCGCCGAGGACCTCGAACGCGACAACGCACCGGTCGTCCTCAAGATCGCCCGCAAGGACAAGTACGCCGAGGCGCTGCGGCGCGAGGCCGACGTCCTGTCCAGGCTGCGCAACGACTCCAAGGTCATCCACCCCGCCCTACCCGAGCCGATCCGCATCGGCCCACGCACCGTCCTCGTCCTCGACCACGCGGGCGACCGCACCGTCGCCCGCCAGCTGCGCGAGCGGGGCCCGCTCCTCACCGACCAGCTGGAGACGTACTCCACCTACCTCTTCGCCGCCGTCGACTTCCTCGACGGCGAAGGCGTGTGGCACCGCGACCTCAAGCCCGACAACATCGCCATCCGGGTCCGCCCCAACGGCACCCGGCAGCTGGTCCTCTTCGACTTCTCCCTCGCCGGCCTCGACGTCGACGCCGTCCGGGCCGGTACCGAGGGCTACCTCGACCCGTTCGTCGAGAACATCACCCGGGGCCGCTACGACGCCCACGCCGAGTGGTACGCCCTGGCCGTCACCCTCCACGAGATGGCCTCCGGAGAACTGCCCCAGTGGGGCGACGGCTCCGTCCTCCCGCGCCAGACCGACCCCAAGGAGTGGCCGCACCCCAGGATCGCCTCCGAGGCCTTCGACTCGGCCCTCCGCGACGGCCTCACCGAGTTCTTCCAGCGTGCCCTGCACCGCGACCACCGCAAGCGGTTCCCCGACCTGAAGGAGATGCAGCGCGCCTGGCAGCGCGTCTTCGCCCTCGCCGACCTGCCCGTCCAGAGCCGCTCCGGCGGCCACCCCGAGGACACCACCTCCTCGGCCGCCGCGCTGCCCGTCGGCGAGCTCCCGCCCCTCGACCCCGCGGCGGACGAGGACGCCCGGGAGGAAGCCGCGGCCAAGGCCGGCCGCGACACCGCCCTCCTAGTGGCAGGCCTGTCCCTCCGCGCGGTCTCCTTCCTCAACGGCCTGGACGTCCACACCGTCGGCGACCTCCTCGACTACTCGACCCGCCGACTCGTCAACCGCCCCGGCCTCGGCGCCCGCACCCGCGACGAGATCAACCGCCGCATCAAGCAGTGGCGCCTCGCCCTCGACGTCCGCCAGCCCTCCCCGCTCTCCCCGGCCGAGCGCGGCGACTCCGCGGAGGAGATCGCCGAGGCACGCTCCGAGCAGCGCGAAGAGGGCAGCGACCTCCCCCTGCGCCGCCTCTCCCTCGACGCCCTGGTCACCCTCATGGTGCCCAAGCCGGCACCCCGGGGGCGCAACGCCACCGAGGTCGAGACGGTACGGCTGCTGCTGCGCCTCCCCGACGAGGAGGGCCGGCTGCCCGAGGGACTGCCCAGCTGGCCCCTGAACAAGTCGGTCGCCCCGCTCACCACCGACCAGGTCACCGAGGGCCGCATCGCCCAGATCCTCGGCGCCCAGCGCAAGCGCTGGGCCAAGGACCCGGCACTCGTCGCCCTGCGCGACGAGGTCGTCGAGATACTCGCCACCCTGGGCCGGGTCGCTTCGGCGACCGAACTCGCCGAAGCCCTCATCGGCCGCCGCGGCACCTCCCAGTCCGACCCCGCGGTGCGGCGCGCCCTCGGCACGGCCGCCGTACGGGCCGCGTGGGAGGTCGACTGGGGGATGACCCCGCGCCGTATGCGCAGCCGCCGCCACGGCGAGACCGGCGACAACCGGATGATGCTGGCCCTGGAGGTCGACGAGGACAGGGACGCCCCGGACACGCCCTCGGCCCCCGCCCTCCTCAACTACGCCGACCGACTGGGCAAGGCGGCCGACGCCCTGGCCGCACGCGACACCCTCGCCGGCCCCGGCACCGTGCTGGAGCAGATCGTCGCCGCGGACAGCGCCTTCCGGGCCCGCTGGCCCGAGGCCCAGATCACCATGGACGAGGCCCGCATGGTCACCCTGGCCGCCGCGGCCTCCCAGGACGCGGCCGCCAACGCCCGGCTGGAGATCTACGCCCGGTCCCTGGAACCGGTGCGCGCCCTCCGCCTCGCCCAGGCCGGCCTGCTGCTGCCGCTGGCGGGCAAGCCGGACGACGAGCAGGACGGCCTGACCGTCGAGCAGATCCACGACCGGGTCCGCGCCCGCTTCCCCGACCTGTCCAGCCGCCTCCCGGACGACCGGGTCCTGCTCGGTCGCCTGTTGCGGCAGGCCGGCTTCGAGCTGGAGTGGCGGACGAACCGGAAGCGCCCGCGCGGCTGGTTCGTCCCCAGGCGGGAGACCGCCGGCGGCGGTGACGTCACCTCGGTCGTCACCCAGCGCCGCCCCAGCCGGGTCAGCCGCACCGACCACTGGACGGCCCGGGATCCGGAGCAGCGCGCCCGGCTCAAGGCCAGGGCCCAGCTCCAGGAATCCGGCGGCCGGCCGGGCTTCCGGGTCCTCACCGTCCGCTTCGACGACCAGCGCCTCGCCCTGCGGACCCTCACCGAGCAGGGGCGCGAGTGGCAGGCCGAACCCGTCGACGTCAGCGCCCTCTTCCTAGCCAGCCTGCGCCGCCTCGTCGAGGCCCGCCCCCGGCCCACCTGGGAGACCATCCTGGAGGCGGACAACGCCGAACCGGGCTCACGGGACGCGATGAAGTTCGGTGAGTACACGGCCGCCGCGTGGCGCGACGTGGAGAAGGACATCCTGGCCTCTCTGAAGGCACCGGCGGGCCCCGGCACGGCGAGGGCGGGGGAGGACGGCGCAGCGGCGGGCCGCCGCCCGGTGCTCCTGCACGACGCCTATGTCATGGCCCGCTACGGCGGTATGGGCGTCCTCCAGCGGCTCGCCGATCTGGCACGGCGGGGCGGCCCGGACGGGCGTGGCCTCTGGCTGCTCAGCCCGCTCAGCGACCCGACCCTCGGGCCACGGCTGGACGCCGCGACCGTGTCGATCGAGGACCGCGAGGAGTGGATCAGCCTCAACCACGCATGGGTCGTCAACGACCCGGGGGAGGAGCAGGCGGCGTAACCGCCTGCTACTGCCCGTGCCCTGTTCTAGCCCCGCCCTGCCAGGTCGGGCGGAAGGGCCCGGCTCCGGGCGTTGGCGGCGGCCACGGAGGCGCGCAGCCGCTCGGCGGAGGAGGCGGCGCGGACCCGTGCCGGGAGCGCGTCCCACTCCCGGCCGCCGCCGACCGGCCGTAGCTGGAGGTAGGGACCGACGTGGTCCATGACGACCCCGGTCCGACCCGTGCGCTCGTCGACGACGACCGTTCCGGCGGGCGGGGGCGGGGGCGGGGGCGGGGGCAGGGCGGCCGTGTTCGGGCCCGGGGAGGGGCCGGGTGGGGGTGCGGTCACCGGTCCGTGCCGCAGCCGGTTCCGCTGTCGCCGCCCGTGCTCGGGCGGGCCGCTGCCTTACGCGCGTCCGCCGCGTCGGTGAGTACGACGGTCAGGCGGTGGGCCGTGGACAGGTTCACCCGGCCCAGCTCCAGGAGCGGGCGGTGCACGGTGGACGTCGTGCAGGACGCCAGCTCCGGTCCCAGGGACGGCAGGGTGATGCCGTGCAGGGCGAGGGCGGCGCTGAGCTCGTCGGAGACGGCGAGTGCGGAGGCCAGAGGGTTGTCCGGGAACGGATAGGCGAACGGGACGGTCGGGAGGGGGTGTTCGGTCTGGGTGGGGAAGGGGTGATTGTTGCTGTTCATGCCTACAGCGTGCTGATGTGGGGCTACTCTCGGTAGAGGTCGCGTGCCAGCAACGGAGTTGCGGGCAGTGCGCGGCACTTGGCCCCGCGGAGTTGGCGGGCGCGCACACGGACACCGCAAGGGGGCACAGCCGATGGCCGGCCGACAGAACCGCAACCAGGACATGGACCCGTTCACGTCGCCGAGGACCTTCTTCGGCAGTGAACTCCGCCGGGCCCGCGAGGCCGCCGGCTTCTCCCAGGACCAGCTCGGCGAGCGGGTCTTCTGCTCCGGCACGTACATCGGCCAGTTCGAGTCGGCGACCAGGCGTCCGCAGCCGGACCTGTCCCGGCTCCTGGACGAGGTCCTGGGTACCGGCGAGCACTTCCAGCGCCTGTGCGAACTGGCCCGCAAGTCCAAGCACGCCGACTACTTCGCGGACGCGGCGGAGCTGGAGACACGGGCCAAGACGATCAGCGAGTACGCGCCGATGCTGGTGCCGGGGTTGTTGCAGACGGAGGGGTATGCGCGGGCGTTGACGCGGGCCACGTTGCCCTACGCGTCATCGGATGAGGTGGAGGGGTACGTACGTGCCCGAGTCGAACGTCAACGGATTCTGGACGACTCCGCAGAACCTCTGCTGTGGGAGATCGTTCACGAGGCAGCCCTGCGTGTGCCAGTTGGAGGAACGGATGTCATGGCTGAGCAGTTGGCCTGGCTTGCGGAGCTCGCCGGTACCCGTGGCGTGTTGATCCAGGTTCATCCATACGAGGCGGGGCCTCACACCTTCATGATGGGGGTGGTGTCTCTCATGACCTTCAGGGACGCACCACCCGTTGCCTACGTGGAGGGGCCACACAGTGGTCAACTCATCGACGATCCGGCCCTGGTTGAGCGATACCAAACGTCATACGATCTGGCCAGGGCCGCCGCATTGCCGCCGGAGGCGTCCCTCACTCTGATCGAATCGGTGGCGGAGGACTTGCCGAAACCATGACCACCCCGCTCGACCTGAGTAACGCGGTATGGCGCAAGTCGTCATACACCAATGGTGAAGGGGGAAACTGCGTCGAGATCGCAGAAGGCTTCCCTGGCTTGATGCCTGTCCGTGACAGCAAGCGCCCTCAAGGACCAGCCATCATCTTCGAGATCGAGGGCTGGGCATCCTTCGTGTCAGCCGTTAAGAAGGGGATGGTGGGTCCTTACTGACTCGTGCCTCACAGTCCACACCAGCCCCGTCACTCTCTTAAGAGGCGGGGCTGGGTCGTGGTCCAATGGATGCTTGTGCGCCACAGGGCGCCTTCCGAGATCGAACACTTCAACTGTTGGTGGGCTTAGTGATTGACAGCGCGCGTCTGCTCAAGGACCTGCAGAAGCAGGTGGCCGAGGCCGAGAAGGACCTTCACTCGCAGCTTGAGACGCTCCCCGAGACCGAGCAACGGCTCCTTACGGAGCACAATAGGGCTTTCAAGGCGCGTAGGACATCGGCTGCCGCCTCCCAGTGGATCAGCGAGCGTGTGACCCAGGCTGCTGTTGCGTGGATCCTCGGCACAGTTTTCGTCCGTTTCTGTGAAGACAACGACCTTATTAGAAACCCGTTCCTGGCTGGCCCGGTACCCGGCCGACAGACATATGCAGAGGAACGACATGACCAATTCATGGCGCATGATCCGTCCCGCACTCACCGTGACTGGCTCCTTTCGGCTTTTGATGAAATCGGATCATCGCCGGCAGGGCAGATGCTTTTCGATGAAGATCATAATCCGCTTTACCAGATCCCTCTCTCTAACGAAGGCGCAAAGAGGCTGATCGACTTTTGGCGCCTCCATGAGGAAGTTCCCGAATCGGGGACTCGAATCGTGCATCACTTCAATGATCCGGATTGGAGCACTCGTTTCCTTGGTGATCTTTATCAGGATCTTTCGCAGGAGGCGAAGGATAAATATGCACTTCTCCAGACGCCCGAGTTTGTAGAAGAATTCATCCTCGAACGTACGCTCGGTAGGGCAGTTAAGCGGGTCGGGTATGACGTAGTCAAAATGATTGATCCGACCTGTGGGTCGGGTCACTTCGTTCTAGGGGCGTTTCATCGAATCCTTGAGGAGTGGGAAAATCGAGCACCTAGTGATGATGTTCACGCCCGAGTGGCCGGAGCGCTTGATGCAGTACATGGCGTCGATATAAATCCGTTTGCTGTGGCGATTGCCCGCTTCCGGCTTCTCATTGCCGCTTTCAAAGCAGCAGGCGTTTTGAATTTGTCCGAAGCGGCTAGCTATGATTGGCCGCTCCACATTGCAACGGGTGATGCTCTTCTTAAGACTGAGCAGGGAAAGCTTTTTGAAGCGGACGATGCCTCTAATGTGCAGGGAGACCATGAATTCTGGTTTGACACGGAGGATTTGGCCGAGCATCTTGACATCCTCAAGCCGGGTCGTTATCACGTGGTGGTTGGAAACCCGCCGTATATCGCCGTGAAAGATTCCAGGCTTAGGGATACGTACCGTCGTCTTTACAGGAATGTCTGTCACGGTAAGTATGTTCTGTCCGTCCCGTTCATGCAGCGATTCTTCGAACTTGCGGTCCGTGACGAGGAAGGGAATGTCGAGTCTGGCTATGTTGGGCAAATCACTTCCAATTCCTTCATGAAGCGCGAGTTCGGCGAGAAAATGGTGCAGGGGTACCTTAAGAGTTACGTGGATCTGATCGAGGTGATCGACTCTTCTGGTGCCTATATTCCTGGTCACGGAACCCCAACGGTGATACTTGTTGGAAGAAACCGCCCGGCTTCCCTTGGCGCTAAGACTGTACGGGCCGTCCGCGGAGTGCAAGGGGAGCCTACGTCTCCGAGGGATCCAAGGCTTGGCCTGGTGTGGAGGGATATCGTGGAGCGGATCGATACTCCGGGAAAGAGTGCGGGTGCGTGGGTCTCTGCCGATAACCTTGATCGCGGCGATTACTTCGGCAAGCATCCGTGGGTGCTTGCCGACGGTGGCGTGGAAACACTTCTAGAGATTAAGAAAAAATCAGTAGGTGAGCTGAAAAAACACTCCAAGGCCGTAGTTGGAATCGCTGCGGTTACTGGCGAAGACGATCTCTATCTATTGCCGCGAAATGGTACCTCAAGGCGATTGGGTGTGCGGCAATCGAAGCCGCTGATCACTGGCGAGTCCGTTCGTGATTACCTGGCGATTCCGGAATTCGATGCGATTTGGACATATAGGGAGGACTTCAAAGTTCTACCGCTATCAGATTTGGGGGCAACTGCTCGAATTTTGAACGAGGGGAAAAGTGTAATCAGGCGCAGGAAACGCTTCGGTACGCCCATGGTGGATCGCGATCTTGCCTGGTATGAGTGGCAGGAGGTTTATTCAGGAAAGCTCAAGTCACGGCTAACGGTTACCTTCGCAGAAGTAGCCACTCATAATCATTTTGCGCTCGATCGGGGCGGCAAAATTTTCAATCGAACTGCCCCTGTTGTTAAACTTCCCGAGAATTCCACTGAAGGTGATTACCTTCAGCTTCTAGGGCTGCTGAACTCATCCATGGCGTGCTTTTGGCTGAAGCAGATGTGTCACAGTAAAGGGAGTACTGTCGATGTAAAGGGGGCTAGGCAGTCGAGGGTCCCATTTGATGATTTCTATCAATTCAACGGAACTAACGTCCAGGAATTCCCTCTCCCTGCTGAGTACCCTCTCACCCGCGCAACAGAACTGGACACCCTCGCCCAACAGCTCGCTGCCGTAACCCCTTCCGTCATCGCAGCCGACCCGGAGAATCCACCCACGTCCGAATCCTTGGCGCAGGCAAAATCGGAATGGCACCGCATCCGTGCCCGGATGATCGCCCTCCAGGAGGAATTGGACTGGGAGGTCTACGACATCTACGGCCTGTGCGACGACCTCACCGCACCCGAAGACTCACTTCCCGCCGAAGGCCTCGCCCTCGGGCAGCGAGCCTTCGAAATCGACCTCGGTAAGCGGGTCAAAGAGCAGGGTGTTAAAACGGAGTGGTTCCGGCGCCACAAGTCGAAGATGATCAGTGAGATTCCGACTGAATGGCCCGACGCCTACAAGGAGACGGTCCGCCGCCGCCTCGAAGCCATGAAGAACTCCTCCGTGATCGGGCTCATCGAGCGCCCCGAATACAAGCGGCGCTGGCTCACCGACAGCTGGGAAGACCAGCAGCAGGCCGCACTCAAGGAGTGGCTGCTTGCGCGTATGGAGCGCCGGGAGCTCTGGTACGAGACGGACTACGACGGGACGGAGCGCCCCCGTACTCGTTCCCTCCCCGAGCTGGTCGACGACCTCACCGGCGACCACGACTTCGTGGCCGTCACCGAGCTCTACGCGCCCGGCGAGGAACTGTCCGTGATCGTGCCCAAGCTGGTCGAGGACCAGCACGTGCCGTTCCTCGCCGCCCTGCGCTACACGGAGTCGGCGCACAAGAAGAAGCGCGAGGTGTGGGAGCAGGTCTGGGAGCGGCAGCGGGAGGAGGACGCGGCCACCGCCGCCGGGGACCACCGGAAGGCGCTGGAGATCAGGGACGGTACTCCCGTGCCGCCGAAGTACACGACCGCAGACTTCCGCAAGGCCTCCTACGCCGCCCAGCGCGGCGGTCTCGACGTGCCCAAGGAGCGGTTCATCTCCTACAGCCGCACCCTCAACCCGGCGATCGAGGTCCTGGGCTGGGGTGGCTGGGACCACCTGGAGCAGGCGACGGCCCTCACCGAGACCATCGACGCCCGCGCGAACTCCGGAAACTGGGAGCGGGAGGACTTCATCCCCTACCTCGCCGGTCTGCTGGAGCTGCTGCCATGGCTCAAGCAGTGGCACCCCGAGGACGCCGGCATGTTCGAGGAGGCGCTGCTGGACTGGCAGCGCGAGGAGGAGTTCGCGGTGACCGACGAGGAGCTGCGCGCCTGGCGTCCCGCCCGTAAGGCGGCGAAGAAGGCCACCGCCAAGCCCGCCGGCGGGAAGAGCGCGAAGAACACGAAGGCGAAGGAGTAGCCACCCCTTCGCAGGACCGCGCCAAGCCCACCACCCCGCCCGGACCCCGCCCACCCCCGCAAACCCGGCGGATCCGTGTTCCCCGCACGTTACGCTGAGGCGTTCGGGTGATGCGGGCCGGGCGGGTCCGGGGTCCGGTGTGCCGTGCGCAGGCCGTGCGGCAGCCAAGGACGCCGGTCCAGTGGGCCGGGGCGCGCGGAATCCGAGGCAGGGGGCGGACGGCCCGGCGAGAGCGGCGGCAGCGCCGCTCGGACCGGCGCCCGGACGGCCGAGCGGGCGACAACGGGACACACGAGGAGTACGCGATGGCACACCCCACCCAGCCACTGCTGCGTGAGGTCATCGACATCCCCACCGTCAGTCACGAGAGCTTCGTCCTGAAGCTCACCGAGGCGCTGGGCAGCGACGAGGAGCTTTCGAAGGCGCTGGACGCGTACGTCCTCACCGACAGCCTCGTGGAGCGGTTCGGGGAGGCCCTGTCGCTCATCGAGGCCGGGCTGACCAGCGGCAGTTCGAAGGCCGCCTACCTCCACGGTTCCTTCGGTTCCGGCAAGTCGCACTTCATGGCGGTGCTGGCCGCGCTGCTCGGCATCCAGGAGCGGGCGGCGCTCAGGGTGCGCGGTCTCGAGAAGTTCGCCGGGGCCATGCGCGAGCACGCCTGGCTGCACAGTACGAAGTTCCTGCTGCTGCCCTTCCACATGCTCGACGGCAAGTCGCTGGAGCAGAAGGTGCTCGGCGGGTACGTCGAGCACATCCGCCGCCTCCACCCCGACGCCCCGATTCCGCAGGTCTACCGCACGGACGCACTCTTCGAAAACATCCGCAGCCACCGGGAGCGGATGGGCGACGAGGCGTTCATCGACGGGCTGCCGGGCGGGGACGCCCAGGACAAGTGGGGCGACTCGGTCTTCTGGACCACCGAGAAGCTGGACGCCGCGCTCGCCGCCGAGCAGATGGACGAGGACACCCTCAACGAGGTGGACCCGCAGTGGCACCGTGAGCCCGTCACCGCCGGCGGGCTGCGCGCCAAGCTGGTCTCCGACGCGCTCTCCACCTGGTTCAAGGGGCTCTTCCAGGACGCCGCCGAGGACCGGCAGGCGTTCGTCTCCCTCGACCGGGGCCTCGGCATCATCGCCGCGCACGCGAAGTCCCTCGGGTACGACGCGCTGGTCCTCTTCCTCGACGAACTGATCCTGTGGCTCGCCAACCACATCCGGGACGAAAAGTTCGTCTCCGAGCAGGCCGCGAAGATCACCAACTTCGTGGAGGGCAGCGACGCCCGCCGCGCCATCCCGGTGGTCTCCTTCATCGCCCGCCAGCGTGACCTGCGGGACCTGGTCGGCGACGAGGCCGTGCTCGGCTCGGCCGAGGTGTCCATCCAGGACACCCTCTCCCTGGCCGACGACCGGTTCCGCACGATCCCGCTACCCGACAGCGACCTGCCGGCGATCGCGCACGCGCGGCTGCTGAAGCCCCGCGAGGACGTGCCCGACGCGCAGGCCCGCATCGACCAGGCCTTCGCCAACATCAAGCGCGTCAAGCCCGACGTGTGGGACGCGCTGCTGGGCGACAGCAAGGCCATCACGACCGCGGACGAGGAGGCCTTCCGCCGGGCCTTCCCGTTCTCGCCGGCCTTCATGGACACCCTGGTGCGGGTGGCCGAGGCGCTGTCACGCTCCCGTACCGGCCTGAAGCTCATGGGCCAGATGCTGTTCGACCAGCGCGACACCCTCCGTCTGGGCCAGCTCGTCCCCCTCGGCGACCTCTACGAGGTGCTGTACCGGGGCGGCAGCGACCCCTTCACCCAGACCTTGCGGGAGCAGTTCCGGTCCGCGCAGGAGCTGTACAAGAACAAGCTCCAGCCCTACCTGCTGGGCCGGTACGAGCTCACCCTGGACGACACCGAGGCGTACCGACGCGACCCGGACGGACTCGACCCCGCCGTACGCGGCCGGATGGAGTCGTTCATCGTCGACAACCGGCTCATCGGCACCCTGCTGCTGTCCGCCCTCGTGCCGTCCGTGCCCGCCTTCCAGAACCTCACCGTCAAGCGGCTCACCGCCCTCAACCACGGCATCGTCACCTCCCGGGTACGCGGCTTCGAGGCCAAGGAGGTCGCGAAGAAGGCCAAGGAGTGGGCCGACGAGTTCGGCGAGATCAAGTACACCGAGGGACCCGACGCGGGGATCTCGCTGGAACTCGTCGGGGTCGACTACGAGTCGATCATCACTCGCGCCCAGACCAACAACAACCCCTCCAACCGCCGCGGCCTCCTCAAGCGCATGCTGTGGGAGGAGCTGGGGGTGAGCGAGGGCCAGCTCGACGACCAGCTCAACCTGTCCTGGCGCGGCTCCAAGCGGTCCGCAGAGATCCTCTTCGGCAACCTCGCCGACGCCAACACCCTGGACGACGACAAGGTCAGGCCGCGCCAGCCGGGCAACTGGCGGCTCATCGTCGACATGCCCTTCGACGACGTCTACGGCGAGGCCGAGGACCGCGACCGCATCATGCGGCTCAAGAACCTCCCCGACCACGACGAGCTCCGTACCATCGGCTGGATCCCCGCGCACTTCACGCACGCCACCTACCTGAAGTTCCAGCGGCTGGTCATCATCGACTACGTCCTCAACGGCCAGCGCTTCGATTCCTACGCCGGACACCTCAGCCCCAACGACCGGGAACGTGCCAAGGACGCCCTGCGCAACCAGCACCGCCGCCTGTCCAGCACCGTACGGAACGCCCTCAAGCAGGCCTACGGCCTCCTGCCGAAGGACCCGGCGGTCGTCGGCGGCTACGACGAGCACATCCTGCCCGTCCCCGACATGCAGAAGATCGTCCTGGAGTACAACCAGTCGCTGTACGACGCGGCGCGGCGCATCATCTCCGCCGCTCTCGCCCACCAGTACCCGGCCCACCCCGATTTCGACCCGCAGGGCGAGCAGCTGTCGGTACGCGCGGCCGACGTCAAGACCGTCTTCGGCTACCTGCGCACCGCCTCCGACGAAGGCACCGACGTCGTCGAGATCCGCCCCAAGGACCGGCCGCTGATGGCCCGCATCGCCGGGCAGAAGGGCCTCAAGCTGGGCACCATGTTCGAGGCCCGCTTCCAGCTCGGCCGGCACTGGGAGGAGCACTTCGGGCAGAAGGCCGGCACCGCCTACGACGACCAGGACATCCCCGTCCGCACCCTCCTCGAGTGGATCGACGAGCCCCTCCCGTACGGCCTCGACCCGGTCCTCGCCCACCTGGTGCTGTGCGCCTACGCCGAGCGCACCGACCGCGTGTGGACCTACCACGACGGGCCCGTCGAGGTCGCCGACCCCACCGCCCTCAAGACCGTCTACAGCCTGCGGGCCCAGGAACGCCCCACCGAGGAGGCGTGGAACGAGGCCGTCGAACGCGCGGCACTCGTCTTCGGCGAAGCCCCGCTGTCGCCGATGCGCCGGGCCCGCATCATCGCCGAGTTCAGCGACCGCGTCCGGGCACGCGCCGCGCAGCTGCGCACCGCGGCGCGGAAACTCGTCGACGAGCTGGAGACGCACGCCGGCTACCTCGGCCTGGACACCGACGACGACGAGGGCCGCCTCGGCACCGCGCGCCGGGCAGCCGTCCTCGTGGACGACCTCGCCGAAGCCGACCGGCACGACCCGCTCGCCGTCGTCACCCTCCTCGCCGGTGCCGACACCGGCGACCGGGCCGGACAGGAGCGGATCGGCAAGTCCCTGTCCAGCGCGCCCGCCGTCATCAGCGCGCTGGCCGGCGTCCCCTGGTCCAGTGTCTACGACATGGCCCGCGACGTGCGCGAACCGTACGCCACCGAGACCCGCGCCGTACTCGACTCCCTGCACGGCACCGCACGGGCGGACGAGAACACGGCCGTCCTCGGCACCGCGCTGGAGAAGGCGACCAGAGAACTCACCGCGATCCTGCGCCGCGCCAACGCCGCGCAGACTGCGCCGCCCGCGCCCCCCGCCACCACCCCGCAGCCCGGCCCGGCGCCGGTCCCCGCCCCGAACCGGTTCCCCCTGGACGACCACGGCACCCCGGGCCGCAACGGCAACGGTGTGTCCGCCACCGTCCCCGAGCAGCCGTACGGACAGTACGAAGTGGAGGCCGCGGACGCCGCCGACCGGCTGCGGACGGAACTCACCGACGTGGCCGAGGCCCACCCGCACGCCCGTATCCAGGTCACGTGGCAGGTGATCGACCAGCCGTGAGCACGAACAGCACCACCGCTCCGCCGCCCGGGCACGGCACCGGGCGGTCCCGGCCCCGGCCCGCGCACCCCGCCGCGGTCGTCCAGGTTCTGGAGGCCCGCTCCTTCACGGAGGGCGAGCCCCGCATCGTCCTCATCCGTGCCGAGCCGCACTGGAACGGGCCCCGCCTGCTGCCGCTCGGCGGCGGCCGCACCGCGCACATCGCCACCGGCGTCTCACCGCTCGCCGTGCTGGACACACTCGCCGGATGGGAGCGGACCGACACCGGCGAGCGGGACGTGCTCGCCGTCCTCACCGACGTCGAGGAAGCCGACCTCGGCCCCGGCCTCCTCGCCCGGGTCTACCGCAACCGCGTCTACCCCATAGAGTCCTGGGCCGTCGTCCGCCGCCTCTTCGGCGCCGTGGACCTCGACCCCCGCCTGACCGCCGAGAGCTGGGCCGCCGAAGCCCTCATCGACGCCGCCGGCCAGGAGAGCTGGCCCAAGACACCCGGCACCGTCCTCTCCCGCGACACCGCCCTGTCCCGGCTCGCCGCCGGACGGCTGTCCACCACGGCCCATCGGCTCGACCCCGACCGGCTCGACCTGCACGCCCTGATGGCCTGGTCCCTCGCCCCCGGCGCGGTCGAACGCGTCGCCTCGCTGCGCGGCCAGGAGCGGCGCGGACTCGCGTCCTGGCTCGCCGACCCCGACCGGGTGGGCCTACGGGCGCACCAGGCGCTCACCGCCCTGTTCGCCCTCTTCGAGGCCGGCAACGGGGCCGACGCGGTCCCCATGGGACTGGTGTGCGCCGCTCTCTGGGGCGAGAAGGCGCCGGCGGGCGTGGACCGAGCCCGAGGCCGCGCGGAACTGAAGTTCGGCGGTCGGCGACTCGACGACGACAGTTTCGCCGCCTTCGGCGCCGAGACCGAGGATTACGTCCGGGTCCTGCTGACCGCCCGTTCCGCGGACGTGACCGAGGACGAACCGGTGCTGCCGGGTCCCGACCCCCGTGCCCTCATGGCCCGCGCCGACGCCCTCATCCGCGAGATGGGAGCAGAAGACGCGGCCGCCGCCAGCGACCTGCTCGAAACCGGGCAGAAGGCGCGCTACGGAGCCGTCGCCCGCGCCCTCACCGCCTGCGTCCCCTCCCGCCCGGACAAGGCGCCGGCCGAGCGGCGCGTCCGCGACCTGAAGCGCGCCGTCGACCACCTGGCCCGGCACGAGCTGTCCCGGCTCGCGAGCCACCGCGCGACGATGACCCGGGTCCGCATGGCCCAGCGGCTCGTGCACTGGCTCGGCCGGCCCCCGGTCACCGTATTCACCACCGCGGCCGAGGCGGTGCAACAGCACGTCACCACCTACGGATGGGTCGACCTCGCCCACGGCTGGATCACCGACGGCGACCACACCCACCCGGAACTGCCCGCTGCCCTCGCCGCACTGAGCACCGCCGTACGGGCCCGGCGCCACGCCCTCGACGAGGCGTTCGCCACCCGCCTCGCCGAGGAGACCCGCAGCGGCGCCGCACCACGCGACGCCCTCGTCGTGGAGGACTTCGCCCGCCGCGTCCTCGCCCCGGTCGTCAAACCCGCCCGCCCGTCGAGCACCGGAAACCCGCCGCTCCTCCTCGTCGTCCTCGACGGGGCGAGCGCCGCCGTGGCCGCGGCCCTCGCCGAACAACTGCGCACCCGCTCCTGGGCGGAGTACGACCCCGTGGCCGACACCGCGGGAGACCGGCGACGGCGCGGCATGCTCGCCGCACTGCCCACGATCACCCGCGCCTCCCGCGGCTCCCTCTTCGCCGGCGAACTCACCGAGATCGACCAGCAGGAGGAACGCAGGCGCTTCGCGGCACACCGCTTCTGGGGTGGGGCCGACGTCCGGCTCTTCCACAAAGCGGACCTGCGAGGAGACGCGGGACACGCCCTCGGCAGCGAACTGGCCGAGGCACTCGCCGACCCCGACACCCACGTCGCCGTCGTCGTCAACACCATCGACGACCGCCTGGGTGAGGACCGGGCGATGTCCCACTGGCAGCTGAACGAACTCCTCGGCATGGAACAACTGCTGGCTCAGGCCCGCACCACCGGCCGCGCCCTGGTCATCACCGCCGACCACGGACACGTCATCGACCACGGCACCGACAAGGAGAACGTCCCCGACGCCCTCTCCGCACGGCACCGCCGAGGCACCACACCCGCCGGTCGCGGCGAAACCGTCCTTGCCGGACGGCGCGTCGTCGCCGAGGGACAGCGCATCACCGCCCTGTGGGACACCGGACTGCGCTACGGAAACCGGCAAGCCGGATACCACGGCGGCGTCGCCCTCGCCGAAGCCGCCATCCCCGTACTGGCCTTCGCCCCCTACGGCGCGCCCGTGCCCAAGGGGTGGCGGGAACTCGGCCCTCAGAGGCCCTCCTGGTGGTCCCTGAAAGAGGACGCCGTTACCGGCACCGAGGTCCCGGCCACACAGGCACCGGGCATCATGCCGCCGGCCAGGCGCACCCCCTCGGCCGCCGAACTGCGGAAGAAGGCGGAAGAACAGCAGGCCGCCGAGCACGAGACCGGCCAGGGAGCGCTGCTGTCCTTCGACGAGGTCAGCACGGCCGAGCCGACCGAGACGGCCGCACCCCCACAGCCCGCCCCCGCCTCGGCAGCCGAACAGCTCACCGAGGCGCTGCGCGCATCCGACATCATGAGCGCCCAGCTCGGCGCACTGCCGCGCCCCGAGGACTTCGACACCGTCGCGAAGGCCGTCCAGGCCCTCGTCGACGCGCACGGAATCCTGCCGGTCACCGTCGTCGCCGAACGCGCCGGGAAACGCGCCACACGCGCCGCGGGCTTCGCCGCCACACTGCAACGCGTACTCAACTACGACCAGGCGGAGGTCCTCACCCTCACCGACAACGGGCGCTCCCTCCGGCTCGACGTACCGCTGCTGCGACGGCAGTTCCGCCTCGACACGACAGGCGGAGCACGGACGTGACACTCCAAGGCATCAGCCCCGAGCGCCGCCTGCGACTGATCGACGCGCTGCGCCGGGGCGCCGTACCCGAGACCGGGCTCGGAGTCCTCGCGGTCGGCCTCGGTCGGTTCGAAACCGCGGTCGACGCGGAACTCGACGCGGTCGCCACCGGATCGGCCGTCTTCAAGGCCGTACGCGGCGAATACGGCTCGGGCAAGACCTTCTTCACCCGCTGGCTCGCCGAACGCGCCAAGCAGCGCAACTTCGCCGTCGCCGAAGTACAGGTCTCCGAGAACGAGACACCCCTGCACAAACTGGAGACGGTCTACCGGCGGCTCACCGAACGCCTCGCCACCAGCACCTTCCCGCCCAGCGCCTTCCGACCGGTCGTCGACGCCTGGTTCTACGCCCTGGAAGAGGACGCCCTCGCCGCCGGCGCCACCGACGACGAACTGCCACAAGCCGTGGACGGCCTCCTCACCGCACGCCTCGCCGAGGTCTCCCGCGTCGCACCGGCGTTCGCCACGGCCCTGCGCGGATACCGGCGCGCCCAGGACGCAGGAGATGACGCCACCGCCGACTCCGTCCTCGCCTGGCTCGGCGGACAGCCCCACGTCGCCGCGGCGGCCCGCAGAAGCGCCGGCGTCCGCGGCGACCTGGACCACTTCGGAGCCCTCGGCTTCCTCCAGGGCCTGCTGACCGTCCTCAAGGACTCCGGCCACCCCGGACTCCTCCTCGTCCTCGACGAGGTCGAGACCCTGCAGCGAGTCCGCTCGGACGCCCGGGACAAGGCCCTTAACGCACTGCGCCAGCTCATCGACGAGGTGCACTCCGGCCGGTTCCCTGGCCTCTACCTCCTCATCACCGGCACCCCCGCCTTCTTCGAAGGTCCCCAGGGCGTCCAGCGGCTGGCACCGCTCGCACAGCGTCTGGCCACCGACTTCACCACCGATGCCCGGTTCGACAACCCGCGCGCCGTCCAGCTCAGACTCCCCGGCTTCACCGTGGAATCCCTGACCGAACTCGGCGGCAGGGTCCGGGACATCTACGCCTCGGGTACCGCACGAGAAGCCGCAGAACGCGTACGCGGCGTCGTCGACGACTCCTACGTGACCGACCTCGCGCGCGCCGTAGCGGGAAGCCTCGGGGGCAAGGTCGGCATCGCACCACGGCTCTTCCTCAAGAAACTCGTGGGCGACGTCCTCGACCGCGTGGAACAGTTCGAGGACTTCGATCCGCGCCAGCACTACGCACTCACGGTCACGCAATCCGAGCTCACCGGCACCGAGAGGAACGCCGCGGCAGGCTCGGCCGACGACGTCGAACTCCCTCTGTGAAGCGCCCGTGAACACCGACGGCACTCCGGACGCGGTCGACCGGCTCCACCCCGTCGTCCTGCACCACATCGCCAACACCCTCGGCTGGCCCGATCTGCGGCCCCTCCAGAAGGCCGCCGTCCATCCGCTCATGGACGGCACGGACGCGCTGCTCCTCGCCCCCACCGCCGGCGGCAAAACCGAAGCCGCAGCCTTCCCCCTGCTGTCGAAAATGGCCCAGGCACGGTGGACGGGAACCTCGATCCTCTACGTGTGTCCCCTCAAGGCACTCCTCAACAACCTGCTGCCGCGCCTGGAGAGCTACACCTCGTGGCTCGGACGCTCTGCGGCCCTCTGGCACGGCGACATCTCGCAGACCCGGCGCAAACGCATCCTGTGGGAACGCCCCGACATCCTGCTGAGCACGCCGGAATCACTGGAAGCGATGCTGGTCAGCGCCAACGTCGACCACCGTGCCTTCTTCTCGGGACTACGGGCGGTCGTCGTGGACGAGGTCCACGCCTTCGCGGGCGACGACCGCGGCTGGCACCTCCTCGCCGTGCTGGAGCGCCTGGAGCGGGTCGCCGGCCGTCCGGTGCAGCGGATCGGTCTCTCCGCGACCGTGGGCAATCCGCAACAGCTCCTGGCCTGGCTGCAAGGATCCGGTGCCGGGGAACGACCTGCGCACGTGGTCTCCGCCGGTGGCTCCGCGACGACGGCCGACACCCCGCCGCCCGGAGACATTCAGCTCGACTACGTGGGCTCCCTGGAGAACGCCGCCACCGTCATCGCCGCACTCCACCGGGGAGAGAAGCGCCTGGTCTTCTGCGAGACCCGGCGACATGTCGAGAAGCTCGGCGAGCGCCTGCGCGCCAAAGGCGTGACCACCTTCCTCTCGCACGCCTCCCTCGCGGCCGACGAGCGCCGACGCGCCGAGGAAGCGTTCGGCGAGGCGCGCGACTGCGTGATCGTCTCCACCAGCACCCTCGAACTCGGCATCGACGTGGGTGACCTTGATCGCGTCATCCAGATCGACGCCCCGCCCACCGTGGCGTCCTTCCTCCAACGTCTGGGCCGAACCGGCAGACGGCCCGGATCCTCGCGCAACTGCCTCTTCCTCACCCTCGACGAGGACGGCCTGCTCGCCGCCGCGGCCCTGCTCCTGCAGTGGTCACGAGGCTGGGTCGAACCAGTGGTGGCCCCGCCCGAACCCCGGCATATCGTCGCCCAACAGGTACTCGCCCTCTGCCTCCAGGAGAACACGGTCGGAGAACACCTTTGGCAGGAATGGTGGGGTGGGCTGGGCCCCTTCGGACCCTCGGCCGAACCGATCGTGAAACACCTGATCGCAGAGAGCTATCTCGAACGGGATGGCGGCATGCTGTTCATCGGTCCCGAAGCGGAGCAGCGCTTCGGCTACCGCCACTTCATGGACCTGACGGCGGTGTTCACCGCCGCGCCGGAGTTCACCGTGCTCTTCGGCCGCAAGGAGATCGGATCGACCGACCCGGCCCTGCTGACCGAGAAAGTGGCCGGACCACGACGGCTCCTGCTGGCAGGCCGCAGCTGGCAGGTCACCTACATCGACTGGTCCAGACGCCGGTGCTTCGTTGAACCCGTGGAGAGCGGCGGCAAGGCACGGTGGGCCGGAGCGGGCTTCGCCAGGGGAGCCTCGTACGAACTCACACGCGGAGTACGCGACGTCCTGCTCGGTGCCGACCCGCCCGTGAGGCTGACACGCCGCGCGCACGACGCTCTGACCGCAGCACGCGAAAGCGCCGTGGAGCGGGTGCACCCAGACGGAACCGTCGTCGTCCGGGAGGGGCCCGGCACCGGCGTGCGCTGGTGGACCTGGGCCGGGCAGCGAGCGAATGCCACACTCGCAGCCACCCTCAGCGAGATCGCCGACCCTCTCCAGTACCCCACGGACGCCTGCATCCGTTTTCGGGAGGACCTGACGGCCACCGAGTGGAAACAGGCCAGGACCCGGGCGGCTCAGCAGCTCAGCTTGCCCTCCGTGGACCCGCGCGCGTTGCGGGGACTGAAGTTCAGCGCCGCCCTGCCGGAACGCCTCGCCACCGCCACGTTGGCAGCTCGCCTGGCAGACCTGGACAACACTGCCTCGGTCCTCAAAGAACCGGCACGGTTCTCAACCCTTCCGTTGTGATCCGCCGACCCACGAGAACGGCGCACGTCAGGAGTTGTACGTCCCCTGCGCCCGCTCCAACCCCTCGATCACCAGACACTCCACCGCGTCCGCCGCCCGGTCCACGAACCAGTCCAGCTCCTTGCGCTCCGCCCCCGAGAAATCCTTCAGCACGAAATCCGCCACCTGCATCCGCCCCGGCGGCCGGCCGATCCCGAACCGCACCCGGTGATAGTCCGCCCCGAACGCCTTCGTCATCGACTTCAGACCGTTGTGCCCGTTGTCCCCGCCCCCCAGCTTCAACCGCAGCACCCCGTAGTCGATGTCCAACTCGTCATGGACCGCCACCACCCGCTCCACCGGCACCTTGTAGAAATCCCGCAACGCGTTCACCGGACCACCCGACAGGTTCATGTACGACATCGGCTTCGCCAGCACCACCCGCCGGTTGCCCGGCCCCGGCGGACCGATCCGCCCCTCCACCACCTGCGCCTGCGCCCGCCCGGCCCGCTTGAACCTCCCCCCGATCCGCTCCGCCAGCAGATCGGCCACCATGAACCCCACGTTGTGCCGGTTCATCGCGTACTCCGGACCCGGATTGCCCAGCCCCACGACCAGCCAGGGGGCGTTCGCGTCGGTCGTCACGTCCATGTCTCCTCGATACACGCCAGCCGCTGCCCCCCGAGGGAACAGCGGCTGACGAACAAACGACGGCGGTACGGGGATCAGGCCTCCGCGGAAGCCTCCTCGCCCTCACCCTCACCCTCGGTGGGCTCCTCCGCCTGCGCGGCCAGCACCTGCAGCACCACGGTTTCGCCGTCGACGCCCAGCTTGGTGCCCGACGGCAGCGGGATGTCCTTCGCCAGGATCGAGTCACCGGCCGTCAGACCCTCGACGGACACCGTGACCGACTCGGGGATGTGCGTGGCCTCGGCCTCGACCGGCAGCGCGTTCAGGACGTGCTCCAGCAGGTTGCCGCCCGGAGCCAGCTCACCCTCGGTCTGCACGAAGATCTCGACGTTGACCTTCTCGCCACGCTGGACCAGCTGAAGGTCGACGTGCTCCAGGAAACCCTTGATCGGGTCACGCTGCACCGACTTCGGGATCGCCAGCTCGTTCGTCTTGCCGTCGATGTCCAGGGAGATCAGGACGTTCGGCGTACGCAGCGCGAGCAGCAGCTCGTGACCCGGCAGCGTCAGGTGGATCGGGTCCGAACCGTGGCCGTACAGCACACCGGGAACCTTGCTGTCACGACGGATACGGCGGGCCGCACCCTTGCCGAACTCGGTACGCGACTCAGCGGCGATCTTCACTTCGGACATGGCACTCACTCCTCGTAGGGAAAGCGACGACGGAAAGGTCACCCGGCCACGAACGGCCTGCTACGAAGAGCGCGTCGATAACGGACCGCCGTACACACGCATCACACGCGTACGGCCTCCCTCGCCGAGCAACTCGCGCAGTCTACTCGGCGGGGGAGGCCGCAGAAAAATCGATCAACCCGGCAGAAGCCGGCGCACCGCCTACTGCTCGTCGAACAGGCTCGTCACCGAACCGTCCTCGAACACCTCACGCACCGCGTTCGCGATCGTCGGCGCGATCGACAACACCGTGATCTTGTCCACTTCCAGCTCACCCGGCGTCGGCAGCGTGTTCGTGAAGACGAACTCACTCACCTTCGAGTTCTTCAACCGGTCCGCCGCCGGACCCGACAGCACACCGTGCGTCGCCGTCACGATGACGTCCTCCGCACCGTGCGCGAACAACGCGTCCGCCGCCGCACAGATCGTGCCACCGGTGTCGATCATGTCGTCGACCAGCACACACACCCGGCCCTTGACCTCACCGACCACCTCATGGACCGTCACCTGGTTCGCCACGTCCTTGTCACGCCGCTTGTGCACGATCGCCAGCGGCGCACCCAGACGGTCGCACCAACGGTCCGCGACCCGCACCCGCCCCGCGTCCGGCGACACCACCGTCAGCTTCGAACGGTCCACCTTGCTGCCCACGTAGTCCGCCAGCAACGGCAGCGCGAACAGATGATCCACCGGACCGTCGAAGAAACCCTGGATCTGGTCCGTGTGCAGATCCACCGTGAGGATCCGGTCCGCACCCGCCGTCTTCATCAGATCCGCGATCAGCCGCGCCGAGATCGGCTCACGACCACGGTGCTTCTTGTCCTGCCGCGCATAACCGTAGAACGGCACGATCACCGTGATCGAACGCGCCGAAGCACGCTTCAGCGCATCGATCATGATCAACTGCTCCATGATCCACTTGTTGATCGGAGCCGTGTGGCTCTGGATCAGAAAGCAGTCCGCACCACGCGCCGACTCCTCGTACCGCACATAGATCTCACCATTGGCGAAATCGAAGGCCTTCGTCGGGACGACCCCGACACCCAGCTGGTGGGCGACCTCCTCGGCAAGCTCGGGGTGGGCGCGGCCGGAGAAGAACATCATCTTCTTCTCGCCGGTCGTCTTGATCCCGGTCACAGCACTGTCTCCTCAGAGGTGTCTCAGCCGACTGTCCCGCGACCTCGCCGCCGCTCGCGACGAGGCCGTCTCAGCTGGTGGGGTGCGGGTGTGCACCTATCACGGTACGCCGTCCACGACGCACTCGTTTCCGGTCAGTTCTCGCCCTCGCCCTGCCGGGCAGCCGCCTCGGCGGCCTTCGCCGCCGCACTCCCCGGACGCTTACGAGCCACCCAACCCTCGATATTCCGCTGCTGACCACGGGCCACGGCCAGCGAACCGGGCGGCACATCCTTCGTGATCACGGACCCGGCAGCGGTGTACGCACCGTCCCCGACCGTGACAGGAGCCACAAACATGTTGTCCGAACCCGTCTTGCAGTGCGACCCGACCACGGTGTGATGCTTGTCCTGCCCGTCATAGTTCACGAACACACTGGCCGCACCGATGTTCGTGAAATCCCCGATCGTCGCGTCCCCCACGTACGACAGATGCGGCACCTTCGTCCCCTCACCCACGACGGAGTTCTTCGTCTCCACGAACGTACCGATCTTCGACTTCACACCCAGCCGCGTACCCGGCCGCAGGTACGCGAACGGCCCCACCGACGCCTGCGGACCCACCTCCGCCCCGTCCGCCACCGTGTTGTCCACCCGAGCCCCCGCACCCACCCGCGTGTCCTTCAGCCGGCTGTTCGGACCCACCTCGGCACCCTCACCCACATGCGTCACACCCGACAACTGCGTCCCCGGCAACACCACCGCGTCCTGCCCGAACGTCACCGTCGCATCGACCCACGTCGTCGCCGGATCCACCACCGTCACCCCCGCCAACATGGCGGCCGTCAACAACCGGTCGTTCAGAATCCGACGCGCCTCCGCCAACTGCACCCGGTTGTTGATCCCCGCCACCTCACGATGATCACTCGCCACCGACGCACCCACCCGATGACCCGCCTCACGCAGAATCCCCAGCACGTCCGTCAGGTACTCCTCACCCTGACTGTTGTCCGTACGCACCTGCTTCAGCGCACCCGCCAACAACTGCCCGTCGAACGCGAACACACCCGAATTGATCTCCCGGACCGCCCGCTGCGCCTCCGACGCGTCCTTGTGCTCCACGATCCCCGTGACCGCACCCGACACCTCGTCCCGCACGATCCGCCCGTACCCGGTCGCGTCCGGCACCTCGGCCGACAGCACGGTCACGGCGTTCCCCTCCGCGTGATGCACCGCGGCGAGTCGCGCGAGCGTCGCACCGGTCAGCAGCGGAGTGTCACCGCACACCACCACCACCGTCCCGTCCACGGACCCGCCGAGCTGTTCCAGGCCCATCCGCACGGCGTGCCCGGTGCCGTTCTGCTCCTCCTGCACCGCGGTCCGCACGGCCGGGTCGATCGCGGCGAGGTGGGCGGTGACCTTCTCGCGCGCGTGCCCGACGACGACGACCAGGTTCTCGGGGTCCAACTCGCGGGAGGCCGCCAGGACGTGCCCGACGAGACTGCGGCCGCAGATCTCGTGCAGGACCTTCGGTATGGCGGACTTCATACGGGTGCCCTCACCCGCTGCGAGAACGACGACGGCTGCCGGGCGGATGGCGCTCACGGAGTTGCCCTTCGGCTGTGGAGAGGTGGGACATCCGAAGGATACCGGGGCGTTTCCCGGCGGACATGAGAGCGGGCCCTGACAGTGCTGTCAGGGCCCGCTCGGCAGCTCCGCCGGCTGGATTCGAACCAGCGTCTCAAGGCTCCAAAGGCCTGCGGGATGCCGCTACCCCACGGCGGAACGCTGCCTCAAACCTTACCGGAGGAGAGGGGGAGCATGATCCCGCACGGCAGAGTCCACGATCCCGGACCACCAGCCTTCGATGCGACGGTACAGCTCGGCTCCTTGCAGGACGCGGATCACGAGGCAACCACGGTAGTTCTCGCCCACGTTCTTCCGGACGGTCTTGGGATTGTGCCGCTTCAGGGTCGTCTTGTAGAAGACCGCACGGTCGACGCCGACGAGGTCTGCCCAGTACTCCTCGGCGCCCGTGACGTCGGCGTTCTCGTGGATCATCACAGTGAATCGCAGACGTTCCCGAGATACGCCGAGCAGGTCCAGCCAAGCCAGGTAGACCCTGATGACCCCGGGGTCGCTGTTGACGAACTGCACGCTTTCCCGCCTGGCGTAGGGCTTGTCCTTCGAACCCTCGGCCCAGTAGAGGGCGACGCCGACCAGGAACAGGTCGCGGGTGGTCATCGTGCCGATCTCGTTCGCGGCAGCAGCCTTGGTCTGCTGCCTTTTCTCGTCCCGCACCGCGAGTTCGTGCTCCCACCTCTTCCGGCAGGCCAACCTCGCCTGCTCCGCCGCGTCCCGTCGTTCGGGTTTGGGCAGATCCCGCACCCACAGCGAGATCGAGCTTTTCGAGCACCCCAGTTCCACCTGGATCTGGTCGTACGTCCAGCCCTGGAGCCGCAGCTCTCGCGCCTTCGCCCTCAGGTCGTCCTTCGCCCTCGGGCGCTTCGTCCAGTCCGGGGGAGGTTCGCCCTCCAGGAGGCGGTTGAGGAGGTCGTTGTTGTCCACGTGCAGCCGGTCGCGGATCTGCCGTCGGCTGAGTCCCGCCCGCCGCAGCGCGACCGCCCGCTCGCGCAGGCCCTCGAAGTCGGCGTACTTGCCCAGTGAATGTGTCATAGGCATACCGTCCGGCCGGAACATGAGCTTCCGGTGTCGAACGGGCACTGTTCAGCAGTTCGAGGGATACCGGGGGGTTTCGATGCTGTTCGGTTGTGGGGTGTGGTGGGGATGAGTCGGGGAAAGTCGCCGGAAAAGGCGGGGCGGGCGCCCGTAGGGTGGAGGTATGACCACGACGGGGGAAGAGCACACCTCGGCTCGGGGAGGGCCTTGGTGGTGGGGCAGGCGCCGCAGTGCGGTGTTCGACTGGAGTCTCGCGGCGGTGTCCGCCGCGGAGTGCGCGGTGGAGGGGTACCCGTTCGCGCGGGACGCGGGCGTGCCGGTGGCGGTGGGGGTGGTGTTCGGGCTGCTCGCCGGGTCGGTGCTGCTGGTGCGGCGGAGGTGGCCGATCGCGGTGGTGCTGGTGGCGATCGCCGTCACGCCGGCGCAGATGGGCTTCCTGATGGGGATCGTCGGGCTGTACACGCTGGCCGCCTCCGAGCTGCCGCGGCGGATCATCGCCTCGCTGGCGGGGATGCAGCTGGTGGGGACGTTGATCGTGACGTTCGTGCGGGTGGGGCAGAGCATGGACCAGGGGCGTCTGACGATCGGGGACTGGTTCATCCCGTTCGCGGCGATCACGACCTCGCTGGGGCTGACCGCTCCGCCGTTGCTGCTGGGGCTGTACGTCGGGGCGCGGCGGCGGTTGATGGAGAGTCTGCGGGAGCGGGCGGACAGTCTGGAGCGGGAGTTGCAGCTGTTGGCGGAGCGGGCCGAGGAGCGGGCGGAGTGGGCGCGCGGTGAGGAGCGGACGCGGATCGCGCGGGAGATGCACGACGTGGTGGCGCATCGGGTGAGTCTGATGGTGGTGCACGCGGCGGCGTTGCAGGCGGTGGCGCGCAAGGATCCGGAGAAGGCGGTGCGCAACGCCGCGTTGGTGGGGGACATGGGGCGGCAGGCGTTGACCGAGTTGCGGGAGATGCTCGGGGTGTTGCGCAGTGGTGAGGGTGTAGGGGTGCGGGGTGGGGTGGCGTCGGCGGTGGTGGGGCCGGCGGCGGTGTCGGTGGTCTCGGGGGTCGTGGAGGAGGGGGAGGGGCCGTGTCTGTCGGAGTTGGACGAGTTGGTGGGGCAGTCGGCGGCGGCGGGGATGGCGGTGGATCTGTCGGTGGAGGGTGAGGTGCGGGGGTATGCGCGGCAGGTGGAGCAGACGGCGTACCGCGTGGTGCAGGAGGCGTTGACGAACGTGCACAAGCATGCGGCGGGTGCGAAGACGTATGTGCGGTTGGCGCACCGGGTGGCGGAGATCGCGATGCAGGTGGAGAACGAGCCGCCGCCGGAGGTGGGGTCGGCGTCGGCGGCGCGGTTGCCGTCGGGGGGGAACGGGTTGGTGGGGATGCGGGAGCGGGTGGTGGCGTTGGGTGGGGTGTTCGTGTCGGGGCCGACGGAGGCGGGGGGTTTCCGGGTGTCGGCGGTGATTCCGGCGGTGTAGGGGGGGCGGTTCCGGCGGGTCCTGGGTGGTGTGGGCCTGGTGGGGGTGCGGGTCCGGGGGTGTCAGCCGGCGGTGAGGCGGACGGGTTCCGTGCCGGTGACGAGGGTGCCGAGGGCCTGGTCGATGTCGGGGCCGAGGTACCAGTCGCCGGTGTGGTCGAGGGCGTAGACGCGGCCTGTGGCGTCGATGGCGAGGAGGGAGTGGCTGTCGGTCTCGCTGCCGAGGGGGCTGACGTCGGTGCCGAGGGCGCGGCCGAGGTCGGCGAGGGTGCGGGCGAGGTGGAGGCCGTGGAGGGGGTCGAGGTGGACGGCGGCGGGGGCGATCTGGCGGCCGGGGCCGGTGGGGGTGAGGTGGAGGCCGCCGAATTCGGCCCAGACCTCGACGGCGGCGGGGAAGACGGCGTGGCGGTGGCCGGCGGGTGAGGTGTGGTCGCGCAGGGTGTCGGCCCAGATCTCGGCTTGTCTGATGTCCCAGCGTCCGGGTTGCCAGCCGGCGGCGCGCAGGGCGGCGTCGACGGGTACGGGGAAGCGCGTGGTGGTGCGGTCGGGGTGCATCTGCCCTTCGTTCGTCGGGGTCATGGGTCGGCGCGGGGCCGTCGTGCGGGTGCGTGGTGGTGGGGGGAGCGGTGTATGTGCGGGGGGCGCGGGTGCGGTGGTCAGCTGTCGTCGGTCGCGGGGTCGACGATGCGGACGCCGAAGTGGGCGCTGAGCGCGGTGCAGGCGCGGCAGGGGGTGGCGAAGCTGCCGTGGAGCGGGTCGCCGTCCTCGCGGATGCGACGGGCGGTGAGTTTGGCCTGTTTGAGGGCTTTGCGGGCTTCGCCGTTGGTCATGGGTCTGCGGGCGGCGCGTTTGCTGCGGGCGGCGTCGGTGGTGGTGATGTGGCGGGAGATCAGGAGAGCTTCGGCGCAGCGGCCGGTGTAGCGGTCCCGCCGGTCGCTGGGGAGGGTGTCGAGGAACTCCTGGACGAGGGGGTGCAGGGTGGGGGGCTGGTCGCCGCGGGCGGCGGTGCCGGTGAGGGTGGCGCCGCGGACGGAGAGGGCGGCGGCGATGGTGGGGAGTATGCCGTCGCGGCGGTGGCGGAGGGCGGGTGCGTGGGGGGTCTCGTCGCTGCTCCAGCCGATGCGGGGGTCGCCGGAGCGGCTGGTGTGCGGTCCCGTTTGCGTGGCGTTCATGATCGTCTTTCCCCTCCGTGCATCCCCCCAAAGGTCTCAGAGTGCCAAACGGTGGGGCCTGTGTGGAAGCTGGGGCGGCGCGACACGCCCGGGCCCGGGCCGGCTGTCACGAGGGGGTGACGGCTGGTCACGGAAGTGGAGGGCCGGTGACCGGTGCCGTCGTACCGCATAGGCTGTCGGCACCGCCTGGCGCGTGGGTGACGCGCGTGGGAGACCGTTGGAGACAGTCGGATACGGGGCGTGGTGGTCGGTCCGGATGCGGATCCGGCCGCCGGGGCCCGTCCAGAGCGCCGCAGGGGGCAACCGCCATGACGACAGGTCGGCTCGGGCAGCGAGCCGCGCCGCCGAACGCGGCCTACGCCGGGCAGGTCGTGCATTTCCCGGATCCGGTCCGGGCCGCACGTCACCCGAGAGGAGTACGGGTCGACGAGCGCGGCTACCCGGATTTCTCGTCCTACGCGCGGGCGGCCGCGGAGATCGCGGAGCCGCCGGAGGGTTTCGGTGTCGACGAGTTGCGGCTGACGGACTACGTGTCGGCGAACGCGGCGTTGTCGGCGTCGGGGCACGAGTTGTGGGACACGGTGGACAGTGTGGCGACGCCGCACGGCTGGACGTGGCACCACATGGTGGGTTCGCGGCGGCTGGAGCTGGTTCCGGTCGAGGTGAAGGCGTTGCTGCGGCACCACGGCGGGATCGCGACGGCGGTGGTCGATCAGGTGAAGCGCGGGACGCGGCCGCTGCAGGAGACGCGGCCGGCGCACTTCGGGCTGCCGAAGTCGGGTGTGGCGGTGACGGAGCAGCAGGTGCAGGGGGTCGAGGAGGATCTCGGGTACCGGCTGCCGGGCGCGTACCGGACGTTCCTGAAGGCGGCGGGCGGTTGTGCTCCGGTGGGTGCGGCGCTGGACGCGGAGCTGGGGCTGCTGGTGGACCAGCCGTTCTTCACGGTGCGGGACGAGGCGGCCGTCAACGATCTGGTGTACGTGAACAAGTGTCTGCGCGACCATCTGACCAAGGACTATCTGGGTGTCGGGTTCGTGCAGGGTGGTCTGCTGGCCGTGAAGGTGAAGGGCGACCGGATCGGTTCGGTGTGGTTCTGCGCGTACGACGACGTGCGGGACGTGGATCCGGCGTGGTCGCCGGCGGAGCGGGTGGAGCGGTTGCTGCTGCCGTGCGGGGAGGACTTCGACGTCTTCCTGTCGCGGCTCGCGGGGCGGCCGCCGGAGTTGGAGACGGTGGCGAATCTGATGGTGGACGGTGGTTTCGCGCGGGTTGTCCCCGTGGCTTCCGGTTCTTCCGTTCCGTCCGTCGGTGTGGGGGAGTGATCCGGCGATGGTGACGTTCGCGCAGGCGCAGGAGCGCGGTGAAGAGTGGGTCAACGGGGACGTTCCGGCGTATCAGCACCGTGAGGTGCGGGTGCGGGAGTTCGGGCTCGGGTTCGTGGTGTGGGCCGAGGACCGTGCGGAGGGGCCGCGTTCGGACGGGGGCGGGCAGCGGTTGGTGCTGGCCCGTGACAGCGGTGAGGTCACGTTGTGGCCGGCGCTGCCGGTGGGCGAGGTGATCCGCCGGTACGAGGAGGAGTACGGCCGTCCGGAGGGTGAGCCGGCGCCGGTGCCGCCGGCCGCGGCGCGGGTGGATCTGAACCAGACGTCGTTCCTGCTGTCGCCGCCGGAGTGGTTGCAGGAGGCGGCGGACCGGCTGGGGATCGGGGAGGCGGCGGACGCCCCGGAGCCTGCGTCCGCTCCGTCTTCTCCGCCCGAGTCCGAGTCCGTTTCCGCCTCCTCCTCGTCCTCCGCTTCACCGGTCCCTTCCCCCGAGCCGGCGCCCGCCGCCGCGGCGGGTCCGGCCGGGGGCCTCGGCGATCCGTCGCTGCCCCGGACGCAGGCGGGTGTCCCGACGCCGGCTCCCACGCCCGCCGGGGCCACGCCCTGGACGGGTACGGACACCAACGCCGATGCCGGTGACGACCGTTCCGTGCCGTTGCCGGTGACGGTGTTCGCGCCGCCGTTGAGCGGTGCCGACGACGAGGCGCCGCCGCCCTCCGCCGCGCCGGACGCCAAGACGGCGCTGATCTCGGGCGGCAGCCGGCTTCCGTCCACGGCGGTCGCGCCGGCGCTCCCGGACGTGGACGGGCGGGGAGGGCCGGGCGGTGCTCCCACGCCGCCTCCGGCGCCGGTGCCGGGCGGGTCGGCGACGCCGCCGCCCGCCGGTCCGGGTGCGCCGGCCCGGCCGCTCGCGCCGCACGCCGAGGACATCGCGGACGCGGCGACCAGCAAGGCGGTTCCGCCGCCGCGGCGCACCGGCGGGGCGCCGCCGCCCCCGCCGGGCGCGCCGGGCATGCCCGGCGCGCGGCCGGGTGCCACGCCCGCGCCGTCCGCCGGTCCGGCCGGGCCGGGTGCGTCGGCGGGCGGCTACGTGCCCACGCAGTTGGTGTCGGCGCTGGGGCCCGAGGGGCCGGCCGGACCTGGTGGGCCGGGTGCGCCTGGTGCTCCCGGGGTTCCCGGTGTCCCTGGTGGGCCGACCCCGCCCGCCCCGCCGAACCCGCCCGGCGGTACGCCCCCGGGCGGGGTGCACCAGGCGGCGACGATGTTCGCCGACCCGAGCCGGACGGGTCCGGGTGTGCCGCAGCCTCCGGGGGTCCCTCAGTCTCCCGGTGTTCCCGGTGTTCCCGGTGTTCCGGGCGCGCCCCACGCCCCGGCCGCGCCCGGTGTGCCCGGAGGGCCGGGCGCCCACGGGTCCGTCGGTGGCGCTCAGGGTGCCGCGCACCGCGCCGCCACGATGCTGTCCGGGCCGCCGCCGGGCGGTCCCGGCGTGCCGCCTCCGCCGCCGCCCGTTCCGGGTGTGCCGGGCGCCCCCGGTGCGGCTCCCGGTGCCCCCAGGCCGCCGATGCCGCCGCCTGGTGCGATGCCGCCGCCGGGCATGCCCGGCGGCGGGCAGCCGCAGGCGTACGGGTATCCCCCGCAGGGGCAGCCGACCGTCGGGCCGGGTTACCAGGCCGTGCTGCGCTACCGGGCGCACGACGGGTCGGAGCAGCAGGTGATCCGGCGTTCGGCACCGGGCACGCCGCACCCGGAGTGGCAGATCTTCCACGAGCTGCGGGCGATGAACGTGCCGCCGGACCAGGTGCTGGAGCTGCACACCGAGCTGGAGTCGTGTGAGCTGCCGGGGGCGTACTGCGCGCGGATGATCCGTGAGCAGTGGCCGCAGGCGCGGATCACGAGCATCGCGCCGTACGGCACGGATCATGCGAGCCGACAGCAGGGGATGCAGCAACTCCTGGCCCATCAGGGCGAGTTGCATCAGGTCGCCGACGGTCCGGCGCGTCCCGCGCCGGTGCGCGCGCCGTTGCCGCCGGTGCAGCCGGCGCCGCCGGTCCCGCCGGAGGTCGTCGCGCAGGAGATGGGCGCGGCGTTCGGGCCGGGGGTGTTCCGGTTCGAGCAGGCCGCGGTGTCGCGGCAGGGTGTGCCGCCGATCGTGGCGCACACGCTGGTGGTGGCGGGTCTGCCGGTGGACATGGGTCCGTTCTTCTGGGCGCAGGCCCAGCCGGGGCGGCCGGTGCCGACGCTGGCGGAGCTGGCGGCGGAGCGGGGCGTGCAGGCGGCGGCGGACGCGGGTTCGTACCTCGTCATGGGCAGCGACTTCGGCAAGGCGCTCTGCGTGCAGTACGGCACGGCGCACATCGTCGCCGTGCCGGTGGAGGCGGGGCCGGGCGGGGCGTCCGTGGCGCCGCAGTTCGTGAACAGCGGGCTGCCGGAGTTCGCGCGCTGTCTCGCGCTGCTGGGGCGGATGTGGCGGCTGCGGTTCGGTCTGAACCAGGAGCAGGCGGGCCGCTGGACCGTCGACTTCCAGGCGCAGTTGGCCGCGCTGGACCCGGCGGCGCTCGGTTCGCCGGAGAGCTGGTGGTCGGTGCTGCTGGAGGAGATGTGGGACGGACTGCTGTGAGGCGTGCGCCCCGCTGACATGCGGGCGCGTGGGAGGGCCGGGCCCGGTCGTGCGACCGGGCCCGGCCCTTTCGCACGGGCGGCCGACCATGCGACACACGCGGAGTGTCGCGTTATGAACCATTGCTCCTCATACCTCAGGATATGCGGGAAATCATTTGTTCCGCGGCCGTCCGGTGGAGAGGGGTTCCAGGTGACCGACGCTTCGATGGCGCCACCCGGGTTCATGACCGTTCGCGGGCGCGGGTACCGGCCCGAACAGGTCGACGCGTACGCCGCCGCGCTCTCGGCCGACCGGGACGCCGCCTGGGAGCGGGCGGCCCGGCTGACCGTGCTGGCCAGGGACATGGAGGCGCGGGCCGTACGGCTGCGGGAAGCCGTGGACGGGCTGGCGCCGCAGACGTACGACGCCCTCGGGGAGAGGGCGCGGCGCATCTTCCAGCTCGCGCGGCAGGAGGCGGCGGACGTGCGGGAGAGCGCCCGGAGCGCGGCGCGGGAGCAGGTCGAGCGGGCCGGGGCGAAGGCCCGGGCGGTGCGTGCGGCGGCGCGGGAGCGGGCCGAGGAGGTGCGCGCGGAGGCGGAGGAGCGGGCCCGGCGGGAACTGCTCGCGGCGCGCGCCGAGGCCCACGCGATCCGCGTCGGCGCCCGGCGCGAGGTGAGGGAGCGCCGGGGCGAGGCCCTCGCGGTTCTGCGCGAGGCGCGCCGGCGCGCCGCCGCCCTGCTCGCCGACCGGGAGCGGGAGGAGGCGGAGCGGTGGGCCGCCGCCGGGCGTGCGGAGGCCGGCTGCGCCGCCGCGCTCGACGCGCACCACGCCCGGCTGACGGCGCGCGCCGAGGCGGCGCTGTCCGTGGCGGAGCAGGCCCTCGCCGATGCCGGGGAAGCCGCCCGCCGCAGCCAGGAGGAGGCGTGCGCGCGGGCCGCCGCGATCCTCGTCGAGGCACGCGCGCGTGCGGAACGGATCGCCCGCGAGACGGAACGGGTGCTGTGCGAGCACGGCGAGCGGTGGGACGAGGTGCAGGCGCAGATCGACTCCGTGCGCAGCAGCCTGAGCACCCTGACGGGGCGCGGCGCGCGGTGAACGTCCGCCGCGCCCCGCCCGCCCGGGGCGCGGCGCGGCACCGGGCGGTCGGGGGACGGAACCGGACGGGACGGTGACCGACCCGGCCGATCGGCGGGCGCTCGCCGCGGGAACGCGGCGCCGGGCCGTGCCGATGGGCGGGGGTGCCGGGCTGTGGCGTCGGGCCGTGCTGCCGGGCGGCGGCGCGAGGCCGGGACGCCGGGGCGGGCCGCCGCCCGAGGCACCGGGTCGGGGCGCCGCCCGGGCCGCCGGGGCGGGGTGCCGCCCGCGGCGACAGGCCGGCGCCGGGTCAGTCGTCCGGCTCGGTCAGCACCGGGAAGTGACGGGGGGCCAGGCACAGCAGCACCAGGAAGGCGAGCGCGGCGGCGCCCGCCGCGCCCAGGTACACCGCGTGCACGGCCTCGGCGACCGCGTGCCGGGTCGCCCCGGCGGCGGCGCCCGCGTCCAGGTCGCGCACGACGGAGTCCAGGTCGCCCGTGCCGCCCAGCCGGGCCGCCAGCACGCCGTTGGCGACCGCGCCGAAGACGGCCGCGCCGATCGTCTGCCCGCTCTGCCGGCAGAAGAGGACGGACGCGGTGGTGGTGCCGCGCTCCGACCAGCCGACCGTCGACTGCACGCCGACGATCAGCGGCAGCTGGAACAGGCCGAGGGCCGCGCCGAGCACCAGCATCAGCAGCGCCGGCTGCCAGGCCGCCCCCGGATACGGCAGCAGGGGGAACGCGAGCAGGACCAGGGTCGCCGCGCCGATGCCGAGCAGCGCGGTGTCGCGGAAGCCGATGCGCCGGTACACGTGCTGGCTGAGGGCGGCCGACAGCGGCCAGCTCAGCGTCCACACCGACAGCACGAACCCGGCCGTCACCGGGTCCAGGCCCAGCACCGCCTGGGCGTACGTCGGCAGGAACACCGCGGGCGCCACCATCAGCAGGCCCAGCGCGCCCAGCGCGAGGTTGACCGCGGCGATCGTACGGCGACGCCACACCCAGCCGGGGATGATCGGCTCGGCGGCCCGGCGCTCGACGGCCACGACGAGGCCGGCCAGGGCGAGCCCCGCGGCGAACAGGGCGAACGACGGCGCCGACAGCCACGGCCAGGCCACCCCGCCCTGCACCAGCGCGGTCAGCAGCACCCCGCCGGTCGCGAAGACCGCCAGCGCGCCCGCCCAGTCGATCCGCGCGCGTGCCCCCGACGCCCGCTCCGGCTCGTGCAGGTGACGCACGATCAGCCACAACGCCACCGCCCCGACGGGCAGGTTGACCAGGAAGATCCACCGCCAGTCGGCGTACTCCGCCAGCAGCCCGCCCAACCCCGGTCCCGCGACCGCGGACACCGCCCACACCGTGGACAGCCTGGCCTGGATCCGCGGGCGCTCCTTGAGCGGGTAGAGGTCGGCGGCGAGGGTCTGCACGGTGCCCTGCAGCGCGCCGCCGCCCAGTCCCTGCACGACGCGGAACGCGATCAGCGCGCCCATGTCCCAGGCGAGCGCGCACAGCAGGGAGCCGAGCAGGAAGAGGACCGCGCCGGCCACCAGCACGGGTTTGCGGCCGAAGGTGTCGGAGAGCTTGCCGTAGACGGGCAGGGTGACGGTGACGGCGAGGAGGTAGCCGGAGAACAGCCAGGAGAAGACGGAGAACCCGCCCAGGTCGCCGACGATCTGCGGCACGGCGGTGGAGACTACGGTGGCGTCGAGCGCGGCCAGCGCCATGGAGAGCATCAGCGCGGCGACCACCGCCCCCCGCTTCGGGGGTGCCGTTCCCCGCCCCGCGGCCTCCCGTGTCGCGGGTCTGACGTCGCCCATCCCGTGCCCCTCCCCTGCCGGTCCCGTGCCCCTTGCACCTATCAACCCCGGACAGCCTCCCACTCGACCCCGACCCGACGGGAGGGTGGAGCCCGACCGGGCCCGAGGGTGGACACGACCCCCAGGAGCACTCCACCTCTCGGTGGACAGCCCCTAGGGGTGTCTCCGTACTACGGCTCGGGGAGAGGTCGTCCCGCCGGAGGACGAGGAAGGCCGGGGTGCCTCCTTAACCTGGCTTTACGCCGATGGGGGCGGACAACCCCACCGGCCGGAGGTGGGGTTAACCCCCCACGAAGACGGGCCCGAGCCCCAGCGCGCCGCACCCGGTCGCGCCGACAGACTCTTCGACGTGGGAACCGGGACCGCGACACCGCACCACGCACGGCGCGGCACCACCCGCGCGCCCAGCTCACTTCCGCACTTTCGACCTTTGGAGATTCACGTGACTTCGGCTGTGACCATTCCCAGGCACGGGGGCACTGGAGGGCGTACGGCCGTTGCCGCTCGGGCGCGGCAGGTCGTCAAGGCGTACGGGTCCGGGGAGACCCGCGTCGTCGCCCTCGACCACGTCGACGTGGACATCGCCCGTGGCCGCTTCACCGCGATCATGGGCCCCTCGGGGTCCGGCAAATCCACCCTGATGCACTGCCTCGCCGGCCTGGACACCGTCACGTCCGGGCAGATCCACCTGGACGAGACCGAGATCACCGGGCTCAAGGACAAGAAGCTGACGCAACTGCGCCGGGACCGGATCGGGTTCATCTTCCAGGCGTTCAACCTGCTGCCGACGCTCAACGCGATCGAGAACATCACGCTGCCCATGGACATCGCCGGCCGCAAGCCCGACAAGGCCTGGCTCCAGCAGGTCGTCGAGACGGTCGGGCTGTCCGACCGGCTCAGGCACAGGCCCACCCAGCTCTCCGGCGGCCAGCAGCAGCGCGTCGCCGTGGCCCGCGCCCTCGCCGCCCGCCCCGAGATCATCTTCGGCGACGAGCCGACCGGGAACCTCGACTCCCGGGCCGGCGCCGAGGTCCTGGGCTTCCTGCGCCGCTCCGTGGACGAACTCGGCCAGACCATCGTGATGGTCACCCACGACCCGGTCGCCGCCTCCTACGCCGACCGCGTGCTGTACCTCGCCGACGGCCGCATCGTCGACGAGATGCACCAGCCCACCGCCGACCAGGTCCTGGACCGCATGAAGGACTTCGACGCCCGGGGGCGTACGTCATGACCGTGATGAGAACCTCGATGCGCAACTTCTTCGCGCACAAGGGGCGCATGGCGCTGTCGGCCGTGGCCGTCCTGCTGTCGGTGGCCTTCGTCTGCGGGACGCTGGTGTTCACCGACACCATGAACACCACCTTCGACAAGCTGTTCGCGGCCACCTCCTCCGACGTGACGGTGAGCGCCAAGGGCGCCTCCGACACCGGTGAGACCACCTCCAAGAACGGCAAGCCGCCGGTCATGCCGGCCGACGTGGTCGGCAAGGTCCGCGGGGCGGCCGGCGTGAAGTCGGCGGAGGGAACCGTCTTCTCCACCTCCGTGACCGTCGTCGACGCCGACAAGGACAGCCTGTCGCCGTCCAGCGGCGGCCCCACCATCGTCGGCAGCTGGAACGCCAACGAGGCCCGCACCATGAAGATCACCGAAGGTGCCGCGCCCCGGAACCCCGGCCAGATCATGGTCGACGCCGACACCGCCGACAAGCACCACCTGAAGATCGGCGACGAGATCGCCGTCATCACCGCGGTCGGCACCCACACCGCGAAGGTCTCGGCCCTCGCGTCCTTCACCGTCACCAACCCCGGCGCGGCGATCTTCTACCTGGACACCAGGACCGCGCAGCAGACCCTGGTCGGCGAGCCCGACGTCTTCACCAACGTCAACGTCACGGCCGCGGCCGGGGTGAGCGACGACCGGCTGAAGAAGAACGTGGTGGCCGCGCTCGGCGGCGACTACAAGGTGCAGACCGCCAAGGAGACCGCGGACGCCAACCAGAAGAGCGTCGGCGGGTTCCTGGACGTGATGAAGTACGCGATGCTCGGCTTCGCCGGGATCGCCTTCCTCGTCGGCATCTTCCTGATCGTCAACACCTTCTCCATGCTGGTCGCCCAGCGCACCCGTGAGATCGGCCTGATGCGGGCCATCGGCTCCAGCCGCAAGCAGGTCAACCGCTCGGTCCTGGCCGAGGCGCTGCTGCTCGGAGTCGTCGGCTCCGTCCTCGGTGTCGGCGCGGGCGTCGGCATCGCCGTCGGCCTGATGAAGCTCATGGGCCTGACCGGCATGAACCTGTCCACCGACGACCTCACGGTGGCCTGGACGACCCCGGTCATCGGCCTGGTCCTCGGCGTCGTCGTCACCGTCCTCGCCGCCTACCTGCCCGCCCGCCGGGCCGGCAAGGTCTCCCCGATGGCCGCGCTGCGCGACGCCGGCGCCCCCACCGACGCCAAGGCCGGCGTGGTGCGGGCCGCGCTCGGACTGCTGCTCACCGGCGGCGGCGCGGCCGGCCTCTACCTCGCCTCCGCCGCCGACAAGGCGAGCGAGGGCTCCCTGTGGCTCGGTCTGGGCGTCGTCCTGAGCCTGATCGGGTTCGTGGTGATCGGCCCGCTCCTCGCGGGCGGCCTGGTCCGGGTGCTCGGCGCGATCGTGCTGCGGGCCTTCGGCCCCGTCGGCCGGATGGCCGAGCGCAACGCCCTGCGCAACCCGCGCCGCACCGGCGCCACCGGCGCCGCCCTCATGATCGGGCTCGCCCTGGTCGCCTGCCTGTCGGTGGTCGGCTCCTCCATGGTCGCCTCCGCCTCCGAGCAGCTCGACAGCAGCGTCGGCACGGACTTCATCATCCAGAACGACGGCGGCCAGCTGATCACCCCGCAGGCCGTGCAGGCCGTGAAGGCGACGCCGGGCCTGGAACGGGTCACCGAGTACAAGATCCTCGACGCCGACCTGACGACCCCGGACGGCAGGACGTCCAAGGGCGAGACGATCAACGCCGCCGACCCGTCGTACGCGACGGACGTCTCCACCGAGACCGTGGCCGGCGAGCTCGCCGATGCCTACCGCCCCGACTCCATGTCCGTCTTCGAGGGCTTCGCCGAGGAGCACGGCCTGACGATCGGCTCGAAGGTGGAGGTCGCCTTCGAGGACGGCGCCGCCGCCACGCTCACCGTCCGCGCGATCACCAGCGACGAGGTCGTCATCGACAAGGGCGCCATGTACGCCTCCATCTCGACCGTCGCCAGGTACGTGCCGGCCGAGAAGATGCCGCTCGACCTGCTCGTCTTCGCCACGGCGAAGGAGGGGCAGCAGGACGCCGCCTACACCTCGCTGAAGTCCGCGCTGCACGACTACCCGCAGTACACCGTCCGCGACCAGACCGACTACAAGGAAGCCCTCAAGGACCAGATCGGCCAGATGCTGAACCTGATCTACGGCCTCCTGGCACTGGCGATCATCGTGGCGGTCCTCGGTGTGGTGAACACGCTCGCCCTGTCCGTGGTCGAGCGCACCCGGGAGATCGGCCTCATGCGGGCGATCGGCCTCTCCCGCCGGCAGCTGCGCCGCATGATCCGTCTGGAGTCGGTCGTCATCGCCCTCTTCGGCGCGCTGCTCGGCCTCGGCCTGGGCATGGGCTGGGGCGCCACCGCCCAGCAGCTCCTCGCCCTGGAGGGCCTGAAGGTCCTCGACATCCCCTGGCCGACGATCATCGGGGTCTTCGTCGCCTCGGCCTTCGTGGGCCTGTTCGCCGCGCTGGTCCCGGCGTTCCGGGCGGGCCGGATGAACGTCCTGAACGCGATCGCCACGGACTGACCTCCGGCCGGCCGAGCCGGCGCCGAGAAGCCACGGGGGGCTTCTCGGCGCCGGCTTCGTCGTGCCCCGCGAGCCGGGCCGTGGACGACCCGCCCCGCCGCCGCCCCGCGTTGTCCACAGCCCCGGGCGGACCGCCCCGCCCCGTCGTACCCTGGACACCCCCGGCCCGTGACACGCGTCGGGCCCTTCGCGTTGTCCACCGGCCAGGAGCACACCCGCCCACCGACCCACCCGCTCACCCGGCCCCCGCCCCGTACACCCGGCCCGCATCATCCGGTCCGGACCATCCAGCCAAGACCACCCACCTCGGACCCCCGGACGGAAAACCCCCTCCATGAGCCTGCACGGTCTGCTCGACGCCGTAGTGAAGGACCCCGCCCTCGCGGAAGCGGTCTCCGCCGCCGCCGACGGCAACCGCATGCACATCGACCTCGTCGGCCCCCCGGCGGCCCGCCCCTTCACGATCGCCGCCCTCGCCAGGGAGACCTCCCGCACGGTCCTCGCGGTCACGGCGACCGGCCGGGAGGCGGAGGACCTCGCCGCCGCCCTGCGCTCGCTGCTCCCCCCGGACGGCGTCGTGGACTACCCCTCCTGGGAGACCCTCCCGCACGAGCGGCTCAGCCCGCGCAGCGACACCGTCGGCCGCCGCCTCGCCGTCCTGCGCCGCCTGGCCCACCCCCGCCCCGACGACCCCGAGACCGGCCCGGTCTCCGTCGTCGTGGCGCCCGTGCGCTCGGTGCTCCAGCCGCAGGTCAAGGGGCTCGGCGACCTGGAGCCGGTGGCGTTGAGGGGCGGTCAGGCGGCCGACCTGGACGAGGTCGTGGAAGCCCTCGCCGCCGCCGCGTACGCGCGCGTCGAACTGGTCGAGAAGCGCGGTGAGTTCGCCGTGCGCGGCGGCATCCTGGACGTCTTCCCGCCCACCGAGGAACACCCCCTGCGCATCGAGTTCTGGGGCGACGAGGTCGAGGAGATCCGTTACTTCAAGGTCGCCGACCAGCGCTCCCTCGAAGTCGCCGAACACGGGCTGTGGGCACCCCCCTGCCGCGAACTCCTCCTCACCGACGACGTCCGCACGCGCGCGCGTGCCCTCGCCGAACAGCACCCCGAGCTGGGCGAGCTGCTCGGCAGGATCGCCGAGGGGATCGCCGTCGAGGGCATGGAGTCCCTCGCGCCCGTCCTCGTCGACGACATGGAGCTGCTGCTCGACGTGCTGCCCGAGGGGTCGATGGCCGTCGTCTGCGACCCCGAGCGGGTCCGCACGCGCGCGGCGGACCTGGTGGCGACGAGCCAGGAGTTCCTCCAGGCGTCCTGGGCGGCCACCGCGGGCGGGGGCGAGGCACCCATCGACGTCGGCGCGGCCTCCCTGTGGTCCCTCGCCGACGTGCGGGACCGCGCGCGCGAGCTGGACATGATGTGGTGGTCGGTGTCCCCCTTCGCCGCCGACCTGGAGCTGGACGCGGACACCCTCAAGCTCGGCATGCACGCCCCCGAGGCCTACCGCGGCGACACCGCGAGAGCCCTCGCCGACACCAAGGGCTGGCTGGCCGAGGGCCGGCGCACGGTCTTCGTGACCGAGGCGCACGGCCCGGCGGCCCGCACGGTCGAGGTGCTGGGCGGCGAGGGCATCGCGGCCCGCCTCGACGCGGACCTCGGCGAGATCTCCCCCTCGGTCGTGCACGTGGCGTGCGGCTGCATCGACCACGGCTTCGTGGACCCGGCGCTCGGACTCGCCGTCCTGACCGAGACCGACCTGACCGGGCAGAAGGCGGCCGGCAAGGACGGCGCCCGGATGCCCGCGCGCCGCCGCAAGACCATCGACCCGCTCACCCTGGAGGCGGGCGACCACATCGTCCACGAGCAGCACGGCGTGGGCCGCTACATCGAGATGGTGCAGCGCACGGTCCAGGGCGCCACCCGCGAGTACCTGGTCGTGGAGTACGCCCCCGCCAAGCGCGGCCAGCCCGGCGACCGCCTCTACATCCCCACCGACCAGCTGGAGCAGATCACCAAGTACGTCGGCGGCGAGGCGCCCACCCTGCACCGGCTGGGCGGCGCCGACTGGACGAAGACGAAGGCGCGCGCGAAGAAGGCCGTCAAGGAGATCGCCGCCGACCTGATCAAGCTCTACAGCGCCCGCATGGCCGCGCCCGGACACGCCTTCGGCGCGGACACCCCCTGGCAGCGCGAACTGGAGGACGCCTTCCCCTACGCGGAGACGCCCGACCAGCTCACCACCATCGCCGAGGTCAAGGACGACATGGAGAAGTCGGTCCCCATGGACCGCCTGATCTGCGGTGACGTCGGCTACGGCAAGACGGAGATCGCCGTGCGCGCCGCCTTCAAGGCCGTCCAGGACGGCAAGCAGGTCGCCGTCCTGGTGCCCACCACGCTGCTGGTGCAACAGCACTTCGGCACCTTCAGCGAGCGGTACGCGCAGTTCCCGGTGAAGGTGCGGGCGCTGTCGCGCTTCCAGAGCGACGCGGAGGCCAAGGCGGTCCTGGAGGGCCTGCGGGAGGGCTCCGTCGACGTCGTCATCGGCACCCACCGCCTGTTCTCCTCGGAGACGAAGTTCAAGGACCTGGGCCTGGTCATCGTCGACGAGGAGCAGCGCTTCGGCGTCGAGCACAAGGAACAGCTGAAGAAGCTGCGGGCCAACGTCGACGTCCTGACGATGTCGGCCACCCCCATCCCGCGCACCCTGGAGATGGCGGTGACCGGCATCCGCGAGATGTCGACGATCACCACGCCCCCGGAGGAGCGCCACCCCGTCCTCACCTTCGTCGGCCCCTACGAGCAGAAGCAGATCGGCGCCGCGATCCGCCGCGAACTGCTGCGCGAGGGCCAGGTCTTCTACATCCACAACCGGGTCGAGTCCATCGACCGGGCCGCGGCGAGGCTGCGCGAGATCGTGCCCGAGGCCCGGATCGCCACCGCCCACGGCCAGATGTCGGAGACCGCGCTGGAGAAGGTCGTCGTCGACTTCTGGGAGAAGCGCTTCGACGTGCTCGTCTCCACGACCATCGTCGAGTCCGGCATCGACATCTCCAACGCCAACACCCTCATCGTCGAACGCGGCGACAACTTCGGCCTGTCCCAGCTGCACCAGCTGCGCGGCCGGGTGGGCCGCGGCCGCGAACGCGGTTACGCCTACTTCCTGTACCCGCCGGAGAAGCCGCTCACGGAGACGGCCCACGAGCGGCTCGCGACCATCGCCCAGCACACGGAGATGGGCGCGGGCATGTACGTGGCGATGAAGGACCTGGAGATCCGCGGCGCCGGCAACCTCCTCGGCGGCGAGCAGTCCGGACACATCGCCGGCGTCGGCTTCGACCTGTACGTGCGGATGGTCGGCGAGGCGGTCGCGGACTACCGGAGGCAGCTGGAGACCGGGGGGATCGAGGAGGAGGCGCCCCTCGAGGTCAAGATCGAACTGCCCGTCGACGCGCACGTCCCGCACGACTACGCCCCCGGCGAGCGGCTGCGCCTGCAGGCCTACCGGGCCATCGCCTCGGCCAACTCCGAGGACGACGTCAAGGCCGTGCGCGAGGAACTCGTCGACCGCTACGGCAAGCTGCCCGAGCCGGTGGAGAACCTGCTGCTGGTGGCCGGGCTGCGGATGCTCGCGCGGTCGTGCGGCGTCGGGGAGATCATGCTCCAGGGCAGCAACGTCCGGTTCGCGCCGGTGGAGCTGCGCGAGTCGCAGGAGCTGCGGCTCAAGCGGGTCTATCCGGGGTCGGTCGTCAAGCCGACCGCGCACCAGCTCCTCGTACCCCGCCCCAAGACCGCGAAGGTCGGCGGCAAGCCGCTGGTCGGACGCGAACTGCTCGGCTGGGTCGGCGAGTTCCTGGTCACGGTGCTGGGTTAGTCACCGTGCCGGTGCCGGTGCCGGTGCCGGTGCCGGTGCCGGTGCCTGGGTCCGGGGTCCGGGGTCGGTACTCGTGCCCGGGCATCGGCAGGCACCGAGGCCCGGAGCCCGGAGCCCGAGGCCCGGAGCCCGGAGCCCGAGGCCCGGAGCCCGGAGCCCGAGGATCGGGCACCGGCGCCCGCGGTCCGGTGTCCGGGGAGCGAAGGGCGGCGCGCGGCCGTTCTCGGAGTCCCGGAGGGGTCTCCCGCGGACGGCCCCCGTCCGCCCCCCCCGTGCGCCCCTGGCCTACGGTGTACACGAGTCCGGCGGGGGAAAACGCCCTGTACGGGTGTGGGTGGTCCAGCGGAGGAGGGTCGCGTGCGGCGTCTGAGCGGCGGAGCGGTGACGGCCGCGGTACTGGTGTGCGTCATGACCGGCTGCACCGACCAGGTCCCCGGCACCGGCACCACCGGGACCGGACGCGCCGAGGGCGGGGGAGCCGCCCTGACGGCCGCCGAGTCGCTCACCGTGAAGGGACGGGCACCGCGCACCGGTTACGACCGGGACAAGTTCGGCCGCGCCTGGGCCGACACCGACTCCAACGACTGCGGGACCCGCGACGACATCCTCAAGCGGGACCTGGAGGACGTCCGGTTCACCGGCGGTGTCTGCAAGGTGTCCTACGGCGTGCTGGAGTCGGACCCGTACTCCGGCAAGGAGGTCACCTACCGGCGCGGCAGCAGCAAGGTCGACATCGACCACGTCGTCGCCCTGTCCGACGCCTGGCAGAAGGGCGCCAAGTACTGGGACGCGAGCAAGCGCATCGCCCTCGCCAACGACCCCCTCAACCTGCTCGCCGTGGACGCGAGCACCAACCGTTCCAAGGGGGACGGCGACACGGCGACCTGGCTGCCGCCCAACAAGGCCTACCGGTGCCCGTACGTGGCGGCGCAGGTCGCGGTGAAGAAGAAGTACCAGCTGTGGGTCACCGCCGCCGAGAAGGCCGCCATGAAGAAGGTCCTCTCCGGCTGCCCCGACCAGGCACTCCCCACGGGCGGCAACCCGACCAAGGCGCCGGAACGCTTCCACGCCGGCTGAGCACGCCGCCCGACCGCCCGGCCCGCCCGCGTCCCCACGTCCCCACGTCCACGAATCCGCGTCCGCGACCCCGCGCCCATGAACCCGCGGCCGTGAAAATGCGTACCGCGGCCGCCGCGCCGCCGCCTACCGTGCCCCCATGGAACCGAAGGTCTTCTCCCTCGCCGAGCGACCCGAGATGCTGGGGCCGGTGTTCGACATGCCCGACAGCTGGCCGGAGTTCGCCACCCAGGACCCGGTGGGCAACGCGCACTACGGGCGGATCCCCGTCGAGCTGCCGGAGTACGTGCTGTTCGCCGAGGACGAGCGGGGCCAGGTCCTCGCGCACGCCTTCAGCGTGCCGTTCGCCCTGCGCGCCGAGGGGCGCGGTGAGCTGCCCGCCCGGGGCTGGGACCAGGTGCTGGTGTGGGCCTTCTCCGACCTGCGCCGCGGGGTGCGTCCGGACACGGTGAGCGCCGTCTCCGTCGTGGTCGCCCCGCACGCCCAGGGACGGGGCCTGTCCGGCCGCATGCTCTCCGCGATGCGCGACAACGCCCGCGCGCGGGGCTTCACCGAGGTCGTCGCCCCGGTCCGCCCGAGCGCCAAGCACCTCGAACCGCACACCCCCGTCGAGGAGTACGCCCACCGGGTGCGGGACGACGGACTGCCGTACGACCCGTGGCTGCGGGTGCACGCCCGGGCCGGAGCGGGCATCGAGCGGATCGCGCCGGCGTCGATGACGGTGGCCGCCTCCCTCGCCGAGTGGCGCCGCTGGACGGGGCTGCCCTTCGACACCCGGGGCGACGTCGAGGTGCCCGGCGCGCTGGTGCCGGTGCGCTGCGAGCCGGAACGCGACCACGCGGTGTACGTGGAGCCCAACGTCTGGATGCGGCACCCGCTCTGACCGCCACCGCCGGTCCGGCACCGGGCACCACCGGCGGCACGGGTACCACCGGCCGTACGGGTACCACCGGCCGTACGGCTGCTACCGGCCGTACGGGTACCCCTGCTGGTAGGGGTGCCCCTGCGGCCCCGGCGTGCCGTACGCCGTCGCCGGCATCGTCGGGATCCGCCGGTCGAACATGGCGAACAGCAGCATGCAGGCCGCCGTCACCAGCGTCACGATGATGGCGAGGCCCATGAACTCGTCTCCGTCCGAGCTGTCGTCCGTCGCCATCCACGGAACGGTCACGCACTCGTACAGCGCGTACGCGCCGAAGGCGACCCAGTCCGAGGACCGGCCGCGGCGGATCGCCACGTACAGGAACGGCACCCACGCCAGCAGGCCGAAGGAGAGCCACGCCAGCGCCACCCAGGCGATCCGCTGGAACCAGCCCGCCTCGAGCCGCTTGTCCGCATCCGTCATCACTGTCGTCATGTCGCCCCCCTGGTAGCCAGGGAGCAAGATTAGGCCACGGCGGGGCCCGCCCGGACCTCCCTGTCTTTACCGTGACATGAGTGAACCTTGCCGCTGTGCGGGCCCCGTGTTTCCCTCCGCCGGAGAGACGCGGGATACGGTGCGTTCGATTCAGGGGGCACACACCTGTGCACACGCGTACGCCGCGACCGGGCCGTACGCGCGCAGACGAGACGATGGGGTGGGGATGGCCGAGCACCGGCAGTCCAGAAGACGCAGACACATCACGTGGGGGGTGGCCGGCGCGGCCGTCCTCGCCGGGGCCGGGATCGCCGCGCAGACGTCGATGGCGGCCACCACCTGGCCCGCCCAGAAGACCTACACCGGCCGCGCCTTCGACACCTGCACCGCGCCCTCCCTGGCCGCGATGAAGGCCTGGAAGGGCGACGGCTTCTACGGCGCCGCCGCCGTCTACATCGGCGGCAAGAACCGCGGCTGCACCCAGGCCAACCTCACCGCGTCCTGGGTGAAGTCGGTCGACACGGCCGGCTGGAAGCTCATCCCGCTCTACGTCGGCGCCCAGCCGCCCTGCCAGACCAGCGCCAACCCGGAGAAGTTCACCGCCGCCACCGCGGCCTCCGTCGGCGCGAGCAACGCGGCCGACGCCGTCGCCAAGGCCGGCGCGCTCGGCATGAAGGCCGGCAGCCCGATCTACCTCGACATGGAGCCGTACGACATCACGAACAAGGCGTGCAACGACGCCGTGCTCACCTACGTCCGCTCCTTCACCAAGACGCTGCGCGCCAAGACCTACCGGGCCGGCTACTACGGCTTCAGCAGCTCCAGCGCCAAGGCGATCGCCACCGCGACGAACAAGACGGACCTGCCGGGCAACCTCTGGTACGCGCTGTGGGACAAGAAGAACACCACCACCACCGACTGGCCCTGGGACCCCAAGCTGTACACGAACCACAGCCGCGGCCACCAGTACATGGTCAACAGCAAGGAGACCCGCGGCGGTCACACCATCACCGTGGACCGCAACGCCTGGGACGCCCCGGTCGCCCTCGTGGGCTGACCCCCGTACGGGTGCGGGCGCGGCGGTGCCCGAAGTCCCGGTGAATCGTTGGTCCAATGGGTTGGCCCCAGCCGCCCCACTGCCTACCATCGATCACCGCAAGACTTTGTGCACCGCCGCACAATCTCCTCGGGAGGCTTCCTTGCACCGCCGTCGTCGCACCGCGCTCCTGCTGTCCGCCGCGATCGTCGTGGCGGGACCGCTCCTCACGGCCTGCGGGAACGAGGCCCGTCCCGGAGCGGCGGCCGTCGTCGGCGGCCAGCGGATCACCGTCTCGCAGCTGGAGGGCCGGGTGAACGAGGTGCGCGAGGCACAGCGCGCCGCCGTCCCCGACGAGACCCAGTACGCCCAGGCCATCGCCCGCACCGGCACCCTCACCCGCGACACCCTCCATGGCATGGTCCTCGACCGGGTGCTGCACCGCGCCGCCGAGGACGCGGACGTCACCGTCAGCCGCAAGGAGGTCCAGGAGATGCGGGCCGGCCTGGAGCAGCAGGCGGGCGGCGCCAAGGGCCTGGAGACCACTTGGCTCCAGCAGTACGGCATCCCGCCGCAGCGCCTCGACGAGAACCTCCGCCTCCAGCTGGAGGCCCAGAAACTCGCCGCGGAGCTCGGCACCGACACCAGCCGGCCCGAGTTCTGGAACGCCCTGTCGAAGGCGTCGCGGGACCTCGACATCGACCTCAACCCGCGCTACGGCGACTGGGACGTGCGGAAGGTCAGCCGCGTCGACGCCAGGACCCCGTGGGTCCGCGACGTCACGACGGCGTCCCAGCCCCCGCGGACGGCCTGACCTCCCGGCGCGGCCGGTGCCGGCGGCGGGCTGGGTTACGTTCGGAGGGTGAACGCAACCAGCCCCGAAGGCGCCCCGGCCCCCGGCCGCGTCGTCCTGCTCACCACCAGCCACCGGGTCGCCCCCGGCCTGCTGTCCTGGCCCGCCTGGCAGGCGCTGCGCGAGGCCGACCGGGTGATGTGCGCGGACGGCACCCATCCCCAGCTGCCGTACCTGCGCGAGGCCGGCATAGCGGTGGCGCAGGACGCCCCCACCGCCGAGGACCTCCTCGCGGCCTGTGCCGGCGGCCGCACGGTCGTCGTGGTGGCGACCGGCGAGGGGGAACCCGCCCTGACGGACGGCCTGGCCCGCCTGGCCGGCTCCGGCCGCGTGACCATGCCCGACCTGGAACTGCTCCCCGCCTCCTACGACCTCCCCGGCGCCCGCCTCCTCGACCTCGTCCAGGTCATGGACCGCATCCGCGCCGAGTGCCCCTGGTCCTCCCGGCAGACCCACCGGGGCCTCGCGAAGTACGGCATCGAGGAGGCGTACGAACTCGTCGAGGCCATCGAGGACGGCGACCGCGACGAGCTGCGCGAGGAACTGGGCGACGTCCTCCTCCAGGTCGTCTTCCACGCCCGCATCGCCGAGGAGGACGAGGAGGCCCCCTTCTCCGTCGACGACGTCGCGGGCACGATCGTCACCAAGCTCGTCCACCGCCACCCGCACGTCTTCGGCGACGCCACCGCGACCACCCCCGAGGAGGTCAAGGAGCACTGGCTGCGCACGAAGGCGGTCGAGAAGCGCCGCGAGTCGGTCACCGACGGCGTCCCCCTCCACCAGCCGGGCCTGGCCCTGGCGGCGAAGCTCGCGTCGCGGGCCCGCTCGGCGCACCTGGAGGTGCCGCTCCCGGCGGCGGACGGCATCGGCTACGACCTGCTCGCCCTGGCGGCCCGCGCGGAGTCGGAGGGCGTGGACCCGGAAGCGGCCCTGCGAGCGGCGGCCCGCACCTACCGGGACGCCATCCGCGCGGCCGAGGGTCTGGGGGAGTAAGGAGCCGGGGAAGCCGGGGCGAGACGGACGGGGCCCGCGCGGGCGACACGGGGCCGAGCGGGCATCCCACCCCCGCGCGGCGGACGCCCGCCTTCACCTGGCGGGCGTCCGCCCCCGGCACTGCGGGCGGCCTCCGCGTGGCGGGCCTCCGCCTCCGCGGGGCGGGTGCCCGTCCCCCTCGCGGCAGGGCTCCTCACTGCGGACCTCCGCCTCCGTGCAGCGGCCTTCTGCCCCCGCGCTGCGGGCGGAAGCCCCCATGCGGCAGGCGTCCGCCTCCACCCGCGGACGTCCCCCACGCTGCGGGCCTCCGCCTCCGTGCGGCGGCCTTCTGGCTCCGCGCTGCGGGCGGAAGCCCCCGTGCGGCGGGCGTCGGCCGGGCCCAGGGTCCCGGTGGTCGCGAGCCGTGGGTGCGTCGGGCCGTGCGTGGTCGTCGGTCCGGTGCCGGTTACCGTCGGGGAGTGACCCAGCAGCCCGCCTCCGAGCCGTCCGCGCCAGCCCTGTTCACCTGGGAGTTCGCCACCGACCCCTATCCCGCCTACGCCTGGCTCCGCGAGCACGCGCCCGTGCACCGCACGCGGCTGCCCAGCGGTGTGGAGGCCTGGCTGGTCACCCGGTACGCCGACGCCAAGCAGGCCCTCGCGGACCAGCGGCTCAGCAAGAACCCGGCGCACCACGACGAGCCCGCGCACGCCAGGGGCAGGACCGGGATCCCCGGGGAGCGCAAGGCCGAGCTGATGACGCATCTGCTGAACATCGACCCGCCGGACCACACCCGGCTGCGACGCCTCGTCAGCAAGGCGTTCACGCCCCGCCGGGTCGCCGAGTTCGCGCCCCGCGTGCAGGAGCTGACGGACGGACTCATCGACCGGTTCGCGGAGCGCGGCACCGCCGACCTCATCCACGACTTCGCCTTCCCGCTCCCCATCCACGCCATCTGCGACCTGCTCGGCGTCCCCCGCGAGGACCAGGACGACTTCCGGGACTGGGCGGGCATGATGATCCGGCACGGCGGGGGTCCGCGCGGCGGTGTCGCCCGGTCGGTGAAGAAGATGCGCGGCTACCTCCTGGACCTCATCCACCGCAAGCGCCTGGAGCTTCCCGCGGACCCGGCCCCCGGCGAGGACCTCATCTCGGGTCTGATCCGCGCCTCCGACCACGGCGAGCACCTCACCGAGAACGAGGCCGCCGCCATGGCCTTCATCCTGCTGTTCGCCGGGTTCGAGACGACCGTGAACCTGATCGGCAACGGCACCTACGCCCTGCTGACCCACCCCGGTCAGCGTGCCCGCCTCCAGGCCTCCCTGGCCGCGGGCGAGAGCGGCCTCCTGGCGACCGGCGTGGAGGAACTCCTGCGCTACGACGGCCCGGTGGAGCTCGCCACCTGGCGGTTCGCCACCGAGCCCCTGACCGTCGGCGGACAGGACATCGCCCCCGGCGACGCCGTCCTCGTCGTCCTGGCGGCCGCCGACCGGGACCCGGCGCGGTTCGCCGACCCGGACGTCCTGGACCTGTCCCGCCGCGACAACCAGCACCTGGGCTACGGCCACGGCATCCACTACTGCCTGGGCGCGCCCCTCGCCCGCCTGGAGGGGCGGACCGCTCTGGCCACCCTCCTGACCCGGCTGCCCGACCTGCGACTGGACGCCGATCCGGCCGACTTGAGGTGGCGCGGCGGACTCATCATGCGCGGACTGCGCACCCTGCCCGTGCGGTTCGGGCCCGCCGTCCCGGTGAACCCCCCGAAGCCGTCCGCTGACCAACCGTGATGTGCCCGGACAGCGAAGCAGAGGTGACCGTTCCTCAACTCTGTGATCTTCACGTGATCTGCGCGGCATTAACTTGTGACAAGTGATCGTCTGCCGATACGTTCACCTGTCAGCGCGGCGTCCTTGTTGCTCGGGTTCCTCGGCTTCCTCGGTTTCCTTGGTTTTCTCGGTTTCTTCGGGGTTTCTTGAGGTTCCTCGGGGCTTCACGGGCCGCGCAAGCACTGTTGTCTCGAGAAAGGCCCCCGCATGCTCTCCGGGAACGGTCGACACCGGCGCCCCCGTCAGGCTCCGGCCCTCCTCGTCGCGGCCGGCGTGACCGGCTCCGCGATCGCCATCCCGCTGCTCGGCGCCACCGGCGCGAGCGCGGCCGACGGCACGGTGTGGGACACCGTGGCGGAGTGCGAGAGCGGCGGCTCCTGGAGCGCGAACCAGGGCGGCGGCGAGTACGGCGGCCTGGCGCTGAGTCAGGAGGACTGGGAGACGTACGGCGGACTCGACTTCGCCGAGCGCCCCGACCTGGCCAGCCGCAACCAGCAGATATCCGTCGCGCAGAAGGTCCTCGCCGACCAGGGGGTCGGTGCCTGGGGCACCTGCGGGCTGACGTCCGGGCTGAGCAAGGAGAGCGGCGCGGGCAGCCTGGACACCGGAGTGGCGGACGACTCGTCCGACTCCTCCGTGTCGTCCGGCTTGTCCGACCTGTCCAAGGGGGCGTCCGGCTCCTCGAACTCCGCGAAGCCCTCGGACGGCGAGGACGCGTCGGCCTCCCCGTCGGCCGAATCCTCCCCGGACGACACGGACAAGGCCTCCCCGTCCGCTTCGTCCCCTTCCTCCGGAAAGTCGGAAGGCTCCTCGAAGTCCGACGCGTCGAAGGACGTGGACGCGGACGCCCCGCGGGCGGACGACGGTTCGACCACGGCCACCCCCGAAGTGGACGACTCGGACAAGTCGGCCCAGGAGGCGGGCTCCTGGAGCCTCGTCGACACCGGCTCCCTCTCCTCCGGCCGCCACCGCGGCACCTCCGCCGACGAGGCCCTGCCGGACGGCACCACCGCCGCCTCCGCCGGCCGGCACGCCGCGGGCGCCTCCGGCGGTGCGGTGGGCACCTACGTCGTGCGCGACGGCGACTCCCTCGTCTCCATCGCCGACTCCCTTGACCTCGACGGCGGATGGCGCGCGCTCTACGCCGAGAACAAGGGCGCCATCGGTACCGACCCGAACAACATCGCTCCCGGTCAGACGCTCGACACAGCGGTGGAATAGGGCGGAAAAACGGGAAAAGCAGCGGGAGTTCACGTCACGCTTCGCGCTGAATGTCCGTTTTGATCAAAGTGTGGGATGAGTCTCAGAAGGCGTGATCGTCTTTGAAATTCCGCTGAGCGCATGTCTACGGTCGTGATCGCTCGGCAACCCGAGCCCCGGCTGTCACAACGCCGAATCCTGCCAGTGGCAGCCCGGGAACAGTCGTCGCGTCAAGCGCCGTGGGCAGGAGCGGGGGACCCAAGGTAGGTGCCGCACCGGTCGGTCGACCGGAACGGCTAGGGGTGAAGCCACGCCTTCCGGGAGCAGTGCTCCCGGGCGGGGGTGGCCGGGCAACTCACAGGCCCGAACCCGACAGCTCACCTCGCAGGCGTCGGTGAGGGGATCCACCATGCTGTTTTCCGTCAAGGGCAAGCACCGTCGTCCGTCCAGGGCCACCCGCGCCGCAGCGCTCGCCGGCGTCACCGGTGTCGCCATCGCCGCCCCGCTGATGGCGGCCGGCAACGCCTCCGCCGCCACCGCCTCCGAGTGGGACGCGGTCGCCCGGTGCGAGTCCGGCGGCAACTGGGCCATCAACACCGGCAACGGCTACTACGGCGGCCTGCAGTTCTCCGCCTCCACCTGGGCCGCCTACGGTGGCACGCAGTACGCCTCCACCGCCGACAAGGCCTCGAAGTCCCAGCAGATCCAGATCGCCGAGAAGGTCCTCGCGGGCCAGGGCAAGGGTGCCTGGCCGGTCTGCGGCGTGGGCCTGTCCGGCGCCTCGTACAACGGCGGCTCGGCCTCCACCGGCTCGTCCGCGGGCAACTCCTCGGCCGGCGGCTCCTCGGAGACCTCGACCCGCTCCACCGAGCGGCAGAGCGCCTCCCGCTCCGCCGAGCGCCCGGCCGCCACGCCGCAGAAGTCCGAGAAGTCCCAGAAGACCGTCACCACCCCGACCGGCAAGAAGGTCAAGAAGGGTGACGGCGAGTACAAGGTCGTCGCGGGCGACACCCTCAGCTCCATCGCCGAGGCGCGGGACGTCAAGGGCGGCTGGGCCGAGCTGTTCGAGCTGAACGAGGACATCGTCCAGGACGCCGACCTCATCTACCCGGGTCAGCAGCTCCACCTGAAGTGACACCCGGCTCCCGGCCGGACCACAGCCCCCTCACAGCCGAGCCCGTCACGCTGAGGGCCCCGTGAGGGAGCCCCCGTCCCCACGGTCCCCCCGCCCCGGTGCGTGTTCCCCCGTACGCGCCCGGGCGGGGGTTTCTCTTTCCCCGTTCGCCGTCTTCCGTTGGCCACCCCCTTTGTTCCGGGCTGAAACAATGGGTACCGTCTCCCTGTCCACGGGACGGTCGGTCGGCCGACCGACGCCCCGGGGCGGTTAGGCTCTAGTCGCAAGGCTCGGCACGGCCTCCACACGGCCCGCCCGCGCCCCGCACAACCAGCGTCACATCCCAAGAAGGAGATGCTCGTGCCGTCCATCGACGTCGTCGTAGCCCGGGAAATCCTGGACTCCCGAGGCAACCCCACGGTCGAGGTCGAGGTCGGCCTCGACGACGGCAGCACGGGTCGTGCCGCCGTCCCCTCCGGCGCCTCCACCGGTGCCTTCGAGGCCATCGAGCTCCGCGACGGTGACCCCAACCGCTACCAGGGCAAGGGCGTCGAGAAGGCCGTCCTCGCCGTCATCGAGCAGATCGGCCCCGAGCTGGTCGGCTACGACGCCACCGAGCAGCGCCTGATCGACCAGGCCATGTTCGACCTGGACGCCACCGACAACAAGGGCTCCCTCGGCGCCAACGCCATCCTCGGCGTCTCCCTCGCCGTCGCCCACGCCGCCTCCGAGGCCAGCGACCTCCCGCTCTTCCGCTACCTGGGCGGCCCGAACGCGCACCTGCTGCCCGTTCCGATGATGAACATCCTGAACGGCGGCTCGCACGCCGACTCCAACGTGGACATCCAGGAGTTCATGATCGCCCCGATCGGCGCGGAGTCCTTCTCCGAGGCCCTGCGCTGGGGCGCCGAGGTCTACCACACCCTCAAGAAGGTGCTGAAGACCAAGGGCCTGTCCACCGGCCTGGGCGACGAGGGCGGCTTCGCCCCGAACCTGGAGTCCAACCGCGCCGCGCTCGACCTCATCATCGAGGCCATCAAGCAGGCGGGTTACGTCCCCGGCGAGCAGATCGCGCTCGCGCTCGACGTCGCCGCGTCCGAGTTCTACAAGGACGGCGCCTACGAGTTCGAGGGCAAGTCCCGCTCGGCCGCCGAGATGACCGAGTACTACGAGGAGCTGGTCTCCGCGTACCCGCTGGTCTCCATCGAGGACCCGCTGTACGAGGACGACTGGGCCGGCTGGAAGGTCATCACCGACAAGCTGGGCGACAAGGTCCAGATCGTCGGCGACGACCTCTTCGTCACCAACCCGGAGCGCCTGGCCCGCGGCATCGAGGAGGGCTCCGCCAACGCCCTCCTGGTCAAGGTCAACCAGATCGGCTCGCTGACCGAGACGCTGGACGCCGTCGAGATGGCCCAGCGCAACGGCTTCAAGTGCATGATGTCCCACCGCTCCGGCGAGACCGAGGACGTCACCATCGCCGACCTCGCCGTCGCGGTGAACTGCGGCCAGATCAAGACCGGCGCGCCGGCCCGCTCGGACCGCGTCGCCAAGTACAACCAGCTGCTGCGCATCGAGGAGATCCTCGACGACGCCGCGGTGTACGCCGGCCGCAGCGCCTTCCCGCGCTTCAAGGGCTGAACCACCCGGGGCTGAGCCGTTGAGGGCTCGTCCTGAGCCAGTCGTACGTACGTCCCCGTACCGGTCCCGTACCGTGTCCGGGGACGTACGCACGTGTGAGACGGGAGGCGGGGACGACATGGCCGTGAAGGACCGGGACCGTTTCTCCACCACGACCAGGATCAAACTGCTCGGCGAGCAGACCGCGGCCCGGGTCTACCGGTCCCAGACCAAGCGCCAGGCCCGCCGCTCACGCCTGACCGGCCGTGCGGCCCTCCTCGCGCTGGTCCTGTGCACGCTGGTCCTGGCCCTGGCCTACCCGATGCGGCAGTACGTCTCCCAGCGCGCCGAGATCGCCGATCTCCAGCGCGAGAAGGAGCAGGCCCGCGAGCGGGTGCGACAGCTGCGCGACCTCAAGGCACGCTGGCAGGACGACGCCTACGCCGAACAGCAGATCCGGCTGCGGCTGCACTACGTGATGCCGGGGGAGACGGGCTACATCGTCGTCGACCCCGACGCCGCCGAGCAGTCCCGCGCCGACCAGGGGGCCGCCGACCGCCCCTGGTACTCGAACGTCTGGGACGCCGTCGACACGTCCGACGCCGCCGACCGATGAACCGACCAGAGAGACTTTCGTACAGGCATGGAAACCCCCCCGCCCACCACTCCCCGCACCGAGCCCACCGACGCCGACGTCGAGGCCTTCCAGCAGCAGCTCGGACGACCGCCGCGCGGACTGCGCGCCATCGCCCACCGCTGCCCGTGCGGGCAGCCGGACGTGGTGGAGACGGCCCCCCGCCTCCCGGACGGCACCCCCTTCCCGACGCTGTACTACCTGACGTGCCCGAAGGCGAACTCCGCCATCGGCACGCTCGAGGCGAACGGCGTGATGAAGGAGATGACGGAACGGCTGGGAACCGATCCGGAGCTGGCGGCGGCCTACCGGGCGGCGCACGAGGACTACGTGCGGCGGCGGGACGAGATCGAGGAGCTGAAGAACTTCCCCAGTGCGGGCGGCATGCCGGACCGGGTGAAGTGCCTGCACGTGCTGGTCGCGCACTCCCTGGCCGCCGGGCCGGGGGTGAACCCGCTCGGGGACGAGGCGCTCGCCATGCTGCCCGAGTGGTGGAGCAGGGGAGCCTGCGTGGCGTTCACCGGGCCGCCCGCCGGTGAGGGGTGGCAGGCGGAGACGTCGCGGGACGGGAAGGGCCACTTCGCCTTCAAGCCGGTCGAGGGGGACTCCCGATGACGCGCGTCGCCGCCGTCGACTGCGGTACGAACTCCATCCGTCTGCTCGTCGCCGACGCCCACCCCGGGACGGGTGAACTGGTCGAGCTGGACCGCCGTATGACGATCGTGCGGCTCGGCCAGGGGGTCGACCGCACCGGGCGGCTCGCGCCCGAGGCGCTGGAGCGGACCTTCGCCGCGTGCCGGGAGTACGCGGCGGTCGTCAAGGAGCACGGCGCCGAGCGGCTGCGTTTCGTGGCCACCTCCGCCTCGCGCGACGCGGAGAACCGGGACGAGTTCGTGCGCGGGGTGCTGGACATCCTGGGCGTCGAGCCCGAGGTGATCTCCGGCGACCAGGAGGCGGAGTTCTCCTTCACCGGCGCCACGAGGGAACTGACGGGCCGCGACGACCTGACGAAGCCCTACCTCGTCGTGGACATCGGCGGCGGCTCGACCGAGTTCGTCGTCGGGGACGACCGGGTGCGCGCCGCGCGCTCGGTGGACGTCGGCTGCGTACGGATGACCGAGCGGCACCTGGTCGTGGACGGGACGGTCACCGACCCGCCCACCGGGGAGCAGATCACGGCGATGCGCGCCGACATCGAGGCGGCCCTGGACCTCGCGGAGCGCACCGTCCCGCTGCGCGAGGCGCACACCCTGGTGGGCCTGGCCGGCTCCGTCACGACGCTCTCGGCGATCGCCCAGGAACTGCCGGAGTACGACTCGCGGGCCATCCACCACTCCCGGGTCTCCCGGGCACGGGTCCGCGAGATCACCGAGTGGCTGCTGCGCTCCACCCACGCCGAGCGGGCGGCGGTCCCGTCGATGCACCCGGGCCGGGTCGACGTCATCGCCGCGGGCGCGCTGGTGCTGCTGTCGATCATGGAACGGATCGGCGCCGAGGAGGTCGTGGTGAGCGAGCACGACATCCTCGACGGCATCGCCTGGAGTTGCGCCTCCGAGGCGCGTTGAGGAGCGATCCTCGACGGGATCGCTCACAGCTGCGCCGCCGAGGTGCGCCGAGGCGGTGCCGGGCGGGGCGTCACAGGTTGCGGTGGACGTCCCGCCGGTCGCCCACCTTGACCACGAGGACGACGAGTTCGCCGTCGTTGAGCTGGTAGGCGATCCGGTAGCCACCGACCCTGAGCCGGTAGAGGCCCGACGGGCCGGTGAGCTTCTTGACGTCGGCGTCCTGGCGGTACGGGTCGTCACCGAGTGCGGTCAACGCGGTCAGGACGCGCATGGCGTCGGGTCGGCTGATCGCCCGAAGCTGACGCTGTGCCGCCGTGGTGAACCGGAAGGCGTACTTCACGTCGCCTCGCCGTCCTGCTCGGTGAACAGGTCCGCCAGCAGTTCCGCCATGGTCACGGTGCTGCCTCCCTCGGCCAGTACCGCTTCGGCCTCGCGCGCCAGCATCACATCGGCCGCCTCCTCCAGCGCTTCGAAGTCCGAGATCGGGACCACGGCTGCCACCGGTGCGCCGTTGCGCGTGATGACGGTCGGGACGCCCTCCTCGGCTCGGTTGATGTGATCGGCGAGGTGCGCGCGGGCTTCCCGTACGGTCACGGTGTTCTCAGTCATGCGGACAGTGTACGCGGCAGCGTGTACACGGCGCATCCGTGAGGGAAGTGCGCTCGTGCGCGATCCTCGACGGCATCGCCCGGTCGGTGGCGTAGCCCCTCCGCTGAGCAGGTGGGGCAACGTTTGAGCGCGTTCCCGGGGGCCGGAAACGGCCCTCGGGCGCACCCTCCCGGGAAACTTCGTGAAGTTCTTCACAAGGAAAACGGCCCTGTCGGACGACCAAGTGGGGCCGCTTGGCCCTTCCGGGGGTCCGGCAGGCGGGTGAACATGTTCAAAAGCGGAGGGCGCGGACGTTTCGCGAGGGCTTCGCGGGGCGTGTTTCGAAGGCCTCACCCGGCATCCCGGAGCCCGGAGAGGCAGCTCACGCGGCATTGACAACGGCACCGGGTGTGCACGGGTTCCCGATGCGCACCATGACGTGGATCACGTGGACGGCGGAGGATAGCACACACCCCGGGAAAGCTTGTGAAGGGGCGCACGAGCGACCCCCCTGGGGCGGGTGGATACTCGATGCCATGAGCACCACGGAGCGTCCCAGGATCCTCGTAGTAGGCGGTGGGTACGTAGGCCTGTACGCAGCTCGGCGTATCCAGAAGAAGATGCGCTACGGCGAGGCGACCGTCACGGTCGTCGACCCCCGGTCGTACATGACCTACCAGCCCTTCCTCCCCGAAACCGCCGCCGGCAACATCTCCCCGCGCCACGTCGTCGTCCCGCTGCGACGCGTGCTGCCCAAGGCGGAGGTCCTCACCGGCCGGGTCACCACCATCGATCAGGACCGCAAGGTCGCCACGATCGCCCCGCTGGTCGGCGAGGCGTACGAGCTGCCCTTCGACTACCTGGTCATCGCCCTCGGCGCGGTCTCCCGCACCTTCCCGATCCCCGGCCTCGCCGAGCAGGGCATCGGCATGAAGGGCATCGAGGAGGCCATCGGCCTGCGCAACCACGTCCTCGAGCAGCTCGACAAGGCCGACTCCACCACCGACGAGGAGATCCGCCGCAAGGCGCTCACCTTCGTCTTCATCGGCGGCGGCTTCGCCGGCGCGGAGACCATCGGTGAGGTCGAGGACATGGCCCGCGACGCGGCCAAGTACTACAAGAACGTGTCCCGCGAGGACATGCGCTTCATCCTCGTCGACGCCGCCGACAAGATCCTTCCCGAGGTCGGCCCCAAGCTGGGCGCCTACGGCAAGGAGCACCTGGAGAGCCGCGGCGTGGAGATCTACCTCTCCACCTCGATGGACTCCTGCGTCGACGGCCACGTGGTGCTGAAGAACGGCCTCGAGGTCGACTCGAACACGATCGTCTGGACGGCCGGCGTCAAGCCGAACCCCGTCCTCGCCCGTTACGGCCTCCCGCTGGGCCCCCGTGGTCACGTCGACACGGCCCCCACGCTGCAGGTGCAGGGCACCGACTACATCTGGGCCGCCGGCGACAACGCCCAGGTCCCCGACGTCGCCGCCCGCAAGGCCGGTGTCGAGAACGCCTGGTGCCCGCCGAACGCGCAGCACGCGCTCCGTCAGGCCAAGGTCCTCGGCGACAACGTGATCTCCGGCATGCGGGGCTTCCCGCAGAAGGAGTACGCGCACTCCAACAAGGGTGCGGTGGCGGGCCTCGGCCTCCACAAGGGCGTCGCGATGATCGTCATGGGCAAGATGAAGATCAAGCTCAAGGGCCGGCTGGCGTGGTACATGCACCGCGGCTACCACGGCCTGGCGATGCCGACGTGGAACCGCAAGATCCGCGTCTTCGCCGACTGGACGCTCGGCATGTTCCTCAAGCGCGAGGTCGTCTCGCTCGGCGCGCTGGAGTCCCCGCGCGAGGAGTTCTACGAGGCCGCGAAGCCGGCCCCGGTGGCGGCGAAGCCGGCGTCGGAGCAGACCGAGAAGAACGGCGAGAAGGCCAAGGCCTCCTGACCCGGTCCCACCGCAACCCCTGAAGGGGCCGCCCGCCATCCGTGGTGCGGGCGGCCCCTTCGGCATGGTCGGGCCGGCCCCCTCGGCACGGCCCGGTCCGGGCCGTCGTCCGCCCTTCCGCCGAACCGCCTGCCGCTCGCCGGTCCGGCCTTCCGGCCCGCCGTCGGGTCTTTTGCCGGTCCGCCCCGCCGTGCGCCCCTCCGCCGGTCCGGGTGCCCGTCGCCCTCGGCCCGTCGCCGGGCGCCCGCGCCGGGGAGCGGCCCCGTGGCGGACAGCGGAAGGGGCCCCGCCAAAGTGACCGACGGGGCCCCGCACCAGCCGTCGGTCAGTCCGACTTGATGGCCGTCAGCACGTTCAGCCGCGCCGCCCGCCGGGCCGGCCAGAGCGCCGCGAGCACGCCGACCGCGCCGGCCAGCGCCAGGAACACGGCCATCCGGCCCCACGGCAGGACGAGTTCGTAGGTCGCCATCGACGTGCCGATCAACTCGCCGGCCGCCCAGCCGAAGAACACGCCGAGCCCGATGCCGAGCACCCCGCCGAACAGCGAGATCACGAGGGACTCCAGCCGCACCATCCGCTTCACGGCCCGCCGGTCCAGCCCGACGGCCCGCAGCATGCCGATCTCCTGCGAGCGCTCGAACACCGACATCGCCAGCGTGTTGACGACCCCGAGCACCGCGACGATCACGGCCATCGCGAGCAGGCCGTAGAGCATGTTCAGCATCAGCGTGAACATCTGCGCGATCTCGTCGGAGAGGTCCTGCTTGCTCTGCACCTTGATGGCCGGGTTGGTGCCGAGGGCCTTCTCCAGCCTGTCCTTCACGGCGTCCGAGGCGCCCCCGGAGGTCTTGACCATGACCTGCATGTCGGTCGGGTCGTCCTGGTGCGGGGCGAGGGCGGTGTTGTCCAGGATGATGCCCCGGATCATCTCGTTGCCCTGGTAGACGCCGGCGACCGTCAGCCGCTGCCTCGCGCCGTCCTCGTACGCCACCGAGAACCGCGAACCGGCCTTCCAGCCGTGCGATCCGGCGGTGTCCTCGTCCACGACGACGCGGTCGCCGCCGACCCGGAAGACGCCGTCGTCGACCGTGAGGTCGGTGAGCCGCGCGATGGCGGAGCCGGTGACGCCGGTGACGTACTCGGTCTGCCCGTCGATGCGGGCGGGGGCGCTGCGCAGCGGACTGGTGGCGGTCACCCCGTCGGTCGCCCTCAGCTTCTCCTCGACCTCGGGGGAGAGCCCGCGGCCGTTCGCCATCGACACCACGTAGTCGGCCTCGATCGCGGCCGAGGCCATCTTGTCGATCGACTTCTGCAGGCTGCCCGCCATCACCGTCATCCCGGTGATCAGGGTGAGGCCCACCATCAGCGCGGAGGCCGTGGCGGCCGTACGGCGCGGGTTGCGCACCGAGTTCTGCCGGGCCAGCTTGCCGGACACGCCGAAGATCCGCAGGACCGGCGCGGCGGCCGCGATCAGCGGCCGGGACAGCAGGGGCGTCAGCACGAACACGCCGATCACGAGCAGGACCGCGCCGAGCCCCATGGGGGCCTGGCCGTCGGAGCCGTTCATCGTGGTGGCCACGAGGACGGTCGCGACACCCGCCGCCGAGAGCAGGGCACCGAGGGTGTTGCGCAGCACCAGCGACCTGGTGGACGCGGTGGCGTGGACGCTGCTCATCGCGGCGACCGGCGGGATCTTCGCGGCGCGCCGACCGGGCAGCCAGGCCGCCAGCACGGTGACGACGACACCGACGACCAGGGCGGTCACGACCGTGCCGGGCGACACGACCAGCGGGCCGTCGGGAACGGTCGCCCCCAGCGTGCCCATCAGCGAGCGCAGTCCGGCGCCGATGCCGACGCCCGCGACCAGTCCGGTCAGCCCGGCGACCGTACCGACCACGAACGCCTCGACCAGCACCGACCGGGTCACCTGCCGGCGGGAGGCGCCGACCGCGCGCAGCAGCGCCAGCTCCTTGGTGCGCTGGGCGACCAGCATGGTGAAGGTGTTGGCGATGATGAAGGTGCCGACGAAGAGCGCGATGCCGGCGAAGACCAGCAGCCCCTGCCGCAGGCCGCTCATCGAGGCGGAGATCATCTCCGCCTGTTCGTCGGCGAGCTGCCCGCCGGTGGTGGTCTCGACGAGGTCCTTCGGCAGCGCCTTGTCGAGGGCGGCCTTCAGCGCGGTCTGCGAGGTGCCGGCGGCGGCCTCGACGTCGATCTCGTGGTACGTGCCGGGCTTGCCCAACAGCCGCTGGGCGGTGGCGGTGTCGAAGAGGGTGAGGCTGCCGCCCGCGGCGACGTTGCCGTCGTCGGTGGTGAAGACGCCGGTGATCCTCGGGGTGAGGACGGGGCCGTCCACCGAGAGGCGCACGGTGTCGCCGACCTCGTAGCCGGCCCGCCGGGCGGTCTCGGAGTCGAGGGCGATCTGGCCGGGGCCCCGCGGCGCGGTGCCCTCCCGCAGCGGGTACCGGGGGTCCGCGTCGCCCCAGTAGTTGCCGCCCTGCGCCTGGAAGCCCTCGCTGACGAGCTCGCCCTCCTTGTCGGCGATCGCGGTGAAGCCGCGGACGACGCCGATGGCGGAGGCGGCGCCGGGCACCTTCGCGCTCGTGTCGAGAAGGGCCGGGGTCAGGTCGGTGATCCCGCCGATGCGGTCGCCCTCGTCCTCCTGGAACTCGGCCGTGACGGCGACGTCGACCTGGTCGAATCCCTTGGCGGAACTCTTCTGGTAGGCGTCGGAGATGGTGGTGGTGAAGACCAGGGTCCCCGACACGAAGGCCACGCCGAGCATCACGGCGAGCACGGTCATCAGAAGCCGGGCCTTGTGCGCGAGGACGTTGCGCAGGGCGGTACGGAACATGGGTTCTTTTCTTCTCGGTCCTGTCGGTCCTGTCGGTGGGGACCGGGATCAGCCGGCGCGGCCCTCGGCGTCGGGGCCGGAGGTCCGGGGGCTCTTGCCGGGAAGCCGCCGCATGCGGTCGAGCACGGACTCGGCGGTGGGCCCGTGCAGCTCGTCGACGATCCGGCCGTCCGCGAGGAACACGACCCGGTCCGCGTACGCGGCGGCCACCGGGTCGTGGGTCACCATGACGACCGTCTGACCCAGCTCGCGCACGGAGTTGCGCAGGAAGCCGAGCACCTCCGCGCCCGAACGGGAATCGAGGTTCCCGGTCGGTTCGTCGCCGAAGACGATGTCCGGCCGGGAGGCCAGGGCGCGGGCGACGGCGACGCGCTGCTGCTGGCCGCCGGAGAGCTGCGAGGGGCGGTGGCCCAGCCGGTCGGCGAGTCCGACCATGCCGATGACCTTGTCCAGCCACTCCTTGTCCGGCCTGCGGCCGGCGATGTCCATCGGGAGGGTGATGTTCTCCAGGGCGTTCAGGGTGGGCAGCAGGTTGAACGCCTGGAAGATGAACCCGATCTTGTCCCGGCGCAACGTGGTGAGCTGCTTGTCCTTCAGGGAGCCCAGCTCCGTGTCGCCGATGCGCACGGAGCCGGAGGAGAAGGTGTCCAGCCCGGCCACGCAGTGCATCAGCGTGGACTTGCCGGAGCCGGAGGGGCCCATGATCGCGGTGAACTCGGCCTGCCGGAAGTCGACGGACACCCGGTCCAGGGCGACCACCCGGGTCTCCCCCTGCCCGTAGGCCTTGGACAGCTCCGTGGCGCGTGCGGCCACGGCGGTGGACCGGTCGGCGAGGGGCATGGTGGTCACGGTGGAGCTCCTGTCGGGACGACGGCGTGGTGCGTTTCGGGGTCCGCACCATCGTCTCGGCCGCCCGGCGCCGTGTAGTCACCCGCTGTTCCGGTCTCGGGGGCAGACTTCGGAGGGACGGCGGGCCGCCGCGTCATACCAGGGGATGACGGACGTCCCTGAGGCGTCGCCCGAGGTGCCGTTCGTCAAGAACCGGTGGAGCACCCTCGTTCGGACGGTGAAATTCCGTCATTCCGCATGCACCGGCCGACGTCGCGCATGAGGCTTTCGGCATGTGCGGATGGCCCGTTCCGGGGCTGATGCACCCTCAGAAGTCAATAAAATAAGACAACATCGGGTTGCCCGCCCCCTGTCGGCCGGACGCCTCCCGATAGGGTCGAACCGCGACGCGGAGCCCATGGCCTGCCCGGATGGTGGAATGCAGACACGGCGAGCTTAAACCTCGCTGCCCTCGCGGGCGTACCGGTTCAAGTCCGGTTCCGGGCACCACCCCAGACGCCTCGTGCGACGGACGGTTACCCGTCGTCGTCCGCTCCGGTCGGGTCAGGTGGCGAGCGCGGCTTCCAGCATCCGCCGGGCCACCACGGTCAGTTCGGCCACTTCGGGCACCGGGCGGGTCGCGGCCAGTGCGCCGGCGAGCCGGTCGTACAGGAAACCGTCGGTCCAGGCCACGAGCAGATCCGCCGCCGGGGCCGGGCGGGGAGCCCCGAGCGCTGCCAGCAGGGCCGCGACCCTGGACCGTGTGGCGAGTCCGGCGGCCTGCAGATCGGCGCGCAGCTCCGGCCGGCGGGTCGCCTCCAGGCTGAGTTCGAAGCGGGCCAGCTGGCGGTCGCGCGCCTTCGTCAGCCAGTGGTGCAGCAGCGCGCCCATCACGCCCGCGGCGGAGTCCAGGTCCGGGCCCGCGCGTTGACCGCGCCCGCCGGCAGATCGAGCGTGCCGCTCACCTGCCGGCCTGGCCGGTCCGTGTGCCGGCTGCCGGCGGCTCACTCAGCGGTACGGCCGTGGCGGGTGCCCGCTCTGCCAGTGGTGCATGGCCTCCACCGTGGAGCGGTACGGCAAGGCCTTGCGCTACGTGAACACCCGGCCGCAGTAGGGCGCCCCCCGGGTGGGAGCGGGCCGCCGTGGTGACGCCAGTCCGGTCCTACTGCAGGTCACGAACCATGCAGTCGTACAGGGGGGAGCCCTCCCAGGGGAGAGACGTCCCGACGCGGTGGTACCCCCATGCCTGGTAGGCCTGGCGGGCGGGGGCGGCCTCGCGCTCCGGCCGGACGGTGAGCGTGACTCGCTCGGCGGTAACGCCATCCAGTAGCCGACTGTGCAGAGCGGCCGCGATGCCGCGGCGGCGCCATGCCTTCCGCACGGCCAGCTCGATGATGACGAAGGTTCTCCGGCCGTTCTCGCGGATGGTCTCGGGAGGCAGCTGTACATCCTGGAGGTTGGCCCACCAGCGGGTCTCCGGCGCCAGGTAGTAGCCGTACGTGAAGCCCACGACTTCCTGCCCGTCGCGCGCGAGGACCAGGCGCATACCGGGCCGCTCGGCCTGGACGGCGTAGTGCTCGATGAAGTCAGCGACGTCCCGGGGTCCTTCCTTGTACGGAGGATCGGCGTAGACCTCCTCGTACGCAGGCAGGAAGGCGTCCAGGAGGCTGGCGGCCTCGTCGCCCTCGTGCCGGGTGTAGGTGACCTCGGTCATGCTGCTTTCCTCTCCTGCACGTATTCCGTCAGTTCCTCGGCGGCCTGCTGCGCGGAGACGGCGGCAACGTCTTTGAGCAGTCCGGTGACCTCGCTCAGCCTGCGGAGCACTCGTCCGGATTCCACTTCTTCCAGGTGGACCAGGCTTGCCGTGGCCTGGGAGGCGGCCTCGTCAGCCTCTCCGCAGGCGACCAGGCTACGAGCCAGGGTGAGCCGGTACAGCGCGCGGTTACGGCCGTAGGTGCGGTCCTGGTGGTCGAGTGCCGCCCGCAGGAAAGCGACCGCGCGCTGGTGGTGGCCGGCCTCGGTGTAGAGGAGGCCTTGGGCGTAGTCCAGTTCGGCGTGGCCGTGGAACGCTGCCCAGTCCGGGGAGGGCCGCCCGCGGCTTGCTCGTTCCATCAGCCGCATGGAGTCGGCCAGGCGCCGGCGGGCGGCGGCGTCGTCTCGCAACAGGGACAGGGCGCGCGCCTCGCGGGAGGCGATGAGGGATTGCAGGACGGGGGAGCCGTAGCGGGCGGCCCGGTCCTGGGCGGCCCGGGCCAGGTCGTAACCGTCGCGCGGCCGGCCGGTGTGGCTGGCCTGCATGCTCAGGGAGGCGAGCACGAGAATCTCCAGGGATGCCTCCCGCAGCATGGTGGCTGTGGTCAGGGCGTCGCCCCAGTAGGCGGTGGCCGTGTCCTGGTCGTCGGCGTCGTAGTGCAGCCAGGCGCAGTGCTCGGCGGTCTCGCCGGCGAGGAGGCGTAGCTGTCGCCCGATGGTCTCGGGGTACTCCCGGGTGTTGATCACTCGGCGGATGCGGCGCAGGTGCTTGGCGGCGAGAGAAAGGACGTCCCCACCGCCATATGCGTCGTCCAGGTGGTAGAGGGACCGGAGGCCTTCGCGTAGCTCCAGAACGTGCGTGGTGCCGACAGCGCGTGTCCGGGCCGGCGGAGTTCTGGTGGCCTCCGCGGTCGGCAGAGTGACAGCGGCGGCGGCGCCGATGGAATCGGAGAGGAATGCCCGTCGATGCACGCTGGTGCCTTCCTGTGCGAGGAGCGTTGCTCCTTTCACGGTGACACCGGCAGGGGGGGTGCGGAAGCCAAGTTCGGTGGGGTCTACGCCGAGCATCGCGTGGATGACGCGCCATGTCCGCGCGCGCGGTGTCGGCGGAGGCAGCTCACGTTTCCAGCGGCGGACATGGCGCGTAGTCACCGTGACCGGCTCACCCAAGAGCGCGGCGGTCTCCTCAAATGCCATCACAAACTTGGCAGTTGTGTCCCAGCCCTGAGCGATGCAGGCCAGCTCGAAGAGTGTCGGCTGCTCGGTCACGTCGTAACTCCTCTCGTCTGCCCGCATACCGACCGTAGCGGCCCAGGTGGAAACGCATGTCTCCTCCGGCGGAAATGCCCGCCTGAATGTCCTCCTGAACGTCCGAGCGGGAGCGTTCCCCGGTTGTTGGCTTGAACGGCGGGCCCGTCGGTCCCGCCGTGGGAATGCACGACACCGTTTGGGGGCGTCAGCATGGCGAGCAGCACCACCCGCCACGAAGGCGAGGCACGGCATCGGCTGAGAGATGCATGGCGGCCGATCGCGTCGACCACGGGAGACCCGGCATACGCCGGCGTCTTCCAGAGGGACGACTTGGCGGTGAGGGACGCCCGGGCGATGGTCCGTATCGTCCTGTCCGCGTGGGGCCTCGGCCAGCTCGAGGAGGACGCGGGCCTCCTCGCGACGGAGCTGGTGGCCAATGCTGTTCGGCATGCGCGTGGGGACGTCATCCGCTTCACCGTGACCCGTACGGCCCGGTACCGGGTTCGTGTCGCGGTCACGGACCGGAGCAAGCAGGCGCCTGTGCTCCGGCCTGCCAACCCGTTCGCGGAGTCGGGGCGCGGCCTGCATCTGGTCGTCGCTCTCTCCTCCCGGTGGGAGGTCATCCCGCTGCCATGGGGGAAGCAGGTCTGGGCGGAGGTGGGTGAGGCGTGACCCCCGCTGCTGCGGGCCTGGTGCCCTACCTGCCTTGGCACGACGCCCCGCTCGATCTCATCCCCGTGGGCGGGACCTGGAGCGCGGTGAGCATGCCGACGGCCTGGGGCCGGCTCGTGTGGGACGTCCTCGCGGAGCGTTCCGGGCCGGTGCTGGAGGACTGTGTGACGGCCCGGATGCTCTGGCCGATCCGGCCGGGCGATGCCGACGGGTGGCCGGACGGCTCCCTGGTAGGCCTGACCGTGCACCGTCCCGGGGACCTGGTGACCGTCTGCGGGACGCTCGGGTACCGGAACGTGATGCGGTGGCTTCGCGTCCCGGCGGCCCGGCACTGGGCCACGGAAGGGGCTCTGTCGCGGGCCGCCGTGGAGTTCGTGGTCGGGCCGCTCGCGGAGGTGGCGCCCGTCCAGGTGCGCGCCTACTGCCGGGCGACGACGCGGCATGGCCGGCTGCTGGAGCGCGTGTACCAGCAGTCCGGCCCGGGCGCGGAGTTGTGGGTCTGCTCGCCATGCTGGACGTCGGCCCTCCGGGGTGGCCCCGGCCGGCACCTCCGTGCCGTGCGGGAGGGCCCTTTGTGAGCCCCCGCACGGAGGCGATCGCCTGCATGGTGATCGGCACCGCTCTGGTGACGGTCCTCCTGCTCGGCTTCTGCCTCCGCACCTGAAGCTCCCCCTGGCCGGTATGGCGCCGGTGCAGTCCGGCGCCGCCCCTTCCGCTCCTCCCTGCGGACGGACCCGGCCAGGGGTGGGACATACGTCCCTGGCCGGCCCTCCGTGGGGGAGTGACGGCAGCCAGGGGCACCGGTCCCGGCCGCCCGGTGATCCCGGCGGCCGGGACCGCCACGCCAGGACGCCGCCCGCGACCAGGGCGGCCACCCATGAGGAAAGTGAATGATCAAAGAGGGTGCGCACACCTACATCGACGGGCAAGGGCCCGTCGTGCCCTACACGGGGAAGTACGCGGTCAAACTGGACAACCCGTTCGCGGTCATCCGTGACCGCTGGGACGCGGCCGGCATCACCGGCGCCTACCGGCCGCTGCGCGTCGAGTTCGAGCTGACGGACCGCTGCAATGACACTTGTAAGAGCTGCGGCATGGGCGCCAAGCCCGTGTCGGAGGGCGTGACCCTGTCGGATGCGCAGCTCCACCGTCTCGTGTCCGAGTTCGCGGATGTGGGCCTGTCGTCCGTGGCCATCACGGGCGGCGAGCCGTTCGTGTCCTCCCGGGCGCTGTACCGGTTCATGGAGCTGGCGCGCGGCACGGTGGACATCGGGAAGCTGACGACGAACGGGATCTGGGGTACGGAGAAGGGGACTCCGCACGTCTTCGAGCGGCTGGCCGCGAGCGGCTTCCTCGACAGCCGTATCTTCGTGCCCCTGTTGATGGTGTCCATCGGGGAGCAGACGACGCCGTTGGACCGCATCGCGCGGATCATCCGCCATGCCACGACCGAGTTCACGGACCGGGAGCTGAACGTGGCGGTGTCCAGCCTGGCGGACCCTGCGGACCGGAAACATCGCGTGTATGAACTACTGCGTATCTACGGTGAGTTGTACGGCGACTTCCCGCACGACCGGGTCCATTCCACGATGCGGGTCTACCTGGAGAACGAGCGGCTGGAGGACCAGGCCCCGATCAACCGGCCCGGCTCCACGACGGTCACCCGGTGGATGGGTGCCTGCTATGACTGCTTCGCCCCGACGGTCGGCACGTACGTCCTGCCGTGCGCGCTGATGAAAGTCAGCGGGGAGCTGTACTCCTGCGCGGCGTTCAACGTGCCGGAGAAGCTGGGGTTCGGCAACGTCCTGCGCGAGCCGTTCCGGGAGATCCTCGCCCGGGCCAACTCGAGCGCTTACGTACGGACGGTGCGCGCCGGCCACGGGCTCAAGGGCGTGGGCGAGGTCGTCCCGCCGGCCGTCACCGACCGGATGACGTGCGGCTCGTTCTGCGGGTCCTGCAAGCTGCTCATCGACAAGTTCGAGGAGGCGACCGGGGAGCAGGGGCCCGGCGGGCGCCAGCGGACGTTCATCCCGCTCCAGGGCTTCTCTGCGCGAGGGGAGCAGTGCGCGTGATCACGACTCTGGTGACGGACACTCTGGCGTCCATCAGCGGCCGGCCGGCCGGGGAGTGCGCGGCGCGGGAGCGGCACCTGTTCCAGGACCTCGGCCTGGACAGTCTGGGGCTGATGGAGACCGTGTCGGCCCTGGAACGGCTGACCCGCGGCGCCATCCCGGACGAGGTCACCGGGCAGCTGTCGACGGTGGGCGACCTCCACGACGCGGTGAGCCGGTGCGCGGGCGGCCCCTTCGTCCGGATCGCGCAGGCGGAGGAGTACCTACGCGGTCACGCCAGCGCGCACTTCGAGCGGGCCGCCCGGTTCCGCGCGGCGAGCGAGCACCTGCGGGCCAGCGGCCTGGACGACCGGGACCTCCTCGTCGACCTCGGCGCCGGCCTCACCGAGCTGGACTACACGCTGCGCGCCGAGTACGGGTGGCGCGGCCGGTACGTACCCCTCGACGCGTGGGTGGACGGCACCTTCGACCTCACCACCTGGCGGCCGGCGCGGCCGGTCGGCTGGTACGCGGCTCTGGAGGTGCTGGAGCACCTGGCGGACCCGGAGGACCTGGTGCGCCGAATGACGGAATCCGCGCTGAAGGGCGTTGTCGTGACGACTCCCAACAGCGCCGTGGTGGATGTTTTGGCGCAGGACCCCACCCACGTCACGCCGCTGGATGAGAAGACTCTTCAGGGGTGGGGGATGACGACCAGCCTGCACAACTTCTACGGCCGGTACCAGGACGGTATCTGTGGCCTGTGGCGAAAGGACTGACGATGGACCTGAACGGCAGGAAGATCCTGGTCTTCGGTGTCCTCACCGAGACCAGCATGGGTTTCCGGATCGCGGAGGCGGCGACGCGGGCGGGCGCGGACGTGATCCTCGCCAACGCCCCGGGCCGGCCGAGCTCCATCATGGGCCGCATCGCGGGTCGGCTGCCGAAGGCGCCGGTGGCGTGCCTGTCTGCGGACGTCACGGTGCCTGGTGACCTGGAGGCGCTGGCGGAGGAGATCGCCGGTCACTGGGACAGCCTGGACGGCGTCGTGCACGCCGTGGCGTTCGCACCGCAGGACGCGCTCGGCGGGAACTTCCTCAACACGCCGTTCGAGTCGGTGGCGACCGCCATGCACGTCTCGGCGTACTCGCTGCAGGCGCTGACGGTGAGCGTGCTGCCGTTGCTGGAGCGGTCGGAGTTCGGGGCGTCCGTCGTCGGCCTCACCTTCAACGCTCAGGTGGCGTGGCCGGTGTACGACTGGATGGGGCCGACCAAGGCGGCGCTGGAGTCCATCACCCGTTATCTCGCGCGGGACCTGGGGCCGCGGGGCATCCGTGTGAACTCCGTGGACTCTGGTCCGATCACGACCATGGCCGGCAAGTCCATTCCTGGCTTCGACGAGCTGGCGAAGGTCTGGCCGGAGCGGGCTCCGTTGGGCTGGGACACGTCGGACGCCACGCCGGTGGCGGACACGGTGGCCTTCCTGCTGAGCGGTGGATCTCGTGCCATCACGGGGCAGGTGCTGCACGTGGATGGCGGGTTCTCCGCCGTGGGCGCCTGACCGCCCGTTCAGTAGCGCTGCTGCCCCGGCCGTTCGATGGTCGGGGCAGTATGCCGTCTGGCGTAGGCCGATGGCGCCTCAACGGCTGATACAGGAAACCTCGTAGCTCTTTCGGGTGACCGGTGTGTACCGGATGCTTTGCGCTGGTCACCATGGGCACGCAGCAGTTCATGGCGTACATGTTTCGGCCGACTGGTCGGGGCGTGGCGCAGGTCTCGTTGTGCCCTCGTGGCCGGCGGGCGATCCCAGTTCATGCTCCGCAAGTTGACGGGATCGTGAGGAGGGCCCGACGGCCGATGACGCCGCCGGGCCCTTCCTTGTTGTACGGGATCAAGGCGGCCCGCGGAGGCGGTATCTCGCTGAGCACTGGTGGGCGCGTGGAGGCACTGGGGCGCGCACCCGGGGGGTGAGCGGAGGGCGGGCCCGGCGGTGCCGGAGGAGGTCCTGGAGGACGCGGAAGTCGTGGCGGCTGTCGGGCTGTCGCCGGCGGTCCGTGAGCCGTGCGCCCAGGCGCGGGCGCACCGGGCGCACCGGGCGCACCGGGCGCACCGGGCGGGCCGAGGCAGGCTGAGGAGGCCTGGGTGAGTGTGAGGGGGGCGAAAACCGCTGGTCGTGGAGTCGTCGCAGGTCGGAGGCTCGGCCCGTAAGCGGTCAAGTCCGGTTCCGGGCACCACCCCAGACGCCTCGTGCGACGGACGGTGACCCGTCGTCGTCGGCTCCGGTCGGGTCAGGTGGCGAGCGCGGCTTCCAGCATCCGCCGGGCCGTCACGGTCAGCTCGGCCACTTCGGGTACCGGGCGGGTCGCGGCCAGTGCGCCGGCGAGCCGGTCGTACAGGAAACCGTCGGTCCAGGCCACGAGCAGATCCGCCGCCGGGGCCGGGCGGGGAGCCCCGAGCGCTGCCAGCAGGGCCGCGGCCCTGGACCGTGTGGCGAGTCCGGCGGCCTGCAGATCGGCGCGCAGCTCCGGCCGGCGGGTCGCCTCCAGGCTGAGTTCGAAGCGGGCCAGCTGGCGGTCGCGCGCCTTCGTCAGCCAGTGGTGCAGCAGCGCGGCCATCACGCCCGCGGCGGAGTCCAGGTCCGGGCGGCCGCGGTCCGCCTCCCAGCGGTCCACGTCGGCGACCGAGAGTTCGGCCAGGCGGAGGTAGCAGGCGCTGATCAGGGCGCTGCGGGTGCGGAAGTAGTACGACGTGCTGCCGGGGGGCAGGCCCGCGGCGGCGTCGACCGCGCGATGGGTCAGGCCGCGCAGCCCCGCGGTGGCCACGGTGCCGATGGCGGCGTCGGCGATCAGCTCTCGGCGGTGGGGGGTGGACATGCCCGCACTCTACAGCTGTAGAGTGCGCGTCATCGTCCTCTACAGACGTAGAGGGAGGGAGGCGGGGGAGGTGACCGGCATGGGTGCTCGTCATGCCGTGGTGGCCGGGGGCGGCATCGGGGGCCTGACCGCGGCGGTGGCCTTGAGGCGCCGCGGATGGCACGTCACCGTGTGCGAACGGGCCACCGCGCTCACGGACGCCGGGGCCGGCATCGTGCTCGCCCCGAACGCCCTGCGCGCGCTGGCCTCGGTGGGCCTGGACCCCGGCCTGTGGGCGGGTGACGCCCTGCCGGGTCAGGTCGGGCTGCGCACACCCGACGGCACGTGGCTGAGGCGCTCCGACAGCGACGAACTGTCCGCCCGCTACGGGCTCCCCGCGCGCGCCGTGCACCGGGGTTTCCTGACCGGCACCCTCGCGGCGGCCCTGCCGGCCGACGTCGTCCACCTCGGAGTGTCGGTGACCGGCGTGGACGACACGGGGGACGCCGTGACGGTGCGCACGTCGGCCGGAGACCTGAGCGCCGACGTCGTCCTGGCGGCCGACGGCATCCGCAGTGCGCTGCGCGGGCAGCTCTTCCCCGGCCACCGCGGGCTGCGGCACGCCGGCGAGGCCGGATGGCGAGCGGTGCTGCCCGGTGCGGGCCCGTCCGTCCGGCAGGCCGTCGAGACCTGGGGGCGGGGCGAGCGGTTCGGCGTCGTCCCCCTCGCCGACGGCCGCGTCTACCTCTACGCCACGGCCGTCTCCGACCCCGGCGCCCCGCCTGCCGACCACCGCGCGGAGCTGACCCGGCGCTTCGGCGCATGGCACAGCCCGATACCCGAACTGCTGGACCGGCTGAACCGGCGGGACCCGGACCAGGCCGGCGTCATGCACCACGATCTCCACGAACTGGCCGCGCCCCTGCCCCGGTTCCACGCCGGCCGGACGGCCCTGCTCGGCGACGCCGCCCACGCGATGACCCCCAACCTGGGCCAAGGCGGCTGCCAGGCCGTCGAGGACGCCGTCGTCGCGGCACACCTCCTCGCGTCCGGCGACGACGTACCGGCCGCGCTCGCCGCCTACACGAAGGCCAGACGCCGGCGCACCACCCGGATCGGCCGCCGCTCCCGGCGCGTCGGCGAACTCGCCCGGATCTCCCACCCGCTCGCCGCGTCCGTCCGGAACCTGGCCGTACGCGCCACGCCGCAGGCGCTGTCACTGAGGGCCCTGGACGCGGTTCTCGGCTGGCAGCCGCCTTCCGCCCCCGTCGACGCCGAGGAACAACGGTGAACACCCCGTCCGCGTCCCGCCCGCCCCGCCGGGCGGACCCCGTCCGGCCCTTCACGGCAGGCGCCTACGGCCTGGTCCTCCTGGGCGTCGGCCACCTCGCCCTCTCCGCCGCCTCGGCCTCGGCCGCCCGGACCCCGCGGCAGCGTGAGGCCGACACCGCCCTGCGGGAGTCCGCCTTCACCCTGCTGGGTCTGGAGCGCACGCTCCTCGACGTCTTCCACGGCATCAGCGTCGCCATGGCCCTCTTCGCCGTCACCTGCGGCCTGCTGATCCTCGCCGCCGTCCGCCGCGCCCCCGCCCTCGTCCGGCACCGCACCGCCTTCGGACAGATCGCCCTCGCGGCCTCCCTCGCCGGCCTGGTGGTGTCCGTCCTCCTGCTGCCCCCTCCGCCGATCGTCGTCCTCACCGGCACCAGTTGCGCCTTCGCCGTGTCCCTGCGCAGGGCGGCCCCCGCCGCCCGCCCGGACCCGTGAGGCGAGAGGGCGGTCCGTCGAGGCGGCCTCCGGTTCCGGGCGGGGCCGGGGGCGGCGGTGACGGCCGGGCGCGGCCGAGGGGCCGAGGCCGCCCGGACCCGCCCGCCGGGAGGACGTACGAGCTTCGCGAACGGGTGCCGCGCACCGTTGACACCCGGCGCACGCGCGCGCAGACTCACGTCCGACAACAGTGAAGAAAATTTCACCACGCGAACAACATGCCGTGGTGCCCGCGAGGCGCCGCGCGCGGGACACCGTGGCGATGACGCCCCTCTGAAGGGAACGCCCGATGCGCACCACCGTCGGCATCATCGGCGCCGGCCCCGCCGGCCTCCTCCTCGCCCGGCTGCTGCACGACGCCGGGATCGACTCCGTCGTCCTGGAGGGCCGCGACCGGACCTACGTCGAACAGCGCCAGCGCGCCGGGATCCTGGAGCAGGGCACGGTGGACGTCCTGCGCGCGGCCGGGGCCGCGGAACGCCTGGACCGCGAGGGACTGCGCCACGACGGGATCGAGCTGCGGTACGACCGCAGGCGCCACCGCGTCGACTTCCCCGCCCTCACCGGCGGCCGGTCCGTCACGGTCTACGCCCAGACCGAGGTGTGCAAGGACCTCATCGCCCTCCAGCTGAGGGAGGGCGGCCCGCTGCTGTTCGAGGCGGAGGCGCTCGCCGTCGAGGGCGCCGACACCGACCACCCGCGCGTGCGGTTCCGGCACGAGGGGGCCGAGGACGTCCTGGAGTGCGACTACGTCGTCGGGTGCGACGGCTTCTGGGGCGTCTCCCGCGCGGCCGTGCCCGCCGAACCGGTCCGCGTCTTCGAGCGCACGTACCCCTTCGGCTGGCTCGGCGTCCTCGCCGACGTGCCGCCCTCGCACGACGAACTGGTCTACGCCCGCCACGACCGGGGCTTCGCGCTGCTGTCCATGCGCTCCCCGTCCGTGTCCCGTCTCTACCTCCAGGTGCCCGCGGGCACGGACGCCGGGACCTGGAGCGACGAGGAGATCTGGGCCGAGCTGGAGCGCCGCCTCGAGACGGACGACGACTGGACGCTGGAGCGCGGCCCGATCACCCAGAAGTCGGTCACCCCCATGCGCTCCTACGTCCACGAGCCCATGCGGCACGGCCGCCTCTTCCTCGCCGGCGACGCGGCCCACATCGTGCCGCCCACCGGAGCCAAGGGCCTGAACCTGGCCGTCGGCGACGTCGTCACCTTCGCCCGCGCCCTCGTCCACCGGCGGGAGACGGGATCGGAGGAACTGCTGGACGCCTACTCGGGGACCTGCCTGCGCCGGGTCTGGCAGGCCGAGCGATTCTCGTACGACATGACGGCCCTCCTGCACCGCGCCCCCGGATCCACCCCCTTCGAGGAGCGCCTCCAGCTCGCCCGCCTGGACCGCATCGCCTCCTCCCGGGCCGCCGAGACCGACCTGGCGGAGGCCTACACCGGGTTCCCGTTCGCGTGAGGCGAGGCGGGGCGAGGCGGGGCGACGCGGGGCGCGGTGAGACGGGGACGAGGGCGGAACGGGCGGCGCGTCACCGATCGGTCCCGGACCGGTACCGGATCGGTCAGGAATGATGTCCCCCTCCACGGGGAATCAAAGATCGACATAGCGTGTTGCCCAAGACGGCAAGGGAAAGATCCTCCCCAAGCAGTAGGGTCAATCCTTTGCCTACCTATTACTCTTGAGCCAAGGCCGCGCTGTGTGGCCATGGAGGAGTGAAATGAGGAGCAGAAACCCGGTCTTCTCGCGACGGGGGTTCAGCCGCGACAACGGCTACGCGGGCTTCAACGCCGCGCCGCAGGCCGGGGGTCCCGCTGTCGGCACGCAGCAGGGCAACCCGTACGCGCAGGGCGGCCCCGCCGCCCAGCCGGCCGGCAACCCCTACGCGCAGAACCCTTACGCCCAGCAGGACGTCCAGTACGGCGCACCGCAGGCCCCGGTCACCACCGGCGGCGTCATGACCATGGACGACGTCGTCGCGCGCACCGCGACCACGCTCGGCACCGTGGTCGTCACCGCGGTCCTGTCCTGGCTGCTGCTGCCCGTCGACGAGGCCAACCTCGGCAAGTCCTACGCCATCGGCGTCGGGGCCGGTCTGGTCGCGATGGTGCTGGCGCTCGTCCAGTCCTTCAAGCGCCGCCCGTCCCCCGCGCTGATCCTGTCGTACGCCGCCCTCGAGGGCGTCTTCCTCGGCGTGATCTCCAGCGCGGTGTCCACGTACATCGCGGACGGGGTCGTCGCCCAGGCCGTGCTCGGCACGATGGCGGTCTTCGCCGGCGTGCTCGTGGCGTACAAGGCCGGCTGGATCCGCGTCAACCGCCGCTTCTACGGCTTCGTGATGGCGGCGGCCCTCGGATTCGTCCTGCTGATGGCGGTGAACCTGCTGTTCAGCGTCTTCGGCGGCGGTGACGGCCTCGGCTTCCGCAGCGGCGCCCTCGGCATCGTCTTCGGTGTCATCGGCATCATCCTCGGTGCCTGCTTCCTCGCCCTGGACTTCAAGCAGGTCGAGGACGGCATCGCCTACGGCGCCCCGCGCGAGGAGGCCTGGTTCGCCGCCTTCGGCCTCACGCTGACCCTGGTGTGGATCTACATGGAGTTCCTGCGACTCCTGTCGATCCTCAACAGCAGCGACTGACGCGAACGCCACGGCGGCCGAGCGCCGACGTCACGAAGGGCCCCGGGTCGTCCCGGGGCCCTTCGTCGTGCTTCGGGATGTCGTCGTGCTTCGCCGTGCTTCGTCGTGGACGGCGCGCGTGACGCCGTGCGGGCGCGCTACCGGAGCTTGCGCGCGGCCCTCCTCAGGTCGTACTCGTGGACGATCGCCTTCGCGTGGCCGTACGCGAGGTCGTACTCGTGGCGGAGCCAGCTCACCTTCTCCTCGAAACGGAAGAGGGAGGGGCCGTCCTCCACGGTGCGGAGCCAGTCGGCGACCTCACGACCGGTGCAGTGGGGGATGCGGGCGAGCATGTTGCGGTGGGTCTCCTCGGAGAGGACGTGGGACATCGGCGCCTCCGGACGCAAAGGGGATGTAGGCCGGTCCTTCAGGTCACCGTGCCCGAGCGTTCGCCCGTTGGCAACAGTCCCGGTACGGCGCGTACGCTCGCGGCGTGGTGGATACGAAGCGTCTGACGCAGGCCGTGGATCACTTCGCCGACCGGCTGCGGGCGGCGCCGCAGAGCCGGCTCCAGCGGGGCGGCGCGCCCGAAGCACTCGCGCTGGCCAGGGACTTCGCCCGGCGGGCCCAGCTCGCGGAGGCACCCGCGGCGGAGCCCCGGGAGATGCCGGACGCGGGGATGTTCGCCGTGGCCGACCAGATCACCGTCGCCGTGCACGACCTGGCCCTCGTCCTCACCGACGAGGACCAGGTCGACGAGGCCGTGCGGCTGGTGGAGGAGGCGCGGAAGCGGGCGGGGATCTGAGCGGCCGCGGCTCCGAGGGGACGCCGCGGCTCCGAAGGCACGGCATCCGGCCGCCGCGGCCGTCTCAGAGGCTGGCGATGACCCGGTCCGCCAGGATGTAGACGCTCTCCGCGCCGCAGGCGAAGGTCAGGGCGTACGCGCCCGAGACGCCCGAGCCGCCCAGCAGGTACGGCGTCTCGCCGGCCGCCAGGGCCCGTGCGAGGCGGTCCGCGGTCTCCCGGTGGCCCGGGGTCATGCACAAGGTGGTGCCGTCGGCGAAGACGTAGACGTCGAGGGTGCCGAGCGGGCCCGGTCGCACGTCGGTCAGTGCGACGCGGGCGGCGGCGAGCTCCTCCAGCGCGGTCACCGTGCGCTCGTGGTCGTTCACGAGAGGCGACTGGACGGGGACGAAGTCCGGGTGGGAGGGGTGACGGCGGCGGGCCGCGGCCAGTTCGGGGGAGTCGCCGGCGAGATCGTCGGCGTCCGCGGGCAGCTCGGTCGCCGGCTCGAGCGGCTCCAGGCCCACGAAGTCGGCCTGCCGGGGCAGGAACAGCTCGCTGTCGGGCAGGCCCAGCAGGGAGGGCGTGTCGGAGGCGTCACGGGCTTCCTGGGCGGCCCAGAAGGCACGCGCCTCGGCCAGCTCCCGCTCCCGCTCCTCGGCGAGGGCCTCGGCCACCGCCGCGCGTATCTCCTCCGTGTCCGCCGTGGTGCGGGCGGCCGGAACGAAGCCGCGCGTCCCGGCGGCGGTGCTCTCGGCGGTCTCCGCGAGCTGCGTGTGCAGAGCCGCGACCTGACGGCGCAGCTGCAGCAGGGTGCGCAGCACGGCGACACCCACGGCGCCCGTGGCGGCCGTGGTGACCAGCAAGGCGATCGGCATGGCGCTCACTGACGTACTCCCGGTTCAAAGTCGACCCCCGACTTCCTACATCAGCTTGAAGGGCGGACTATCGAGCTGTCAGTGCGTAACGTCACGAAACGGGCAGGAGATTGGATTCGGCCCCGGATGGTGAAACGCCTCTGAGCTGCACACATCCCTCCAGGGAGGGAGATAGGTCACATCCTGAGGGAGATTGGATCACAGAACGGCCCGGAATCCAGGTGCTTCCCGGACTCCGGGCCGTCCGCTCACGAAGGGTGTCCCGACGGCTACCGAGAGGTCGCCTCCGGGACCGCCGCGCGGCTCAGCTGAGGCGCTCGACGACCATCGCCATGCCCTGGCCGCCGCCGACGCACATCGTCTCCAGGCCGAACTGCTTGTCGTGGAACTGGAGGGAGTTGATCAGCGTGCCGGTGATGCGGGCGCCGGTCATGCCGAAGGGGTGGCCCACGGCGATCGCGCCGCCGTTGACGTTCAGCTTCTCCAGCGGGATGCCGAGGTCGCGGTAGGAGGGGATCACCTGGGCGGCGAACGCCTCGTTGATCTCGACCAGGTCGATGTCGCCGACGGTGAGGCCGGCGCGGCGCAGGGCCTGCTTGCTCGCCTCCACCGGGCCGAGGCCCATGATCTCGGGGGAGAGGCCGGAGACGCCGGTGGACACGATCCGGGCGAGCGGGGTCAGGCCCAGCTCGCGGGCCTTGGTGTCGCTCATGACGACGAGCGCGGCGGCGCCGTCGTTCAGGGGGCAGCAGTTGGCGGCGGTGACCATGCCGTCGGGGCGGAAGACGGGCTTCAGGCCCGCCACGCCCTCCATCGTGACGCCGGCGCGCGGACCGTCGTCCTTGCTGACCACCGTGCCGTCGGGGGTGGTGACCGGGGTGATCTCCCGCTCCCAGAAGCCGTTCTTGATCGCTTCCTCGGCGAGGTTCTGCGAGCGGACGCCGAACTCGTCCATGTCCTGACGGGTGACGCCCTTGAGGCGGGCCAGGTTCTCGGCGGTCTGGCCCATCGCGATGTAGGCGTCCGGGACCAGGCCGTCCTCGCGCGGGTCGTGCCAGGTGGTGCCCTCCTGCTCGGCGACGGCCGCGGTGCGGGCCTCCGCCTCCGCGAAGAACGGGTTGCGCGTGTCGGGCAGGCTGTCGGAGTTGCCCTTCGTGAACCGGGAGACCGTCTCGACGCCGGCCGAGATGAAGACGTCGCCCTCGCCGGCCTTGATGGCGTGCAGGGCCATCCGGCTCGTCTGCAGGGACGAGGAGCAGTAGCGGGTGACCGTACAGCCGGGCAGGTGGTCCATGCCCATCTGCACGGCGACGACGCGGCCGAGGTTGTTGCCCTGCTCGCCGCCGGGGAGGCCGCAGCCGAGCATCAGGTCGTCGATGTCCCGCGGGTCCAGCTCGGGGACCTTGGCGAGGGCGGCCTGGATGATGGTGGCGGTGAGGTCGTCCGGGCGCAGGTCCTTCAGGGAGCCCTTGAAAGCACGGCCGATGGGGGAGCGGGCGGTCGAGACGATGACGGCTTCGGGCATCACGGCTCCAGAGGGGAAGGGGGCGGCGCGCGGCGCCCCGTCGAGGGGCGGCGGCCGGGCGTACGGGTGGTTCTCCCGGACGGGACGTGACTGGAAGTTACCCGTACGTATGGGCCAGGTCACGGGTGTGGCGGTGTGACCCTGGCCGCAGTTTTCTAAGCGCTTGCTTTTTTCGGGGGGTTCCTCCGCCCCCGCCGGCTCCTCCGCCCCTTCCGGTCACGGTGACGCCCGGGACGGCTCCGGCTCCTGGACGCGGCGGCGGCGCCGCCGCTTGAGCAGGGCCCACGGACCCCGCGGTCCCGTCGGCATGGCCGCCGCGACCTCGGTGCCCGCCTCCTCCGCCGCCTCGGCCGCCGCCCGGGCCACCGGCAGGAAGCCCTCGTGGCGGGAGGCGTCGGGCCGCTCCTCCTCCGCCGGCCACAGGCCCAGCACCGCGCAGACGGTGGGCAGGAGCGCCATCGCCGCCGTGGCGTAGCCCTCCGCCGAGGGGTGGTAGTGGTCGGGGCCGAACAGCTCGCCCGGATTCGCCTCGAACTCGGGACCCAGCAGGTCGCCCAGCGACACCGTGCGGCCGCCCTGCTCGACGACGCCGATCGTCTGGGCCGCCGCCAACTGGCGGGAGGCCCGTCTGGCGAGCCACCGCAGGGGCTGCCCCACCGGCTCGATCGTGCCCAGGTCGGGACAGGTGCCGACGACCACCTCCGCGCCGGCCGTGCGCAGCCGCCGTACCGCCGCCGAGAGGTGGCGCACCGAGCGGGTCGGGGGCATGCGGCCGGTGACGTCGTTCGCGCCGATCATGATGACGCACACGTCGGGCACCGGGCCGCAGTCGCCCACGACGAGCGCCACCTGGCGGTCGAGGTCGTCGGAGCGGGCGCCGGGCAGCGCCACGTTCCGCAGTTCCACCGGCCGCTCGGCGACCGCGGCGAGCCCCGAGGCCAGCAGCGCCCCCGGCGTCTGTCCGGCCCGGTGCACGCCCTGCCCCGCCGCCGTGGAATCGCCCAGCAGCGTCAGGTACAGGGGCTCCACGCCGGGCCCCGGACTGTCGTAGGCATGGCCGTAGCGGCCGTCCGCCCGGGGGACGCGCCGGCGGGCGCCGTTGCCGACCTGGCGCCGGGCCAGCCGCATCTCGGCCAGCACCACTCCGACGGCCGCCGCGCCGGCCAGCCCGATCCCGCCGCCGCCGTAGGCCGCTCCGGCCGCGATGCGCCGGGCCACTCTTGCCCTGGACGTGCTCGTCATGCCTCGCCGCCACCTCCTCGTGTCCGTACATCCACTCCTTGCCCCGTACGCACCGTCGGCCAATCTCCACGGGGAGTGAACGTCGCGGGAAGGGCCGTAGGCTGGCGTGACCACTACGACCACTTTTTTGCAAGCAACCGGAGACAACGGTGCGATTCCACGACTCGATGATCAGCCTCGTCGGCAACACCCCGCTGGTGAAGCTCAACAACGTGACCAAGGGCATCCGGGCGACCGTCCTGGCCAAGGTGGAGTACTTCAACCCGGGCGGTTCCGTGAAGGACCGCATCGCCCTGCGCATGATCGAGGCGGCGGAGGAGAGCGGCGCGCTCCGGCCCGGTGGCACGATCGTCGAGCCGACCAGCGGGAACACCGGTGTGGGCCTCGCCATCGTGGCGCAGCAGAAGGGGTACAAGTGCATCTTCGTGTGCCCCGACAAGGTGAGCACCGACAAGATCAACGTGCTGCGGGCGTACGGTGCCGAGGTCGTCGTCTGCCCCACGGCCGTCGACCCCGAGCACCCGGACTCCTACTACAACGTCTCCGACCGGCTGGTCCGCGAGACGCCCGGCGCGTGGAAGCCCGACCAGTACTCCAACCCCCACAACCCCCTCTCCCACTACCACTCGACCGGCCCCGAGCTGTGGGAGCAGACGGAGGGCCGCATCACCCACTTCGTCGCGGGCGTGGGCACGGGCGGCACCATCTCCGGGACCGGCCGCTACCTCAAGGACGCCAGCGACGGCCGCGTCCAGGTCGTCGGCGCCGACCCCGAGGGCTCCGTGTACTCGGGCGGCTCCGGACGGCCGTACCTCGTCGAGGGCGTCGGTGAGGACTTCTGGCCGACCGCCTACGACCGGACCGTCGCCGACGAGATCGTCGCCGTGTCCGACAAGGACTCCTTCCAGATGACCCGGCGCCTGGCGAAGGAGGAGGGGCTGCTCGTCGGCGGCTCCTGCGGCATGGCCGTCGTGGCCGCCCTGCGGGTCGCCGAGCGGCTCGGGCCGGACGACGTCGTCGTCGTGCTGCTGCCCGACAGCGGCCGCGGCTACCTCAGCAAGATCTTCAACGACGAGTGGATGGCCGACTACGGCTTCCTGGAGGACGAGGGCCCCAGCGCCCGCGTCGCCGACGTCCTCGAGGACAAGCAGCACGGCGCCATGCCCTCCCTCGTCCACATGCACCCGGAGGAGACCGTCGGCCAGGCCATCGAGGTGCTGCGCGAGTACGGCGTCTCGCAGATGCCGGTCGTCAAGCCCGGCGCGGGCCACCCGGACGTGATGGCCGCCGAGGTCGTCGGCTCCGTCGTCGAGCGCGAGCTGCTGGACGCCCTGTTCAGCAAGCGGGCCTCGCTGGAGGACCCGCTGGAGAAGCACATGTCCGCCCCGCTGCCGCAGGTCGGCTCCGGTGAGCCGGTCGGCGACCTGATGACCGTCCTGGGCACGGCCGACGCGGCGATCGTGCTCGTCGAGGGCAAGCCGACCGGCGTGGTCAGCCGGCAGGACCTGCTGGCCTTCCTCGCCCGGGGCGGGAAGTAGCTTCTGGCGCGCGGAGGCGGGACACCGGGGAAACCCGCGGTGAACCGCCCCCGGCGGCGCAGGGCTTCCGTTTCCCCACCGAAAAGGTGGACTTCGGAGCGGACTTCGCGGAAGTGGTACGAGGGCGTCACGTCCGCGCAGCACGCGCTTAACACGCGTCCGGCATATTCGTGGGTGTCGGCAGGGGCGGAGGGAAGTACCTCCCAGGCGTTGAGCACGGGGGAGGCTCCCCGCCCCACCGGCGACAGAACGGCGTCACGGACCTCCGGAGCGGCTCCCGGACCTCCACCGACGCCACGGACGCGCAGACCTGGCCTGACCCGGCTCGCGTCCCTCGCGGGGACCGCCGTCGTCCCGCCCCCCGTCAAAGGGGGTGCGGCGGTCCCCGCGCACAGCCCTTCCCGGCGTCCCGCGCGGCCCTCCGCCGCGCCCGCGTCCTCCCGGCGTCCCGCGGGGGCGGCCCCTCACCGCGCCCGCGCCGCCGGCCGTCAGCCCTCCCAGTCCCCGCTCCGCCCGGATCCGCGCAGCCGGCCGAACAGGCCCGGGTTGGTCCGGGCCGCCTGGACGACGTTGATGCCGACGATGCCGACCCAGGACACGATCAGGCCCGGCAGGCCGGCCACGCCCGCGCCGATCGCGGAGAGCGGGATCGCCAGCACCAGCGAGACGATCCCGAAGCCGAAGCGCTCGCCCCAGGAGTCGGTCGCCCCGGACGAACGGCCGCCGCGGGCCGACACCATCTGCTGCTCCGCGAACTGCCGGCGCACCCGGCGCTCGACCGCGCCGTCGATGCGCTGGTCGACCTTCTCCAGGAACGAGTCCACCAGTGCGGACTCGTACTCCTCGCCCAGCTCCCTGCGGGCCTGCAGAGTGGCGTCGAGTTCCTTCTTCAGCTCGGTGTCCCGCGCGTCCATGGTGGTCTCCCGTCCCGTCATGGGATCCACGGTAGGCAGCGGAACCGGCGCGGGCACTGGGGGTAACCCCCGTCTCGGTACGGGGGTCCACCGACGTACCGGGCGGCCCGGCCCGGCCCGCCCGGTCGCGGCGACCGGCGCCTCCCCGCCCGCCTTGCCCGGCTGTATGACGTCATGCAGAGTTGCTGACCGGTGAATGACTCGGCGGACGGCCGGAGGGGGAACGAGGCATGAGCGCGGACAGGGACACGGGAGCGGACGGGGGAACGCCCGGCGGGGGTGCGGCGCGGGACGCCGGCTCCCGGGCCGCCGAGAGTCCCGCCGACCGGCTCCAGGCCCTCTTCGAGGGGCACCGGCTGACGCCCACCCAGCGGCGCATCGCGCACAGCATGGTGCGCCGCTCCGCCGACGTGCCGTTCCTGTCCAGCGTCGAGCTGGCCGAACTGGCCGGGGTCAGCCAGCCCTCCGTCACCCGCTTCGCGGTCGCCTTGGGCTTCGACGGCTACCCGGCCCTGCGCCGGCACCTGCGGGAGGTCGCGCCCGCCGGACGGACGGCGGACTCGGCGTCGTACAACGAGTACCAGCAGGCCGTCGAGGCGGAGATCGAGAACCTCCGCCACCTCGCCGAGGCGCTCGCCGACCCGCGGCCGGTGCGCCGGGCCGGACGGCTGCTCGCGGCCTCCCGGCCGCTGCCGGTGCTCGGACTGCGGGCCGCCGCCTCCCAGGCGTACGGCTTCGCCTACTTCGCCGCCAAGGTCCACCCCGACGTCCGGCTGCTGCACGAGGGCGGCACGATGATCCACGACCGGGTCGACGCGGCCGTGCGCGCGGGCGCCTCCGCGCTGCTGTGCTTCGCGCTGCCCCGCCATCCGCGCGAGGTCGTCGACACCCTCGCCTACGCCAGGGAGGCCGGGCTGACCGTGGTGACGGTCGCCGACTCCGCGTTCGCGCCGGTCGCCAAGGTCTCCGACCTGCTGCTGCCGGCCGCCGTCGGCACCGGCCTCGCCTTCGACACCGCGTGCGCCCCCATGCTGCTCGGGCGCGTGCTGCTGGAGGCCATGTGCGACGACCTGCCGGACGCCCAGGCCCGGCTGGAGGAGTTCGACACCAGGGCGGCGGTGCGGGGCCTGTTCGTGGAGTGAGCCCGCCGTCCCGTCTCCCGCCGCGCGGCTCTCATGGTCGTCTCACGTTCGCTCGCTAACCTGCCCGACCGGAACGGGACATGAGTCGTCCGGGCGACGAGGAGGCGGAACGTGGCACGTGGAGGCCGGGGACTGGCCCGGGTGGCCGTCGTCGTACGGGCCGGGGCCGCGCCCCTGTGGTGGTGCGGGGTGTTCGCGGCCGGTGTCGGCGTACTGCCGCCCGGGCTCACGGGACGGCGGATCGGGGTGCTGGCCGGGGCCGCGCTGTTCGTCGTGGCGGCGGCCGCGGTCCCGCTGGCACGGCGCCGGCGGTACACCGCGCTCGCCCGCGCCGCCGTCCGGGCGGGCAAGCACGACGTGCTCCAGGACCGCGCGGTGACCGTGCGCAACTGGCGTCGCGGCCACCGCTGGTGGCTGCTGCTCGCCCTCGCCGCCGCGCTGGGCGGCGCGTTCGCCGTCCCGGCCGCGGGCGGTCTGCTGCTCGCCGGGTGCGGCACCGGGCTGCGGCTCAAGGCCGCCTGGCTCGGGAGGCTGGAGCGGGCCGGGGACACGCTGCTGTGGGTGCGCGTCGACCGGCTCGCGGGCGACGGCGGCCGGCCGGCCGGCGAGGCGGTCGGCTCCTACCGCAGCACGGGCATCGCGGCGGGCGACGCGGCCCCCGGCGGAGCGCGCCGCCGCACCGCGGCACTCGTCCAGTCCGGGTAGTCCGGGTGGTCCGGGCGGCTCGTGCCGCGCGTGCGGCGCGGGTTCCGCGGCCGTGAGGGGCCCGGCGGGTCAGACCTCCAGGTCCTCCTCGATCCGCTTCAGCTGGTGGCGGGCCATCGCCAGATTGGCCCGCTTGCCGTCCAGGACCAGGTAGAGGAAGAGACCGTTGCCGCCGCGCCCGCTGATCAGGCGGATCAGGTGGTACTGGTCGGACAGCGTGATCAGGATGTCCTCGATCTGGGCCTTCAGCCCGAGGTGCTCCATGGTGCGCATCTTGGCGCGCACCACGTCGGTGTTGCCCGCGGCGGCGACGTTCAGGTCGAAGCTCTTGCTGCCGCCCAGCGTGCCCAGGGCCATGCCGCTGGTGTAGTCGACGAGCGCGACGCCGGTGGCCCCCTCGATGGTGGCGAGGCATTCCTTGAGTGTGGTTTCGGTGTTGGCCATGACTGTTCCTCGGTTCCTCTCAACTTTCGGTGGTGGTGCGGGGTTCGGTGGTCGTCGGACGGGGGGTGCGCACGCTCCTGGTCCGGCCCGTGGCGGCGGGGGCGGGCGCGCGCGCCCGGCCGGCGGCGTCGACGAGTTCGCCGACGCGGGCGCCGGAGCGGCGGCTCTCCAGATGCAGTCGGCCGACGTTGACGCGGTCCTGCGCGAGCACCGTCAGCACGGCGTTCCCCCCGGCCGCGTACGTCGCCACGTAGCCGTACACGCCGCGCACGAGCAGCTCGCGGAACTCGCCCTGGCCGGTGGTGTCCGCCAGCCGCACGGCGACGGCCAGGGCGGACGAGGTGAGCGCGGCCACCCCCTCCGCCTCCACACCGGGCGTGTCGTGGGCGAGGACGAGGCCGTCGACGCCGGCGACGAGCGCCCCGGTCAGCTGGGGCACCCGCGCCCGCAGCCGCCGCAGTTCGGCGAGTATCTCGGGTCCCGCCGCCATCAGCTCGCTCCTCTCGGCACGCGGTCGCTGCCGTTCAAAGGGCCTCCAGCGCATCCCTGAGCCTCTTCAGCAAGGTGATGTCGGGATCGTTGACGCGGGGCAGCGACAGGGCCGGCGGCGGTTGCGGCACGGGAGGCGGGAACCGGGGGGTCACCAGTCCCGCCGCCGCCAGCCGCCGCACGTCCACGAGCGTGGGGAACGCCCGCCGGCCCAGCTCCCCGGCGATGTCCGACGCCGTGCGCGCACCGTCCACCAGCGCCAGCACCGCGCGCTGCCGCGCGGACGGCGGCGGGACGGCGGCCGGGTCGGCCCGCAGCAGCGGCGCGCTGTCCGGCAGCGGATCGGGCCACAGGCGGTGCAGCAGCTCGCGGCGGCGCAGCGTCTCCCGCTCCACCGCCTCGACCGGGACCGGCCGCAGCACGCCGAACCAGTGACCGGCTCCGTAGCGGAAGTGGCCCGGGGAACTGCTCGGCGCGAGCGCGAAGTACGCGGCGTCGTACAGCGCCCCCAGGTGGCACAGCTCCAGCGCGCTCCGCCCGATCCGGCCGGCGTCGAGCAGCAGCCGGGCGGCGCCGCGTTCCTCGCCGGCCCGCTCCACCGCCTCCCACCAGACGCCGGGCTCCAGGGTGCCGTGGGTCAGGAGGAGCACGTCGAGGCCCGGGGCGAAGGGGCTCTCGGCGTGCACCACCCGGCCCTCGGCCAGGTAGAGGGTCCCGCGCTCGCGCTCCAGGACGCCGGTGGCCCGCTCGGCGGCCAGCCGGGTCAGCATCGGCGACACCGCGCCGCCCGTCCCCGGCCGGCCGGCCGCCCTGTCCCGCACCGGCAGCCGGGGCGGCGGGGTGGTCCCCACGACGGTCATCCCAGCACCAGCCGGCCGGCCATCTCGCCGAGCCGGATGCGGGCCAGCGCGAGATTGCCGTCCGGCCGGGCCAGCCACACGTGCAGGAACACGCTGCTGTCGAAGGACGTGGGGACGAAACGCAGTACGTGGTAGCTGTCCCGGTTGCTGATGATCAGGTCCTCGACCGGGGGATCGGCGTGCTCCTCGGCGTCGTGGGGCGTGAACGCCCGCTGCTCCGCCGTGAGCCGCGCGACCTCCGCGGCCTCCGCGGCCGCGGCCTCGTGGTCACCGCCCGGGAACTCCCCGACCGTGCCGAGGGCCAGCCCGCTGGTCCAGTCGACCAGTGCGGCTCCCCGGGCTCCGGGCAGCCGCATGGCCTCCAGTAGGCACTCGTCGATTCCGGACACCGTTGGCTCCCCTCCTGCCTGCGGTTCGGCTGAGTGAGGAAGAAGCTACGCAACGTGTGCGGCATGAGTGAGTCTTCTGGCATTTTCCAGCGGAACATGCTCAGCGGTGACTAGGGTGGGTCGACTGGCCTCGTTCTCCGCATTCTCCGTGTTCCCGGTGTACACGGCGTTCACGGCGCTTTCCGTACGGTTCAACACCCTGCCGCCGGGCGCACGTCAAGGGCGTGCGGGCGGAGGGTGGGTGGTGCGGAGCCGGTCCATGCGCCCCGGTCGCCGCCGGGCGCCCCCGGCGCCGGGCCCCGGCCCCGGTCCCCCGGCCCCGGCCCCCGGCCGGTGGCCCTCCGGCCGCGGTCGCCGGACCACCGCCCGGGCTTCGCCGGCGCCCCGCCGTCCGCACCCGACGCGCCCGCCGTTTCCACGGGCGCCCGCCGCGCCGGCCCCTTCCGCGCGTCCGGCCCGGTCCGAGGGGCCCTCCGCCCGCAGGGCCCCCCTCCGTCCCGAGATCCCGCCGGCTCCCGCTCCGCCCCGCCGCGTCCGCCCCCGCCCCGCCCTGCCCCGCCGCGTCCGCCCCCGCCGCGTCCGCCCCCGCCTCCGCCGCGTCCGGCCCCGCGCCGCCCGCCGCCCGCGCCGCGCCCCCGCGTATTGACTAGCCTTATTCATCAAGTCAGGATGTGAATAGCCACTGCAAAAATCCGCCGGGACCGCCCACCCTCCAGGAGGCAGACCATGTCAGGACCCCGACCCGTCCGAGCGCCGCGCGGTACGGAGCTGAGCACCCTGGGATGGCAGCAGGAGGCCGCCCTGCGGATGCTCCAGAACAACCTCGACCCCGAGGTCGCCGAGCACCCCGACAAGCTCGTCGTCTACGGCGGCACCGGCAAGGCGGCCCGCGACTGGCGCTCCTTCGACGCGATGGTGCGCACCCTGCGCACGCTGAAGCAGGACGAGACCATGCTCGTCCAGTCCGGCCGCCCGGTCGGCGTCATGCAGACCCACGAATGGGCCCCGCGCGTCCTCATCGCCAACTCCAACCTCGTCGGCGACTGGGCCAACTGGGAGGAGTTCCGCCGCCTGGAACAACTGGGCCTGACGATGTACGGCCAGATGACCGCCGGTTCCTGGATCTACATCGGCACCCAGGGCATCCTCCAGGGGACCTACGAGACCTTCGCCGCCGTCGCCGCGAAGAGGTTCGGCGGCACCCTCGCCGGGACCATCACCCTCACCGCCGGCCTCGGCGGCATGGGCGGCGCCCAGCCGCTCGCCGTGACCATGAACGACGGCGTCGCCCTCTGCATCGACTGCGACCCCCGGGCCATCGACCGCCGCATCGAGCACCGCTACCTGGACGTCAGGGCCGACAGCCCGGAGCACGCCCTCCAGCTGGCCGTCGAGGCCCGCGACCGGCGCGAGCCCCTGTCCATCGGCGTCCTCGGCAACGCCGCCGACCTGGTCCCACGGCTCCTCGCGATGGGCGCGCCCGTCGACATCGTCACCGACCAGACCTCCGCCCACGACCCGCTGGCCTACCTGCCCACCGGGATCGCCTTCGAGGACATGGCCGACGCCGCCGCGAAGGACCCGGCCGGCTTCACCACCCGGGCCCGCGAGTCGATGGCCCGGCACGTCGAGGCGATGGTCGGCTTCCAGGACGCCGGCGCCGAGGTCTTCGACTACGGCAACTCCCTCCGCGGCGAGGCCCGGCTCGCCGGGTACGAGCGGGCGTTCGCCTTCCCCGGCTTCGTGCCCGCCTACATCCGCCCGCTGTTCTGCGAGGGCAAGGGCCCCTTCCGCTGGGCCGCCCTGTCCGGCGACCCCGCCGACATCGCCAGGACCGACCAGGCGATGCTGGACCTCTTCCCCGAGAACGAGTCCCTCGCCCGCTGGATCAAGCTGGCCGGCGAGCGCGTCCACTTCCAGGGCCTGCCCGCCCGCATCTGCTGGCTCGGCTACGGCGAGCGCGACAAGGCCGGCGAGCGGTTCAACGACATGGTGGCGTCGGGCGAACTGGCGGCCCCGCTGGCCATCGGCCGCGACCACCTCGACTGCGGCTCCGTCGCCTCCCCGTACCGCGAGACGGAGGCCATGCTCGACGGCTCCGACGCGATCGCCGACTGGCCGCTGCTGAACGCGATGGTCAACGTGGCCTCGGGCGCCTCCTGGGTGTCGATCCACCACGGCGGCGGCGTCGGCATGGGCCGCTCCCTGCACGCCGGCCAGGTGACGGTGGCCGACGGCACGAAGCTGGGCGGCGAGAAGATCCGCCGCGTGCTGACCAACGACCCCGGCATGGGCGTCGTCCGGCACGTCGACGCCGGGTACGACATCGCCGAGTCGGTCGCCGGCGAACGGGGCGTACGGGTGCCCATGCGCGAGGGTGACCAGGCGTGACCCGCACCGCGGACGGACCGGGCCGCGACCGCCCGGCAGCGGCCCCGGCACCGGACGCCGGCCGGCCCGTGTCACCGCACGGGCCGGCCGGCGCCTCCTTCCACCGGATGTGGCACGACCTGCGCCCGATCGGACGCCACCCGGAGTCCGGCGGCTACCGCCGCCACGCCTGGACGGCCGCCGACGCCGACTGCCGGACCTGGTTCCGGGAGCAGGCCGAGGCGCGGGGGCTGGCCCACGAGGTCGACCGCAACGGCAACCAGTGGGCCTGGCTCGGCGACCCCGCCGCCGGGGACGCCGTCGTCACCGGGTCCCATCTCGACTCGGTGCCCGACGGCGGCGCCTTCGACGGCCCCCTCGGCGTCGTCTCGGCCTTCGCCGCCCTCGACGAACTGCGTCGCAGGGGCGCGCGGTTCACCAGGCCCCTCGCCCTCGTCAACTTCGGCGACGAGGAGGGCGCCCGCTTCGGACTCGCCTGCGTCGGCTCCCGGCTCACCGCCGGACACCTCACGGCCGAGCAGGCCCACCGGCTGACCGACGGCGACGGCGTCACCCTCCCGCGTGCCATGGAGGCCGCCGGGTACGACCCCGACGCCATCGGCCCGGACCCCGAGCGGCTCGCCCGGATCGGCGCCTTCGTCGAACTCCACGTCGAACAGGGCCGCGCCCTCGACCTCAGCGGCGACCCGGTCGGCATCGCCGCCGCCATCTGGCCGCACGGCCGCTGGCGGTTCGACTTCCGGGGCGAGGCCAACCACGCCGGCACCACCCGGCTGACCGACCGCCGCGACCCGATGCTGCCGTACGCCGAGACCGTGCTCGCCGCCCGCGGCCGGGCGCGGCTCGCGGGCGCCGTCGCCACCTTCGGCAAGATCTCCGTCGAGCCGAACGGCGTCAACGCCGTCCCCTCCCTGGTGCGCGGCTGGCTCGACTCCCGCGCCGCCGACCAGGAGACCCTCGACCAGGTGGTCGCCGGCGTCGAGGAGGCGGCCCGCGACCACGCGCGGGCGCACGGCGTCGACCTCGACGTCGTCCGCGAGTCCTTCACTCCCGTCGTCGAGTTCGACCACGCGCTGCGCGACGAACTGGTCCGCATCCTCGGCAAGGACACCGGCCTCACGGTCCCCGTCCTCGGCACGGGCGCCGGACACGACGCCGGAATCCTCTCCGGGAGCATCCCGACCGCCATGCTGTTCGTGCGCAACCCCACGGGCGTCTCGCACTCCCCGGCCGAGTACGCGGCCGAGGACGACTGCGTGGCCGGGGTGCGCGCGCTCGCCGACGTACTGGAAGGGCTGGCCTGCACGTGACCCCCACGCAGCGGACCTACTGGCTGGAGCACGCCTGGCTCGGCGACCGCGTCGAGCCGGGTGTCGCCCTCACGGTGTCGACGGGCGGCTCCGCCGCGGGCGCGGACGGCCGCATCACCGCCGTCCGCACGGGCGTCGCCACCCCGCCCCCCGGCGCCGAGATCCTGCGCGGCCTCACCCTCCCCGGGCTGGCGAACGCCCACAGCCACGCCTTCCACCGCGCCCTGCGCGGCACCGTCCAGGTCGGGGCCGGGACCTTCTGGACCTGGCGCGAGGTCATGTACTCCGTCGCCGACCGGCTGACCCCGGAGACCTACCACCGGCTCGCCCGCGCCGTGTACGCGGAGATGGCCCTGGCCGGCATCACGGCCGTCGGCGAGTTCCACTACGTGCACCACGCGCCCGGCGGCACCCCCTACGCCGACCCCAACGCGATGGGCGAGGCCCTGATCGAGGCCGCCGCCGACGCCGGCATCCGCATCACCCTCCTCGACACCGCCTACCTCTCCGCCGGCTTCGGACAGCCCCCCACCGCTCACCAGCTCCGCTTCTCCGACGGCGACGCGGAGGCCTGGGCCGAACGCTGCTCCCTCCTCAAGCCCCGGGACCACGCACGGATCGGGGCCGCGATCCACTCCGTACGGGCCGTGCCCGCCGGCCAGCTGGCGACCGTGGCCCGCTGGGCCCGGGAACGCGGGGCGCCCCTGCACGTCCACCTGTCCGAGCAGACCGCGGAGAACGACGCCTGTCGCGAGGCCCACGGCCGCACCCCGACCCAGCTCCTCGCCGAGCACGGCGTCCTGGGCCGGGGCACCACCGGCGTCCACAACACGCACCTCACCGACGAGGACGTCGCCCTCCTCGGCCGCTCCGGCACCGGCACCTGCATGTGCCCCACGACGGAACGGGACCTCGCCGACGGCATCGGCCCGGCCGTCGCCCTCCAGCGGGCGGGCTCCCCGCTCTCCCTCGGCTCCGACAGCCACGCCGTGATCGACCTGTTCGAGGAGGCCCGCGCGATGGAGCTGAACGAGCGGCTGCGCACCCGCACCCGGGGGCACTGGACGGCCGCCGCCCTCCTGCGGGCCGCCTCCGCCGACGGTCACGCGGCCCTCGGCCGCGACGACGCGGGCGCCCTGCGGACCGGCGCGGCCGCCGACTTCACGACGATCGCGCTCGACTCGGTCAGGACGGCAGGGCCGCTTCCGCGGCTCGGGGCCGAGACGGCCGTGTTCGCCGCGTCGGCAGCGGACGTGTCGCACACGGTCGTGGCCGGCCGGCACGTCGTGCGGGACGGGGTCCACCGTCTCGTACCGGACGTGCCGAAAGCCCTCGCGGACGCCGTCGCAGCCCTGCGCGGATGACCGCGGACCGCCCCCGCGTGCGGCCCGCGTCCGCCCCCGACCCCCACCCCACCGCCGACCAGGCCAGCAAGGACGCCATGAGCAGCGCGACGACCGACAGCCCCGCCCACTCCGCGAGCACCGCGAGCACGCTCGTCACCCACATCACCGCCCTGGTCACCAACGACCCCTCCCTCGGGGACCGTTCCCCGCTCGGCCTGATCCAGGACGCGGCCGTCGTCATCGAGGGCGACCGCGTCGTGTGGACCGGTGAACGAAGCAAAGCACCCGCCACTGACAACCGGGTCGACGCCGGCGGCCGGGCGGTCGTCCCCGGCTTCGTCGACTCCCACTCCCACCTCGTCTTCGCGGGCGACCGGACCGAGGAGTTCAACGCCCGGATGTCGGGGCGGCCGTACAGCGCGGGCGGCATCCGCACGACCGTCGCGGCCACGCGGGCGGCGAGCGACGCCGACCTCGAACGCACCCTCACCCGCCACCTCGCCGAGGCCCTGCGCCAGGGCACGACGACCTTCGAGACGAAGTCCGGCTACGGCCTGACCGTCGCCGACGAGGCCCGCGCCCTGCGCATCGCCGCCGCCCACACCGACGAGGTCACCTACCTGGGCGCCCACGTCGTCCCCCCGGACTTCGCCGACGACCCCGCCGCCTACGTCGCCCTCGTCACCGGCGAGATGCTCGACGCCTGCGCCCCGCACGCCCGCTGGATCGACGTCTTCTGCGAGAAGGGCGCCTTCGACGGAGACCAGGCCCGCGCGATCCTCACCGCGGGCAGGGCCAGGGGCCTGCACCCCCGCGTCCACGCCAACCAGCTCTCCCACGGCCCCGGCGTACAGCTGGCGGTCGAGCTGGACGCGGCCAGCGCGGACCACTGCACCCACCTCACCGACGCCGACGTGGACGCCCTCGCGAACAGCGCGACGGTCGCCACGCTGCTGCCCGGCGCCGAGTTCTCCACCCGCGCCGCGTGGCCGGACGCCCGCCGCCTGCTGGACGCCGGTGTCACCGTGGCCCTCTCCACGGACTGCAACCCGGGCTCGTCCTTCACGTCCTCGGTCCCGTTCTGCATCGCGCTCGCCGTGCGCGACATGCGGATGACCCCCGACGAGGCCCTCTGGTCGGCCACGGCGGGCGGCGCCGCGGCCCTGCGCCGCACGGACGTGGGCCGCCTGACTCCCGGCGCCTACGCCGACCTGGCCTTCCTGGACGCGCCCAGCCACGTCCACCTGGCCTACCGCCCCGGCGTGCCGCTCGTCTCGCAGGTGTGGCGACGAGGCGTGCGGGTGGCCTGAGAGGTCTCACCGGCACCCCCGCGCCCCCGGTCCGCCGCCGCACGCCCCCGGTCCGCCACCGACCGCCCCCACGCCGTACCGACCAGGACCAGCACCGCGCCCACGAAGCCCGGCCACCCCGGCCGGTCCCCGGCGAGCGCGATGCCCACGGCCGCCGCCCACACCGGCTCGGTCCCCAGCAGCAGGCTGACCCGGGACGGCGACGTGCGGCGGACGGCCCACATCTGCACGAAGAACGCGAACAACGTGCAGCACACGGACAGGTAGACCAGACCGGCCCAGTCCCCGGCGTCGAAGCCGGCGGCGGCGGCCCACGGCGAGGCGCCCGTCCCCGGCACCGTCGCCAGCACCGCGAACACGGCGACGGCCCCGCCGAGCTGGACGGTGGTCAGGGACAGCGCGTCCGCTCCCCGCACGGACTCCATCCGCGCCATCGCCAGCACGTGCACGGTACGGGCGACCGCCGCCCCCAGCATCAGCAGATCGCCCCCGGACGGAGCGGTGAACCCGGCGCCCTGCGTCAGCAGCGCCACCCCCAGCACCGACACGCCCGCGGCCGCCAGGAACGCCCCCGGCAGCCGCACCCCGCGCGCCCGGCTCTCCGCGAGCGGGGTGAACACCATGGTCAGGCTGATGATCAGCCCCGCGTTCGTGGCCGAGGTGTGCACCACCCCGTAGGTCTCCAGCAGGAAGATCCCCGCGAGGACCAGCCCGAGCAGAGCGGCTCCCCGCCACTGCGCGCCGCTCAGCGCCCGCAGCCGCCGCCACCCGACGGCCACCAGCACCGGGAGCACCACGGCGAACCGCAGCACCAGCACGGCCGTCACGGTGCCGGCGGTGGTGACGCCCTTCGCGGCGAGGTAACTGGACCCCCACACCACGGCGACCAGCAGTACGGGGACATCGGCGAAGCGGCCGAAGCGGGCCGCGGCGGCGGGGGAGTCGGGCACGGGGTTCCTCACGGGCGGACGACGTGGCAGACCCAGCAGCGCCGCTGGTCAGGGGGCGGGGCCAGCGTAGTCGCCGAAGGGAATCCGGCCAGTGGGTTTCCACGATGAGGACGCCCGACACCCGTGTGCCCGTGCGCGCGTACGGCTCCGCAGGGCAAGACCGCGCCCGGGCGGCGGTGTCCGACCGCTCACCCGGGCGCGGACCGCACCGGTCCTCGGCCGGCCCCGCTCCCACCGGGGAGGCGCGACTCACTCCTCCAGCGTCAGGCCCTTGCGCAGCCGCACCAGCGTGCGCGACAGCAGCCGCGAGACGTGCATCTGGGAGATGCCGAGTTCCTCGCCGATCTCCGACTGGGTCATCCCGGCGACGAAGCGCAGCGAGAGGATCTTCCGGTCGCGGGGCGCGAGTCCGGCGATCAGCGGCTTCAGCGACTCGACGTACTCGATGCCCTCGAGTCCGTGGTCCTCGTAGCCGATGCGGTCGGCGAGGGCGCTCTCCGCGTCGTTCTCCTCCGGCTGGGCGTCCAGCGAGGCCGCGGTGTACGCGTTCGAGGCGGCCATCCCCTCGACGACCTCCTCGCCGGCGATGCCGAGGCGCTCCGCCAGCTCCGCCACGGTGGGGGCGCGGTCGAGCTGCTGGGCCAGTTCGTCGCCGGCCTTGGCCAGGTCGATCCGCAGCTCCTGGAGCCGGCGCGGGACGCGCACCGACCAGGACGTGTCGCGGAAGAACCGCTTGATCTCACCCACGATGGTGGGCATCGCGAAGGTGGGGAACTCCACACCACGGCTCAGCTCGAAGCGGTCGATCGCCTTGATCAGGCCGATCGTGCCGACCTGGATGATGTCCTCCATGGGCTCGCTGCGGGAGCGGAAACGGGAGGCCGCGAACTTGACCAGCGCGAGGTTCAGTTCGACGAGGGTGTTGCGCACGTACGAGTACGCGTACGTGCCTTCCTCCAGCGAACCCAGCCGCTCGAAGAGGGTTCTGGACAGGGCCCGCGCGTCGACGGGTCCGACCTCGTCGTACGGGGGGATCTCCGGGAGCCCGGCGAGGGCGTCACGGGGATCGCCGCTCCCCTCCAGGGGACTCGGTTGTTCCGGAGGGGGTGTCGACGTCGCCCTGTGGGTATGCGGAGCGTCGAGCCGGGATGACATGATGTCCTCCATCGTTCTCGGCATACGGCTGCCGAAGCCAGTGCGTGCACTGCGGTGTGCGGCGCCTCCAAAGCCGGCCGTGTCGGTGTGTTCCTCTAGCCCTACCCGCTCCGCTCGACCGATCGCAAGTGTGATTTGTTGAGTTATGTCCTTTTGTGGACGATTGTTCGGCTGTTGGAGTGCGGATCGAAGGCGTAGTGTTCGAGGGCGTCAGCAGCAGTCACGACCTCGGGAGAGACACGGCATGGACCGCGGGACGGTCGGCAGCGCACAGTCTGGCCGGCTCATGGTGGAAGTGCGGGAAGAGGGCACCAGTGCCGTCGTGACCCCCGCCGGCGAGCTGGATCACCACACGGCCGATCTGCTGCGCGAGCCACTCGACGAGTGCCTCGCCAAGGGGACGAGCCGGCTGGTGGTGGACTGCTCCCGGCTGGAGTTCTGCGACTCCACGGGACTCAACGTCCTGCTCGGCGCCCGCCTGAAGGCGGAGGCCGCGGGCGGCGCGGTGCACCTGGCGGGCATGCTCCCCGTGGTCGCCCGGGTGTTCGAGATCACCGGCGCGGACGCCGTCTTCACCGTGCACGACACGGTCGAGGCTGCCCTCGCGGACGAGAACGGCTGACCCGGTGACCCGCCCGCAGGCCCCCGCCGCGGCCGGGGTGCGACCGGCACCCCCGCGCGCCACGGGCCACCGGCAGCGGACGGGCCGGTCACCTGTGGGCGAACGAGGGGTGTTCCCCCGGTCGTGTCGGGCAGGAGACACCTGAACATGTCGGCGGCACAGCACGAGGAGAGGGCGGGATGCGCAGACCTACCGTGCGACGGCCGCTGAACGAGGACGACGACTCCGGCACCGCCGGGATGTCGTACACCCGGCAGACCCCCCGTCGTGCGAACGACGGGCCGCACCACCAACTGAACGCTGAATTGAACCCTGAACTGGTGAATCGGTGAGGTGAAGCGCTGATGAGCACCACCCGGCCTTACTCGCCGGGCGACCGCGGCCCGGAGCCCGGCGACGCCTCGCCCGGCGACGCCTCGCCCGGCGACGCCTCGCCCAGCGGCGCCTCCGGAGCGTCGGCGGGTCGTCAGGTCCGCAGGCTGAGCTTCGACGGCGAGAGCGGTGTCGTCCCGCTCGCCCGCGACTTCGCCCGTCAGGCCTTGTACGCGTGGGGCTGGCTGCCCGCCGGAGGCGCCGACCAGCGGGCCGCCGCCGAGGACGTGCTGCTCGTCGTCTCCGAACTGGTGACCAACGCCTGCCTGCACGCCGAGGGCCCCGACCAGCTCCAGATCGGCTGCGACAACAAGGTGATCCGCGTCGAGGTCTCCGACCGCGGCACCGGCCAGCCCGCCCCCCGCACCCCCCACCGCGCCGGCCGCCCCGGTGGCCACGGCATGTTCATCGTGCAGCGTCTCTGCCTGGACTGGGGGGTCGTGAGGGCCCCGGGCGTCGCGGGCAAGACGGTCTGGGCGGAACTGGGCGCTCCGGCCTGAGCCGCGGCGCCCCTCGCGGCATCCGACGGCGTGCCCTCCCGCACGCCGTCGCCGCGCGCCCTCCCGGCGCGGCCGCGGCCCCGCGTCCTCCGACGTGACGGTGCCGACGCGGCGACGACCGTGCGGGCACCCCGCGGCGCACCCCTCCTCAAGGCCCGTCGAGCCCCCTCCCGTCCCCCCCGTGTGCCCGCCCCCTCCGCGCGGGACCGCCGTCACTCCGGCGCCCGCCACGTCTGCCCTTCCCGCGCTTCCCCGCCCCCGGCGCTTCCTCACCCCCCGGCACGTCCCCGTGCGCGTCTCGCCGGCCGCGGTACGTCGTCCGGCGGCCGGCGAGACGCGCACGGGGCCGCCGCGACCGAGGTCGCGACGGCCCCGGGGGAACCGTGGGGGGAGGGGACGTCAGCGGACGTCGCCCATCAGCTCCTTGACGCGCTTGCGGTACATCCACACCGCGACACCGGCGACCACCGCGAGCGTGGCCTCCATCGCGACGATGCCCGTCTTGTTCAGGTCGACGCCGGCGATGGAGAGCAGACCGGTCGTGGCGTCACCGGCGGTGACGGCCAGGAACCAGACGCCCATCATCTGCGAGGCGTACTTCGCCGGCGCCATCTTCGTGGTGACCGACAGACCGACCGGGGAGAGCAGCAGCTCACCGACGGTCTGCACGAAGTAGATCGCCACCAGCCACATCGCGGCCGCCTTGTGACCGCCGTCGGCGATCGACAGCGGGGCGAGGAAGAGGAAGAAGGAGGCGCCGACCAGGACCAGGCCCGAGGCGAACTTCACGATCGTGCTCGGCTCCTTGCCGCGCTTGTTCAGCGCGAGCCAGAACCAGGCGAAGACCGGGGCCAGGGCCATGATCAGGACCGGGTTGACCGACTGGTACCAGGAGACGGGGAACTCCCAGCCGAGAACGGTGTTGTCGGCGGAGGAGTCGGCGAAGATCGACAGGGTCGAGCCGCCCTGGTCGTAGATCATCCAGAACACGGCCGCGGCCACGAAGAACCAGATGTACGCGGACATCTTCGACTGCTCGGGGCGGTCGAGGTCCTTGTCCCGCTTGATGTTGACCAGCACCATCACGGGGATGATCACACCGAGCAGGGTCAGCGGGACCAGGACCCAGTTCAGGGTGTAGTGGCCGGAGAAGCCGAGGACCGCGTACGCCACGACGGCGATGCCGGCCCAGATCGCGGCCTTGCGCAGCGTGGCGGACTTCTCCGCGGCGGACAGCGGCTTCGGCACGAGGCTGGAGCGGTCGGCCAGGTGGCGGCTGCCGAGCAGGAACTGCGCCAGGCCCAGCGCCATGCCGAGCGCGGCGAGCGCGAAGCCGAAGTGCCAGTTCACGTTCTCGCCGATGGTGCCGATGATCAGCGGGGCGGCGAAGGCACCGAGGTTGATGCCCATGTAGAAGACGGTGAAGCCGCCGTCACGGCGCGGGTCGTCCGGGCCGTCGTAGAGGTGGCCGACCATCGTGGAGATGTTGGCCTTCAGCAGTCCGGAGCCGATGGCGACCAGGCCCAGGCCGGCGTAGAAGGTCCCGGAGGACGGCAGGGCCAGGGTGAGGTGGCCGAGCATGATCACCGCACCGGCCACGGCCACGGTCTTCCGCGGACCCCAGACGCGGTCGCCGAACCAGCCGCCGGGCATGGCCAGCAGGTACACCAGCGACACGTACACGGAGTAGATCGCGGTCGCGGTGCCCGCGTTCAGGTGCAGGCCGCCCGGCGCGACCAGGTACAGCGGGAGGAGGGCCCTCATGCCGTAGTAGGAGAACCTCTCCCACATCTCGGTCATGAAGAGAGTGGCCAGTCCGCGGGGGTGGCCGAAGAAGGTCTTCCCGGTTCCGGGGGTTCCCGGGCGGACCGAGTCCTTCGTCAGGCTGGACGCCATGGTCGTTCCTTGCTGGTCGGGACGCGCGGTGGAGCGTGCGCGCCCGGTTGGGGCGGCCGGCACCGGCTCGATCGGTCCGTCCGCCCACGCCCATGGGGGATGCCGCTCCGGATCACGGAACGGCGGACGGCGACCACCGGGATCCACGCCCCGCGAGTGGGGGCCCGGCCACAGGTCATTCCTTTCGAAGGCCGGCGGAGAGCCGACCCGCACACAAAAGAGACCCTCAGCGTCAAGTCGAGCGCCAAAGGTCCCCGTGGTGCTACAGGCGTACTTTCACCATACGACAGGACAGAACCGGATATGGAAGGACTTGAGTCGCAGATCACAGGCCGGGAAGGAACCGGAGTGAGGTTTCCAAGGTCCGTACCAGGATGGCATCCCGCGACCTCAGGTCCGTACCAAGGCCGGCGGGGCGCCCGCGGGCGGCTTGTCCGGCATGTCCCCGAGTAAGAGCCGGCGTCGGGCATCACACCCCTGGCCCAGTCCCACGCGGACTAACATCGCCTCATGACCCGTGTACTGCTCGCCGAGGACGACGCGTCCATTTCGGAGCCGCTGGCCCGCGCCCTTCGCCGGGAAGGGTACGAGGTCGAGGTGCGTGAGGACGGTCCCTCCGCGCTCGACGCCGGAATGCAGGGCGGCATCGACCTCGTCGTGCTGGACCTCGGGCTCCCCGGCATGGACGGCCTGGAGGTGGCCCGCCGGCTGCGCGCCGACGGCCACGCCATCCCCATCCTGATCCTCACCGCGCGCGCCGACGAGGTCGACACCGTCGTCGGACTGGACGCGGGCGCCGACGACTACGTCACCAAGCCGTTCCGGCTCGCCGAGCTCCTCGCCCGCGTCCGGGCCCTGCTGCGGCGCGGCTCCGCCGAACCCCAGCAGCCGCCCGCCACCCACGGGGTCCGCATCGACGTCGAGTCGCACCGCGCCTGGATGGGCGAGGAGGAGCTCCAGCTCACGGCCAAGGAGTTCGACCTCCTGCGGGTCCTGGTGCGCGACGCCGGCCGGGTGGTCACCCGCGACCAGCTCATGCGGGAGGTCTGGGACACCACCTGGTGGTCCTCGACCAAGACCCTCGACATGCACATCTCGTGGCTGCGCAAGAAGCTGGGGGACGACGCGGCGAACCCCCGCTACATCGCCACGGTGCGAGGAGTGGGCTTCCGCTTCGAGAAGAGCTAGCCGGCCCGGCCGGCGAAGGGCCCGGTCCGCTGCGGCCCCCCGGCGGGGACACGGCCGCCGAGGGCCGGCCCCGCGCGGCCGCGGGGCACCGCCGGAGCCGGCCGCGCCTCGCGGCGGGACCCCGCGCGGACGCGGCCCCGCGCGGGACGAACCGCCCGCACCCGTCCCGTGAAGTCACCGTCCGGAGGGCCCTGTGCGTCGCCGTCTGATCCAGTCCACGCTGGCCGTCGTGCTCGTCGTGATCGCCGTGTTCGGGGTCTCCCTCGTCATCGTCGAGACGCGCACCATCAGCAACAGCGCGCAGGAACGCGTCGAGCTGGAGGCGGCCCGCCTGGCCAGCATCGTCGACAGCCGGCTCGCCGGCGCCGGCACCGTCGACGCCGAGGTGCTGCGCAGCCAGCTCACCCACGAGCGGTACGCGGTGGTCCGGATCCCCGGGAAACCGGTCATCGCGGTCGGCAGCCGCCCCGAGGGGGACGTCATCCGGGGCGACGCCCGCGGCGAGGAGGGGGAGAGCGTCGTCGTCGAGGAGCCCCGCTCCTCCGTGACCCGCGAGGTCGGCCGCACCCTGCTCATCATCGGCCTGGTGGCACTGCTCGCGGTGGTCGCCGCGGTCCTGCTGGCCATCCGCCAGGCCAACCGGCTCGCCTCCCCGCTCACCGACCTCGCCGAGACCGCCGAACGCCTCGGCTCCGGCGACCCCCGCCCCCGCCACAAGCGGTACGGCGTCCCCGAGCTGGACCGGGTCGCCGACGTGCTCGACTCCTCCGCCGAGCGCATCGCGCGCATGCTGACGGCGGAACGCCGGCTCGCCGCCGACGCCTCCCACCAGCTGCGCACCCCGCTGACCGCCCTGTCCATGCGCCTGGAGGAGATCACCCTCACCGACGACCCGGACACGGTGAAGGAGGAGGCCACCATCGCGCTGACCCAGGTGGAACGCCTCACCGACGTCGTGCAGCGTCTGCTGACGAACTCGCGCGACCCCCGCACCGGCTCCGCCGTCACCTTCGACCTCGACGAGGTCATCCAGCAGCAGCTCGCCGAGTGGCGCCCGGCCTACCGCGGTGTGGGCCGCGCGATCGTCAGCTCCGGCAAGCGGCACCTCCAGGCGGTGGGCACACCGGGCGCGGTGGCCCAGGTGCTGGCGGCCCTCATCGAGAACTCGCTCATGCACGGCGGCGGCACGGTCGCCCTGCGCACCCGTGTCACCGGCAACCAGGCGGTCATCGAGGTCACCGACGAGGGCCCCGGCGTCCCCGCCGACCTCGGCGCCCGCATCTTCGAGCGCACGATCAGCGGCCGCAACTCCACGGGCATCGGCCTCGCGGTGGCCCGCGACCTCGCCGAGGCCGACGGCGGACGCCTGGAGATGCTCCAGACCAAACCCCCGGTCTTCGGCCTGTTCCTGTCACGGACGGCCCCGGAGAAGAGGCCGCACCAGGAGACGGAACCCACGGTGAGATGACCGGCCGGCCCGCCCGGGGCCCGCGGGCCCCTCAGCCCACCCGCTGCCTCGTCGCGGCCTCGGCCGCCGTCACCCGCGACTCCCCCACCACGGTCCCCCGCCGGGGCATCGCCTTGAACACCCACGTCCGGTACGACCAGAACCGGAACAGCGTGGCGATCCCGATCCCGAGGAACTTGAACACGTTGCTCTGCAGCGGGCTGTCCCACCCGAACCCGTACGTCGCCAGGAACAGCAGCCCGTTCTCGATGACCAGCCCCACCGCGCTGAACAGCAGGAACAGCGACATCTCCTTCGTGCGCCCGCCCTTGTCCCGGTCCCGGTAGGTGAAGTACCGGAACCCGACGTAGTTGAAGGCGATGGCGACCACCGTGGCGATGACGCTCGCGCGCACCACCTGGAGATCGGTGACGTGCCGCACGAAGTTGAACACGCCGAGGTTGACCAGCAGGCCCGCCCCGCCGACCGCGCCGAACTTGGCGAGCTCGTGGACGAGTCCTCGCAGCCGTCCTCCCCCCGAGGAACCATGTGCCATGGTCGTGCAGGCCCCCGTCCGGGTGTCGGTTTCGTCAACCCGGCCATGCTAACCACCCGCCTCGCGGGTTTTCCTGCGCTGCCGCCGCACCGGCCGCGCGACGGCCCGGCGCGAGGCCGGGGAACCGCCGGTTCCGGGCCGCGAAGGGCCCGGTGGGAGGCACGGAACCGGCCGGTGCGGCGTGGCCGATACCCTAGGGGCGTGACGTTCCCGGTAGTCGGCATGGTCGGCGGGGGCCAGCTCGCTCGTATGACACACGAGGCGGGCATCCCGCTCGGCATCAGGTTCAAGCTCCTCAGTGACACTCCTCAGGATTCCGCGGCCCAGGTGGTGAGCGATGTCGTCGTCGGCGACCATCGCGACCTGGACACGCTGCGCGAGTTCGCGCGGGGCTGTGACGTGATCACCTTCGATCACGAGCACGTCCCCACCGAGCACCTCCGGGCCCTGGAGGCGGACGGCATCCCCGTCCGCCCGGGCCCCGAGGCGCTCGTGCACGCCCAGGACAAGGGCGTGATGCGCGCGAGGCTCGACGCGATCGGCATCCCCTGCCCACGGCACCGCATCGTGGCCGACCCGGCGGACGTGGCCGCGTTCGCGGCGGAGGGCGAGGGTTTCCCCGTCGTCCTCAAGACCGTCCGCGGCGGCTACGACGGCAAGGGCGTGTGGGTCGTGGACTCCGTCGAGGAGGCCGAGGACCCCTTCCGCGCGGGCGTCCCCGTCCTCGCCGAGGAGAAGGTCGACTACGTCCGCGAGCTGGCCGCGAACGTCGTGCGCTCCCCGCACGGCCAGGCGGTCGCCTACCCGGTCGTGGAGTCCCGGCAGGTCGACGGCGTCTGCGACACGGTGATCGCCCCCGCCCCCGGGCTCGACGAGGACCTGGCGCTCAGGGCCGAGGAGATGGCCCTGACCATCGCCAAGGAACTCGGCGTCGTCGGTCACCTCGCCGTCGAGCTGTTCCAGACCCGCGACGGCCGCGTCCTCGTCAACGAGCTGGCGATGCGCCCGCACAACTCGGGCCACTGGAGCATGGACGGCGCGATCACGTCGCAGTTCGCCAACCACGTCCGCGCGGTCCTCGACCTCCCGCTCGGCGACCCGCGCCCGCGCGCGAAGTGGACGGTCATGGTCAACGTCCTCGGCGGCGACTACCCGGACATGTACTCCGCGTACCTGCACTGCATGGCCCGCGACCCCCAGCTGAAGATCCACATGTACGGCAAGGACGTGAAGCCCGGCCGCAAGGTCGGCCACGTCAACACCTACGGCGACGACCTCGACGACGTGCTGGAACGCGCCCGTCACGCTGCCGGCTACCTGAGAGGCACGATCACCGAATGAGCCCGGTCGTAGGCATTGTCATGGGGTCGGACTCCGACTGGCCCGTCATGGAGGCGGCCGCCAAGGCCCTCGACGAGTTCGAGATCGACTACGAGGTCGACGTCGTCTCCGCGCACCGCATGCCGCGCGAGATGGTCGCCTACGGGGAGCGGGCCGCCGACCGCGGGCTCAAGGTGATCGTGGCCGGCGCGGGCGGCGCCGCCCACCTGCCGGGCATGCTCGCCTCCGTCACCCCGCTGCCCGTCATCGGCGTGCCCGTGCCGCTGAAGTACCTGGACGGCATGGACAGCCTGCTGTCGATCGTGCAGATGCCGGCCGGCGTCCCCGTCGCGACCGTCTCGGTCGGCGGCGCCCGCAACGCCGGCCTGCTCGCCGCCCGCATCCTCGCCGCGCACGACGAGGACCTCCTCGCGCGGATGCGCGACTTCCAGCAGGACCTCAACGACCAGGCCACCGAGAAGGGCAAGCGCCTGCGCGCCAAGGTCGAGGGCGGCGCCGGCAACGGCTTCGGCTTCGGGAAGTGACGACGATGACCTTCCTGGAACAGGCCCGCGAGCTGCTGCGCGACCACCCGGTCGTCGACGGCCACAACGATCTGCCGTGGGCGCTGCGCGAACAGGTCCGCTACGACCTCGACGCCCGCGACATCGCCACCGACCAGCACACCCACCTCCACACCGACATCCCCCGCCTGCGCGCGGGCGGCGTCGGCGCGCAGTACTGGTCGGTGTACGTCCGCTCCGACCTGCCGGGCGCGGTCCCGGCGACGCTGGAGCAGATCGACTGCGTACGGCAGCTCATCGACCGCCACCCCGAGGCGCTCCGGGCCGCCCTGACCGCCGCCGACATGGAGGCGGCGCGCGCGGAGGGCCGCATCGCCTCGCTCATGGGCGCCGAGGGCGGGCACTCCATAGCCAACTCGCTGGGCACCCTGCGCGGGCTGTACGCGCTCGGCGTGCGCTACATGACGCTCACCCACAACGACAACGTGGACTGGGCGGACTCCGCGACCGACGTGCCGAAGGCCGGCGGGCTGACGGCGTTCGGCCGCGAGGTCGTGCGCGAGATGAACCGCGAGGGCATGCTGGTCGACCTCTCGCACGTGGCGGCGACGACGATGCGCGACGCGCTCGACGTCTCCGCCGCGCCGGTGATCTTCTCGCACTCCTCCTCGCGGGCGGTGTGCGACCACCCGCGCAACATCCCCGACGACGTGCTGGAGCGGCTGCCCGCCAACGGCGGCGTCGCCATGGTGACGTTCGTGCCCAAGTTCGTGCTCCAGGCGGCCGTGGACTGGACGGCCGCCGCCGACGACAACATGCGCGCGCACGGCTTCCACCACCTCGACACCACCGCCGACGCGATGGCCGTCCACCGCGCCTTCGAGGCGGCCAACCCCCGCCCGGTCGCCACCGTGGCGACGGTCGCCGACCACCTCGACCACATGCGCGAGGTCGCCGGCGTCGACCACCTCGGCATCGGCGGCGACTACGACGGCACCGCCTTCACCCCCGAGGGCCTCGACGACGTCTCCGGCTACCCGAGGCTCCTCGCCGAACTGCTGGAGCGCGGCTGGTCGACCTCCGACCTCGCCAAGCTGACCTGGCGGAACGCGGTCCGGGTGCTGGGCGCCGCGGAGGACGTGGCCCGCGACCTGAAGGCCACCCGGGCGCCGTCCCACGCGACGATCGAGTCGCTCGACGGCTGAGACCGACCGGAGTGGTACCGGAATGCCGTACGAGTGCGGTACGGTTTTCCGGTACCGTAATCGGAAGGGGTGGTCGTCCATGACCATAAGCGCCAGCGAAGCCCGCCGGGACCTGTTCCCCCTCATCAAGCGGGTCAACGACGACCACACGCCGGTCCGCATCAGCTCGAAGAACGGCGACGCGGTGATCATGTCGGCGGACGACTACGAGGCGTGGCAGGAGACGATCTACCTTCTCCGGTCGCCGGCGAACGCGCGACGCCTGATGGAAGCCGTCGCCCGGGACAAGGCGGGAGCGTCGGCCGTCGCCAGGACCGTCGAGGAACTGCGGGACCTGGCGGGGGACGAGTGAGGAGCGTCCACTTCGACCCGGACGCCTGGGAGGACTTCCTCTTCTGGCTCGGTTCGGACCGCAAGACGGCCCGTAGGATCGCCCGCCTGATCGGGGAGGTCCAGAGAGACCCCTTCACCGGCATCGGCAAGCCCGAGCCCCTCAAGGGCGACCTCTCCGGCTACTGGTCCCGCAGGATCGACGACGAGCACCGCCTCGTGTACCGGGCCGACGAGAAGGAAGTGAAGATCCTCAAGGCGCGCTACCACTACCACGGCTGAGGGCGGCGCCCCCGTGTGACGCCGACCCGGCCGGTCCGGACGCGGGGCCCCTCGACCGGGCCCGCGCCCTCCCCGCCGCCCGTCGTCGACGGCCGTGACGCCCCGCCCCCGGCTCACCCGTTCAAGGGCACACCGGGCGCGGGCCGGCGCTCATGACCGGGCGTGCTCGATGCGGCACAGGCAGAACGGGTGCCCCGCCGGGTCGGCGTACACCTGGAAGTCCTTCTTCTCCCGGTCCTCCAGGTCCAGCGGCCGCGCGCCCAGCTCCAGCACGCGGGCGTGGGCCGCGTCGACCTCCTCCCAGGTGGCACCGGCGTCGAGGTCGAGGTGGAACTGCTGCGCGTTGCGGTCGGCGCGCGGCCACTCGGGCGGGGTCAGCCCCCGAGCCCGCTGGAAGGCCAGCCGGGGGCCGCCGGGGACCTGGAGGACGTACCAGTCCTCGTCCCCCTCCTCGGCGTCCGGGGTGCCGCCCAGCAGGGCCGCGTAGAACTCGGCGAGGGCGCGCGGGTCGGGGCAGTCGAGCACGACGGAACGCAGACGGACGGCGGACGCCATGGAGGTCTCCTCGGTCGGTGGACGACGGATGTCGCGGCGGACGGGTGCCCGGACGGGCCGCCGCCCTAACGCACACCGCCCTGACGCCCGGGGAGTTCACACGTCACGCACCGCGTCCGTGCGGCACAATGCACACAGACGCCGGTTCGGCCGACTGAGCCTCGGCCGAACCGGCGTCACCCGCGTCCCGCACGCCCCGTGCCGGACGCCCCGTGTCAGGCGGTCGGGCGGCCCATCGCCCGGTACGTCCAGCCGGCCTTGCGCCACAGCTCCGGGTCCAGCGCGTTGCGCCCGTCCAGGATCAGCCGCGCCGCCGTGACCTCGCCGAGCCGGGCCGGGTCCAGCTCCCGGAACTCCCGCCACTCGGTCAGGTGCAGGACGACGTCGGCGCCCCGGACGGCCTCCAGGGCCGAGTCGGCGTAGCCGAGCGTCGGGAAGACGCGGCGGGCGTTGTCCATGCCCTTCGGGTCGTAGACGGTCACCTGGCCGCCCTGGAGGTGTATCTGCCCGGCGACGTTCAGCGCCGGCGAGTCCCGCACGTCGTCCGAGTCCGGCTTGAAGGTCGCGCCGAGCACGGCGACCCGCTTGCCGAGGAACGGTCCGCCGCCCAGCGACTGCCGGGCCAGCTCCACCATCTGCCCGCGCTGGCGCATGTTGATCGAGTCGATCTCGCGCAGGAAGGTCAGCGCCTGGTCGGCGCCCAGCTCGCCCGCGCGGGCCATGAAGGCCCGGATGTCCTTCGGCAGACAGCCGCCGCCGAAGCCGATGCCGGCCCGCAGGAACTTCTTCCCGATCCGGTCGTCGTACCCGATGGCCTCCGCCAGCTTGGCCACGTCACCGCCGGCGGCCTCGCACACCTCGGCCATCGCGTTGATGAAGGAGATCTTGGTGGCGAGGAAGGAGTTCGCGGAGGTCTTCACCAGCTCGGCCGTCGGGAAGTCCGTGACGACGAACGGCGAACCCTCCCCGACCGGTCCCGCGTACACCTCCCGCAGTGTCCGCTCGGCCCGCTCGCTGCGCACCCCGACCACGATCCGGTCCGGGTGCAGGGTGTCCTGCACGGCGAAGCCCTCGCGCAGGAACTCCGGGTTCCACGCCAGTTCCGCGTCCTCGCCGGCCGGCGCCAGTTCCGCGATCGTGCGGGCCAGCCGGTCCGCGGAGCCCACCGGCACGGTCGACTTGCCCACCACCAGCGCGGGCCGCTCCAGATGCGGGGCGAGCGAGGCGATCGCGGACTCGACGTACGACATGTCGCAGGCGTACTCGCCGTGCTTCTGCGGGGTGTTCACGCACACGAAGTGGACGTCGCCGAACGCGCCGACCTCCGCCCAGTCCTGGGTGAAGCGCAGCCGCCCGCTGGAGCCCTCGAACCCGGCGACGTGCGCCCGCAGCAGCTCCTCCAGGCCCGGCTCGTACATCGGGGTCTCGCCCCGCTCCAGCATCTCGATCTTCTCGCGCACGACGTCGAGCGCCAGCACCTCGAAGCCCAGTTCGGCCATGGCCGCGGCATGCGTGGCACCGAGATAACCGGTGCCGATCACGGTGATCCTGAGGGCCATGCGTGCTCCTGGGCTGGGTCGGGCGGGGACCGGATGCGCGCCACGAGCATAGTCGGGGCGTACGGACGCCCCTCACCGGGCAGTTCACCGGTGCGCGGACCCTGTCGCCAAGCTCACGTATCACTGTCGTGGGCGGACCTCTAAAATTTGAGTTACTTAACGGTAATTAGCGAGATCACACCCAGCGTTCTTGGAGCGTGAGAGACCTTGGCCGGATCGGCTGACTTCGACCTGTACCGCCCGTCCGAGGAGCACGACATGCTCCGGGACGCCATCCGCTCGCTGGCCGAGGCGAAGATCGCGCCGTACGCCGCGGCGGTCGACGAGGAGGCCCGCTTCCCCCAGGAGGCCCTCGACGCCCTGGTCGCCAGCGACCTGCACGCGGTGCACGTCCCCGAGGAGTACGGCGGCGCCGGCGCCGACGCGCTCGCCACGGTCATCGTCATCGAGGAGGTGGCCCGCGCCTGCGTGTCCTCCTCGCTGATCCCGGCCGTCAACAAGCTCGGCTCGCTCCCGGTGATCCTGTCCGGCTCCGAGGACCTGAAGAAGAAGTACCTGGCCCCGCTGGCCAAGGGCGACGCGATGTTCTCGTACTGCCTCTCCGAGCCCGACGCCGGCTCGGACGCGGCCGGCATGAAGACCCGCGCCGTGCGCGACGGTGACCACTGGATCCTCAACGGCGTCAAGCGCTGGATCACCAACGCGGGCGTCTCCGAGTACTACACGGTGATGGCCGTCACCGACCCGGACAAGCGCTCCAAGGGCATCTCGGCGTTCGTCGTGGAGAAGTCCGACGACGGCGTCTCCTTCGGCGCCCCGGAGAAGAAGCTCGGCATCAAGGGCTCCCCGACCCGCGAGGTCTACTTCGACAACGTCCGCATCCCCGCCGACCGCATGATCGGCGAGGAGGGCACCGGCTTCGCCACCGCGATGAAGACCCTCGACCACACCCGCATCACCATCGCCGCCCAGGCCCTCGGTGTCGCGCAGGGCGCCTTCGACTACGCCAAGGGCTACGTCCAGGAGCGCAAGCAGTTCGGCAAGGCGATCGCCGACTTCCAGGGCATCCAGTTCATGCTCGCCGACATGGCCATGAAGATCGAGGCGGCCCGCCAGCTCACCTACGCGGCGGCGGCGAAGTCCGAGCGTCTCGACTCCGACCTCACCTTCCAGGGCGCCGCGGCCAAGTGCTTCGCCTCCGACGTCGCCATGGAGGTCACCACCGACGCCGTCCAGCTCCTCGGCGGCTACGGCTACACCCGCGACTACCCGGTCGAGCGCATGATGCGCGACGCCAAGATCACTCAAATTTATGAAGGCACGAACCAAGTGCAGCGGATCGTGATGGCGCGCAACCTGCCGTGACACCCTCCCGCCGTACGGCTGTCGCCCCCGTCCTCCGGGCGGGGGCGACAGCCGTGTGCGCACCGCTCGGGAGCCCGGCCTGATCCAAACGAGAGGCCCTAGGCGAACAGCGGTTCCAGGGCCCTCTCCAGGTCGGCCGCCGTGCGGAAGCGGACGGCCGTCATGCCGAGGGCGGCGGCCGCCTCGACGTTCTCCGCGGAGTCGTCCACGAACAGACAGCGGTCGGGCCGTGCGCCCGCCCGGGCCGCGCCCAGTTCGAGGATGCGGCGGTCGGGCTTGACGAGGCCGACGCGGGCGCTGCTGACGACCTCGTCGGCCAGCTCGGTGAGGCCCATGGCCTCCAGGTCGCGCTCCAGCCCGAGCGTGGCGTTGGTGACGAGGACCAGCGGCACCCGCACCCGCGCCCGGCGCAGCAGTTCCAGCACCGTCACGTCGGCCCGGAAGGGCGACTCCAGCAGGGCGGTGCCCAGCGCCCAGCCCGTCTCCTCGTCCACCAGCCCGGTCAGCCCGGCCGCGATGGACGCCACCCACTCCTGCTCGGTGATCCGCCCCAGCAGCAGCGGTCCGTCGACCTCGGGCGAGAACGCCACCTTCTTGGTGGTGCCCTCCGCGATCCCCGCGACCCGTTCCAGCGCCTCCAGGTGGGCGGAGTCGAAGGTCCGGATCACGTTGTCGACGTCGCACAGGACCGCGTCGAAGGGCCGCGCGACGGACCGGTCAGCCACCCGACACCGTGACCTTCTCGTCGTTCTTCAGCTGGCTCACCAGCTGCTTCACCTTCGCCTTGTCCCAGACGAGGTTGCCGCCGCTGGACCCCGAGATCGGCATGTTCATCGACTTGCCGTCGCCGCCGTTGACGCCCTTCATCGCGAAGAACATCGACCCCAGGTCGTACAGGCCCATGTCCTTGTCGACGATCAGGGTGTCCAGGCCGGCGCTCATGGTCGGGTACAGCTTGAACGGGTTGAGGACCGTGCCGGGCGTGGCCACCTGGTTGGCCAGGGCCGCGAGGAACTTCTGCTGGTTCTTCGTGCGGTCCAGGTCGGAACCGGCGAGCGCGTACCGGGTGCGGACGAAGGCGAGGGACTCCTCGCCGTTCAGGGTCTGCTTGCCCTTCTTGAAGTCCGCGCCGGACTTGGTGTCCTTGATGTCCTGCGGGATGTCGATCTCGACGCCGCCGACCGCGTCCACGATGTTCGCGAAGCCGGCGAAGCCGATCTCCACGTAGTGGTCGATGCGCAGCCCGGTGTTGAACTCGACCGTGCGCACGAGCAGTTCCGGGCCGTCCGTCGCGTACGCCGCGTTCAGCTTGGTGTGCCGGCCCGTGCCCTCGTAGCGCTTGCCGGACTCCGAGCCCACGAACGACGGGATCTCCACGTCGGAGTCGCGGGGCAGCGAGATCAGGGTGTCGCCGTGGGAACCGGTGTGCAGGATCATCATCGAGTCGGTGCGCTTGCCCTCGGCGGAGCCGGTGTGCAGCGCCTTCTTCTCCTCGGCGGACATGCCCTCGCGGCTGTCGGAGCCGACGATGAGGAAGTTGGTGCCCTCGCCGCCGTCGGGCCGGTCGATGACCTTCGACAGGTCGACCTCGCGCTTGAGCTTGGAGTCGGCCCAGAAGTACGTGCCGACGGTCGTGACGACCAGCACGGTCGCGACGCTGATCGCGGTCCACTTGATCCGGCGGCGCCAGTCGGGCGCGGGGCGCGGGGCACCGGTGCCGCCCGGTCCGTCGGATCCGCCGCCGCCGTAGACCTGGCCCGTGCTGTAACCGCTGTCGTACCCGGTGTTGCGGGCGTTGGTGTAGTCGCCGCCGCCGTCGCCGTACCCCTGGCCGTCGACGTACGACGGCTGCGGCGGGACGCCGGCGCCCTGCGGCGGGGCGGCCGGACCGCGGCGGACCTGTCGCATCACGCGCGCGCTCTCGGGCTGCGCGCCGGCGGCGCCGCGCCCGGAGCCGCGGTTGTTGTCGGACCATCCCTCGGGCCAGTCATTCATGGGCCCAGTGTGCCGGGAAGCGCTGTGCGCCTTACAGGGGCGTCGGAGAATCAGCGCCCCGCTGTTGCCAACCTGACACAAAGTCCCGGCTTGTCCGCCTCGGCATAAGGTGGAGGTCATGACAGACCAGGTCACCCCAGTGGACTCGGGCACCCCGGACACCTCGGACATCCCGGGTAAGCCCACGTCCGCGTCGCGCACCACACTCAGCCACATCATGAGCCACAACGACACCAACCTCCTGGGCACGGTGCACGGTGGCGTGATCATGAAACTCGTCGACGACGCGGCGGGCGCGGTGGCCGGCCGGCACTCCGGCGGGCCCGCCGTCACCGCGTCCATGGACGAGATGGCGTTTTTGGAGCCGGTCCGCGTCGGTGATCTCCTCCATGTGAAGGCCCAGGTCAACTGGACCGGCCGGACCTCCATGGAGGTCGGCGTCCGGGTCCTGGCCGAACGCTGGAACGAGTCCGCGCCGCCCACCCAGGTCGGTTCCGCCTACCTCGTGTTCGCCGCCGTCGACGCCGACGGCAGGCCCCGCCGCGTCCCCCCGGTCCTCCCCGAGACCGACCGCGACCGCCGCCGCCACCAGGAGGCCCAGATCCGCCGCACCCACCGCCTGTCCCGCCGCCGGGCCATCATGGAACTCCGCGAGCGCCGGGCGGCGGAGGGCTTCGAGGACTGAGACGGCCGAGACGGCCGAGACGGCCGAGACGGCCGAGACGGCCGAAGCCGCCGGGACGGCCCGGGCCGGCGCACCGGCCGGCGCCGCCCCGTCCCGGCGGGCCGGGCGTTCAGACGCAGCCCACCTCGTCGCCGCGGACCACCGCGGACCCGTTCCGGTCCGGGGCGTCCGCCCGGACCCTGCGGACGTGGTGGGCCTGCGTGCCGGTGGTGACCCTCAGCGTGGGGCCGAGGCCCGGGACCGGGCGCAGCACGCTGCCGGGGAGGGCCGCGGCCAGGGACTTCGCGGAGCGGTCCCAGCGGGGGTCGTGGGAGACGACGGTCCGGCGCACCGTGGTGTCGCGGGCCGTGGCCGGCTGTCCGGTCGTACGGAAGCCGGCGGCGCGCAGGGCCGCGTCGACCCGTCCGGCCAGGCCGGGCGTGCGGGTGCCGTTCTCGACCTGGACGCGGATCTGCCGCGGGGCCACCTCCACGTGCACGGCCCGCTCGCGCGGGCGCGACGCCGTGGCGAGGGGCTTGTCGTCGCGCAGGGCCCTGAAGAGGCGCCCGGCGCGGACCGGGTCCCACTTCACGGTCGAGCCGATGCCCTTCACGGCGTACCCCATCCGTCCGATGGGGACGGTCGTGAACTCCGAGGAGGAGGGGGAGAAGGTGCGCATCGCCCGGCCGAGGTCCAGCAGCTCGTCCGTGCCGAAGCCGCGGTCGGCCCGCACCGAGCCCAGCACCGCCCGCGTCACGTCGCGGAACCTCAGCGGGTTCAGCAGGATCCCGGAGGAGGTCGCCCGGTCCACCAGCCCCGCCAGGAACTGCTGCTGGCGTCTCATCCGGCCGAGGTCGGAGGAGGCGTCGGAGTGCCGGGAGCGGACGTACTGGAGGGCCTCGCCGCCGCGCAGGGTGTGCCGGCCGGGTGCGAGGTCGAGGCCGGTGTAGGGGTCGGTCAGCCGCCGGGCCGTGCAGATCCGCACGCCGCCGAGGACGTCGACGGTCTTCATGAAGCTCGTGAAGTCGATCTCCAGGTAGTGGTCGATCTTCACGCGGGTCATGTGCTCGACGGTCCGCACGGTCAGCTGCGGCCCGCCCTCCGAGTAGGCCGCGTTGATCTTGATCGGATGACTGTGGTGCTTCTCACCGGTGGTCAGGTCGGTGTGCGGGGGCGTCTCGGCGTAGGAGTCGCGCGGCAGGCTCACCACGCTCGCCCGGTCCCGGTCCCGGGAGATGTGCAGGATCATCAGCGTGTCGGTGCAGTGACAGGGCGCGCCGCCGAGCCGGTACCGCCGCCGTTCGGCCTCGGTGATCCGGTCGCGGCCGTCGGTGCCGACCATCAGCACGTTCATGCCGTGACCGGCCGGCGGGCGGTTCTTCATGTCCCGGAAGGGGTCGACGCGCGCGATCCCGGAGTCGAGTCCGCCGACCAGGGAGTGGCCGATCCCGGCAGAGGCCAGCACGACGACCGAGAGCGTCATGGTCGCCCGCACGGCCCAGCGGGGGCGTCTCCTCGGCACGGGGCGGGCCGGCCGGCGCCGCGGGCGGCGCTCCGGCCGGGAGGCGGGGGACCGGGGCGGGGTGGGGGACAAGCGGGTCACCTCCGGGCGACGGCCGTACGCGGCGTACGAGGGAGCCGTGAGCACCGTAGGCCGGTGCGCGCCGCCGCCCGCCGCAGGCACCCGGCGGCGCGCACCCGTGTCCCCCGTTCGCGGTAACGTGATGCTCCTATGAACGCGAAGTCCGACGTGCAGCTCCCCGCCGTGTCCGTCATCATGCCCGTCCTCAACGAGGAGCGGCATCTGCGCGGAGCGGTCCAAGCGATCCTCGCGCAGGAGTACGCAGGCGAGATGGAGGTCGTGATCGCCCTCGGTCCGTCGACGGACCGCACGGACGAGATCGCCGCCGAACTCGTCGCGGAAACCGCGGCCGACGGGAACAAGCGCGTCCACACCGTCCCGAACCCGACGGGCCGCACGCCCGCCGCCCTGAACGCCGCGATCAAGGCCTCGCGCCATCCGGTCGTCGTCCGCGTCGACGGGCACGGCATGCTCTCGCCGAACTACATCGCCACCGCCGTACGGCTCCTGGAGGAGACCGGCGCGCAGAACGTCGGCGGCATCATGCACGCCGAGGGCGAGAACGACTGGGAGCACGCGGTCGCCGCCGCGATGACCTCGAAGATCGGGGTCGGCAACGCCGCCTTCCACACCGGGGGACAGGCCGGCCCGGCCGAGACCGTCTACCTCGGTGTCTTCCGGCGCGAGGCCCTGGAGCGACAGGGCGGCTACAACGAGGAGTTCATCCGCGCCCAGGACTGGGAGCTGAACTTCCGCATCCGTGAGGCCGGCGGACTGATCTGGTTCTCGCCCGAGCTGAAGGTGTCCTACCGCCCGCGGCCCAGCGTCAGGGCGCTCGCCAAGCAGTACAAGGACTACGGCCGTTGGCGGCACGTCGTCGCCCGCTACCACGAGGGCTCCATCAACCTGCGCTATCTCGCCCCGCCGACCGCGGTGTGCGCGATCGCGGCCGGGACCCTGGTCGGCGCCGCCCTCACCCCGCTCGGCTTCCTGGTCCCGGGCGGCTACCTGGCGGCGATCGCCCTCGGCTCGCTGCCGGCCGGCAAGGGCCTGCCGCTCAAGGCCCGCCTGCGGATCCCGGTGGCCCTCGCCACCATGCACATGTCGTGGGGATTCGGCTTCCTGACCAGCCCGAAGTCGCTGGCGAAGAAGGTCATCGCCTCCCGCCGCCCCGCGGTCCTCAGCGCGAACTGAGCACCGCGCGGCGGCCGGTGGGCCCGGTCTACCAGCTGTAGGCCGGGTCCACGTGCATGCACTGGCCGGTGTCGGCGGCGTTCATCGTCTCCGCCGAGGCGGGCGTCCTGTCGTCCTGCACCGGCGCCTTGTACGCCGTGCCCGAACGCCAGTCCGCGCCCACGAGGAGGGTGACGCCGGAGACCTCGGTGGACCGCTTCACCTGGCCCGCCGGGACGCCCAGGACCTTCGCCACCCGCAGGGCGTCGGCCTGGAGGTCGGCGCTCGGGTAGCGGACCACCGTGGTCTTCTCGGGGGTGGCCGGCGAGGTGTCCGCCCTGGCCCCGGTGAAGCCCTTGCCGACCAGCAGCTCCGTCACCGCGGCCGCCCGTCCGCGGGCCGCGCCCAGCGTGTCGGTGTATGTGCCGTTGTGGACCCGCACGGCGATCTCGGCGTCCGCGGCGGCCGCGTCCGTGATCGTCGGGGACGGGCTCGCGGTGGCCTTCGCGGCGTCCTTGCCGTCCAGGGCGATGTCCTCGCGCACCAGCCGGAACAGCTTCTCGGCGTCCTCGGTGGGCACCACCCGGCCGGGCTGCGCGGTGTCGTACCGGTTGGGCATCGTCGTCATGGTGATGCGCTCGGTGGGCACCTTCTGCAGCTCGGTCGCCAGGTCGTACATCTTCTTGATGCTGTCCAGACCGTCGTCGACGGTGATCGCCTGCGTGGCCGCCTCGGCGAGCTTGCGCAGTCCGTTGGGGTTGGTCAGCTTCGCCTCCGAGCGCAGCTGACGGACCATCGAGTTCATGTACATGTGCTGCGCCTTGGCGCGCGCCAGGTCGGTGTCGTCCTCGAAGCCGTAACGGGTGCGCAGCCACTGCAGGGCCTGCTCGCCCTTGATGTCGTGGGTGCCCTCCGCCAGCTTCAGGCCGGAGCCCTTGCCGGTGCTGGTGTGCGAGTGGACGTTGGCGTCCACGCACACCGGGACGCCGCCGATCGCGTCCGCCATCGAGACCACGCCGGCGAAGTCGATCATCATGAAGTGGTCGACGTGGATGTCGGTGAGCTTCTCCCAGGTGGCCACCGTGCACCCCGGACCACCGCGCCCCAGCGAGGAGTTGGTGATCTCCCGGGTGAGCGACCGGTACACCTCGCCGGTGTCCGGGTCGGTGCACCTGGGGATGTCGAGCAGGGTGTCGCGCGGCATGCTCACCACCGACATGTTGCTGCGGTCCGCGGACACGTGCAGCAGCATCTGGACGTCGGCGAGAGGGGTGCCGTTGAAGGTGTCCCGGGCTCCGCCGAGCTTCTGGTTCTCCGCGGTGTCCCGCGCGTCGGAACCGATCAGCAGGATGTTCAGCGCCTTCTGCCCGGCCTCGTTGGCCTTGGTGTCCGCCGCCCGGTCCTTGGCGTCGCCCAGGTTCAGCGCGTCGCTCTTGATGTTGGCGTTGAGATGCTCGTAGTAGAGGTATCCGGCCCCCGCGCCGCCCAATATGACCAGGGTGAGCAGGGTCGCCGACCAGCGCAGCACGCGCCGTCTGCGCCCTCTGCGACCGGTGCCGTGGCCGGCCCGCCCGCCGTCACCGGCCGCGTCCGCGCCGCCGTCCTCCCGGGCACCGTCCCCCGCGCCGCCGCCCTCGGCCGCCGTCGCGTCGTCCGCCGTCGTCCCGTCGTCCTCGGCCGCCGTCCCGTCGTCCGCCGCCGCGGACGTGGTGTCCCCGGTCCCGGGAACCGTCCCCCGTACAGTGCTACGCCCCACTGGCCCTGCCCCTCCCCGCCGTGCGCCTGACATGACACGGGCCCGTCCCGCGTCAAGTCAGACGCTCGACGGGCCCGTAGGGTTACCTACTTGGCGCACTGGACCTTGTCCGCCGTGGACTTGTCGACCGTGTCCGGCACGGTCGTCGGAGCCGTGAGCGAGACGCCCGCGCCCTTGAAGTCCTTGCCCAGCGTCAGCGTCATCGTCGGCAGACCCTGGGCGTTGGTGACGCTCTCGCCCGGCTTCAGCGCGGTCCCCGGCAGCCCCATGACGGCGGCGAGCTTGCGTGCCTGGTCGGCCTGTTCCGGCGCGTACTCGAGCGTCGTCCTGCTGAGCGCCGCGGGCGCGTTGCCCGCGTTCTCGGACTTCGTCACGCCCTCATCGTTCTGCAGCCAGCTGAGAGTGGCCTGTGCGCTGCCGGCCTCGGCGCCGCCGTTCATCACCCGCACCCGTACCTCGGAGGCCGCGGACTGGGTGCCCTTGAGCCGGGCCGCCGCGGCCGCGGCCGCCGCGTCCTTCGACGCCTTCGCCTGCTCCTTCACCTCGGTGAAGGAGACGTCGTCCTGGATCATCCGGAAGACGGCGGGCGCGGTCGAGGCGTTCAGGACGACCGTGGCCTTGACCTTCTCGGCCGGGTTGTCGACGACGGGCACGGTGGTGAAGGTCAGGTTCTTGGTGTTGAGCTTGCCCAGCTCCAGACCGAGGTCCTTCAGCTTGGAGATGCTGTCCAGCTGGGAGTCGACGGTGAGCGCCTCCGTCCCCGCCTCCGCCAGCTTGATCATCTTGGTGGGGCTGGTGAGCGTGTCGTTCGACTTCAGCTTGCGCATCAGCGAGCCGAGGAACTGCTGCTGGATCCCGATCCGGCTCAGGTCGCCGCCGAAGCCCACCGAGTGCCGGGTGCGCAGGAACGCCAGCGCCTCCTCGCCCTGGATGGTGTGCGTGCCCTCCGACAGCTTCAGGTGCGAGTCCGGGTCGTCGATGTCCTTGGCCAGGCACACCTCGACCCCGTCGACCGCCGTCGTCAGCGTCTTGACCGCGTTGAAGTCGGCCACCATGAAATTGTCCGCCTGGACGCCGGTCAGCTCGGTCACCGTGCGCACGGTGCAGCTCGGCGTACGGCCGTCCTGGCCCAGGCTGGTGTTGAAGCGGACGCCTGCGGTGCCCTTGATGACCTTGCTGCTGCCGTCCTCCTGCTCGGTCGGGCAGTCCGGGACGTCCACGATCAGGTCGCGCGGGATGCTCAGCGCGGTCGCGTTCGTCCGGTCCTTGGAGACGTGCAGCAGGATCGTGGTGTCGGCGTGGCCCGGGCTGCCGGAGTCGCCGTAGCCCGCGTTGCCCGCGCCGGTGCGCTTGTCGGTGCCGATCAGCAGGATGTTGATCGCCTTGTCCTTGCTGAAGCCACCGGTGCTCGCGCCGTCGTCGGAGACGGAGGTGATGTTGTCGTTGAGGTGCTCGAGGTAGAGGTACGCCGCACCGGCGGTGCCCACCAGGACGAAGGCCATGGTCCCGCCGGTCCACAGCAGGACCTTCTTCGTCTTCGTCTTCTTGGTCGACTTCTTGGCCGGCCGGCGCCCGCGCCTGCCCGGCGACGGCTCCTCCGGCACGCCCCGCCGGCGGCGCGGCTCCGGAACCTCCGGGCCTTTCGGAGCGTCCCGTTGCGGAGTCTCCCGTTCCGGAGCCGTCGTACGGCTCCCGGAGGCGGGCGCGGGGTCCGGCCCGTCGTCCGCCGCACGGGCGCGACGCCTACGGGGTCCTGGCACCGCCGACTGCGGTGCGGAAGGGGCCAGTCGCAGTTCGTATTCGCCGGTGTCCGGATTGAGCACCCACTGGTCTGCGGGGTCGATGTTGTCCGCCCGCCCACGGCCTTGCGCGTCCACGGTTGTCCGAATCCTCCGTCGGGGCCACGCGGCGCCTTTCCCCCTCCAAGGCGCTCGGGTCTCGGTCACACAGTGCTCGACCCCAGAACGGTCCTCAGGCCGGTGCACCGGATCGCTCACACTATCCGCCAAGTTCCGCGCACAGCGACGACGGTGACAAATTCCACGTCCCTACAACCGGGCAATACAGGCTATTTCCTTGAACTGGAGTTCGTCGTGGCCGGCCTGTTTGGGAAGCGCTTTACCCGAGGCCGTGCGCGCGGCTCACGTGCAGGTGTGATCGCCGGCCGTGTTTCCCCGGAAAGTCGGTTCGGCGGGACTCGGCGACGTGTACCCGTCGTGACCGGACGACTGCGAAGGGGTGGGAATTCCCGGCTTCCTTTCGGTGACGGAGACGGGTGCGTCCGTCCTCAGCCGCTCGAAGAGTTTCCTCGCGGCGGGCTCCACGAGCTGATCGCGATCGGCGTCGTGGACGTACGGCTCCCGCGGAACGGTCAGGAAGCGCACCTGCGCGGTGGGGATGTCGCGCAGACCGCGCACGAGGTCGTACAGGCCGCGCAGGCTCGCCAGGGCCGGGTCGGTGGTGAGCGAGGACGTGGCCGCGTCCAGCACCGGGTACAGCTTCACCGGATTCAGCAGGACGTCGTTGCTCTGCGCCTTGTCGACGAGCGCGCCGAGGAAGCGCTGCTGCCGGTCCATCCGGTCGGTGTCGCTGCCGTCGCCGAGGGACTTGCGGGCGCGGACGTAGCCGAGGGCCTGCTCGCCGTCGAGCGTCACCCGCCCCGCGGGCAGCCGCAGCCTGGCCGCCTCGTCGCGGACCGGCTCCTTCAGGCACACCTCGACGCCGTCCAGGGCGTCGACCATCCTCTTGAAGCCGTGGAAGTCGACGACGACGTGGTGGTCGATCCTGATGTCCGTCAGTTTCTCCACCGTCCGGATCGTGCAGGCCGAACCACCGGTCTGGAAGGAGTGGTTGAACATCGCGAACATCGGCGCGGACCGGGAGCCGTCCGGCCGCCGGCAGGCCGGCACGTCCACCATGAGGTCGCGGGGTATCGACACGGCGGTCGCGCCGCGCCGCCCGGCGGACAGGTGCAGCAGGATCGTCGTGTCCGAGCGCTCGGTCCCCGAGTCCCGCCCGTACGCGCCGTTGCCGTCCCCCGCGCGCGAGTCCGAACCGATCAGCAGCACGTTCTGCGCGTCCTCGACCAGGGCGGTCGGCCGCTCCTCGGCGTACCGCGACAGCTCCGCCGCGGCCGCCTCGTCCGGCGTGATGTTCGCGTCGAGCCTGGCGTACATCACCCACCCGGCCACCCCGGCCCCCACCACCAGCAGGGCCACCGTCCCCAGCCCGGCCTTCGCCCACCGCCGCCGGCGCCGCCGCGCGAGCCCCACGCCGAGAGCGGACGCCCCGCTCCCCGGGCCGAGCTGCCGGGCCGCCCCGCCCTCCGGTCCCAGGGGTCCCGCCGAGCCCTCACTCCCGCTCACGCCGGCACCCGCCCTCCCGTTCACCGTACGAAAACGCCGTGCAGTGCCTACGACGATGCCGCGGACGGAGGCGGGGCGCGGTCGGGGGTGCGCCGAAGGGGTGACGGGACGGGGAGGGCGGGCGGCCGGTGGGCCGCCCGCCCGGGGAGGCTCCACGCGAGCGACTCGGCCGCCGGGCCGCGGCCGCCGGGCCGTGACCGTCCGGCCGCGGCTGTCCGGTCGCGGCTACCTGGCCGTGGCCGTCACCCGTTCGCTGTCGATGCGCCGGGTCAGGGTCTCCTGCGACGCCTCGGCCAGGTTCCGGCACAGGACGACCGAGCCGCCGGTGGCCAGGGGGGCGTACAGGCCGGCGCTGAGGCCCTCCCAGGTGTCGTACGGCAGGCCCGACAGGAGGCGGGAGCCGGGGCCGGTGAGGCCGAGGGCCGGCGCGTCGGCGCGGGCGCGCTCCACCAGCTCCGCGCCCGTGTACTCGGCGCCGGCCACGATCAGCGCGGGCTCCTCGGGATCGACGGGCGCGTACGGCGCGAAACGGTCGCCGTGGGCCGGGACGTCCACCGCGTAGTCGGCGTACCCCTGCGGCGGCGCCGGGACGAACCGGCGGCCCAGCGGCGCCAGCGACAGCGCGTACCGCTCACCCGGGCACGCCAGCCCCGCCTCGAACAGGCCGGGACCGGCCACGACGAAGTCCGCGCGGGCCGGATCCCCGGCCACGTCCGCGACGACCCCGACCGAGGAGCACGCCACCAGCCACACCGCCGTCTGCCAGTGCGCGGGCAGCAGCAGCGCGACGCGGTCGCCGGGTTCGGCGGACAGCCCGTCCTGGAGGAGGTTGGCGGTCTTGGCCACCCAATTGGCGAAGGTGGCCACAGACAATTCCACCCGTTCGCCCGTGGTGTCGTCGTAGAAGGTCACCAGGGGGCGGGCGGGATCCGCGGCGAGCGCGGAACGCAGCAGGTCGGCGGGGGTGCGGTCAGTGGCGTTCACCCGCGTCAGCGTACGCGCGTCCCCCGGGCGAACGCCCGCCGCCGGGCCACCGGTTCGGCCGAACGCCTCCCGACGCCCCGTCAAGACCCCGATGGACAGAAAAGTACGGCTATGTCCAGGATCGGTGGCATGCGTGGACTGCTTGCTTCCCCGATCGGCGTCACCTGTGCGGCCGCACTCGCCCTCCCGTTGACGCCCCCCGCCTCCGCGGTGACGGCGCGTTCGGTGCCGGCCGCACAGGCGGCGTCCGCCGCGGCCCGGCCCGCCGGCCCCGCCGCCCCGCTCGCCGGCAGCACCCGGTCGCTGCCCCTGACCCCCCTCGCCCGCGACCGTGCCACCGGCGGCACCGGAGCCGAACAGGGCCTGCCACCCCGCGACGTACGGTCCTTCTCCCTCCTCGGCGTCGTCTGGGACGACCCGGACGCCGAACTGCACGGCCGCGTCCAGGTCCGTACGCGCGCCGCCGGCACCGGAACCTGGTCCGGCTGGCAGGACGTCGAGACGCACAACGCCGACCACGGCGCCGACCCCGACACCCCCGAACGCGCCTCGGGCCACGTCCGCGGCGCCACCGCCCCGCTGTGGGTGGGGGAGTCGGACGGCGTCGAGGTCCGGGTCAGCCCGGACGCCGAACGGCGCACGGAGGAGACCGCGGGCGGCTCCCGCACCGTGTCCTCGCCCCTCGGGCTCCCTGCGGGGATGCGCCTGGAACTCGTCGATCCCGGCACCGCCACCGACCCCGCCCCCGCGGAACCGCGCCGCGGCCGGGCCGCGGCCGAGGTTCCGGCGGGCACGGCGGCGGGTGCGGCGGCGGACCCGGCCGCCGGCACGACGGCCGGGTCGGCGGAGGCCTCCGCCGCCGACGCCGCCCTCACCCCGCCCGGCGCCACCGGGATCCCCGCCCTCGACCTCGCGGACACCCGACGCGAACTCCTCGCCCTCCGCTCCGGCGAACTGACGGCCGCTCAGCGCGCGAAGCCCTACATCGGCCCCCGTCCCGGCATCGTCACCCGCCGCGGCTGGGGCGCCGACGAGAAGCTGCGGGAGAAGAGCTTCGTGTACACGACGAAGGTCAAGGCCGCCTTCGTGCACCACACGGCCTCGGGGAACACCTACACGTGCTCACAGGTCCCGTCCCTCATCCGCGGCATCTACCGGTACCACGTCAAGAGCATGGGCTGGCGGGACATCGGCTACAACTTCCTCGTCGACAAGTGCGGCACCATCTACGAGGGCCGCGCGGGGGGCGTGGCGAAGCCGGTCCTGGGCGCCCACACCCTCGGCTTCAACAGCAACAGCATGGGGGTCGCCGTCCTCGGCACGTTCACGTCCACCAAGCCGTCCGCCGCGGCGGTCAAGGGCATCGCCCGCCTGACGGCGTGGAAGCTGGGCCTGTTCGGCGCCGATCCGAACGGAAAGACCTACCTGAAGTCCGGCGGCGGCAACCTCTACGGAAAAGGCAAGAACGTGCGGCTGAACGTGATCTCCGGCCACCGGGACGGCTTCGCCACGGAATGCCCGGGACGGCAGCTCTACGGCAAGCTCGGCTCGGCCCGTACGACCGCGGCCGGCTACCAGGGCCGCTGACGCCGCGGAACCGGAACCCCGGCGGCCGGCGCGAGCCCCGCCGGGGTTCCGGCGGGACGAGGACACGTCCGACGAGGACACGTTCCACAGCCGTCGGGGAAACGGGCACGGAACACCGCACGGCCGTCGGAGCCGCCGCACGACGGTCTGCATACACTGGCCGGCCGAAAGACAGTTCGGCCGGTCCCGGCAGGAAGCAGAGACGAAGGTGACAGAAGCGATCCTCCTGGTCGGCGGCAAGGGCACCCGGCTGCGCCCGCTCACGGTGCACACGCCCAAGCCCATGGTCAGGGCGGCGGGGGTGCCCTTCCTCACGCACCAGCTGGCGCGGGCGAGGGCGGCGGGCGTGGATCACGTCGTCCTCGCGACGAGCTATCTGGCCGAGGTCTTCGAGCCGTACTTCGGCGACGGCTCGTCGCTGGGCCTGCACATCGAGTACGTCACCGAGGAGGAGCCCCTCGGTACCGGCGGCGCCCTCCGCAACGTCGCGTCCCGGCTCCGCTCGGGCCCCGACGACCCGGTGCTGGTCTTCAACGGGGACATCCTCACCGGCCTGGACATCGGACGGCTGGTGGCCACCCACGAGGAGACGGCGGCGGACGTCTCGCTGCACCTGACGAAGGTGACGGACCCCCGGGCGTACGGCCTGGTCCCGACGGACGGCACCGGAAGGGTCCTGGCCTTCCTGGAGAAGCCCCAGAGTCCCGAGGAGATCGTCACCGACCAGATCAACGCGGGCGCCTACGTCTTCCGCCGCTCGGTCATCGACACGATCCCGGCCGGCCGCCCGGTCTCGGTGGAGCGCGAGACGTTCCCCGGCCTCCTGGCCGCCGGCGCCCACCTGCAGGGGATGGTCGACTCCACGTACTGGCTGGACCTCGGCACCCCGGCGGCCTTCGTCCGGGGCTCGGCGGACCTGGTCCTCGGCCGCGCCCCGTCGCCCGCGGTCCCCGGCCGCTGCGGCGACCGTCTCATCCTGCCGACGGCCACGGTCGCGCCCGACGCCAAGCTGACCGGCGGCACGGTGGTCGGCGAGGGCGCCTTCGTCGCGGAGGGCGCGCGCGTCTTCGGCTCGACGATCCTGCCCGGCGCGGTGATCGAACCCGGCGCGGTCATCACCGACTCCCTCATCGGCAACCGGGCCCGTGTGGGCGAACGCTCCGTCCTCACCGGCGCGGTCGTCGGCGACGGCGCGGTGGTCGGCGCCGACAACGAACTCCGGGACGGGGTGAGGGTGTGGTGCGACGCGCGCATCCCGGCGGCCGCCCTGAGGTTCTCCTCGGACCGGTAGGCCCTCCGCCCGTCCGGTCCGTCCGGTCCGGGAGAGGAAAGGGAAGGAGGGGGGAGGGGACGGGGAAGAGGAGCCTGCGGGGCCGAAGACCCCGGGGAACCCGCCTCCTCGGAGTCCCCCGCCGCCGCCTCACAGTCCCTTGATGTCCCCCACCGGTCTGCGGGGGCCCCGCCGTTCGGGAGTGCTCCCGCTCAGCAGGATCAACCGCGCGGCCCGGTGCCGCTGCCCCGCGTACGGCTCCAGCAGCGCCAGCATCGCCGCGTCGTCCGCGGACCGGTCCCGCGCCAGCGCCCACCCCACGATCCCCGGCAGGTGCAGATCCCCCACGGTCACCGCGTCCGCCGCCCCGTGGCTGCGCTGCACGACCTCCGCGGACGTCCACGGTCCGATCCCCGGCACGGCCTCCAGCCGGGCCTGCGCCTGGGCCGGCGGCATCCGCACCGCCTCCTCCAGCCGCCCGGCGACCCGCACGGCGCGCAGCACCGTCGAGGCCCGCTTGTCGTCGACCCCGGCCCGGTGCCACTCCCACGAGGGGATCAGCGCCCAGGTCCGGGGCGCCGGCATCACCCACAGCCGCCCGCCCGCCGCGGGCCCGGGCGCCGGCTCGCCGAACCCGCGCACCAGCGTCCGCCACGCCCGGTACGCCTCGACCGTCGTGAACTTCTGCTCCAGGACCGACGGGATCAACGACTCCAGCACCAGCCCGGTCCGCAGCAGCCGCAGCCCCGGCCGCCGGTGCCGGGCCGCCGCCACCAGCCGGTGCCGGGGCACGAAGGCGGCGGGGTCGTCCGCGGCCCCGAGCAGCTCGGGCAACCGCTCCAGCAGCCACTCGGCCCCCGGCCCCCAGGCCTGCCCGCGCACCGCGCCCTCACCGGGCACCACCGAGACCCGCAGCGTCCCCGGCCCGCAGGGGGTCAGACTGGCCCGCCACACCGACCCGTCGGGCATCGCCCGGAACGTCGGGTCCGCCGGCCCGCGTCGCAGCGGCCCCAGCACCAGCCCGAGATCGAGCGGCCCGTCAGGCACCCAGGTCCGCACCCGCCCCGCCGAGGAAGCCTGCCGAGGTGCCGCGGCGCCCACGCCCACGGGCCCGCGGCGCACGGCCGCGGCGGCCCCTCCCACGCCCCTCGGGCCGCGGGGGAGCGCGGGCCGGGGATCGAAGCGTCCTGCCACGGGTGAGGTCCTAGCTGGGCGGGGTCGGGCGGGCGGACCGGGCGGGTCCGCGCCACGGGACGACCGGTGACCTACGAGCGTAGGCGCACGGCCGCCCGGAGGTCACCGCACCTCCACGAAGCCGGCGACCTCCCGCGCGGGCCGGGCCTTCGGCTCCTCCGCCGGATGCCCGACCGCCACCGCCCCCATCGGGTCCCAGTCCCCGGGCAGCTCCAGCACCTCGCGCACCACGTCCCGGCAGAACATGGTCGACGACACCCACGCGGACCCCAGCCGCTCCCCGGCCAGCGCGACGAGGAAGTTCTGCACCCCGGCACCGGTCGCGACGACGAACATCTCCCGCTCGGCCGCGTCCCGCCGCGCGTCGCCGTAGGTGTGCGAGCCGTCCGTCACCAGGCACGGCACGACCAGACAGGGAGCGTTGCGCAGGACGTCCCCGCGCCGCACCCGCTTGGCGATCGACTCCTCGGACCTGCCGTCCCGCCGCAGGTCCTCGATCCACGCGTCCCGCATGGCGTCCAGCAGCCGCACCCGCGACCCCGCCGACTCCAGGAGCACGAACCGCCAGGGCGTCGTGTGGTGCGGCGCCGGCGCCGTCAGGGCGGCGGCCACGGCCCGCCGCACCGCGCCGGGATCGACCGGCTCGTCGGTGAAGGAGCGCACGGTCCGCCGCTGGGTGACCGCCAGTCGTACGGCCTCGGACGTCCCGAGCCGGAACATGTCGTCGCGCGCGCCGCGCACCATGGCGCGGGCGCCCTCCCCGTCGCCGTCGGCCACCACCCGGGGCAGACCCCGCACCACGGCCACGGGCAGCCCCGCGGCCTTCCCCTTCACCAGGTCGCCCGCGGCGGCCAGCTCGTCCGCCGTGGCGACGACGGTGGCGCCGAGCGGGTTGCCGTACGCGTCCGTGCCGCCCCGCAGGTCGTCCAGCACGCGGACGCCCGCGGCGCCGATCGCCACGTCGGTGAGTCCCGCGCGCCAGGGCCGCCCGAAGGTGTCGGTGACGAGGACGCCGACGTCGACGCCGAGCGTGTCGCGCAGCCCGTCGCGGATCGCGCGCGCGGAGGCGTCCGGGTCCTCGGGCAGCAACAGCACGGTCCCCGCCGGGGTGTTGGAGGCGTCGACGCCGGCCGCCGCCATGACCAGGCCCTGCCGGTTCTCGACGATCCGCAGCGCCCCGCGGCGGGCCACGACCCGCACGGTCTCCGCGTCGATCGCGGCCTCCCGGTCGTCCGCCCGGACGACGCGTCCCTCCGCCTTGGACACGATCTTCGAGGTCACCAGCACGACGTCCCCGTCGACGAGCCCCGGCTCGGCGGCGGCGATCAGCTTGGCGAGGTCGTCGCCCGCCCGCACCTCGGGCAGCCCGCCCACGGCCCAGACCCGGTAACCGGTCTCCGTGCTCACGCGCCCCGCACCTCCTCCGCCAGCGCCAGCGCCTCCGAGGCCATCCGCGCGCTCGCGTCGAGGTCCGTCATCATCAGCGGGACGGCCCGGCAGCGGATCCCGGCGGCCTCGACCCGCTCCACGGAAGCCGCGTCGACGGTGTCCACGAGCCAGCCGTCCAGCAGCCCCGAGCCGTAGTGCTCGGCGACCGCGGCGGCCGTCGACTCCACACCGACCGCCGCCAGCACCTTGTCGGCCATCCCGCGCACCGGCGCGTCCCCGACGATGGGGGAGAGGCCCACCACCGGCACCCCGGCCCCGGCGATCGCCTCGCGGATGCCGGGCACGGCGAGGATCGTGCCGACGGACACGACCGGGTTCGACGGCGGGAAGAGGACGACGTCCGCCCCGGCGATCGCCTCCAGCACCCCGGGCGCGGGCTTCGCCTGCTCGGCGCCGACCGGCACGATCGCCTCGGCCGGCACCGACGCCCGCAGCCGCACCCAGTACTCCTGGAAGTGGACGGCCCGGCGCTCGCCGTCCACCTCGACGGCGACGTGCGTCTCGACGCGGTCGTCGCTCATCGGGATCAGCCGAACGCCCGGCTTCCACCGGTCGCAGAGCGCCTCGGTGACCGCGCTGAGCGGGTACCCGGCACCGATCATCTGCGTCCGCACGATGTGCGTCGCGAAGTCCCGGTCGCCCAGCCCGAACCACTCGGGTCCCACGCCGTAGGCCGCGAGCTCCTCCTTGACGCGGAACGTCTCGTCGGCCCGCCCCCAGCCCTCCTCCTCGTCGATGCCGCCGCCGAGCGTGTACATCACCGTGTCGAGGTCCGGGCAGACCTTCAGCCCGAAGAGGTGGATGTCGTCCCCGATGTTGCCGATGACCGTGATGTCCGCGTCCGGCGCGGCCCTCTTCAGACCGCGCAGGAACCGGGCACCACCGATGCCGCCTGCCAGAACCACAATGCGCATGCGCCAAGTCTTGCAGGCGGGTGCGACAACCCGTCACACGCCCGCCGCCCGTCGCCCCCGGTGACCGGACGGCGGGTCACACGGTGACGGCACGCCCCTCGCAGTACGGCGCCGCGTGCATCGGCATCTCGGTCAGACCGGGGAAGTACACGTGCAGGCTCACGGCCGGCTCCAGCGTGTCGTTGACCACCTCGTGGACGTACCCCGGAGCGAACACCCTGCCCCACTCCCGGCTCCGCCCGGGCGCGGCGGCCCCCGCCGGAGGCGCGGACAACGTGCGCGTGCCGCGCTCCGTGCGCTCGGTCAGCGTGCCCTCCAGGACGGTCATCACCCCGGAGGAACGGCCGTGGTCGTGCGGTCCGGTGCCCTGTCCGGGCACCCAGGACAGCAGCCACACCTCGTAGCCGGGGCCGGTGCGCAGCCGGTGGTACCAGCGGCTGGTCGCGTCGTACCGGACGAGGTGCTCCCACTGGGACCGGTCGGCGGCGACGGACCGGGCCAGGCCCGCGAACTCGGCGACGGTGGCCGGGTGCTCGCGGGGGGCCTGGAGGAGGTGGGGGACTTCGAGGATGTCGCCGGCGATCTGGAGGTCGCTGTCGCTGTTCATGGGATGCGGTGGTCCTCGGCGGGAGAAGAGGCGGGGGGCTGGGTGTCACGTGCCGTCCGCCCGGGTCACGGGCGAGAGGGGTGCCCTGGTGCGGGCGTGGAACAGGCAGCCGAGTCCGGATCGGACTCAGGGACAGCCGGAGCGAAGGGACGGGCTCAACAGCTGGAACAGCGACAACAGCTACAGCGGGCCCGGGCAGCACCGTGGGACCCGGCGGTGCGGGTCGAGGCGAGCGCCAAGTTCGCGAGCATGCCCACAAGGACAGCGGCTCACACCATCGGTGTCAACTCGGCACCCGCCGGGCGAGACCGTTTCACCTCATCAGGTTCAGCTGCGAGGCGAAAGGTTTGCGCATGCCCTCACCGGGACACATGGCGCACAAGCCGGGCGCGAGGACCCGTCGCGATCCCGTCGTCCGACGGTGATCCGGTTCGCTTCCGGACGCGTGTCGGAACGAGATCGCTCCCCGGGGCGTCCTTCCCCGTACGGGACCGTGCGGGGCGGAGGCCCTTCGGGGCCTCATCTGCGTGTCAAGGTTTATGCCGATTTGAACACTTACCGCATGGCCTTGGTTCCGCAGAGTGAATAAGGGGCCCAATAGCAGATCTCAGCTTGACTCGCCCGGAGCAGCACACTTGTAATTTCACTCGTGTCGTTCAGCCGACAACGGTAACGGCCACGTCACGGGGACGCGAAAGACAGAGCGAGGGGCGCACATGACCGAGCTGGTGCAGCAACTGCTGGTCGACGTCGACGACACGGACGAGGAACTCGGCTGGCAGGAGCGCGCACTGTGCGCCCAGACCGACCCCGAGTCCTTCTTCCCCGAGAAGGGCGGCTCCACCCGCGAGGCCAAGAAGGTCTGCCTCGCCTGCGAGGTCCGCTCCGAATGCCTCGAGTACGCCCTTGCCAACGACGAGAGATTCGGCATCTGGGGCGGACTCTCCGAGCGGGAGCGCCGCCGGCTGAAGAAGGCGGCCGTCTGAGCGCGGCCCGGTCCGAGGCCGTGAACGGCCCGTCGCAGGTGGCTTGTCCACAGGCGGCGGGCCGCCGTCGTGGCCAGCCGATAGTGTGGGCGCTCGTCCGAGACACCCCGCCGCTCCCGTGCGGCGCGGGCGTCCACCGCAGTCCACCGAACCGGGGCCCGTACCTCGATGTCCGTGCACAGCCAAACGGCAGGTCAACGCGACGCTGCCACTCCTGAGTTCCCGCGCCACGTGGTGACCGCGGTCCTCGTCTCCCACGACGGCGCCCGCTGGCTGCCCGACGCGCTCGCCGGGCTGCTCGGCCAGGAGCGTCCCGTCCAAGCCGTCGTGGCCGCCGACACCGGCAGCGCGGACGACTCGGCCCAGCTGGTCACCGACGCCCTCGGCGCCGACCGTGTCCTGCACCTCGCCCGCCGCACCGGTTTCGGCCAGGCCGTCGAGGAGGCGAGCCGGACCGCTCCGCTCCTGACCCCCGACGAACTGCCGTACCTCAGGCGCCCGAGCAGCTGGGACCCCGCCACGCGCACCTGGCGCGACGACGCCCACGACCTGCCCGACCTCCCGCACGGCGAACCCGTCCAGTGGCTGTGGCTGCTGCACGACGACTGCGCGCCCGAACCCGGCGCCCTGGCCGAACTGCTGCGCGTCGTGGAGAACGAACACGAACTGGGCCGTGACGACGTCGCCGTCGTCGGCCCCAAGCTCCGCGGCTGGTACGACCGCCGCCAGCTCCTCGAGGTCGGCGTCACCATCGCCCACTCCGGCCGCCGCTGGACCGGCCTGGACCGCCGCGAACAGGACCAGGGCCAGCACGACCACGTACGCCCCGTGCTGGCCGTGTCCACCGCCGGCATGCTCGTCCGCCGCGACGTCTTCGAGGAACTCGGCGGCTTCGACCGCCGCCTGCCCCTCATGCGCGACGACGTCGACCTGTGCTGGCGGGCGCACACCGCCGGCCACCGCGTCCTCGTCGCCCCCGACGCCGTCGTCCGGCACGCCGAGGCCGCCTCCCGCGAGCGGCGCGCCGTCGACTGCGCGGGCCGCACCACGGCCTCCCCCCACAAGGTCGACAAGGCCGGCGCCGTCTACACCCTCCTCGTCAACAGCCGTACGGCCCTGCTGCCCTGGATCCTGGTCCGCCTGGTCGTCGGCACCCTCCTGAGGACCGTCGCCAACCTCGTCGGCAAGGTCCCCGGACAGGCTCTCGACGAGATCCGCGGCCTGCTGGGCACCCTGCTGCGGCCCGAGCGGATCGTCGCCGGACGACGCCTGCGCGGCACCCCCCGGATCGACAAGGACGAACTGCGCCCGCTGTTCCCGCCGCCCGGCGCGACCGTGCGGGCCACCGTCGAACAGGCCGCGGGCGACCTCTTCGGCGCCACCGACACCGAGACCACGACCGGAGCCGGCCGGCACGGCGGCGCCGTCGAGTCGGGACCCGGCGGCGACGACGCCGACTTCCTCGAGATCGAACAGTTCGCCCGCCTCAAGCGCATCGCCCGCAAACCCGGCCCGGTGCTCTTCCTGGTGCTGCTGCTGGTCTCCCTGGTCGCCTGCCGCAACCTCCTGGGCGGCGGCGCCCTCACCGGGGGGGCCATGCTGCCCGCCCCGGCCGACGCCGCCGAGCTGTGGTCGCGCCATCTCGACGCCTGGCACCCGGTCGGCGCCGGCGGCACCTCGTCCGCCCCGCCGTACCTCGCGGTCGTCGCCCTGCTCGCCTCCCTGCTGTTCGGTTCGACCGGCCTCGCCGTCACCGTGCTGCTGGTCTGCTCGGTCCCGCTGGCGGGCCTCACCGCCTACTTCGCCTCCCGCCCGCTCATCGGGTCGAGCCTGCTGCGCGCGTGGGGCGCCGTCGTCTACGCCTTCCTGCCCGCCGCCACCGGCGCCCTCGCGGGCGGCCGCATCGGCACCGCCGTCCTGGCCGTCCTGCTGCCGCTGATCGCCCGCGCGGGCATCGCCGCGAGCGGCCTCTCCCACCCCTCCGGCGCACGCGGCAGCTGGCGCGCCACCTGGGCGTACGCCCTGCTGCTGACGCTCACCACCGCCTTCACGCCGATCGTCTGGCCCATCGCGCTGGTCCTCGGGCTCGGCGTCCTCGCCGTGCGCCGCTCCGACATCCCCGCCCACGGCCTGCGCTTCCTCGTCCAGCTCGGCACCCCCCTGCTGGTCCTCGCGCCCTGGTCGCTGTCGCTGCTCCCGTTCGGCTTCTTCACCGAAGCCGGCCTGGAGTACGGCCCCTCGGCCGCCTCCGCGACCGACCTGCTCGGCATCAGCCCCGGCGGTCCCGGCACGGTCAGCGGCCTGATGCTCATCGGCGTCGTCCTGGCCGCCCTGGCCGCCCTGCTGCGCACGGAACGCCAGTCCGGCATCTGGACGGCCTGGGCGGTCGCCCTGGTCGGCCTCGTCTTCGCGGTCCTGTCCAACACCTCCGCCTGGGCCGGCCCCGCCACCCTCGTCTACGGCATCGGCCTGCTCGCCGCCGCCCTCCTGGGCGCCGACGGCGCACGCACGCGTGTCGCCGAACAGAGCTTCGGCTGGCGGCAGCCGGTCGCCGCCCTCATCGCCTTCGCCTCGGCCGCGGGCCCGCTGCTGGTCGCCGCGGGCTGGATGCTCGGCGGCGCCGACGGCCCCCTGGAACGCCGCGACCCGGTCCAGGTGCCCGCGTTCGTCGCCGAGGAGAGCAACACCCGCGACCAGGCCCGCACCCTCGTCCTGGACAGCGGCTCCGCCGCCCACGTCGGCTACATGCTGGTCCGCGGCTCCGGCGCCCGCATGGGCGACGCCGAACTCGCCGCGGCCGACGGGGAGAACGCCACCCTCGGCAAGGTCGTCGCCAACCTCGTCGCCGGCTCCGGCGCCGACCAGGCCGACCAGCTCGGCAAGTTCGCCGTCCGCTACGTCCTCGTCCACAAGGGCGCGCCCCGCGAGGTCACCCGCGTCCTGGACGCCACCCCCGGCCTGTCCCGGCTCAGCCAGCAGGACGGCAGCGCCCTGTGGCGGGTCGACCAGGAGGTCTCCCGCGCGGCGATCGTCACCGCTTCCGGCAAGGGCACCCCGACGGCGGTCGCCGCGGGCCCGGTCGACGTCCACACCACGGTTCCCGCGGGCGCCGACGGCCGGATCCTGCGCCTGGCCGACGCCGCCGCCGACGGCTGGACCGCCACCCTCGACGGCGAACCGCTCACCCGCACCACCGTCGACGGCTGGGCCCAGGGCTTCGAACTCCCCGCCTCCGGCGGCCGCCTGGACGTCACCTACGACGACCCGTTCGGCCACACCGCCTGGCTGTGGGCGCAGGGCTTCCTCGCCCTCGTCCTGGTCGTCCTCGCCCTGCCCGGCCGCCGCCGCGACGTCGACGACGACCTGCCCGAGGAGCAGCTCGTCCCGGACCGGGCCGTCGAGGGCGAGGGCCGCCGCGCCCGCCGCCTGCGCGCCCAGGCCGAGTCCGAGTCCGAGGACACGGGCCGCGAGGAGGACACGGGCCGGCACGAGACCCCCGACGGGGACGAGGACGCCATGTCCCCCGCGGCCGAGGAGACCCCGGCCGCGGTGCCGCACCAGCAGTCCTACGACGACTGGGAGGCACCGGCCGCCGCGCCCGCCCCCTACGACGCCTACGGCGACGAGCGGTACCAGGGCGTCCCCCAGCAGTACACGGCCGGGACCTACGACCAGACCGCCTACGACCAGACCGCCTACGACCCCTACCGGGCCGGCCAGTACGACCCGTACGCCTACGAGGCCCGCCCCGAGGCCGCCGCCGCGTACGACCAGGCCTACCAGCAGGGCTACGACCCGTCGGCGTACCGGCAGGACGACCACGACCCCGCCCACGACCCGGCGCGGCACCCCCACGGCACCGGCAGCGAGCGCCCCGACGGGAGTCAGCAGTGAACCGCACCACCCTGTCCCTGATCGCCGGCACGGTCGCCCTGGCCGCCGTCACCGGGTTCGCCACGCTCAGCGAGCCCGACACGTCCGGCACGGACACCGCGGAGGCGGCCGCCGTCCTGCCCGTGGAGCGCACCGGCCTGCTCTGCCCGGCACCCAGCGCCTCCGACCTCGCCGAGACGGCGTACACGTCCTTCACCCCCGTCACCAAGGGCACCGGGAGCGACGGCTCGGCCGCACTCCTCGCCGCCCCCCGGGAGGCGACGGGCACGGCCGCCGACGAGGACACCGGGAAGACGGCCGGGGACGACGGGACCACGGACGGGGACGACGGGACCACGGACGGGACGGGCACCGACAAGGCCGACTCCGACAAGGCCGGTGACGGCAAGGCCGACACCGACAAGACGGACGCCGGCAAGACGGACGCCGGCAAGGCCGACGACGCGAAGACCTCGGCCAAGCCGGTCCTGACCCCCAAGGAACCCGGCACCCCCGTCACCGCCGAGACCTCCGGTGCCGACGAGCCCGCGCTCGTGGGCACCGCCGAAGGCAGGTTCGCGCCCGGCTGGACGGTCCAGCAGACCACCCAGGTCACCGCCGGCAACGGCCGCGGCCTGCTCGGCTTCACCTGCGCCGCCCCGGACACGGAGTTCTGGTTCCCGGGCGTCAGCACCGCGGTCGACCGCACGGACTACGTCCACCTCACCAACCCCGACGACTCCGCGGCCGTCGCCGACATCGAGCTGTTCGGCAAGGACGGCGCCGTCACGACCACGGTCGGCGAGGGCCTGACGATCCCGGCGCACTCCAGCGAGCCCATCCTGCTGTCCACCCTCACCGGCGAGAAGCAGGACGACCTGACCGTCCACGTGAACGTCCGCAGCGGCCGCGTCGGCGCCGCCGTGCAGGCCCTGGACGACAAGCTCGGCGGCGACTGGCTGGCCGCGTCCACCGACCCCGCGAACACCCTGGTCGTCCCCGGCATCCCCAAGGACGCCACGGCGGTCCGCCTGGTCGCCTTCGCGCCGGGCGACGCCGACGCCGACCTCAAGGTGCAACTCGCCTCGCCCAACGGCCTGATCACCCCCGCCGGCCAGGAGACGCTGCACGTCAAGGGAGGCATGACGACCGCCCTCGACCTGGGCGACGTCACACGCGGGGAGGCCGGCTCGCTGGTCCTGACACCCACCGACGGGTCGGCGCCGGTCGTCGCGGCCGTCCGGGTCGTGCGCGGCAAGGGCGACAAGCAGGAGTCGGCGTTCATCCCCGCCACCGGCCCGGTCGGCACGCGCGCGTCCGTCGCCGGCAACGGGGCCAAGGACGCCACGCTCTCCCTGACCGCGCCCACGGCCACCGCCAAGGTCAAGGTCACCGCGTCGGCGGGCACGGGCGGAGGCACCGCGGCCTCCCAGACGTACACGATCAAGCAGGGCACCACCCAGGACGTCCGGTTCCCGGTCCCCGCCGGCCTCAAGGGCACCTACGCCCTGACCGTGGAGAACCTCACCGCCGCCCCCGTCCACGCCGCCCGCACCCTGACGGCGACGGAGAGCGGCATCCCCGGCTTCACCGTCCAGACGCTGCCGGACGACCGGGGCACGGTGGCGGTCCCGGAGGCCGACGAGGATCTGACGGTGCTGCAGAAGTGAGCACGACGGGGGGAGCGCGCGGGTGCCCGCGCGCTCAGTCCTCGTCGTAGCGGGGGTCCACCGCCTCCGGGGTCAGCCCCAGCAGCTCCGCCACCTGTTCCACGACGACCTCGTGCACCAGGGCGGCCCGCTCGTCCCGCCCCTTGGTGCGGATCTCGACGGGACGCCGGTAGACGACCACCCGCGCGCGGTGGCCGTCCCGGGCGGAGACCGTGCCGCCCAGCGGAACCGCCTCGTCGTTCCACGGCTCCCCGGCACCGTCCAGCCGCGGCACCTCCAGCACCATGAAGTCGATGTCGGCGAGCTGCGGCCACCGCCGCTCCAGCCGGTCCACCGAGTCCTGCACCAGATCCGCGAACACCTCGCCGCGGCTCGCCGCCAGCGGCACCTGAGGGGGCGCGATCGGCCCGCGCATCCCCCGTCCGTGGCGATCACGACGACGAGGGCCGGGGGCTGCGGCACGAGGCGGTACGGGGCTGTCCATCACCACCGCAGCGTAGTCCCCGGCGCCACCGGCCGCCCGGCTCCACGCGGCGGCCCGGCCACGGCCCGGCCGCTCGCTCCGCATGCCCCGGTACGACCGTTCCGGCCAAGGTCCGGCTCGATTCCGCATCTCTCCGAGACCGTCGAACTCGCGGCAATTGATGCCTTTTATCCGCACCGATGACCCGAACCGGACACCCACTTCCCCTTCAGGACTGGTGTTCGCGCAGGTCAGCGAGGTATGACTGGAGTCGTCTGTGGGGCGTTCCACAACCCGACACGGTGGAGTGACCTGGTGGAGAGTCGTCGCGGCCCGCTCAAGAGTGCGGTACCGTCCAACATCGTGAGCCCTGTACGTCGCTGTTCGCGAACCGCCTGCGGCCGACCCGCCGTCGCGACGCTGACGTACGTCTACGCCGACTCGACCGCTGTCCTCGGCCCGCTCGCCACCTACGCCGAACCCCACTGCTACGACCTGTGCGCCGAGCATTCCGAGCGCCTCACCGCCCCGCGCGGCTGGGAGGTCGTCCGGCTCCTCGACGGTTCGGCCCCCGCCCGGCCCAGCGGCGACGACCTCGAAGCGCTCGCCAACGCGGTCCGCGAGGCGGCCCGCCCGCAGGGACGCGCGGCCGGCGCCGGCGGCGCGAGCCGCGGGGCGGACCCGATGGAGGTCGCCCGCCGCGGCCACCTGAGGGTGCTGCGCTCACCGGACAACTGACCCGCCCACCGCGCCCCGTCCCGCCCGCCCACGGCCGCGGACCCGCCGGCGCGGCGGACGCAACCCGGTCGAACACTCTTTCCCCCTCGTGGCTCCGGCCCGGGACGACGGCGCGCGTCACGTCCGCGGGCCGCCGCCGGCACACCCGCGAGGGCCCGCCGGTCGCGCCGGGTAGTTTGTGGTGACTGACGAGACTTTCAGGAAGGTTTGGCCGTGGCTGCTGATCTGTCGCAGATCGTGAAGGCGTACGACGTACGCGGGGTGGTCCCGGATCAGTGGGACGAGTCGCTGGCCGAACTGTTCGGGGCGGCCTTCGCCCAGGTGACCGACGCCGAGGCGATCGTCGTCGGCCACGACATGCGCCCCTCGTCCCCCGGCCTGTCCGCCGCGTTCGCCCGCGGCGCGGCCGCCCGCGGCGTGCACGTGACCGAGATCGGCCTGTGCTCCACGGACCAGCTGTACTACGCCTCGGGCGCGCTGGACCTGCCGGGCGCCATGTTCACCGCCTCGCACAACCCGGCCCGGTACAACGGCATCAAGCTGTGCCGCGCCGGCGCCGCCCCGGTCGGCCAGGACACCGGCCTGACGGAGATCCGCGAACTGGTGGAGACCTGGTCGGGGACGACCGGCCCCGAGCCGGCCGCCGAGCCCGGCACGATCACGCGGGCGGACACGCTGGACGACTACGCGGCCCACCTCCGCTCCCTCGTCGACGTCACCTCCATCCGCCCCCTGAAGGTCGTCGTCGACGCCGGCAACGGCATGGGCGGCCACACCGTCCCCACCGTCCTCGCCGGCCTCCCCCTGACCGTCGTCCCCCTGTACTTCGAGCTGGACGGCACCTTCCCCAACCACGAGGCCAACCCCCTCGACCCCGCCAACCTCGTCGACCTCCAGAAGCGGGTGCGCGAGGAGGACGCCGACCTCGGCATCGCCTTCGACGGCGACGCCGACCGCTGCTTCGTGGTCGACGAACAGGGCGCCCCGGTCTCCCCGTCCGCGATCACCGCCCTCGTCGCCGTCCGCGAACTCGCCCGGCACGGCGGCAAGGGCACCGTCATCCACAACCTGATCACCTCGTGGACCGTCCCCGAGGTCGTCGGGGAGAACGGCGGCACCCCCGTCCGCACCCGCGTCGGCCACTCCTTCATCAAGGCGGAGATGGCCCGCACCGGCGCGATCTTCGGCGGCGAGCACTCCGCCCACTACTACTTCAAGGACTTCTGGAACGCCGACACCGGCATGCTGGCCGCCCTCCACGTCCTCGCGGCCCTCGGCGGCCAGGACACCCCCCTGTCCGCCCTCGTCGCCCAGTACGACCGCTACGCCGGATCCGGCGAGATCAACTCCACGGTCGACGACCAGCAGGCCCGCATCGCCGCGATCAGGGCCACCTACGGCGCCCGCCCCGACACCACCCTCGACGAGCTGGACGGCCTCACGGTCACCACCGCCGACTGGTGGTTCAACGTCCGCCCCTCCAACACCGAACCCCTCCTCCGCCTCAACGCGGAGGCCCGCGACGAGGCGACGATGAGGAAGATCAGGGATGAGGTCCTGGCGGTCATCAGGGGCTGAACCACGAGGCCACCGGACCGGCCGACACCGCAATGCCCCGGCCGGCGCCGACGGTTCACGGGCGGGGCGAGCCGGCCGACGCCGGGGACTTCCAGCCCGTCCGGCGTCCGAGGACGAGGCCGTCCGGGCCGAACGGGGGCCCAGGGGGGGGGCGGAGCCCCCTGACGGGGCGCCTGAGGGGCAGAGCCCCTCGGGACGGGACGGGAAGGGAAGGGGTGACGGGGCGACAGAGCCCCACCGGATCACCCCGCACCCCACCCCCACCAGCGGTACCCTGACCAGGCACATCCACCCCGGGCCCATCAGCCCCGCCCACCACGGGGCCACCCCGGACCCACCCCGAAAGGACAGCCCATGCCGCTCGAAGCCGGCCTCCTGGAGATCCTCGCCTGCCCCGCCTGCCACGCCCCCCTCGAGGAGCAGGACACCGAGCTGATCTGCACGGGCCAGGACTGCGGCCTGGCGTACCCGATCCGCGACGGCATCCCCGTCCTCCTCGTCGACGAGGCCCGCCGCCCCGCCTGACGGCGCCAGGCCCGCCTACGGGCCGAAGCCGGCCGCGGGCGAGGCGACCCGCACGCGCCGTGCACGCCGGACGAGGCGCACGCGAGGCACACTCCGGACAGGGCACACGCGACGCGCGCCGGACCGACACGCACGCGAGCGACCGCACGCGAGGCGATCCGCACCCGCCGCCCGCGCAGCGCCCCCGCACACCGACGACCACAGGCGATCGGAGACCTGACGCCATGCTCGACGAATCGCTGCTCGACACGCCCGACGCCCTGGCCGAGGCGGACCACCGCGCCCTCCTGCGGGGAGCGGCCGAGGCCGGCGCCCGCGTCCGCACCGCCGTCCGGCACGCCACCGAGGCAGGCGTACAGCGGCTCGAACCGGACGGCCGCCCGCGCGCGATCCTCCTCGCGGGCCCCGGCGCCGCCGCCACCTGCGTCGCCGACCTCCTCGGCACCCTCGCCGGCGCCGCCTGCCCGGTCACCCGCCTCACCCCCGCCGGCGTGGCCCCCGCCGCGGGCGCCCTGCGCTGGGAACTCCCCGGCTGGGCCGGCTCCGTGGACCTCCTGCTCATCACCACTCCCGACGGCGCCGAGCCCGGCCTCTCCCTCCTCGCCGAGCAGGCGTACCGCCGCGGCTGCACCGTCGTCGCCGTGGCCCCCGCCGGCTCCCCGCTCGCCGAGGCGGCCGACGCGGCGCACGGACTGTTCGTCCCGATGGCGACCGCCCCCTACGAACACGACGAGCAGCCCCCCGTCGCGGCCTCCGCCCCGGGTGTCCTGTGGGCGCTCCTGACCCCCCTGCTCGCGCTCCTGGACCGCATCGCCCTGATCTCCGCCCCGCCCGAGCAACTCGAGAAGGTCGCCGACCGCCTCGACCACATCGCCGAACGCTGCGGCCCGGCCATCGCGACCTACGACAACCCCGCGAAGACCCTGGCCGCCGAACTCGCCGACTCCCTCCCCGTGGTCTGGACGGAGGGCACCTCGGCCGGCCCCGCGGGCCGCCGCTTCGCCGCCGCCCTCGCCGAACTCGCCGGCCGCCCCTCCCTCGTGGCCGAACTCCCCGAGGCCCTCGCCGCGCACAACGCCCTGCTCGCCGGCCCGCTCGCCGCCAGCGCCGATCCGGACGACTTCTTCCGCGACCGCGTCGAGGAAGCGCCCGCCCTGCACGCGCGCGTGGTGCTGCTGCGCGACCGCCCGATCGGCGGCCTCACCGCCGCCCCCGCCGCCCGCGAGCTGGCCCTCAGCCACGACACGCCGATGAGCGAGCTGGAGCCGGAGGCCGAGGACGAACTCGTCGCCCTCTCCGAACTGATCGCCATGACGGATTTCGCCGCCGTTTACCTGGCGCTCGCCTCGGGCGCCTGATCTGACGGGGACCGTCCGCCCGGTCCCCGAAAGCCGGCGCGGACGTCGCCCGGACAGCATCGGGCAGCAGCGGACAGCCGGCCCGCCGCCGGACCCCCGGCAGCCGGCAACGCCCCCCGGCAGCCGGCAACGCCTCCGGCCGCCGGCACCGACCGTCGGCCGCCGTCCGCCGTCCGCCCGCAGCCGTCCGCCGACAGCGGCAGCCCGATCGCCGCCCGCCCGACCGCAGGACAGACAGAACAGGCAGGCAGACACCCGCATGGACCGCCTCGAGAACACCATCCGCCCCTACGCCTGGGGGTCCCCCACCGCCATCCCGCATCTGCTCGGCGTCGAACCCACCGGCGAACCCCAGGCCGAGATGTGGATGGGCGCCCACCCCGGCGCCCCCTCCCGCACCGGCCGGGGCACCCTCGGCGAGGTCATCGCGGCCGCACCCGAGCGGGAGCTGGGGGAGAGGACCGTCGCCAAGTTCGGCCCCCGTCTCCCCTTCCTCCTCAAGCTCCTCGCCGCCGGGGCCCCCCTCTCCCTCCAGGTCCACCCCGACCTGGCCCGGGCCAGGGAGGGGTACGCCGACGAGGAGCGCCGCGGCATCCCCGCCGACGCCCCGCACCGCACCTACAAGGACGCCAACCACAAACCCGAACTCATCTGCGCCCTGACCGAGTTCGAAGGTCTGTGCGGCTTCCGCCCCCCGGCCCGCGCCGCCGACCTCCTCGACGCCCTCGGCGTCGACTCCCTCAAGCCCTACGTCGACCTGCTGCACGCCCAGCCCGAGGAAGCGGCCCTGCGCGAGGTCCTGACGGCGATCCTCACCGCGGACCCGGACGAGACGGCCCGCACGGTCGCGGCCGCGACCGCCGCCTGCGACCGGCTCGGCGGCGACCACGCCCCCTACGCCGGCCTCGCCCACCACCACCCCGGCGACCCCGGCGTCATCGCGGCGATGCTCCTCAACCACGTCCGCCTCCAGCCGGGCGAGGCCCTCTTCCTCGGCGCCGGCGTCCCGCACGCCTACCTCGACGGCCTCGGCGTCGAGATCATGGCCAACTCCGACAACGTCCTGCGCTGCGGCCTCACCCCCAAACACGTCGACGTCCCCGAACTGCTGCGCGTCGTCCGCTTCGAGTCCGGCGACCCCGGCATCCTGCGCCCCGAGGCCGCCCCCGATGGCGAGGAGGTCTACGAGACCCCCGTCGACGAGTTCCGCCTCTCCCGCTACGTCCTCCCCGAGGGCGCCGCCCCGCACGACCTCACCCTGACGACCCCGCAGATCCTGCTCTGCACGGCCGGCACCGTACGGGCCGGCGAGCACGGCCTGACACCCGGCCGGTCCCTCTTCGTCCCCGCGGGCGAAACGACCGAAGTGTCCGGAACCGGCACCGTCTTCAGGGCCACCGTCATCGCCTGACGCATCCCGCCCGCCCGTCCGGGCACCCGCACCACGGTCCGGGCTGCAACAATGACCCACCGCAAAGGACGGGCAAAACCGGAGACGGCACCCGGCCCGGACGACATCCGCACGAGGCGACCCGGGGGGCGACATCCGAACGCACCCCGGGACGACCCCGAGAACGACCCGAGGACGAAGGGACCACGCCACCACATGAGCGCGTCAGGCGGCACCAGAGCGATCGTCGCGGCACTCGCCGCCAACCTCGCGATCGCGGTATCGAAATTCGTGGCGTTCCTCTTCAGCGGCTCGTCGTCGATGCTCGCCGAGTCCGTGCACTCGCTCGCCGACTCCGGCAACCAGGCCCTCCTCCTCGTCGGAGGAAAGAAGGCCCAGCGCGAGGCCACCCCGCAACACCCCTTCGGCTACGGCCGCGAACGCTACATCTACGCCTTCCTGGTCTCCATCGTCCTGTTCTCGGTCGGCGGCATGTTCGCCATCTACGAGGGCTACGAGAAGATCAAGGACCCCCACGAGATCGAGCACTGGTACTGGCCGGTCGGCGTCCTCGTCTTCGCCATCATCGCCGAGTCCTTCTCCTTCCGGACGGCCATCAAGGAGTCCAACCCGCTGCGCGGCAACCTCTCCTGGACCGAGTTCGTACGCCGCGCCAAGGCCCCCGAACTCCCCGTCGTCCTCCTCGAGGACTTCGGCGCGCTCGTCGGCCTCGTCCTCGCCCTCGGCGGCGTCGGCATCGCCCTGGCCACCGGCGACGGCCTCTGGGACGGCATCGGCACCGTCTGCATCGGCGTCCTCCTCGTCCTGATCGCCCTCGTCCTCGCCGCCGAGACCAAGTCCCTGCTCCTCGGCGAGGCCGCCGGCCCCGAGGAGACCCGCAAGATCGAGGCCGCCGTCGTCGACGGCACCACCGTCACCCGCATCATCCACATGCGCACCCTCCACCTCGGCCCCGAGGAACTCCTCGTCGCCGCCAAGATCGCCGTACGGCACGACGACACGGCCACCGAGATCGCGCAGGCCATCGACGCCGCCGAGTCCCGCATCCGCCAGGCCGTCCCGATCGCCCGCGTCATCTACCTCGAGCCCGACATCTACAGCCGGACCGAGGCCGCCAAGGGCCCCGACGCCGAAGCCACCCCCGGCGGCCCGGCCCACCCCCCGGCCGGTCACTGACCCCGGCCCCCCTCCGGCCGACCACCCGCCCGCACCGCCCGACGGGGCCCGCCGACCACCGGCGGGCCCCGCCGGTCTTCCCGGCCCCGGCCGTCACAACGGCGTGATCTGTTCGCCGACGGACTGGGGCGGTCCGCCGCGTCCGGTGTAGCTTGGAACGGAGCCAGACGTCGCTGCTGATGGCGGTCGGGCGGTCGCACACGGACCGTCCGAGGGAGAGAGGGCCTCCGACGGACTGCGCTGCGCGCACGCGGGCATGCCTGTGTCCTCACAGGGCACCCCTGTGTCCGCCGCCGCGCAGACCAGCCGTACCCAGACCTCTCTCCGACCCGAGGAGCAGCTCCACATGACGACTGTCGACAACCGGCAGGACTTCAAGGTCGCCGACCTCTCCCTGGCCGAGTTCGGCCGCAAGGAGATCACCCTCGCCGAGCACGAGATGCCCGGCCTGATGTCGATCCGCAGGGAGTACGCCGAGGCCCAGCCCCTCGCCGGCGCCCGCGTCACCGGCTCCCTGCACATGACGGTGCAGACCGCCGTCCTCATCGAGACCCTGGTCGCGCTCGGCGCCCAGGTCCGCTGGGCCTCCTGCAACATCTTCTCCACCCAGGACCACGCGGCCGCCGCCATCGCCGTCGGCCCCCAGGGCACGCCCGACAACCCGCAGGGCGTCCCGGTCTTCGCCTGGAAGGGCGAGACGCTGGAGGAGTACTGGTGGTGCACCGAGCAGGCGCTGACCTGGCCGGACAGCCCCACCGGCGGCCCCAACATGATCCTGGACGACGGCGGTGACGCCACCCTCCTGGTCCACAAGGGCGTCGAGTACGAGAAGGACGGCAAGGTCCCCTCGGTCGACACCGCCGAGAACGACGAGCACCGCGTCATCCTCGAACTCCTCCACCGCACCATCACCGACGGCTCCCGGAAGTGGACGCAGCTGGCGTCCGAGATCCGCGGCGTGACCGAGGAGACCACCACCGGCGTCCACCGTCTGTACGAGATGCAGCGCGACGGCGTCCTGCTCTTCCCCGCGATCAACGTCAACGACGCGGTCACCAAGTCGAAGTTCGACAACAAGTACGGCTGCCGCCACTCGCTGATCGACGGCATCAACCGCGCCACCGACGTCCTGATCGGCGGCAAGACCGCCGTCGTCTTCGGCTACGGCGACGTCGGCAAGGGCTGCGCGGAGTCGCTGCGCGGCCAGGGCGCCCGCGTCGTCGTCACCGAGATCGACCCGATCTGCGCACTGCAGGCGGCGATGGACGGCTACCAGGTCACGACCCTCGACGACATCGTCGACAAGGCCGACATCTTCATCACCACCACCGGCAACAAGGACATCATCATGGCCTCGGACATGGCCAAGATGAAGCACCAGGCCATCGTCGGGAACATCGGCCACTTCGACAACGAGATCGACATGGCCGGCCTCGCCAAGGTCCCCGGCATCGTCAAGGACGAGATCAAGCCGCAGGTCCACACCTGGACCTTCCCCGACGGCAAGAAGATCATCGTGCTCTCCGAGGGCCGCCTGCTGAACCTGGGCAACGCCACCGGCCACCCCTCGTTCGTGATGTCCAACTCCTTCGCGGACCAGACCCTGGCCCAGATCGAGCTGTTCACCAAGCCCGGCGACTACCCGACCGGCGTCTACACGCTGCCCAAGCACCTCGACGAGAAGGTCGCCCGCCTCCACCTGGACGCACTCGGCGTGAAGCTCACGACCCTCCGTCCCGAGCAGGCCTCGTACATCGGCGTCGACGTCGACGGCCCGTACAAGTCGGACCACTACCGCTACTGAGGCCACCCGGCCACCGGGGAGCGCGTCCGCGCACGGAAGCGCTCCCCGGCACCAGGTCCTCCAGGACAGGCCCCCGCACCCCCGTGTCGGGGGCCTGCCCCGTCGGCCCCCGTCCGGACCGGCCGTCACCCGCACCGGCCCGGCACACCGAGGTCACCGGACCGTCACACCCCAGGACCCCCATGCCCCGCGGCCGCTACGCGATCCACGATCCGCACGATCACACCCCCCTCGCACACGAACACTTCCAATGCGCCCCCGGCCCCTCCGGCTGGCGCTACGTCTCCCGGCTGACCACCCCCACCGGCGATCACCACGGCTCCGTCGACCTCACGCTCGACGCCCTCGGACGCCCCCTCCGCCTCGAACTCCACGCGAGCGACTGGCAGGTGCGCGGCGCCGCCCTCGACGGCGTCACCTGGGTCCGCACCGACCCCACCGGAACCCACGCCGCGGAAGGCAACGTCCCCGCCCACGCCTTCACCGGCACCTCCCCCGCGTTCCTCGTCGCCACCGCCCGCCTGCTGCGGCTCACCCCCTCCGCGTCCGCCACCCGCGTACGCCTCGTCGCCTTCACCGACCCGGTCCTCGCCCCACGCACCGTGGACCAGTCCTGGGCCTTGAGGGGAAGAGAAGCACACAGCACTGACAACGGACCCCTGACCGTCGACGAGTACCAGGTCACCGCCCTGGACACCGGCGAACAGCACAGCGTGCACATCAGCGGGGACGTCGTCCTGGCGGCACCCGGCATCGAACTGGAAGACCTCGAATCACCTCCGTCGGCCTTCGACTGAGCCCACCCGGGGAGCCCACCCGGGCGACGGCTACGCGGGCGGGACGAACCCGGTGGCGGACCCCTCACCCGACGCGGGCTCCACCGTCTCCGCCGGAGCCACCGGACACGCGGCCTCCGGCGCCCGGCCGGCCCCGTCATCCCCCTGCACGACCGGCGGACCCGGAACCGGCACACCCGACGGCCCGGCCCACCCGGCCGAGCCCCGCCCCACCACCGGTCCTGCGCCGAACACCCGCCGCGTCTCCCGCACCTGCCGCTCCTGCACCACCGCGGCCACATACGCCCCCGGCGGCACCCCCGGCGGCACCGCGGCCCCCGTACGCTCCGCCAGCTCACCGGCCAGACGCTCCGCCATCGCCCATCCCACCCGCGGGTCCAGCTGGTCCATCCGCCCCAGGTACTGCCGGGCCGCCGACCACAGCCCTTCCGGCACCGCCGACAGATCGAGCCCCGAGAACCTCCCGGCCGGCCACGGCGGAGGAGGCGGGACGAAACCCACCCGCGCCGCGGGCACCCGCTCCCGCACCACGAGCGTCCCCGCGAACACGTCACCCAGCCGACGCCCCCGCGCCGACACCAGCGAGGCCACGCACGCCACGACTCCTGCCGTCAGCAGAATCTCCACCACCCCGAGCGCACCGCGCACCAGCGCGTGCCGGAACCGGATCGGCCCCCCGTCGTCCCGCACCACCCGCAACCCGCAGGCCGCCTTCCCCAGGGACCGCCCGTGGCTGAGGGTCTCCACCGCCATGGGACCCCCCACCAGCACCAGCAGGAACGTGGCGATCGACACCGCCGTCCGCGCCGCCTCGTCCAGGGACGCCGTCGCCGTCAGCAACGTGACACTCACCGCCACATAGGCCACCAGGACCACGGTCAGGTCCAGCAACACGGCCAGCGTCCTGCTCGGCAGCCTGGCAGGACGCAGCTCCAACGCCACCGCCTCACCCGTCACCAGCTCACTCACACCCGCGCCCCTTCCCTGACCTGCCGCGACACCGGCCAGTCTGCCAAGCTGAGAGCGCATCGCACCGCGGTACGACAAGCTGATCCCGACCGGTCCGCCGATGAACAGCCGAGGAGCAGGCACCCCGATGGACCTCGACGTCTTCGTCTCCGCCCACCGAGCCGAATGGGACCGCCTCGACGCCCTGCTGCGCCGCCGCAACCTCACCGGCACCGAGGCCGACGAACTCGTCACCCTCTACCAGCGCACCGCCACGCACCTCTCCCTCATCCAGTCCAGCGCCCCCGACCCGCAGCTCACCGGCCGGCTGAGCCGGCTCGTGGCACGCGCGCGCAATGCCGTCATCGGCACCCGCAGAGCCTCCTGGCGCGACGTCACCCGCTTCCTCACCCGAAGCTTCCCCGCGGCGGTCTACCGTTCCCGCCACTGGTGGGTCCCCACCGCCCTGGCCTCCACGGCACTCGCGGCGCTCCTGGGCTGGTGGATCGGCACCCACCCGGAAGTCCGGTCCTCCATCGCGGCCCCGGACGAACTCCACGCGCTCACCCGCCCCGGCGGTCGGTACGAGACCTACTACTCGAGCCACCCCGCGGCGTCGTTCGCCGCCCAGGTGTGGACGAACAACGCCCAGGCCGCCGCGATATGCCTGGTCCTGGGCGTCTTCCTCGGTCTCCCGGTCCTGTGGATCCTCTTCCAGAACATGCTCAACCTCGGCATCGGCATCGGGCTGATGTCCTCGGCGGGCCGGCTCGACACCTTCCTCGGCCTCGTCCTCCCCCACGGACTGCTCGAGCTGACCGCGGTCTTCGTGGCGGCGGGAACCGGCCTCCGGCTCGGCTGGAGCGTCGTCGATCCCGGCCCCCGCCCCCGCCGCACGGCCCTGGCCGAGGAAGGCCGGGCCGCCCTCGGCATGGCCATCGGTCTGGCCCTGGTCCTCCTCGTCTCCGGTGCGGTCGAAGGCTTCGTCACCCCGTCGGACCTCCCCACCTGGCCCCGCATCGCCATCGGCATCACCGCCGAGCTGGTCTTCCTCGCCTACGTCTACGTCCTGGGCGGCAGGGCGGTCCGAGCCGGCGACACGGGCGACCTCGAAGCAGCCGAACGCAGCGCCACGCTGCCGACCGCCGCCTGATGTGCATGTACGGCGGGTGAACTGCTAGTCTCCTCTTCGCCCCGGAAAACCTGTTGACACAGGTCGTACGGGGAGGTAGATTCGAACAGTTGCCTGGACTGGGCTGAACCGGTCGGCGGCAGGGTTAGTATCTACAGAGCCTCTCGGAACTTGATTCCGCAGAAGCACTCCGAATACATCGGAAATGAGCGGCCGGTCAGACCGGCCAGGAACTTCTGATAAAGTCGGAACCGCCGGAAAGGAAACCGCGAGAGAAAAGCGGGGGCCTGGAAAGCACCGAGGAAATCGGATCGGGAAACGGTCTGATAGAGTCGGAAACGCAAGACCGAAGGGAAGCGCCCGGAGGAA
>NZ_JBVIKX010000003.1:295362-736036 GCF_055580685.1 Streptomyces sp. NPDC031554 | reverse complement strand
TTTCCTTTCCGGCGGTTCCGACTCTATCAGATCCTTTCGGCCCCGATTCCCCGTCAGAGGGGGGTTGTCTTCCCGGCCGTTGGGCCGTTCCGACGTCTCAAACCTTAGCGGATCCTCCCCGGCGAGCGCTAATCGAGCCGCCGGACCCAAATCGAATTGAATTCGGGCACGCCGAATACAAACCCGCTGGGAGATCTTGCTTTGGTGTGTGTGCCGCTACTGCGGCGGAGGTGCGACCGAAGAACCGTTACGGCTCCGCGGCAACCCGAAGAACCTTACGGGTCGGGCATGGGGCTGTCAAGCAGTCCTTGTCAAGATCTTTAGTCCAGGTCGGTGAGGCGTCCGCCGGCGTCCGGCTGGGCGTGCTCCACCCGGCGGAGAAGCCTGGTCAGGACATCGCCGAGAGCCGTTCGGTCGTCGGCGGAGAGGTCCTGGAGGAGGTCCTCCTCGAAGACCGTCGCCATCCGCATCGCCTCGAGCCACTTCTCTCTGCCCTCGGTCGTCAGCTCCACGATCACCCGGACCCGGTTGGTCTCGTCCCGCTGCCGGGTCACCAGGCCTTCCGCGACCATGCGGTCGATCCGGTGGGTCATCGCGGCCGGCGTCAGACCCAGCCGCTTGGCCAGGTCGCTGGGGCCCATGCGGTAGGGGGCGCCGGAGAGGACGAGGGCCTTGAGGACCTCCCAGTCGGCGTTGCTGATGCCGAGCGCGGCGGTCTGGCGGCCGTAGGCGACGTTCATGCGGCGGTTCAGGCGGGAGAGCGCCGAGACGATCTGCTCGACCTGGGGGTCGAGGTCCTGGAACTCCCGCTGGTAGGCGGCGATCTGCTCTTCGAGGGTCGGCTCGCCGCCGATGCCCGTACTGCCGGGGGTGTCACCCATGGGCGTCAGTATCGCACGGGGCTCGTTCGCGTTGAAGTTCTTCGGAGTGTACTGTTTAGCTTCGAAATTTATCTTCGAAGTCTTCGGTTCTAAGAACTGAGACTCACCAACTACCTGGAAGAGGTGAACGTGACCAGGGCCATGGGCGCAGCGATGCGCCGGATCCACGTGGGCAACGCACTCAGCGCGTTCGGGCTCGGCTTCACCGTCCCCTACCTGTACGTCTATGTGGCGCAGGTGCGGGGACTCGGTGCCGTGACGGCGGGGCTCGTCCTCGCCGTGTTCGCCGTGGCCGCGCTGATCGTGCTGCCGTTCGCCGGCCGGGCGATCGTGCGGCGCGGTCCGTTGCCGGTGCTGATCGCCGCCCTGGTCACCGCCGCGCTGGGTGCGCTGAGCCTGGGACTCGCCGGCAGCGCCGCCGCCGTACTGGCCGCCGCGGCCGCGCTGGGGGCCGGGCAGGCCGTGATGCAGCCGGCGCTGGCCACGATGATCGTGGACTGCTCGACCGCGGAGACCCGGTCGCGGGCCTTCGCGACGCAGTTCTTCCTCCAGAACCTGGGACTCGGGGTCGGCGGGCTCATCGGCGGGCATCTCGTCGACACCACGCGCGTGTCCTCCTTCACCCTGCTGTTCGCGATCGAGGCGGCGATGTTCCTGCTGCTGGTCGTGGTGATGACGAGCGTGCGGATGCCCCGCTCGCCGCGGGTGGAGGGTGCTCCGCGGGGGGCGGCCGAGGGCGGCTGGAAGCAGTTGCTCGGCAACCGGGCCATGGTGCAGCTGTCCGTGCTGGGCTTCGTGCTGTTCTTCGCCTGCTACGGGCAGTTCGAGTCGGGTCTCAGCGCGTACGGGGTGGAGGCCGCGGGCATCTCGACGTCCGCCCTCGGGACCGCTCTCGCCGCCAACACCGCGGTGATCGTCGTCGCCCAGTTCGCGGTGCTGAGGTTCGTCGAGCGGCAGAAGCGGTCGCGGGTGATCGCGGCCGTGGGGCTGATCTGGGCCGTGGCGTGGGGTGTGGCGGGATACGCCGGGCTCGGGAACGGCAGCCAGGAGATGGCGACGGCCGCGTTCGTGTCGACGTACGCGCTGTTCGGGCTGGGCGAGGCGATGCTGTCGCCGACGGTCGCGCCGCTGGTGGCCGACCTGGCGCCGACCGGGCTTGCCGGGCAGTACAACTCGGCGTTCGCGCTGGTCAAGCAGTTGGCGCTGGCGGTGGGACCGGCCGTGGGAGGGCCGATGGGGGCCTCGTTGCACGCGCCGTACGTCGTGACGTTCCTGCTGTTCTCGCTGGGGATCACGGTGCTGGCGCTGCGGCTGGGGCGGCAGCTCACCGTCGCGCAGGATCAGCCGTGGGTGGCGCGCAAGCGGGTGGTGGCCCGTGGTGGGGCCGCCGTGGAGCCGGTCCCCGCAAAGGCGTGAGGTACGGCGTGGAGGCGTGAGGTACGGCGTGGAGGCGGCCGTCGTCGGGAGGCGACGGCCGCCTTCTGCGTGTCGGGACCGGGTCAGCGGCGGGCCGTCACCAGGGTCGCCGTGAAGGGGAAGGCCGTCGCGCCGGCGGGGAGGGCGGCGCGAAGGGTGTCGGCGGCCCGGACGAGGGCCTCCTCGCCCCCGGCCTCGGTGATCGCCTGGCCCCAGGGGATCGCGGAGAGGTGGCCGGGGACGTGGTCCCGCAGCGGGGGGAGGGTGATGGTGAAGGTGAGGTCGCGGCGGGTGGTGCGCCGGAAGCCCGCCGCGTCCAGGGCCGCGGTGAGGCGGTCCGTGGCCCGGAAGGCCTCCTGGAAGTCCGCTGCCGCGTCCGGACCGCCGTACTGCCGCACCGCCAGGAGCTGGGCGGCGAAGTAGGGGGACGCTTCGAGGTTCGACCAGACGGTGGCGGCGAAGCGGCCCGCGGGTCGCAGCACGCGGGCCGCCTCGCGCAGGGCGGCGTCGAGGTCGGGGAAGAACTGGGCGCCCTGCTGGCAGAGGACGGCGTCGAAGGTCGCGTCCGGGTAGGGAAGGTCGTCGGCGGGTGCGGCGGTGAACTCGATGTCGGGGTAGAGGCGCGGGTGGTGCTCCACGGCGACCTCGAGCATCGCCCCGTCGGGGTCGGCGCCGGCGACGCGGCCGGTGGGGCCGGCCTGTGCGGCGGCGGCGCGGGCCGCGAAGCCGGTGCCGCACGCGAGGTCGAGGACGGTGGCGCCGGGGTAGAGGTCCGCGGCGTCCACGAGTGCGGTCACGAAGGGCGCCATGAGGGGCGCGACATGGTGTTCGTAGCGCTCGGGGGCGCTTCCCTTGAGGTGAAAGCCCGTTGCGTCTGCCATGGGGAGCTACTAGCACCGGGAGGCGTGTTCGCCTAGGTGGCGCGCGCCGGGGAAGGGGTGTTCGGGGCTGGTTTCAGTCGGCGGGCTGGGGCAGGACGAACTCGCACCACACCGCTTTTCCGCCGCCGGGGGTGCGTCTGCTGCCCCAGTTGGAGGCGATCGTGGCGACGATGGCGATGCCCCGGCCCGACTCGTCGGCCGGCTCCGCGCGGCGACGGCGCGGCAGGTGGTCGTCGCCGTCGGTGACCTCGATGATCAGTCGGCGGTCGGTGCGGCGCAGGCGCAGGCGCATGGGCGGGGTGCCGTGCTGGAGGGAGTTGGCGACGAGCTCGCTGGCCGCGAGGACGCCCAGGTCGTGCAGCTCGGCGGGGAAGCGCCAGCTGGTGAGGACGCCGGAGGCGAAGGCACGCGCGCGGGGAGCCGCTTCGACCCCGCCGAGCAGTTCCAGGGCGGCGTTGTGGAACAGCTCGCCGTCGGGGCCGGTGCGGGCCGGGTGCTGGAGGACCAGGACGGCCACGTCGTCGTCGTGGTCCGCGGTGACGCCCGCCGAGCGGACCAGGCGGTCGCAGACCACCTGGGGGGAGCCGGTGGCGCCGGCCAGGGCGCGCTCCAGGGCGGCGATGCCCTCGTCGAGGTCCTCGTCGCGCCGCTCGACCAGGCCGTCGGTGTAGAGGACGGCGGTGGATCCGGGGCCGAGGGGGATCGAGCCGGAGGCGTGCATCCAGCCGCCCGTGCCGAGCGGGGGGCCGGTGGGTTCGTCGGCGCGCTGGACGGTGCCGCTGTCGTCGCGGACCAGGATCGGCAGGTGGCCCGCGGAGGCGTACACCAGCCGTCCCTCGTTGGGGTCGTGGATGGCGTACACGCAGGTGGCGATCTGGTTGGCGTCGATCTCCATGGCGAGGCCGTCGAGGAGCTGGAGGATCTCGTGCGGCGGGAGGTCCAGGCGTGCGTAGGCGCGGACGGCGGTGCGCAGCTGGCCCATGACGGCCGCCGCCCGGACGCCGCGTCCCATGACGTCACCGATGACGAGGGCGGTGCGGCCACCGCCGAGGGTGATGACGTCGTACCAGTCGCCGCCGACCGCCGCCTCGGTGCCGCCGGGGTGGTAGGTGGCGGCGATGCGCAGGTCGTCGGGTTCCTCCAGTTCCTGGGGGAGCAGGGAACGCTGGAGGGTGACGGCGGTCTCGCGCTGGCGGCGCTCGCTGGCCCTGAACCGTTCGGCGGCCTCGGCGTGGTCGGTCACGTCGGTGGCGAACACCAGGACGGCGCCCTCGCCGTGGTGCTCCGGCACCGGGGTGCAGGTGAAGGTGTAGGAGCGGCCGTCGGGTGCCTTGCGGGACTTCAGGGTGCGGGGCTTGCCGCTGCGCTGGGCCTGGTCGAGGAGCGGCATCAGGCCCAGGTCGCGCAGCTCGGGGAGGGCCTCGGCGGCCGGTTCGCCGAGGTGCCGGGCGCCGAAGGCCGCCGTGTAGGCGTCGTTGACGTAGGCGAGGTGGTGGTCGGGGCCGTGCACGAGGGCCACCAGGGCCGGGACGCGGTCGAGGACCTCGCGGGCGGGGAGTTCGTCGACGGCGGGGACCGGGGGCGGGTCGCCGTCGGTGAGCCGTTCGGCGCGGGCCGCGGGTACGGAGCCCGGGCCGGAGCTCTCGCTCCGCCGGTCCGTGAGGGTGACCGGGTGCTCCGCTCGCGCGGCGGCGCGGCGCTGCGTTCCGGGGAGCCGGGCGCTCCAGCGCGTGAAGTTCACGAATCCTTGCCTCGTGTAGTCGTCGACGGCCGGCTCCGGGCCCGGCCTGCCTGGTCTTCGAAGGCCGCGCGGCGGCGGCCGCACATTGTCGCAGCACCCGGGGTGTGGAGCACGTGGGAACAGCCTCGTGGGTCGGCAGGGGCGGGTGGTGGCCCGCCCGAGGGGCTCGAAAGGGGCGGTGAGCAGGGAGCAGTCTGGCAGTGCGGCCGTCGTTCGGGCCGTCGTTCGTCAGACGTGGGGGCGGTCGGCGGAGTTCCTGGATCGGGTCAGGACGACCCCTTCGGGTCGCCGGAGGACTCGTCAGAAGGTTTTCCACCGGCAGCCAGTTCGAATTCGGCGCGAGGATGTTCGAGGGATCCGAGCGAGACGATCTCCCGTTTGAAGAGTCCGGACAGCGTCCACTCCGCGAGCACGCGCGCCTTGCGGTTGAAGGTGGGGATGCGGCTGAGGTGGTAGGCACGGTGCATGAACCAGGCCGGGTAGCCCTTCAGCTTGCGTCCGTAGACGTGCGCGACGCCCTTGTGCAGTCCCAGGGAGGCGACCGAGCCGACGTACCGGTGCGCGTACGTCCGCAAGGGCTCGCCGCGCAGGGAGCGGGCGATGTTGTCGCCGAGGAGCCTGGCCTGGCGTACCGCGTGCTGGGCGTTCGGGGCGGTGTGCGCGCCGGGCCGGCCGGCGGTCACGTCGGGGACGGCGGCGGCGTCCCCGGCCGCCCACGCGTGCGTGACGCCCTCGACGGTCAGCTCCGGGGTGCACCTGAGGCGGCCGCGCTCGGTGAGGGGCAGGTCGCTGGCGGCGAGCACGGGGTGGGGTTTGACGCCGGCGGTCCACACGACCGTACGGGTCGGGAAGCGGGCGCCGTCGCTGAGGACGGCGACGCGGTCCGCGCACGACTCCAGGCGGGTGCCGAGGCGGACGTCGATGTTGCGGCGGCGCAGCTCGCTGACCGCGTAGCGGCCCATGTCCTCGCCGACCTCCGGGAGGATCCGGTCGGAGGCCTCGACGAGGATCCACTTCAGGTCCTCGGGCCCGACGTTGTGGTAGTAGCGCGTGGTGTAGCGGGCCATGTCCTCCAGCTCGGCGAGCGCCTCCACGCCCGCGAAGCCGCCGCCGACGAAGACGAAGGTGAGGGCCGCGTCGCGGACCGCGGGGTCGCGCGTGGAGGAGGCGATGTCCATCTGTTCGATGACGTGGTTGCGCAGGCCGATGGCCTCTTCGACGGTCTTGAAGCCGATGGCGTGGTCGGCGAGGCCGGGGATGGGCAGGGTGCGGGAGACCGAACCGGGCGCGAGGACCAGTTCGTCGTACGTCAGACGGCGCGGGCCGGTGCCCTCCTCGTCCGTGGCGAGGGTGGTCAGGGTCGCGGTGCGCCGGGCGTGGTCGATGGCGGTGACCTCGCCGGCGACGATCCGGCAGTGCGGCAGGACGCGGCGCAGCGGGACGACGACGTGTCGCGGGGAGACGGCGCCCGCGGCCGCCTCGGGCAGGAACGGCTGGTACGTCATGTACGGGTCGGGCGTGACGACCGTGATCTCGGCCTCGCCCCGGCCGATCTCCCGTCTCAGCTGCCGCTGGAGTCGCAGGGCCGTGTACATCCCGACGTAGCCGCCGCCGACAACGAGAATGCGCGCACGTTCCTTCACCGTCCCATGACGCACCCCGCGCCGGAGTTTGTCCACAGCCCCGACAATTCGTGTGACCGCGAGCCGGGTGGGGGCGGGGGCGGCCCGAACGCCGCCGGGAAGGGCAGGAGCGCAGGTCAGACCGGGTTCGCCGGGGTGCGGGAAGGGGCATTATCGGGACGTATGCGGTCCGTGCTCCGATCGGGGGGCGCTCCGTGCGGAACCTGCCCCTTCTGAATTGACTCCCTCTCAACTATGTTCGTGTGTCGACGGGGTGCAGGGGGAAGCGCTCGTCGGGTCCGCGAGGTGCTGCTGACGCAGAACCTCACCGGCGGATCCGGTTTCGTTGTCCCCTGTTCCATGTGCCCCGTGCATTCGATGGCGGGGAGAGTCTCCGGGGGGAGACGTCATTACCGGGGGAACATTCATGCACATTCAGGACACGCATTGGTCGTCCGCGTCCACCTTTGGACCGGGCGGCATCGTCAGCGCGGCGACGGGCAACGGGCGCGGGGACACCTCGCGGACCACGCCGCTGCGCGTGGACGCACAGCGCAATCTGGAGCACGTACTGCGTGCGGCGCGCGAGGTCTTCGGCGAGCTGGGGTACGGCGCGCCGATGGAGGACGTGGCGCGGCGCGCGCGGGTGGGCGTCGGCACGGTGTACCGGCGCTTCCCCAGCAAGGACGTACTGGTGCGGCGGATAGCCGAGGAGGAGACCTCCCGGCTGACGGACCAGGCACGGACGGCGCTGGGTCAGGAGGACGAGCCGTGGTCGGCGCTGTCGCGCTTCCTGCGCACGTCGGTGGCGTCCGGCGCGGGGCGGCTGCTGCCGCCGCAGGTGCTGCGGGTCGGCGTCGCCGAGGAGGGCACGGAGGGCACCGCCGCCGACGGGGCCCGGGTTCCGCAGCAGCGGAGCCAGCCGGGCGGCGGCGAACTGCGACTGCTCGCCGACGCGGGCGGGCAGGCCGTCGTGGACGGCACCGGGGTCGCGGCCCTGCTCGACGTCGTGGGCCGGCTGGTGGACCGGGCGCGGGCGGCGGGCGAACTGCGGCCGGACGTCTCGGTGTCGGACGTCCTGCTGGTCATCGCCACCGCGGCGCCCTCCCTGCCGGACCCGGCCCACCAGGCGGCGGCTTCGTCGCGGCTGCTGGACATCCTCCTGGAGGGACTGCGGTCCCGGCCTGCCTCCTAGGCGGTGCGGGGCGCGGGGCGAGTCCGTGGCCCCGCGCCGCAGATCCTTCGCGCGGGCCCTTCACGCGGGCCGACCGGTGCCACGGCCGCGGGTCCACGGGGTCTGTGAGCCCGTGGACCCGCGGTCCATGGGTTTCGTACGGTCCGTGGGACCTTCGGTCGTGCGCTCCGTCGGTCCCGTGGTCCCGCCGCGGGCGCTGCGGATCCGCCGTCGGTGCTGTGGGCCCGCGAGCCGGGCAGGGTCGTCCTCTCCGTCCACGCCGACGGGGTCCGGCTGTGGTCGTCCGGGACCGTCAGGGGCGGTGGCCCCGCCGTGCCCGTCCATGTGGACCTGGCCGGCCGGGAGACCGTGACGCTGGTGGCCGAGCCGCACCACCACCTCGACACGGTGGCGCTCGCGGACCGGGCCGACGCGAAGTTCACCTGTACGTAGCGGTCGGGGGGTGCGGAGCGCCGGTGGCCGGTGCCGGGTGGGCGTGCACGGCCCCGGTGAGTTCGCGCAGCGCGCCGGTCACCGTCAGGGCCGCGCCCCGCGTCCGTTCCGCCTCGTGCCGTCCGGCGCCCAGGGCCTCGCGGGCGGCCGCCTCGGCCCGCTCGGCCCGGGCGCGCTGCGGGACGGGACGCGGATGGGGGGCGTACAGCACGTCGGCGGCCGCGAGCAGCCGGGCCGAACGCGGGAAGTCCCCGATCCGGGCCAGCAGGACCGCCGCGCCGTCGACGATCACCGAGGTGACGGCCTCGGCGCAGTGGTCGTCCAGCGCGCGGCGCAGGGTCTCGGCGAACAGCGCCAGGGCGGGCTCCGGACCCGACTCGGCGGCGGTGACCTCCGCCTCGAGCATCCCCAGTGCCGCGATGAACTGGGGCGGGGGCGTACCCGCCGACGTGGCGACACGGCTCGCGTCGTACAGCTCCCGCGCGCGGGCGGTGTCGCCCTCGTCCACGGCGATCCCGGCACGCAGCAGGAGCACGAACGCGCTGGCGTCCGCCACGCCGTAGCGCTCGGCCGCGGTGTCCGCCTCGTCGAGCGCTGCGAGGGCCGCCGCCCGGTCCCCCGAACGGTGGGCGATCTCCGCGAGACGGGCGATGAGGAACGGCGACTCCGCGTGGGCACCGACCTCGTAGGCGAGCCGCAGCGCCTCCCGGTACTCCCGCTCGGCCTCCGCGAACCTGCCGCGGGCCATCTCCGCCTCACCGGCCGCGCTGCACACCTGGGCCCGCATCCAGCGGTCGCCGACGCGCCGGCTGAGCACGCGCAGCTCGGCCAGGTCGTCGTCCACACCCCGCAGTCCGCCGGGGGAGTCGACGACCACGTGCGCGCGGAACATCAGGACGCAGCCCAGTTCCCAGTCGCCGCCGTAGGCCCGGCAGTTGGCCACCGCGGCTTCCATGACGGCGCGCAGGTCCTCCGCCTCGCGCAGCTGGAAGGCCGTCAGCGGCCAGATCATGCCGGGCATGCGGGCCGCCTCCGGGCCGCCCGGCCCGTACCGGTCGCGCAGCCGCTGGAGGTACGCGGCATGGCGGGGGTCCTCCGCCGTCACGCCCCTGGGCTGGGACTCGGACAGCAGGAACAGGTGCAGCATCCGGAGGTTCATCCGCTGGGCGTGCCGCGGGTGGGTCTCCTCTCCGTCGGGCTCGGCGAGGAAGGCGCCGAGGGCGTCGACGGCGGCCATCCGCTCCGTGAGGTCGGCGGGCACGGCCGGGTCGGCGCGGAGGACGGGGACGGCGGGCACGGCGGGTTCGACAGGGGCGGTGAGAGCGGTGAGGGGGGCGTCCGTGAGGGCGGAGGAGGTGCTCGGTCCGGTGGGGGTGGCCGTTCTCCCCGCCGTCCGGTCCGGGTGCCCGGCGGGTAGCCGGTCGAGGACCGCGCCCAGGCGGAGGGTGCGGTCCGTCCAGGCGGCTCCCTCGTGGCGGTAGTTGCGCAGCCACCAGAACCAGCCCATGGCGAGGCAGACGGCGGCGGCCTCCTCCTCGTCGCCCGCCGCGAGGCCGCGCTGGAGGGCGACCCGGATGTTGTCCCGCTCGGTCTCCAGGCGGGCTATCCAGGGGAGTTGTTCGGCCGAGCGCAGCATAGGGTCAGCCCGTTCGACGAGCGCGCGCACCCAGGCCCGGTGCCGTCGCCCGGCCGCCTCGCGCACCGCGGGGGTCTCGGCGGCGCGCTCGACGGCGTACTCGTGGATGGTCTCCAGCATGCGGTAGCGCATGCGGTCGCCGCCGTCCCGCGTGCCGGCGTCCGCGACGACCAGGGACTTGTCGACGAGCGCCCCCACGAGGTCGGTGACGGGGCCGGTGCACACGGCCTCCGCCGCCTCCAGGTCCCATCCGCCCGCGAACACGGACAACTCGCGCAGCACCGTGCGCTCCGCCTCGTCGAGCAGGTCCCAGGACCAGTCGACGACGGCCCGCAGGGTCTGCTGGCGGGGCAGGGCCGTACGGCTGCCGGAGGTCAGGAGGCGGAAACGGTCGTCGAGGCGGTCGGCGATCTGGCGGGGGGTGAGCAGCCGGAGCCGGGCGGCGGCCAGCTCGATGGCGAGGGGCAGCCCGTCCAGCCGGCGGCAGATCTCCGCCACCGCCTCCCCGTCCCGCAGGGCGACGGCCGGGTCGGGACGAACGGTGGCCGCGCGCTCGGTGAAGAGGCGGTGCGCCTGGTCGGGGAGGAGGGGGCCGACCGGACGGACCGACTCGCCGGGGACGCCCAGGGGTTCACGGCTGGTGGCGAGGATCGTGAGTCCGGGGCAGCGGGTGAGCAGGGTCTCGGCGAGGCCGGCGGCGGCACCGATGACGTGTTCGCAGTTGTCGAGGATCAGGAGTTGGCTGCGCGGGGCGCAGTACTCGACGAGCAGGGCGACCGGGTCGTCCTGCGGGGTCGCCAGGTCGCTGGTCATCAGCACGGTCTCGCGCAGACCGAGGGCACTGACCACCGCGCCGGGCACCGCCTCCGGCTGGTCGAGCGAGGCCAGCTCGACCAGCCACGCCTGCGGGAGACCGGCGGCGGCCTCCTCGGCGAGACGGGTCTTCCCCGAGCCGCCCGGTCCGGTGAGGGTGACGAGGCGGGCCCTGTGCAATGCGGAACGGATGGCGGCGATCTCGGGTTCCCGGCCCACGAAAGAGGTGAGCCGTGGACGGAGGTTGCCGGTGCGTCCGGGGCCCGTGTGTCCGGGACCTGTGTGTCCAGGACCTGTGTGTACAGGGAGCCGCGGCGAGGTCGGGGGCGCGCCCTCCCCGGCCGGCCGGTCCTCCCCGGCCGACGGGCCCCGTCCGGCCGGTGCCGCCGAGCCGTCGAGCAGTTCGCCGTGCAGGGCGCGCAGGGCCGGGCCGGGATCGGTGCCGAGGCCGTCGGTGAGGATGCGGCGGGCCCTCCCGTACGCGGCGAGGGCGTCGGCCGGGCGGCCCGTGTCGCGCAGGGCGCGGATGAGGAGCGCGTGCAGCGGTTCGTCGTAGGGGTGGGCGGCGGTCAGTTCGGTCAGGCGGGGTACGGCCTCGTCGGCGCGGTCGAGCAGCAGGTCCGCCTCGGCGCGGGTGCGGGACGCCTCCAGGCGCAGGGCTTCGGGGCGGGCGGCCGCGAAGTGGTCGGGGAGGTCGGCGAGGGCCGGACCGCGCCACAGGGCGAGGGCCTCGTCCAGCGTGCGGGCGGCCGTGGCCGGGTCTCCCGCGCGCAGGGCCCCGGTGCCCTGCCGGACGAGACGCTCGAAGACGAAGAGGTCGACGTCGTCCTCCGTCGCCGCGAGGCGGTAGCCGCCCGGGGCGGAGGTGACGGTGTCCTTGCCGACGGTGCGGCGGAGACGGCCGACGAGGGCATGGAGCGCGGCGGGGGCGTCCTGGGGCGGGGCGTCGGCCCAGACCTCGTCGATGAGGGTCTCCGGGACGGCGGTGCGGCCCGGACGCAGGGCGAGGGCGGTGAGGAGGGCGCGCAGGCGAGGGCCGGGAAGGGCTGTGGGGGTGCCGTCGTCGTCCGCTGTCTGGGTGACTCCCAGGATTCTGTACCGCACGGCGCCATTGTCCCCGGGGCCGTGGGGCGGAGCACCGGATTTCCGGTGGGGCGGCCCGGCGGGCCGTCGGCCCGTCGTGGAGGGGCCGGTGCGAGAGCGGGCCGGTGCGAGAGCGGGAGCGGGCCGATGGCCGTCGGCCCGGGATGCGAAGAGCGCGCGCCGGTGGAGGGCCGGACGGGCCCTGCGGGTGCCGCGCCCGCGCGGGCCCGACGGCTCAGCGCGCGGCCGAGCCGCACCGCCCGAACCCCACCGCTCAGCACCCGCCCGAACCCCACGGCTCAGCGCGCGGCCCGGTCGCACCGCTCAGCGCGCGGCCAGGTCCGCGCCCTCGCCCCCCGAGGCCACCGCCCGTCGCTGCGGGGCGATTCCCGCCGGTACCGCGCGGGAGCGGGCCGGGGTGCCCGTCCAGCAGGTGCCCCTGCGGGAGAGGAGGCGGCGGAGCCAGAGTTCGAGGGAGACGAGGTCGGCGAGGCCGTCCAGCGGCAGGGGTTCGCCCGCGGCGGCCCCGCGCAGGGCCTTGCGGACGACGCGGGCCTCGATCAGGCCGGCGTCGGCGAGCAGGGGTGCGTCGAAGAGGCCGATGAGGGGGTCCGCCGCCATGCGCAGGCCCGCGCGGGCCGCGGCCGTGGTGGTGGCCTGGGTGGGGGCGCCCCAGCCGGGCGGGAGGTCGGCGACCCCGGAGCTCTTGAGGACGGTGCGCAGGATCGCCGCGCGCGCCCCCGGCTGCACGCGCAGGGTCTCGGGCAGTGCGCGGCAGGCGCGTACGACCTGGTTGTCGAGGAAGGGGGCGTGCAGGCGCTGGGAACGGATCTCGGCGGCCTGCTCCAGGACGCGCAGGTCGGCCGCGTGGCGGGCGAGGGCGGCCTGCGCGCGGTGGTCGCCGGGCCGCCGGCCCGGTCCCCCTCCGGCGCGGTGGGCGGCGTTCTGGAGGCGAACCGATACTTCCGCCAGTGCCTCACCGGTCAGCCATCGCGCCGCCGGACCGGGCCCGCCCCAGGCGAGGGCCGCCAGCGAGGCGCCCACCGCGCCGCCGGGGTCGTCGAAGCGGCGGTGCATCAGCCGTTCGGCGAGGCCCTCCACCCCCGCCCGGTACGGCGTGCGGGCGAGCCGGCGGGCGGCGCCGTACACGCGCGCGGGGACGAGGACGGAGCCGTCCGCCCTGGTGAGGGCGGCGACGGGGCGCACCAGGTGGCGTCGTTTGCGGTCCATCAACAGGTCCGCGAGGCGGGCCGGGTGGGCGTCGAGGACCTGGCGGGCGCCGTACCCCGTGAAGTGGTCGGCGCTGCCCGCGGCGAGACGGGCGCGGTGGCGGGCGGCCGTCACCAGACTGGGGCCGGGTTCGTCGGTCAGCGGGCCTTCCAGGTCGGCGTACGGCAGGGTCTCCTCGCCGCCGGTGACGACGACGTGGTGCAGGCGGGGGTTGGCGGCGAGGGTGCCGGCCCGCTGCAGTTCCGCCTCGCGTCCGCCGACGGCGAGGTCGTTGAAGGTGACGGCCAGGAGGCGCTCGCCGGCGCCCGTGCCGTGGCCCAGGAGGGTGCCGGGCATGCCGGGCAGGCCGGCGGCGAGAAGCGCGAGCGTCCCGGAGGCGGGGCCGCCGGACAGGTCGGCGCCGATGCCCGGGACGGGCATCCCGCGCGCGGCGCGCCGCTCCGCGGGGCCCATGCCGGGTACGGGGCCGGGATCGATGTCGGGGACGTGCCGGGGCGCGGACAGACGCGCGCGCACCGCCTCGACGAGGGCGTCGCGGACGGCGTCGACCGCGCTGTCCGGGTCCGCCGGCACGGCCGCCACCGCCAGCGAGGCGACGGGTTCGTAGCCCGCGATCTCCCGGGCTCCGGCCCGCAGGATGAGCGCGTGGCCCGGCGGAACGCGCCGCACGCCCTCGTAGGGGGTGGAGTCGTGCACGGCGGCCGGTACGTCGGGGGCGGCGAGGAGGGCCGCGAGGTGGCCGAAGTCGAGGTTGGCCTCGACGAGGTCGGCCAGCGGCAGCGCGGCCGTGGCGTACGCCGTGCCGCCCGCCCAGGGGGTGTGGAACACCGGCCGTACGCCCGCGAGATCGCCGCAGACGGTGACGCGCCGGTCGACCTGGACGATCGCGGTGTAGCTGCCGGGCCAGGCCGTCAGATGCCGCAGCGCTCCCCCGCGCGCGGCGAACAGGCCGACGCGCAGCTGCTCGTCCGTCGCCCCGCAGGTGCCGAGGACCGCGATGCGGGTCCGGGCGTCGGCCCGCACCACCCGCACCTCGTCGGAACGCCAGTCGCCGACCGCCCACAGCGGGTCGGGGTCGCCCCACAGGAGTTGGGAGCCCACCGGCTGCAGGGTCTCGCCGTCGTGGCCGATCCGGCCACCGTCCTCACCGACGTACGCGCCGGGGCCGCCGTAGGCCCCCGCTCCGGAAGCACCGGGGCCGGGGGCCGCGGCGGTGCTGCTCCATCCCACCAACCACCGCATCGACGCCTCCACAGGCCGTGGACAACAGCTGCACCGTACGAACGGTTCACATGCTGCCACGAAGAACGCGCCGCAGAGGAAGGTGACGCCGTGCGAGATCCGCGAAGTGCGCCCGTTCGAGCGCTCCCTCGCCACCCCGGAAGGCCGGGTGAACTCCCGCGCGCGGGGCGGCGATCACTGCGCGCACCCCCGCGTGTGCGACGCGAATGCGCCCCCGATACGCTCCCCCAGAACGCCTCGAGCGCCCTGGATTTCCGTGGTGGGAGGCGTATTCGCCGACGGAACACAGGGTCGATTTTCGGCCAATTACCGGGCGTGTCGCCGTCGTTGGAACGGCCTCGCACACGCTGCGTCACAGTCGGGCCCTCGCCCCGGCGCGCCGGCCCGGGAGGCGGCGAACGCCCCCCGGACCGCTCCGCCGCCCGCGGGGATGATGGCGGCGGTGTCCCCCAGCCCACTGGATCCAGTACAGCGGGCCGACCCACGCACCGCCCATGGAAGCGCTCCCCCGGTGGCCGGACCAGAGCGCACGGACAGGCGCACGGCCACACGTCGGGAGCACGCCGCAACGGTGCGTATGGGGACCGCACTTGCGTACGGACCACAATCCCGCCATCCGGAAGAATGCCCCTTAACGCTTGGGATGCGGCGAACTACGCTGGGTTTACGAATGCCGCATGGTTATGCCATCGCGGCAGCCGTCTGTGTCGAGGGGTGGCGCAATGTCCAGGGAGCAACGCGGGCCGAACGAAAAACTCGGCACCGTTCTCGCCCTCGCGGGAATCAGCAACGCGGGTCTCGCGCGTCGCGTCAACGACCTCGGCGCACAACGCGGGTTGACGCTTCGCTACGACAAGACGTCGGTGGCGCGCTGGGTGTCGAAGGGCATGGTGCCGCAGGGCGCCGCACCGCACCTCATCGCGGCCGCCATCGGCCAGAAACTGGGCCGGCCCGTGCCCCTGCACGAGATCGGGCTGGCGGACGCGGACCCCGCGCCCGAAGTGGGCCTGGCCTTCCCCCGGGACGTCGGCCAGGCCGTGCGTTCGGCGACCGAGCTGTACCGGCTCGACCTCGCGGGCCGCCGGGCCGGCTCGGGGGGCATCTGGCAGTCGCTGGCCGGCTCGTTCGCGGTGAGCGCGTACGCGACGCCCGCCTCGCGGTGGCTGATAACCCCGGCCGACAGTTCGGTGGCGCGCGAGGTGAACTCCGCCGAGGCCTCGGGCGCGCCGCTCAAGGTCGGCCACAGCGACGTGCGGAAACTGCGGGAGGCCGCCGAGGACGCCAGGCGCTGGGACTCCAAGTACGGGGGCGGCGACTGGCGTTCGTCCATGGTGCCGGAGTGCCTGCGGGTGGAGGCCGCGCCCCTGCTGCTCGGCGCGTACTCCGACGAGGTCGGCCGCGCCCTGTTCGGCGCCTCCGCCGAACTCACCCGGCTCGCGGGCTGGATGGCCTTCGACACCGGCCAGCAGGAGGCCGCCCAGCGCTACTACATCCAGGCGCTGCGCCTCGCGCGCGCGGCAGCCGACGTGCCCCTCGGGGGGTACGTCCTGGCCTCCATGTCCCTCCAGGCGACCTACCGCGGCTTCGGGGACGAGGGCGTCGACCTCGCCCAGGCCGCCCTGGAGCGCAACCGCGGCCTGGCCACGGCCCGCACGATGAGCTTCTTCCGCCTCGTCGAGGCACGCGCCCACGCACGGGCGGGGGACGCCCAGGCCGCCGGCGCCGCCCTCAAGGCGGCCGAGAGCTGGCTGGAGCGGGCCCGTGACGGCGACCACGACCCGTCGTGGCTCGGTTTCTACTCCTACGACCGTTTCGCCGCCGACGCCGCCGAGTGCTACCGCGACCTGAAGGCACCGCGCCAGGTACGCCGCTTCACCGAGCAGGCGCTGTCGCAGCCGACGGAGGAGTTCGTGCGCTCGCACGGCCTGCGGCTCGTCGTCTCGGCCGTCGCCGAGCTGGAGTCGGGCAATCTGGACGCGGCCTGCGCGCAGGGCGTGCGGGCGGTGGAGGTGGCCGGCCGGATCTCGTCCGCCCGCACCACCGAGTACGTCAAGGACCTCCTGCACCGCCTGGAGCCGTACGGCGACGAGCCGCGCGTGGTCGAGCTGCGCGAGCGGGCCCGGCCGTTGCTGATGACGCCGGCCTAGAAAGTCGCGCAGGCGGCGCCGCACGGGTGTGAGGGCACGGGTTCGAGGGCACTGGCCGCACGGGTTCGAAGGCATTGTCAGTGGCGCAGTGCACTATCGAAGCCGGGAGGTGGTGCAGGTGCGGGCGATCGGCTACGACTGCGACGTGCTGGTGATCGGGGGCGGCATCGTCGGCCTGTCGACGGCGCACGCGATCAGCCGCGCCGCGCCGGGCACCCGCGTGACGGTGCTGGAGAAGGAGCCGGGGCCGGCCCGCCACCGGACGAGCCGCACCAGCGGCGTCATCCACAGCGGCGTCTCCTGCCGCCCCGGTTCCCTCACGGCGCGCTGCACGGTCCGGGGCTCCACCGAGATGATCGAGTTCTGCGCGGAGTACGGCATCCCGCACGCCGTCACGGGCAAGCTGATCGTCGCCACGGACCGCGCCGAGCTGCCGCGCCTGCACGCCCTGGCACAGCGCGGCCGGGAGAACGGGATCGCGGTCCGCGAGCTGGGCCCCGCCCAGATCGCGGAGCACGAACCGGAGGTCACCGGCCTGGCGGCGCTCCACGTCGGCTCGACCGGCACCTGCGACTTCACCGCGGTCGCCCGTCGGCTCGGCGAGGTCTCCGGCGCGGAGCTGCGCTACGGCGCGCGGGTCGTCCGGATCGACCGCCGCGCCGACCGCGGGGTGGCCGTCCGCACCGCGCGCGGGGACGTCGTCCGCGGCCGCGTCCTGGTGAACTGCGCCGGTCTGCACTGCGACGAGATCGCCCGCCTGGCCGGGGACGAGCCCGGGGTCCGCATCGTGCCCCTGCGCGGCGAGTACTACGAGCTGGCCCGCCACGACCTGGTGCGCGGCCTGGTGTACCCGGTTCCCGACCCGGCCCTCCCGTTCCTCGGCGTGCACCTCGCCCGAGGCCTGGACGGCAGCGTCCACGTCGGGCCCAACGCGGTCCCGGCACCGGCCCGCGAGGGGTACGGCCGGTGGGTCGTGCGTCCGCGGGAGGCCGCGACGACGGTGGCCTGGCCAGGTGCCCGGCGCCTGGCCCGGCAACACTGGCGTCACGGCGCCGGGGAGCTGCACCGGTCCTTGTCCGAGCACGCCTTCGTGACGGAGGTGCGCCGTCTGCTGCCCGCGGTCGGACCGCGGGACCTGGTGCGCGCGGCTCCCGGCGTCCGCGCCCAGGCCGTCCGGCGGGACGGCTCCCTGGTGGACGACTTCCTCGTACGACGGTCCGCGCGCGCGGTCCACGTGCTGAACGCCCCCTCCCCCGCGACGACCGCCTCCCTGCCGATCGGCCGGGAGGTGGCCCGCAGGGCGCTGGAGGCGCTGGGGCCCGGGTAGGCGGGCGTCCACCGTGCGGACGGTGCCGGGGTCGACCGGGCGCCGGGAAGCCGAGCACCGGACCCCGGGGGCCGGCCCGCGCCGACCACCCGGCCCCACCAGGTCCGGCCCGATGCGCCCCGACGCGACGCCGCCACCGGGCCGCACCCGCACCGGCGCCCCGCCCCGCGCGCCCCCGCCCCGCCCGCCCCACCGGCCCGGCCGACCCTGCCCGACCGGCCCGCCCTCCCGCTCTACCGTCGCCCGTAAAATCGAGTCCACTGTGTCTGATTCGTTGAGTGCCCCAGAACCCGCCAGGCCCGCCCCCGGCGGCCACCACACCGGTGACCACCATCGAGGCGTGCCCGTCCCCCGTACCCGCGCCAAGGGGGAGCCGCGCTTCCCCCACGGTCCGCGGGCCGATCCCGCCGGGTCGCACTTCGAGCGGCGGATCAGGAGCTTCCAGCCGCGCCGCAGCCGGGTCACCACGGGCCAGGCCGACGCGCTGCAGCGGCTGTGGGCGAAGTGGGGCCTGGACATCGACGGTCACGACGTCGACCTCGCCGAGCTGTTCGGCGACGACAACCCGGTCGTGCTGGAGATCGGCTTCGGCATGGGCGAGGCGACCGCGCAGATGGCCGCCGCCGACCCCGGCACGAACATCCTCGCCGTGGACGTCCACACCCCCGGTCAGGGCAACCTGCTCAACCTCGCGGAGCGCGGCGGCCTGACGAACATCCGCGTGGGCAACGGCGACGCGATCATCCTGCTCCGCGAGATGCTCCCCCCGGACTCCCTCGCCGGGCTGCGCGTCTACTTCCCCGACCCCTGGCCCAAGAAGCGCCACCACAAGCGGCGTCTGATCCAGCCGGAGTTCCTCGCCCTCGCCGCGACCCGGCTGCGGCCGGGCGCGCTCGTGCACTGCGCGACCGACTGGGAACCGTACGCGGAGCAGATGCTGGAGGTGCTCACCGCGCACCCCGACTTCGCCAACACCCGCGCCGACGGCGGTTTCGCACCGCGCCCCGGCTTCCGGCCGCTGACCCGTTTCGAGGGCCAGGGGCTGGACAAGGGTCACGTGGTGAACGATCTGCTCTTCCGCCGCGTACAGCACGAGAGTCACCGGGATCACTGACCAGCCGACATCCCCTCCCACCACCGTCCGCTCCCTCGTTAGGGTCGATGCCGTGGCCACCAGCTCCCCGTTCCCACCGCTGCCCCCTCACCCGCCGCGTCCCGGCGGCCCGGCCGAGGGCGGTGGGCGGCGGCACGCGCACTGGTGGCAGCACACCTGGGTCCGCTACGGCGCGCTGATCACGCTGCTCGCCCTGTCGGGTCTGGTGATCGTCGCCCTCGTCCGCGAGCAGACGGGCACGGAGGGGTTCCTGGTCGGACTGGGGCTGGCGATCCTTCCGGTGCCCCTGCTCATCGCCGCGTTCCGCTGGCTCGACCGGGTGGAACCCGGTCCCTGGCGGAACCTGGTCTTCTCGTTCTCCTGGGGCGCGTGCGCGGCGGCGCTGATCGCGATCGTCGCCAACAGCTTCGCGGTGCGCTGGATAGCGACGGCGACGGCCGACCCGGCCCATGCCGACACCCTGGGCGCGACCGTGATCGCGCCGGTCGTCGAGGAGACCGCCAAGGCGGCGGCCGTCCTGCTCGTGTTCCTGTTCCGCAGGCGGGACTTCACCGGGATCGTCGACGGGGTCGTGATAGCCGGGATCACCGCCACCGGCTTCGCGTTCACCGAGAACATCCTCTACCTCGGCAACGCGTTCGGCACCGACCAGCTCACCGGGGACGGCGGCATCGCCTCCGTCACCGTCGCCACGTTCTTCGTGCGTGTCGTCATGTCGCCGTTCGCGCATCCCCTGTTCACGGTGCTGACCGGCCTCGGTTTCGGCATCGCCGCGCTGTCCGGGGAGCGCCGGCGCGTGCGGCGCGTGGTGCTGCCGCTGTGCGGGCTGCTGCTCGCGATGATCATGCACGCCCTGTGGAACGGCTCCGCGACCTTCGGCGACTGGGGGTTCTTCGCCGTGTACGGGGCCTTCATGGTGCCCGCGTTCGGAGTGCTGACCTGGCTGGTGGTGTGGACGCGCCAGCGCGAGCTGGGCACCGTGCGCGACGAGCTGCCCGCCTACACGGCCGCCGGCTGGCTCGGCCCGGCCGAGCCGTACGCTCTCGGCTCGATGCGGGCCCGCAGGCTGGCCCGGCAGTACGCCCGACGGCACCTGGGCAGGCCCGCGGCACGGGAGGTGGCGCGGTACGAGGCCTACGCCACGTCACTGGCGTTCCTGCGGCACCGCGGGCGGCAGGGCCGGGGCGGCGCCGACTTCGTCGTGCGGGAACGGGAGTTGCTGAGCGAGCTGTGGCGGCGCAGGGAGGTGGCCCGGCCGGCGCTGGAGCACGCGTCCCGGCTGGCGGCCCCGGCGCCCCTGCCGGTCCACGGGATGTACGGCGTGCCCGGGTGGTACGGCTTCCCGGCGACACTGCACTCGCCGTCCGGGTACCACGGGTATCCCGGGTACGCCGCCCACCCGCAGACTTCGCCCCACCCGCACACCGTGCCCCACCCCCAGACCTCGCCCGACCCGTACGCCGCTCAGGACCCGTACGCCCCCTCCACCCCGTACGGGTCCTGAGCGGCGGGAGGGCACGTTCCTCGGGCCGAAGACCCTAGGCGGACGCCTCCGTGAGGCGGGTGAGCTCGGCCTCCGTCAGCTCCAGTTCGGCCAGTGCCAGCAGCGCGGGGAGCTGGTCCGCCGTGCGGGCGGACGCGATCGGGGCGGCGACGGTCGGCCGGGCGGCGAGCCAGGCCAGGGCCACCGTGGCGACCTCGGCGTCGTGGGCACGGGCGATCTCGTCCAGCGCGGTGAGCACCTTCTGGCCCCGCCCGGTCTCCAGGTGGCGGGCGGCACCCTGGGCACGGGCGCTGTCGACCGTCGTACCGGGGCGGTACTTGCCGGTGAGGAAGCCGGACGCCAGCGCGTAGTACGGCACGGCGGCGAGGCCGGACGCGGCGACCAGGTCCTGGAGTTCGCCCTCGTAGGTGTCGCGGGAGACCAGGTTGTAGTGCGGCTGGAGCGCCACGTAGCGGGCGAGGCCCTCGCGGTCGGAGAACTCCAGGGAGGCGCGGAGGCGTCCGGGCGAGATGTTGGAGGCGGCGATGTGCCGCACCTTGCCCGCCCTCACCAGTTCGTCGAGCGCGCCGACGATCTCCTCGACGGGCACCTCGGGCTTGTCGAAGTGGGTGTAGTAGAGGTCGATGCGGTCGGTGCCCAGGCGCCGCAGCGAGGCGTCGGCGGCGGCCTTGATGGTGGCGCCGGACAGCCCCTGGTGGTCGGGGTGCTGGCTCACCTTGGTGGCGATCACGACGTCGTCGCGGTTGCCGCGGGCCTTGACCCACTTGCCGATGAGGGTCTCGGACTCCCCGCCGCGGTTGCCCTCGACCCACGCCGAGTAGGAGTCGGCCGTGTCGACGAAGTTGCCGCCGGCGGCCGTGTAGGCGTCGAGGACGGCGAAGGAGGCCGCCTCGTCCGCGGTCCAGCCGAAGACGTTGCCGCCGAGGGCGAGCGGGAAGACCTCGAGGTCGGAGGAGCCGAGCTTGCGCAGAGAAGTCATGCCTGAAGACAACGCCCCGGCCGGAGGCGCGCATTCCGCACCTCCGGCCGGGGTTCACGAACATCCGGGAAACATCCGGGCGCAGACCTCACCGACCCCCGTGACACCTCCCGGAGGACCTCAGGGGGTGAGCCCCTTGCCCCGGAGCCAGGCGCCCGGGTCGATGCCGCTGCTGCTGCCGCCGGGGTGGACCTCCAGGTGGAGGTGGGCCCCGGTGACGTTGCCGGTGGCGCCGACGCGGCCGATGATGTCGCCGGTGGCGACCTTCTGGCCGACGCTGACGCCGATGGAGGACTGGTGGGCGTACCAGATCTCGGTGCCGTCCTCGAGGGTGAGCACGGTCTTGTACCCGTACGACCCGTCATAGCCGGCCGAGGTGATGGTGCCGCTGTGCACGGCCTTGATGAGCGTGCCGGTGGGGGCGGCGAAGTCGAGGCCGGTGTGGTACCCGGAGGACCAGTAGGCGCCGGCCTGGCCGAAGGTCGAGGTGATCGTGTACGAGGAGGTCGGCAGCGCGTACTGCTTGGCCAGCTCGGCGAGGCGCTCGGCCTCCGCCTTCTTGGCGGCCTCCTCGGCGGCCTTCTTCTTGGCGGCCTCGGCCTTGGCCGCGGCCTCCTTCTCGGCCTTGGCGGCGGCGTCGGCGGCGGCCTTGGCCGCGGCGGCCTCGGCGGCCTCCTGCGCCTTGGTCTCGACCTGGGTCTGCTGCGACTCGGCCTGCGCCATGATCCGGTTGCGCAGTGCCTCTCCGGCGTCGGCGCCGCTGTCGGCGCTGTCGGCGGCGGCGGTCTCGGTGCCGAAGGCGCCGAAGGCGCTGAGCGCGGGCGCCGCCTCCTCGGGGGTGTCGTCGTCCGAGATGAGGGAACCCACCGAGGGGAGGTCCGGCATGGAGATGGAGACCGGCGACTTGCCGGTGTTGGCGCTGGCCATGCCCGCGCCGCCGACGGCGGCTATGACGCCGACGCCGAGAACGGTGGAGCTGCGGGCGAGTCCGCCGCGCTGCTTGGCGACACGGTGCTTGCCCCGCACCGGGCGAACGGAATCCGCGGTGGGGTTCCATTCCTCCCAGGGGCCCTCGTCGCTGCGGTAGGTGCCGTAGCCGAAGGTCTGCTGGCCGGGCACGGCGGGGGCTTCTGGGGCAGGCCGGTTGGACGCCACGCGGGCGCACTCCTTTCCTTCCGTCGCCTACCGGGTTAGCTGACGGGTTCGGAGCGGGAAGGTCTCCTACGCGCGTATACCGGCCGTGACTGTACGGCGGCTTCCGCGTGATTCACCCCAAGTTGGTGGTTCCCCGGTTCCCTCGCGGGATTCGGCGCGTGCGCACGGAGCCGCCTCTGTGACGGCTGGGACGACCGCGCTGCGTTATCGAACGTTAATAGACGCGGGGGCGGGATTCCAAGCCGTTCGACTTGATCAACAACATTCAGGGCCTGGACTTTCGCCCCAGGAGCGGTGAAAAACGGGCGAGTTGACCGTCCGCTCGAAACGTTCAGGAGCCATCGGGATTTTGATGGTGACTCAGATGTTGTGCGCAGGGCTCCGGGGCGTTCACCGTGTGTGACGCGAAAGGCCGGCCGGACGCACCGAGGGCCGGAATCCAGTGATCGGATTCCGGCCCTCGGCCTTGAGTAGCGGGGACAGGATTTGAACCTGCGACCTCTGGGTTATGAGCCCAGCGAGCTACCGAGCTGCTCCACCCCGCGTCGGTGTGACACCAGTCTACGCCATGCGGGGGACGCTCAGAACCACGGCCGGAGCCGCGGCCGGAACCACTGCCGGAACCGGGGCGGACCGACAGGCCCGGCCCAGGGTCCCGCCGGGGAGGAGGCCGGGGCCCGGCCGGGGGCGGGTCAGGGGGTCCGGCGGAGCAGATGGCCGTTGGGTGCCTTCGCCTGCTCCTCGTACTCGGGAAGGACGACGACGTCGGCGCCCGCCGCGGCCAGCAGACCGCTCCCGTCGGCGTCGGTGACGAAGGTGTCCGGCTCCCGCCAGGCCGTCACGACCCGGCGCACGCCCGCGTCGAGGATCAGGCGGGCACAGGGGGCCGGCCGGGAGGAGCGCCGGGCGCAGGGTTCCAGGCTGCTGTAGACGGTCGCGCCGGCCAGCCGGGGGTCGGCGGGGTCGATCCTGGCGAGGGCCGCCTCCTCGGCGTGGACGACGGGATCGCCCGCCTCGCGGGAGTGGCCGCGCGCCAGCTCCGTGCCGTCGGCCGCCACCACGACCGCGCCGACGCTGAACGCGGTCCGCGACGGCGGACAGGCGGCGGCCAGCTCGCAGGCGAGGGCCAGCCAGTGCCGGTCGGCGGCGGCGGGCAGCGGTCCGGCGCCCGGTGCGGTGGGCTCGTACGTCATGAGGACCACGTCCTCGATGCGCCGGGTCCCCACCAGCCGCAGGCGCCCGCCCTGGTAGCCGCCGGGGCCGAACATCCGGGGCGCGTCCGGGTCGCCCACGAACAGGGGGGCCAGGACGAGCTGGAGTTCGTCGGCAAGGCCCTCCTGGAGGAGCTGGGTGTGGATCGCGCCGCCGCCCTCGACCATGAGGCGCCGTACGCCCCGCACGTCGTGGAGGTGTTCCAGCAGCCGGCGCCAGTCGAGGCCGGGGCCCAGCGGGACGACGTCCGTCGCGAGGCCGAGGACGCGGGCGCGGTCCGCGCCGGCGTCGGTCGTGAAGAGGACCTTCTCCCCGCCGGTGTGCCAGAACCGCGCCGCCGGGTCCAGCTCGCCGGTCCCGCTGACCGTGACCTTGAGGGGGTACTCCGGTTTCCCCGCGGCCACCCGGGCGGCACGGCGCACGGGCGAGTTGACCAGCAGGCGCGGGTTGTCGGCGCGGATCGTGCCGGCCCCGACCAGGATGGCGTCGACGGAGGCCCGCACCTCGTCGACCCGGTCGAAGTCGGCCGGGCCGGACAGCAGCAGCCGGTCGGGGCCGGTGTCGTCGAGGTGACCGTCGAGCGAGACGGCGGCGGACAGCAGGACGTACGGGTACGGCATCGGCGCGGGTCTCTCCGGGATCGGGGCGGGATCGGGATCGGGGGCGGGGCCGAGCCGGGGCGGCGGGGACGGGAACCGGCGGCACGGCAACGCTTGGTTCAAGTTTGAAACAAAACTACACTGGGCGCATGACGACTCGCTGGCTCACCCCTGAGGAGCAGCGCGCCTGGCGCGCGTACATCGCCGGATACCTCCTCCTGGAGGACGCGATCGACCGGCAGCTCCAGCAGGAGGCCGGCATGCCCCACGCCTACTACTCCATCCTGGCCCATCTCTCCGAGGCGCCGGAGCGGCGGCTGCGCATGACCGATCTGGCGGAGCACCTGAAAGTCACCCGCAGCAGGCTGACGTACGCCGTGACGCGGCTCGAGAAGGACGGGCTGGTGCGGCGCGAGGACTGCCCCTCGGACAGGCGGGGGAGCGTCGCGGTCCTGACGGACGAGGGCACGGCGGTCCTGGAGAGGGTGGCGCCCGGTCACGTCGAGACCGTGCGCGGCCTGCTCTTCGACCGGCTCACGCCCGCGCAGGTGGGGCAGCTGGAGGAGATCTTCACGCAGGTCGCGCGGGGCCTGCAGGGGGACGGCGGCGAGGCGCCGCCCGAGGATCCGCCGTGGCGCCGGCGCTCCTCGCCCTGCTCCGGGACGCCGTGAGCCGTCCCGCCGCTCCATTGCTTCAAATTTCAAGCATGGGGTAGGGTCACCCACCATGGATCTGCTTCAAATCTGAAGCAGAAGACGCGCACCGCCCCCCGACCCGGAGGACTCGCATGCCCGACACTCCCGCCGCCACCCAGCGCGCCCGCGTCCGGGTACCGCTGCGCTTCCACGACGGCTATGCGGCGGACGCCGAACTGGTCACCTTCGACGGCCTCGTCGACGGCCGGGAGCACGTCGCCGTCGTCCTCGGCGATCCCGGTCCTGTCCCGCTCGTCCGGCTGCACTCCGAGTGCCTGACCGGCGACGTCCTCGGGTCCGCCCGCTGCGACTGCGGCCCGCAGCTGCGCGAGGCGGTCGAGCGCATCGCCGACCGCGGCGGGGTCCTGCTGTACCTGCGCCAGGAGGGCCGCGGCATCGGCCTCTACAACAAGCTCGACGCCTACGCCCTCCAGGACCAGGGCCTCGACACCTACGAGGCGAACACCGCCCTCGGGCTGCCGGAGGACGCCCGGGACTACACCGCCGCCGCCCAGATGCTGGGCGCCCTGGGCGTCACGGAGCTGGACCTGCTGTCCAACAACCCCGACAAGGCCGAGCAGCTCCGCAGCCTGGGCATCGACGTCCACGACCGCGTGCCCACCGGCGTCTTCACCACCCCGCACAACGTGCGTTACCTGCGGGCCAAGGTCCTGACCACCCAGCACACGCTGCCGCTGGCCGACCTGACCGGAATCAGCGCGAGCTGAGACCCGCCCGCCCCTCCTCCGCCGGCTCCTCTCCCGCCGGCCGGCTCCGGCCGAACGGCCCCTCCAGCGCCGCCCACTGGAGCAGCATGATCGTCTTCGCGTCGGCGATCCCGCCGGTGCGGACCAGGGCGAGCGCCTCGGCGAAGGGCAGTTCCACGACCGTGATGTCCTCCCCCTCGTCCGCGAGGCCGGCCCGCCGGACGCCGGGCACCGAGCCGTCGTAGGGGGCGGCGAAGAAGCTCAGGCGTTCGGTGACCGAGCCGGGGCTCATGAAGGCGTCGAAGACGTGCTCGACCTCGCGGACGGTCCGGCCGGTCTCCTCCACCGCCTCGCGGCGGATCGCCTCCCGCGGGTCGTCGCCGTCCAGCAGTCCGGCCGCGGTCTCCAGCAGCATGCCGTCGGGGTGGCCGTTGACGTACGCGGGCAGGCGGAACTGACGGGTGAGCAGCACCGTGTGCCGGTCGGGGTCGTAGAGCAGGATGGTCGCGCCGTCGCCGCGGTCGTAGGTCTCGCGCCGCTCGCGGCTCCAGTGGCCGTCGCCGTGCCGGTAGTCGAAGGTGGTGCGGCGCAGCACCGACCAGTCGCAGGCGAGGACCTCGACGTCGACCACGCGCACACGCGCGTTGCCCGTCAGGTCGCGGCCCTGGCGGTCGAGTCCGGTCCGGCCGCGGGGGTCGGGGACGTCGATGCCGGGCCGGCCCGCCGGGGCGGTCATCGGGCACCGCCGGCGGCCGGTACGCCGGTGGCCTGCGGGTGCCCGGCCCGGGACCGGTCGGAGGCGGTCCCGTTCACGGCCCGTGCGCGCGCGGCGGGCTTCGCGGGGTCGTCGCCGGCGCCCGGACGGTACGGGCCGGCGACGGGGATCGTCGGGGACGGGTGGGACACGTGCTCACTCCTCGGCTCGGTGGGCGGACGGGCGTCCTGGACCAGCGGTGGATCGGCGTCTCAGACCAGCAGCGTCTCCACACCGGCCTCGCGCAGCGCCCGCAGGGTCTGCGGACCCGCGGGGTGGGTGTCGGGGACGGCCGCCGCGCCGTCGGTGACGAAGGTGTGGACGGCGTCGAGCGGGGCGACCCGGTTGAAGGCGCGCACGCCCAGCTTCGTCGCGTCGGCCACCGCGACCGTGCGGTCCGCCTGGCCGAGCCCCACCCGTTTCACGGCCGCGTCGTCGAGCGAGAACTCCGACCAGCCGTGCCCGGCGTGCACCCCGCCGATGGACATGACGAACAGGTCGAAGGCGAGGGACTCCAGGGTCCGCAGCGCCAGCGGCCCCACCAGGGAGCGCTCGCCGGGCCGCGAGCGGCCGCCGACGACCAGCAGCTCGACGCCGGGCCGGTCGGCCAGCCGTACCGCCGCCTGGAGGCTGAGCACCGCGACCGTCAACGGCCCGCGCGCGGCGAGATGTTCGGCCACGTGCACGGTGGTGGTCCCGGCGTCCAGCAGCACCCGCGCCCCCGGCTCCACCAGGCCGGCGACGGCCGCGCCCAGGCGGTCCTTGGTGACGCCCTGCCACGCCTGCCGCGCGTCGAAGCCGGCGCCCTCCTCACGGGCCCGCGCGGGGACGGCCCCGCCGTGGACCCGGCGCACCAGGCCCCGCCCCTCCAGCGCGTCGAGGTCGCGGCGGACGGTCATCTCGGACACCCCGAGCCGTTGCGCGAGTTCGGCGACGGACACCTGCCCCGCGGCTCCCTGGACGAGCCGCAGGGTCAGGTCCAGACGGTCGGCGATCCCCATACGGGCATTTCTATCATCTGGATGTGAGAACTCACATCCAGATGTGAGTTCCGGGACCGTCCGCCCGGGTCGCACCGCTGCGCCGGGGAACGACAGAGCCCCCGCGCCGGATCACTCCGACGCGGGGGCTCCCCGGTAGGCCCTGTGGGACTCGAACCCACAACCAATGGATTAAAAGTCCACTGCTCTGCCAATTGAGCTAAGGGCCCAGGCGATGTCGCCTCCCCGAGCATAGCCGGACGTGGCCGTGTCACCGATCGGGTATCGGCACACGGCCGCGCCGGGCGGCGAAGACCGGTCACGGATCGACCGGTTCCGCCGCCACCTCCGCCGTCTCGCGGGGGGCCGCCGGCCCGTCGGCGGGCCTGAGGAACCAGTGCCGCGCCGAGGCGAACCACCACACGGCCGCGAAGCCGAGCACGACCAGGACGGCCACCGGGGCGTAGTTGAAGGTCTCCGAGGTCACCGGGGAGACCTGGGGGAGCATGAACAGGACGGTGATGACGCCCACCCAGACGACGGAGACCACTCCGACGGCCCGGGACCACCGGCCCAGGTGCCAGGGGCCGCGGGCGAAGTCGTCGCCCCTGCGCAGCCGCAGCAGGGTCGGGATGACGTAGGCGATGTAGAGGCCGATGACGGCGATGGAGGTGACGGCCGCGTAGGCCGTGACGTTGATGAGGTAGGGCAGGCCCAGCAGCAGCGCGCCGCCGGCCGCGAGCCAGACCGCCGCCACCGGGGTCCGGGTGCGCGGGCTGACGGTGCGCCACAGCCGGGACAGGGGCAGGGCCCCGTCGCGGGAGAAGGCGTAGATCATGCGGCTGTTGGCGGTGACGGAGGCCATCCCGCAGAACAGCTGAGCGCCGATCACGACGAGCAGCAGCAGCTTGCCCGCCGTGGCGCCGAGCGCGTCGAGGAGGATCTGGGCGGGCGGGGCGCCGGTCGGGGAGCCGAGGGCGTCGTCGTAGGACCGGATGGCGAAGGTGAAGCCGAGGAGCAGGACGAAGCCCGCTATCCACGAGGTCCAGATGGACCGCACGATGCCCCGGGGTCCCGCGGTCGACGCGTCGTGCGTCTCCTCGGTCATGTGGGCGGAGGCGTCGTAGCCGGTGAAGGTGTACTGGGCCATCAGCAGGCCGAGGGCGACGACGTAGACGCCGCTGCCCCAGCCGGTGTTGTTGACGAACTCGCCGAAGACGAAGGACGCCGACCGGTGCTCGTCCGGTACGAAGGCCAGCGCGCCGACGATCACGGCCACCCCGAGGACGTGCCACCACACGCTCACGCCGTTGAGGAGCGCGACGATGCGCACCCCGAAGGTGTTGAGCAGGCCGTGCAGCACGAGGATCCCCGCGAACAGCAGGATCGTCCGGCCGGGTGTGACCTCGAAGTCGAACTGGAGATTGAGCCAGGCGCCGAGGAAGGAGGCGGCGCCGAAGTCGATGCCGGCGGTCACGGCGACCTGGCCGAGCACGTTGAACCAGCCCGTGAACCAGGCCCAGGCGGCCGCGCTGCGGGGCGGCGCCAGCCGGTGGGCCCAGAAGTACAGGCCGGCCGAGGTCGGGTAGGCCGAGCAGATCTCGGCCATCGACAGCCCGACGAACAGGGTCATCAGACCGACCACGACCCAGCCCCAGGTGATCACGGCGGGGCCGCCGGTGTTCATGCCGAACAGGTACAGCGTCAGGCAGCCCGACAGGACCGAGATGATCGTGAAGGAGACCGCGTAGTTGGAGAACGCCGACATCCGGCGCGCGAGGACCTGCGTGTATCCGAGCTGGGCCAGCCGTTCCTCGTCCGAGGGCCCACTCGCCGTGCCGTCATCTGTCATGCCCCCAGCAATTCCCTCGCCGGGAGCGTGACACACGTCACAACTTGGCCAGAAAGGACCCCTGCCGGTCCCGGAGACCGTCCGGGGCCCGGCCGACCGCGCCGGGCAGGCCCCGACAGGACCCGTCAGGCCCCGACGGCTCCTGACAGGACCCGGAAAAGTCCTGTCAGGGGCCGTGTCGGATCCGTCGGATCCGTCGGATCCGTCAGGACTAGAAGAGGCCCTTGTAGCCCTGCCAGCCGGTGGCGGTCCGCACCCGTGCGGAGAAGGTGCCCTTGCCGGTCCCGGGGATCCGCCACAGCACTCCCGCGGTGTCCCGCGCCACCAGGTCGGCCTTCCCGTCCCCGGTGATGTCGCCCACGCCGACGAGCGCGTTGTAGGAGGCGCCCCAGCCGGCGGACAGCTTCACGCGCCCCGAGAACGTCCCCCGGCCCGTCCCGAGGTACCGGTACAGGTTGTTCGCCTTGTCCTGCGCGAGGAGGTCCCCGACGCCGTCCCCGTTCAGGTCGCCGGCCCCGACGACCTTCTTGTACGTCTTCCAGTTGTCGTACAGCTTCACCGGCGCGGCCAGCCGTCCCGCGCTCGTGCCCTTGTAGAGGTACACGGTGCCGGTGGTGGCCCTGCGGACGATCAGGTCGGGGCGGCCGTCGCCGCTGACGTCGCCGGGAGCGGTGAGGACGTCGAAGGCGTTCCAGCCGGTGCCGAGCGACAGCCGGGAGCCGGAAGGGGAGTACGACACACCGCACTTGCCCGTGTAGCGGCGCAGTTCGCCGCCCGGCATGCGGACCAGCATCTCGGCGCAGCGGTCACCGGTCAGGTCGCCGAAGGGGACCGCGACGGTCCCGGCGGGCCAGCCGCCGGTGGACACCTTCCAGTCGAAGGTGCCCTTGCCGTGGGTGTAGTGCAGGCTCAGGGCACCCGACGCGTTCAGCGTGACCAGCTCGCCGTAGCTGTATCCACCCTGGTCGTGGTGGCCCTGGCGGCCGCCGGAGAGCCCGATCGCACCGCTCGTGGTGTAGGTGCCCGTGCCCTGGGTCGCCGTCGCGGTCAGGGTCCAGGTGAACCGGCCGTTGTAGGGGACGGCACCCGTGTCCGTCCGGCCGTTCCAGTTGCCCTCGGGCGCGGTGCCGGTGCCCGACTGAGTGTGCACGCGGTGACCCTGGGCGTCCTTCACGGTGAAGGTCCAGGCGGCCGGCCTGCTCAGCTGCCAGGTGCTGTTCCACCAGTCGTCCGCGACGCCGACGGAGGCGTCGTCGACCTCGGCCTCGATGGCCGTCAGCGGCTGCGACGGCACCCCGCTGCGCACCACGTGCACGGTGCCGTCCGGGTCCGCGTACGCGATGTCCCCGCCGAACTTGTCGACGGCCCAGGTCTGCCGCCGCTGGTCGGCGGTGTTCCCGGCCGGCAGGTCGGCGATCTCGCGGTCGGCCGCCGCCGTGCCGGTGTGGAAGTCGGTCAGCGTCAGCCTGCCGGCGGCGCGGTCGTGCCGCACCAGGTAGCCGTCGCCGACGAGCGCCGGCCCCGACGGCACGGTGACGTTCTTCTTCGCCGTGCGGTCGAACACCCCGGCCGCGCCCGTGGGGCCGCAGTTCCAGTAGACCCAGCGGCCCACCACCTGCAGTTCCTGGACCGTGCAGGGGGCGCCGGTGGCCAGCGTCTCCACGGTCTTCTTCTGCTCCAGGTCGTACGCGGTGACGGTGCCGTCGCCCGAGCCCGGCGCGTACAGCCGCGAGCCCCACACGGAGGCGGCGGTGGCGGCGCGGGTGAGGCGTACGTGCTGCACCTGGTAGGGCTGCACCGAGTCGACGTACTGCCTGCCGGTCGAGGCGGCCTCGTAGACGAAGTAGCGGCCGGTCGTGTCGACGTACCTGCCGCCGGTGACGAGGGGTTCGGAGCCGGAGTGGTAGCTGTCGCGGGCCGTCCAGATCTGGGCGCGCTCCTTGCCGCCGTACTCCTCGGAGTTGCCGAAGAAGACGCCCACGTGGCCGTTGCCGGCCGCCCGCAGCGGCACGCACGTGCCGGCGTCGCAGGGGGTCCGCGTCAGGTGCGCGCCGGTGGCGTACTCGCCGGCGTAGGCGCGCAGTTCGCGCGCGCCCACCGTGGCCCCGTCGGCCGAGACCGTCCGGTTGGTGACGTAGGGGTCGCCGTTGGGGGCGCGCTCCACCGTGGTCAGGACGCCCCCGGCGAAGTCGATCCCCCACACCCCGCCGGTGGTCAGCGGCAGGGGTGTGGTGTCCGCGGCGGCCGGGCCCGCGGTGGTCAGGAGGCCCGCGCCGAGGGCGACGAGGCTCGCGAAAGTGAGTGTGATCCGGGCACGCCGGGCCAATGGGTCCCTCCCCAGGGGATGCGAGAACGGCACGACGGCGGCGGTTCTTCCCCTCCAGCCGCTCTGTCCATGCCAAGCAGGGGAATGCTAGCAACCGGCTCGGGCCGACGTGGGGGAATGAGCCCCGCTCCCTCTCGGACACGGGGAAGGGCCCGCACGACCGGAGTCGTGCGGGCCCTTCCCTGGTGCGAGGCGATCGTCGGCCGACGGCCGGCCGGGGCGACGTCAGCCGTTGCGCTTCCAGCGCGGCTTGTCGTCACGGCGTCCGAAGGAGCCGCCGCCGGTGCCGCGGTGGTCGTCGCGGCGGGCGCTCGGCCGGTCGTGGCCGCCGGCGCGGAAGCCGGTGCCCGGACGGTCGTCGCGGCGGTCGCGGTTGAACGGGCGGTCGCTGCCCCGGTGTCCACCGCGCTCGTCGCGGCGGAAACCGCCCCGGTCGTCGCGGCGCTCGAAGGAACGGCCACCACGGTCGTCACGGTTGAAAGAACGCCCACCACGATCGTCACGGTCCCGGTTGAAACCACCCCGGTCGTCACGACGCTCGAACGAACGACCACCACGGTCGTCACGGTTGAAAGAACGCCCACCACGATCGTCACGGTCCCGGTTGAAACCACCCCGGTCGTCACGACGCTCAAACGAACGACCACCACGGTCGTCACGGTTGAAGGAACGCCCACCACGGTCGTCACGGTCCCGGTTGAAACCACCCCGGTCGTCACGACGCTCGAACGAACGACCACCACGGTCGTCACGCTCGAAGGAACGCCCACCACGGTCGTCACGACGCTCACGGCGCTCGTACGACGACGAGGTCACCGGACGCTCCTCGCGGACGGGACGGTCGGCGTCCCGCGTGACGGGCTGCGCCGGCACGGACACCTCGGTCAGGTCCTCCGGCACGGCGGTCCCGGCGCTCTCGCCGGTCCCGGCCGTCGCGGCCTGCGTCTCGGCGATCGCCGTCTCCTCACCGCGCTCGCGGGCCACCCGCGCGACCAGCCGGTCGGCCTCCTCGCGCAGCTCGCTCGCGCGCCGCTGCGCCCGCTCCAGCTCCCGGGACAGCTCGGCGACCTCGCGCTCGGCCTGCTGCGCGGCGTTGCCCGCCGACTCGGCCTGGACCTCGGTCATCGACCGGGCGCCGGTGATCTCGGCGACCTCCGGCTCGAAGGCCGTGCCGCCCTGGATGATGTGACGCCCGGCGTCGACGCCCGCGTCCTCCATCAGGCGGAAGATCTGGCGGCGCTGGTGCGGCAGCGAGAGCGAGACCACGGTGCCGGTGCGGCCGGCGCGGGCCGTGCGGCCGGCGCGGTGCAGGTAGTCCTTGTGGTCGCCGGCCGGGTCCACGTTGAGGACCAGGTCGATGCCGTCGACGTGGATGCCGCGGGCGGCGACGTCGGTCGCGACGAGCGCGTTGACGTAACCGTCCTTGAAGTCGGCCAGCGTGCGGGTGCGCGCGCCCTGGGTCATGCCGCCGTGCAGCGCGTCGGCCTTCACACCGGCCTCGCGCAGCTGCTCGGCGATACGGTCGGCGCCGAGCTGGGTGCGCACGAAGATGATGGTGCGGCCCTTGCGGGAGGCGATCGCGGCGGTGACCGGCGCCTTGTCCTTGGGCTTCACGATCAGGATGTGGTGCGACATGGTCGTGACGTTGCCCTGGGCGCTGTCGACCTCGTGCGTGACGGGGTTGTTCAGGTAGCGCTTGACCAGGGTGGAGATCTCGTTCTCCATCGTGGCCGAGAACAGCATGCGCTGACCGCCCTGCGGGACCTGGTCGAGCAGTTCGGTGACCTCGGGCAGGAAGCCCAGGTCCGACATCTGGTCGGCCTCGTCGAGGACGGTGACCTCGACGTTCTCCAGGGAGCAGGCGCCGCGGTTGATGATGTCGCGCAGCCGGCCCGGCGTGGCGACGAGGATGTCGACACCGCGCTCGAGGGCGTAGATCTGGTTGCTCATCGACGTGCCGCCGCAGACGACCTTCATCTTCAGGCCGAGGACGTCGCCGTACGGCTGCAGCGCGTCGGCGACCTGCATCGCCAGCTCGCGGGTCGGGGTGAGGATGACGGCGCGCGGCTTGCGCTTCTCGGTGTGGCCGCCGGCCAGCGTGGCCAGGGTCGGCAGACCGAAGGAGAGGGTCTTGCCGGAGCCGGTGCGGCCGCGGCCGAGGATGTCCTTGCCGGCCAGGGCGTCCGGGATGGTCGCGGCCTGGATCGGGAAGGGCGAGGTCACGCCGTTCTGGGCGAGCTTGCGCACGACGCCCTCGGGCAGCCCCAGGTCCGCGAAGGACGTCTCGGGCGCCTTGTCGGCCTCGACAGCCTCGACGGTCGGGGCGGCGTCGACGGTCGGGGTGACCTCGACGGCCTCGGCCGTCTCGCTGTTCTCGGACACGACGACGTGATCAGTACGGGAAATGGACATGCGAATGCGAAACCTTCCGGAGTCTCGTCGGCACGCGCCCGTCAACTCCGTGTTCGCATTCGACCGCCTCAATGCGGTCCGTCACGGTAAGGGGAGAGTACGCGCCACACGGCGCGCTCTGCGGTGGCGCCGGGCAAATGGGATCAAACGATCTACCACCATACGCACTCCGTGCCCCTGAAGGCAAACCGGTCTGCGTAGACGTGGGTCGCGGCCAACTGTACTACACCGGCGCCCCCGCCTCGGGCGCCGGTTCCCGCTCGACCAGCTGCGGCACCGGCTCCGCGTCCGCCGACGCGGACGGCTCGGCCGGCGTCGGCTCCGGCGACGGGGACGCGGGAGGCTCCGGCGACGCGGGGGGTTCCGGGTCCGCGGAACGCGTCGGCGTCGGCTCGTCCCGCGGCGGCTGCGGCGCCCCCGGCCGCTCGCTCCCGGCGGGCCCGGGCCCCTTCGAGGCCGCCGCGCTCCGCCCGGCCGACGGCGAGACCGCGGGAGAGCCGGTCCCGCGGGGACGGCCCCGCGTCCCGCCCCCGTCGTCCCCGCGCCCGCCGCCGGCGCCCGCGCCGGACCAGTGCCCGCCGGTCCGGCCGCCGGCCCCGCCCTCCGGCGCGTCACCGCCGCGCTCCGCCGCCGACCGGGAGGGCCTGGCCCGGTCCCCCTCCCCGTCCCCCACGCTCATGCAGCCGGCGGCCACGGCGACGGCCAGCACGGCGGCGGCCAGGCGAACGGGTACGTACAAGGGGCGCACGGGGCCACCTCCGGGAGCAGACGCAGAAGTCACACCCCCAACTCCCGCCGCCCGCCGGAGGACACGCGCCCCGCCGCGCCGACGGCTCAGCCGTACCCGAGCGCGTGCAGCCGGGCGTCGTCGATCCCGAAGTGGTGGGCGATCTCGTGCACCACCGTCACCTCGGTCTCCTCGACGACCTCCTCCCGCGTCCCGCACATCCGCAGGGTCGGCCCCCGGTAGATCGTGATCCGGTCCGGCAGCACGCCCGCGTACCACTCGCCGCGGTCCGTCAGCGGCGTCCCCTCGTACAGCCCGAGCAGCTCGGGATCGTCCGCCGGCGGCTCGTCCTCGACGAACACCGCGACGTTGTCCATCAGCCGCGTCAGCTCCGGCGGGATCCGGTCCAGCGCCTCGGCGACCAGTTCCTCGAACTCCTCGCGCGTCATCTCCAGCACGAGGCCCATTCTCCGGTACGACAGCGCCGTACGGCGGGCAGGTCCGCATGTCCGGGCGCACACGTGGGCATACGCGACCAATGGCCCGCGTCCGTGTCCCCGCCGCAGCCCTGAACGCCGTGAACCGTCTCCGTACCGCCCGCCGGTCCGCCGGCCCCGTCCCCGAACTCGCCGCCCGGCCCCGCCCCTGGGTCCGCGCCCTCGGCCTCACGGCGGTCGTGCTGCTGGGCGCCTGGCTCGGACTGCTGGTCGTCGGGAACGTCCGGGTGCCCGTCGGCCCCATGAACACCACGATGACGCTGCGCCCCGCCCTCGACGGCGGCACGAAGATCAACATCTCCCCGCTCGGCGCCCTCCACCTCGACAGCCACACCGCCCCCGTGCGCCTGGACGTCAACGTCGACCAGCTCGACCCCGACCGCTCCCAGGCCCTCGTCGACCACCCCGAACGCCTCTCCGGACTCCAGGACGAGGTCACCGGGGACATCGAACGCGGCACCCTCGACCTCGCCGTGCGCTCCTGCGTCGCCGTCGTCGCCGGAGCCACCGCGCTCGGTCTCGCCGTCTACCGCCGCCCCCGCCGCGCCCTCGCCGCCGGCGGCCTGGCGCTGGCCCTGCTCACCGCCTCCGGCGTCACCGCCTACGTCACCTGGAACCCCAAGTCGGTCCTCGAACCCCGCTTCTCGGGCCTGCTCTCCTCCGCCCCCTCGGTCGTCGGCAACGCCCGCAGCATCGTCACCGAGTTCGACGTCTACCAGCAGGAGCTGGCCCGCCTGGTCACCAACGTGACCAAGCTCTACGACGTCACCTCCACCCTGCCCGCCTACCAGCCCGACCCCACCACCGTGCGCGTCCTGCACGTCTCCGACATCCACCTGAACCCCGCGAGCTGGAAGATCATCGCCTCGCTGGTGGCGCAGTACAAGGTCGACGTGATCGTCGACTCCGGCGACACCATGGACCACGGCACGGCCGCCGAGAACGGCTTCCTCGACCCCGTCGCCGACCTCGGCGCCCCCTACGTCTGGGTCCGCGGCAACCACGACTCCACGACCACCCAGGCGTACCTGCGGACCATGAAGAACGTCCACGTCCTGGACGACGGCCGGGCCGTGACCCTCGCGGGGCTGCGCTTCGCCGGCATCGGCGATCCCCAGTTCACCCCCGACCGCTCCGCCGTCCCGGGCGCCGAGGGGACCCAGGAGGAGGCGGGCGACCGCCTCGCGCGGGCGCTCCGCGCCCAGCGGGCCGCCGGCACCCCCGTGGACGTGGCCGTCGCCCACGAGCCCTCCGCCGCCCGCCGGACCGACGGCGAGGTCCCGATGGTCCTGGCCGGCCACCTCCACCGGGCCGGGACGGAGACCCTCGACAAGGGCACCCGGCTGCGCGTGGAGGGCTCCACGGGCGGCAGCGGACTGCGTGCCGTCGAGGGCGAGTACCCCGACCCCATCGAGGCCTCGATCCTCTACTTCGACCGCGACTCCCGCCGCCTCCAGGCCTGGGACGAGATCAAGCTGGGCGGCCTGGGCCTGACCACCGCCGAGGTCAGCCGCCACCTCCCGAAGGAGAACCGGCCGGGCGCCTCCCCGACGCCCACCCAGCCGTCCCCCACGCCGTCGTCCCCCGCGCCGGCCACGGCTCCCACCACCCCCACGCCGTCCGGCTCCCGGCCCCGTCCGTAAACCGTTTTGGCGATACCTCCCGCCATCCCATATGCTTCTCACGTCCCCGACGCGCTGCGAAGCGCCCAGGCGGGCCGATAGCCCTCATCGTCTAGCGGCCTAGGACGCCGCCCTTTCAAGGCGGTAGCACGGGTTCGAATCCCGTTGGGGGCACGCAACACCGTGTGCGACACTGTCGTACACACAGCTTGGTCCTGTGGAGCAGTTTGGAGTGCTCGCCACCCTGTCAAGGTGGAGGCCGCGGGTTCAAATCCCGTCAGGACCGCTGGAGTTCCTCGTGGACTCCGTGGCTGGGTAGCTCAGTTGGTACGAGCGATCGCCTGAAAAGCGATAGGTCGCCGGTTCGACCCCGGCCCCAGCCACAAGAACGAAAACCCCCTCCAGGGCAACCGGAGGGGGTTTTCGTCGCTCATGAAGAGCCAGGGTGAGCCGGGCTGGGCCTGGAGTCCCGTCCTCGGCATCTCGCCGCGGGCCGCGCCGACCCGTCTCCTGCTCGACCAGCGACCGGATCGACGTCGCCATCCAGTACTCGGCCAACGGCACCACCGGCTGGAGCACCGAGAAGACCGTGAGGACGGGCTTCGACGAGCAGTTCATCGTCGAGAACCTGCCGGGCCGCACGGACGGCTAACGGCACCCGGGTGCCCGTCTTCCTGTATCCCGACAGCAAGCACTTCGTGGGCGGCGGTGCGGAGGACCACGTCGACGTGCGGTGATACGCGCGCGTGCGTGTCGGAAGGGGCGGGCCCAAAAGGGTTCGCCCCTTCTTTCTCCGGGATGAGATCCTGGACCCCGTATGTCTACGCATCCCGCCCCCGCCCTCGGCGTCCTCGCCCCCCGTCTGGCCGAGCTGTCCCTGCGCGACGCGCACCGGCTCGGGCGCAGGCTGGAGGGCGCGCGCAAGATCCGCAAGCCGGAGGCCCGGACCGCCGTCCTCGCCGAGATCGAGACGGAGGTCGCGGTCGCCGAGGAACGGATGGGCGCGCGACGCGCCCGCGTGCCCGCCGTCACCTATCCCGAGCAGCTGCCGGTCAGCCAGAAGAAGGACGTGATCGCGGAGGCGATCCGCGATCACCAGGTCGTGATCGTCGCCGGTGAGACCGGGTCCGGCAAGACCACGCAGATCCCGAAGATCTGTCTGGAACTGGGGCGCGGCGTCCGCGGCATGATCGGGCACACCCAGCCCCGCCGCATCGCCGCGCGGACGGTGGCCGAGCGGGTCGCCGAGGAGCTGCGGTCGCCGCTCGGGGAGGCCGTCGGCTGGAAGGTGCGCTTCACCGACCAGGTGAACCCGGATGCGACCTTCGTGAAGCTGATGACGGACGGCATCCTGCTCGCCGAGATCCAGACCGACCGCGAGCTGCGCGCCTACGACACGATCATCATCGACGAGGCCCACGAGCGGTCCCTCAACATCGACTTCCTGCTGGGCTACCTCGCCCAGCTGCTGCCGCGGCGCCCCGACCTGAAGGTCGTCATCACCTCGGCCACCATCGACCCCGAGCGGTTCTCCCGGCACTTCGGCGACGCACCGATCATCGAGGTCAGCGGGCGGACGTATCCGGTCGAGGTGCGCTACCGGCCGCTGCTGGAGGAGGAGTCCGAGGACGCCGACCGCGACCAGATCACCGCGATCACCGACGCCGTCGAGGAGCTGATGGCGGAGGGGCGGGGCGACATCCTGGTCTTCCTCTCCGGCGAGCGGGAGATCCGCGACACCGCGGACGCGCTGGAGAAGAAGAAGTACCGGTTCACGGAGGTGCTGCCGCTGTACGCCCGGCTCTCGCACGCCGAGCAGCACCGGGTGTTCCAGCAGCACACCGGGCGCAGGATCGTCCTCGCGACCAACGTCGCCGAGACCTCCCTGACCGTCCCCGGCATCAAGTACGTCATCGACCCCGGCTTCGCCCGCATCAGCCGCTACAGCCACCGCACCAAGGTGCAGCGGCTGCCCATCGAGGCGATCTCGCAGGCCAGCGCCAACCAGCGCAAGGGCCGCTGCGGCCGTACGTCCGACGGCATCTGCATCCGGCTGTACAGCGAGGACGACTTCCTCGCCCGGCCCGAGTTCACCGACGCGGAGATCCTGCGCACCAACCTGGCGAGCGTCATCCTCCAGATGACCGCGGCCGGGCTCGGCGAGATCGAGAGGTTCCCGTTCATCGACCCGCCGGACCACCGCAACATCCGTGACGGCGTGCAGCTCCTGCAGGAGCTGGGCGCGCTCGACCCGGCGCAGAAGGATCCGCGCAAGCGGCTCACCGAGACCGGCCGCAAGCTGGCCCAGCTGCCCGTCGACCCGCGGCTGGCCCGGATGGTCCTGGAGGCCGACAAGAACGGCTGTGTCCGCGAGGTCATGGTGATAGCCGCCGCGCTGTCCATCCAGGACCCGCGCGAGCGCCCGGCCGACAAGCAGACCCAGGCCGACCAGCAGCACGCCCGCTTCAAGGACGAGACCAGCGACTTCCTGGCCTACCTCAACCTGTGGCGGTACGTCCGCGAGCAGCAGAAGGAGCGCGGTTCGTCGTCCTTCCGCCGGATGTGCAAGCAGGAGTACCTGAACTTCCTGCGCATCCGGGAGTGGCAGGACGTCTACACGCAGCTGCGGACCGTCGCCAAGCAGATGGGCATCCACCTCGACGAGCGGGACGCCGCCGGCGACAGCATCCACGTCTCGCTCCTCGCCGGCCTGCTGTCCCACATCGGGATGAAGGACGTCAAGGACGGCAACAAGAACGAGTACCTGGGCGCCCGGAGCGCCAAGTTCGCGATCTTCCCCGGTTCGGCCCTGTTCAAGAAGCAGCCCCGGTTCGTCATGTCGGCGGAGCTGGTGGAGACGAGCCGGCTCTGGGCGCGCGTCAACGCGAAGATCGAGCCCGAGTGGGTCGAGCCGCTCGCCGAACACCTCCTGAAGCGGACGTACAGCGAGCCGCACTGGGAGAAGGACCAGGCCGCGGTGATGGCGCTGGAGAAGGTCACGCTGTACGGCGTGCCGATCGTCGCCCAGCGGAAGGTGAACTACGGGCGGATCGACCCGGAGGTCTCCCGCGAGCTGTTCATCCGCAACGCGCTCGTCGAGGGCGACTGGCGCACGCACCACAAGTTCTTCGCCGACAACCGCAGGCTCCTCAGCGAGGTCGAGGAGCTGGAGCACCGGGCCCGGCGCCGGGACATCGTCGTCGACGACGAGACGCTCTACGACTTCTACGACCGGCGGGTGCCCGACCACGTCGTGTCCGGCGCCCACTTCGACTCCTGGTGGAAGCACAAGCGGCACGAACAGCCCGACTTCCTGGACTTCGAGCGGGAGATGCTCATCCGGGAGTCGGCGGAGGCGGTCACCAAGGCCGACTATCCGGACTCCTGGCGGCAGGGTCCGCTGAAGTTCCGGGTCACCTACCAGTTCGAGCCGGGCGCGGACGCGGACGGCGTGACCGTCCACGTCCCGCTCCAGGTCCTCAACCAGGTCACCGGCGAGGGCTTCGACTGGCAGATCCCGGGTCTGCGCGAGGAGGTCGTCACCGAGCTGATCCGCTCCCTGCCGAAGCCGATCCGGCGCAACTACGTGCCGGCGCCGAACTTCGCGCGGCGGTTCCTGGACCAGGCGGTGCCCCTCCAGGAACCGCTGACGGTGGCGATGGCCCGCGACCTCAAGCGGATGGTCGGTGTCCCCTTCGAGGCCGAGGACTTCGACCTGTCCCGCCTCCCCGACCATCTGAGGATCACCTTCCGGATCGTCGACGAGCGGCGCCGCAAGCTGGCCGAGGACAAGGACCTGGAGGCGCTGAAGCTGCGGTTGCGGCCCAAGGCCCGTGAGGCCATCTCGCAGGCCGCCGCGGCCACCGCGGAGCGGCAGGGCGGCGAGTCCCTGGAGCGCTCGGGCCTGACCGACTGGACCGTCGGCACGCTGACCCGCGTCTTCGAGACCCGCCGGGCCGGCCAGCCGGTGAAGGCCTACCCCGCGCTGGTCGACGACGGCGACACCGTCTCCGTACGCCTCTTCGACACGGAGGAGGAGCAGGCGGAGGCCATGTGGAAGGGCACCCGCCGGCTGATCCTGCGCAACATCCCGGTCAACCCGGCGAAGTTCGCCTCCGACAAGCTGACGAACGCCCAGAAGCTCGCCCTGTCCGCGAATCCGCACGGCTCCGTCCAGGCCCTGTTCGACGACTGCGCGACGGCCGCGGCGGACAAGCTGATCGGCGACTTCGGCGGGCCGGCCTGGGACGAGGAGTCGTACCGCAAGCTGTACGAGAAGGTGCGCGCCGAGATCGTCGACACGACCGTGCGGACGGTCGGGCAGGTGCAGCAGGTCCTGGCGGCCTGGCAGGCCTGTGAGCGCCGCCTGAAGGGCGTGCGCAGCCCCTCCCTGCTCGCCAACCTGACCGACGTGCGCGAACAGCTGGACGCACTGGTGGGGCCCGGCTTCGTGACGCGGGCGGGACTGCGCCGGATGCCGGACCTGATGCGCTACCTCGTGGCCGCGGACCGGCGCCTGCAGCAGATGCCGACCAACGTCCAGCGGGACACCACCCGCATGGAGAAGGTCCACGAGATGCAGGACGAGTACGCCTGGCTGCTGGAACAGCTGCCCCAGGGGCGTCCCGTCCCGTCCCCGGTGCGGGACATCCGCTGGATGATCGAGGAGCTGCGGGTCAGCTACTTCGCGCACGCGCTGGGCACGGCGTACCCCGTCTCCGACAAGCGGATCGTGAAGGCGATCGACGCGGCCGCACCGTGACGGAACCCGCACGGAGGGTGAGTTCGACCAGGCGGGCCACCCTCCTGTAGAGTCTCGTTTCGCAGCACAGCGCAACACCAAGTGCCGCGAAACCTGGTCCTGTGGAGCAGTTTGGAGTGCTCGCCACCCTGTCAAGGTGGAGGCCGCGGGTTCAAATCCCGTCAGGACCGCACAGTTGGAAGAAGGCCCGCACCTCGAGGTGCGGGCCTTCTTCGTGCATCCCCCTCGGCCGGCCCGTCGGCCCGCCGGCCCGCCGGTCGGCCGCTCACCGGAGGCGGAGGCCGCGCCCGCGGCGGAGCCTCCCGTGGACACAGCGCATCCCGTCAGGACCGCACGGCCGGAAGAAGGCCCGCGCTCCCGGGCGTGAGCCCTCTCCGCGCCCCCGCCGACCGGCCACCCCGCCGAAGCGGAGGCAGCGCCGCACCGGAGCCGCAGGGGGGCACGGCGCCTCCTCGCGGGGCCCGCGCGCCCGCGAGAGCCTCGAACCCCGCTGGAGGCGCCTCCGCGCGCCCTTGACGGCGTCACCTTCGGCCGGTACCCCAGAAGTTCAGGGCCGCGCTCCCCGCGGGCTCCACTGGAGGTGGCGTATGGCGGCATCGGCCGGGCACGAGACGCGGGCGCTGCTCCGCGCGCACCTGTCGGCCGCGTCGTCCTACCGGCACCTGACCCGCCACTGCCCCGTCTGCCGCCGCCTCCAGCGACTGGCGACGGACGGCGCACCCCCGGCCGCGGAGGGCTTCCCGGGAGCACCACGGGAAGCCGGCGAGGACGAACGGCCGCCCACAGCCTGATGATTGACGATTCCACTAGCGCACCCGTGATGGCGACAACAAGGCCGACGGCGTGTGACGGGTGTCACCGCATGAGTTTCGAGAAGGTGGGTTCTTACCCGCTTCCTACAACTCTTCAATTTAATATGTGCAATTGCACCACTCCGGAGGGCGCCCCCACGGATGCCCCAGGGTGCCCCCACAGCGGATCCGACAGCCCTCCACAGGAAGCCCCGGACTTCGACGAACCCGCCCACAGGACGCCCCGACGGGCACGTGCGGGCACAAAAAGATCGCGCCGGACTCGGCGGAGTCCGGCGCGATCGACGACGCACCGTGTGGGCTACGGTCCTGTTGGGGCAGGACCCACGTCGCTTGGAACAAGGGGTCGGACAACTCGGCAGATGGGGGGACCTGCGGTGGTGTTGCCCGGTTCTTCGGTTGCTCAGGCCTCGCTGCGCTGCTGCGGAATACCCGCGAGCAGTGCGCGAACCTCAGCCTCGCGATAACGGCGGTGTCCGCCGAGCGTGCGGATCGACGTGAGCTTGCCGGCCTTCGCCCACCGCGTGACCGTCTTGGGGTCCACACGGAACATGGTGGCGACCTCAGCGGGGGTCAGCAGCGGCTCAGCATCAGGGGTGCGAGCGGTCATGAGCGGCCTCCTCGGGAGAACCGAACCTTCTCGGTTCTTTCCTCTAAATTCTGCACCTTGACCCGCGTTGCCCGAAATGGCGGACGCGAGTCGAGTCGGTTATAGGACGAACGGCTTGTCCTCGGCACTACAACTACACCATCCGTCCAGCCTCGTCGGCCAAACCGATGGAATTGCCCCCCAGGTGTTCATCGGCGACGGAAGCCGATGGACCGTGCCATAGCGGACAGTCACGCCGGTGTGACGATCAGTCACACGGCGATCAGGAGGCACCAGACCCCCCAAAGCGTGCAATGCTGAGATTCCCCCCACGGTGGAGCACAAGTGGACGGAGGAGCCCTCCCCGGACTCCTTGTCCTATTTTGGCACGAGGAGGGGCAACCGGCGCAAGGGCCGTGTACGTGCGGTCCGTCACCCTTGCGACAAAAGCCCGGATCGGGACCTACGCCCCGTCAGTTCCGTGAAGTGCGGCTGACCGTACGCTGTTCGGGGGCATATGACCGTGACCCAGGTCACGCCGGAACACCCGTCGTCCCTGCCGCACCGTCAGTTCGCCGAGCGCCGGTCCCGCACCGAGCGCCAGCGCTCCGCGAGCCGGGCGTACGCCTCTCCCGCCGCGGGGCCGTCCCCGCGGCGCAGCGCCTCGATGCCGGCGGCCACGTCGGCCGCCGAGTGGTCGTCCTCCAGGTCGCCGGCCGGCAGGACGTGGACGAGGCCGCCGTAGTCCAGTTCCACCAGCGAACGCGGGTGGAACTCCTCCAGCCAGCGGCCCACGTCCACCAGGCCGTCGACGAGCGGCCCCTCGTCCGTGGCGTCCTTGAGCGTGCGCAGGCCCCGCGCCACCCGGCGGCGGGCCTGCACCATCGGCGTGCGGTAGCGCAGCACGGGGGCCTGCTCCGCGGTCCCCTTGTCGTACTCGCGCTCCTCGTCGGACAGGAGCACGAACCAGTGCAGCGGGACCTGCCAGGTCGCCGTGCGGATCCAGGGGCGGGCGTCGGGGTTGCGGGCCAGCCAGCGCTCGTGGTCCTGGGCGGCCTGGAGGCGGACCAGGGGCGGCAGGGCCGCGTCCAGGACCGGACGGGGCAGTTCGTCGCCCAGCTCGCTCAGTGCCTGCCAGCCGCGCAGCCGGGTCCGCCAGGGACACACGCACACGACCCCGTCCACGTCGGCGACGAACGCGTCGCCGCTCTCCCGCACCGGGACCGCGACCGGCGGGGTGGGCAGCAGGTCGGCGAGCGAGCGCCGCAGCTCGTCCTGACAGGTGGGCGGGTCCGGCCGGCGGGCGTAGCGCTCCCAGTGGTCGCGCTCCGGCTCCGGGAAGGCGGCCAGAGGCTCGTACACGCGCAGATAGGCGGCGTACGGGACGATCACCGAGGACACCTGGGGCACGCCTGCTCCCTCCCCTGTGGACGGGCCGGGAAACCTTCCGGGAACCCTGGCGAAGAGGCCGGAAGCCATCCGGATCGTCGCACGGCCGTACTCCACGCGAGGGTGATCCGCATCACGGAGCGTGCGGCGGGCGGCACAGGCTCTACGCTCGTCCCACGGGCCCCGCCACCCGTACGGGAGCCCCCGTCCCTACCGCCGCTAGTCACCCAGGAGTCACCACCGTGACCGACGTATCCGGCGCCCCTGATCACGTGCTGCGCACCCTGTTCCACTCGGACCAGGGCGGCCATGAACAAGTCGTGCTCTGCCAGGACCGTGCCAGCGGTCTCAAGGCCGTCATCGCCCTCCACTCCACCGCCCTGGGCCCCGCCCTCGGCGGCACGCGCTTCTATCCGTACGCGTCCGAGGAGGAGGCGGTCGCCGACGCGCTGAACCTCGCGCGCGGGATGTCGTACAAGAACGCCATGGCCGGGCTGGACCACGGCGGCGGCAAGGCCGTGATCATCGGTGACCCCGAGACGGTCAAGTCCGAGAAGCTGCTGCTCGCCTACGGCCGTTTCGTGGCCTCTCTCGGCGGGCGGTACGTGACCGCCTGCGACGTCGGCACCTACGTCGCCGACATGGACGTCGTGGCGCGCGAGTGCCGCTGGACGACCGGGCGCTCCCCGGAGAACGGGGGCGCGGGCGACTCGTCGGTGCTGACCGCCTTCGGCGTCTACCAGGGCATGCGGGCCAGCGCCCAGCACCTGTGGGGCGACCCCTCGCTGCGTGACCGCAGGGTCGGGATCGCGGGCGTCGGCAAGGTCGGCCACCACCTGGTGGAGCACCTGCGGGACGAGGGCGCCGAGGTCGTGATCACGGACGTGCGCGAGGACGCCGTACGCCGGATCCTCGACCGGCACCCCGAGGGCGTGACGGCGGTCGCGGACACCGAGGCGCTGATCCGGGTCGAGGGCCTCGACGTCTACGCCCCCTGCGCGCTGGGCGGTGCGCTGAACGACGCGTCCGTGCCGGTGCTGACCGCGCGGATCGTGTGCGGGGCGGCCAACAACCAGCTCGCCCACCCGGGTGTGGAGAAGGACCTCGCCGACCGCGGGATCCTCTACGCGCCGGACTACGTGGTGAACGCCGGCGGGGTCATCCAGGTCGCCGACGAACTGCACGGATTCGACTTCGAGCGATGCAGGGCGAAGGCCGCGAAGATCTTCGACACCACGCTCGCCATCTTCGCACGTGCGAAGGCGGACGGGATTCCGCCGGCCGCGGCGGCCGACCGGATCGCCGAACAGCGCATGCACGAGGCGGCTCGGGCACGCGGTTGGTGAGCGTGCTCCGGTACCCGCCGGGGGAAAGTTCGAGAGAACTCTCACTCTTCCCGGCGGGTCGCCCGCCGATAAGTGGTTAAAATCGCCATTGACCAGCGAGGACAGGGCGCCTCGAAGGTTCTGTGCACACGCGCGTGCTACGGGCGACGTACCGTATGGGTACGGGCTCAGGTACCGTGGAAGCCCTACGGACCGGCCTCTCTGCGGAGAGTCCGTTCCGGACCATGAACGCGTGTCAAGACTCTGGGGCCGTCGAGCCCCGTCGTTGAGGGGGTCGAGCCATGGGGCGCGGCCGGGCCAAGGCCAAGCAAGCGAAGGTCGCCCGCCAGCTGAAGTACAACAGCGGCGGGACGGATCTCTCGCGCCTGGCCGAAGAGCTGGGCGCATCGCCATCGAACATTCCTCCGAACGGTCAACCGTTCGAGGACGATGACGATGACGACGAGCAGGACGACGACCCGTACGCACGGTACGCCGAGCTGTACGGGGCCGACGACGATGACGAGGACGAGGAGTCCTCGCACCAACATCGTCGCGGCGCTTGACCCTGTTTCGAGCACTCACCCGGTCGGTGACTTCGGTCACCGACCGGGTCTTGTGCTGCGCACGGGGCCCCGGCCCGCGTACGCGCTTCAGCCCGCGTAGTCCCCGACCAGGGCCGCACCGCTCGTGTGCTCCCCGCGGTCGGTGATCTCGCCGGCGACCCACGCCTCGACCCCGCGGTCGGCCAGTGTGGTCAGCGCCACGTCCGCCGACTCCTCCGGGACGACGGCGATCATGCCCACACCCATGTTCAGGGTCTTCTCCAGCTCCAGTCGCTCGACCCGGCCGGTCCGGCCGACGAGGTCGAAGACCGGGGCCGGGGTCCACGTGGAGCGGTCCACGATCGCGTGCAGTCCGTCGGGGACGACCCGGGCCAGGTTGGCCGCGAGTCCGCCGCCGGTCACGTGCGAGAAGGCGTGGACGTCCGTCGTGCGGGTGAGGGCCAGGCAGTCCAGCGAGTAGATCTTGGTCGGCTCCAGCAGCTCCTCGCCGAGGGTGCGGCCCAGCTCCTCGACGCGCGCGTCCAGGGAGAGTCCGGCCTGCTCCAGCAGGACGTGGCGGACCAGCGAGTACCCGTTGGAGTGGAGGCCGGAGGCCGCCATGGCGATCACCGCGTCGCCCGTGCGGATGCGGTCGGGGCCCAGCAGCCGGTCGGCCTCCACGACGCCCGTACCGGCGCCGGCGACGTCGAAGTCGTCCGGGCCGAGCAGACCGGGGTGTTCGGCCGTCTCGCCGCCGACCAGGGCGCAGCCGGCCAGGACACAGCCCTCGGCGATGCCCTTGACGATGGCGGCGACCCGCTCGGGGTGGACCTTGCCGACACAGATGTAGTCGGTCATGAACAGCGGCTCGGCGCCGCACACCACGATGTCGTCCATGACCATGGCGACCAGGTCGTGGCCGATGGTGTCGTAGACGCCCATCCGGCGGGCGACGTCGACCTTGGTGCCCACGCCGTCGGTGGCGGAGGCCAGCAGGGGCCGCTCGTAGTTCTTGAGGGCGGAGGCGTCGAAGAGACCGGCGAAACCGCCGAGGCCGCCGAGGACCTCGGGACGCTGCGTCTTCTTCACCCACTCCTTCATGAGTTCCACGGCGCGGTCGCCCGCTTCGATGTCGACGCCCGCGTCTGCGTAGCTGGCACCGGTTGTCTCAGACATGGAGGTGAGAACTTTCGTGTCGTACGGCAGGTAGGACGGGGCCGTCTACGGGCGGCGGATCGCGTCGGCGGCGGCCGTCGCGGCCGGGCCGGCGGCCAGCTCCGTCTCCAGGAGCTGCTTGCCGAGCAGCTCGGGGTCGGGCAGGTCCATCGGGTACTCGCCGTCGAAGCAGGCACGGCAGAGGTTCGGCTTGGCGATGGTGGTCGCCTCGATCATGCCGTCGATGGAGATGTAGGCCAGGGAGTCGGCGCCCAGCGAGGTGCCGATCTCGTCGATCGACATGCCGTTGGCAATCAGCTCGGCACGGGTGGCGAAGTCGATGCCGAAGAAGCAGGGCCACTTCACGGGCGGCGAGGAGATCCGGATGTGGACCTCGGCGGCGCCGGCCTCGCGCAGCATGCGGACCAGGGCCCGCTGGGTGTTGCCGCGCACGATCGAGTCGTCGACGACGACCAGGCGCTTGCCCTTGATGACTTCCTTGAGCGGGTTCAGCTTCAGGCGGATGCCGAGCTGGCGGATGGTCTGCGAGGGCTGGATGAAGGTCCGGCCCACGTAGGCGTTCTTGACCAGGCCGGCGCCGAAGGGGATGCCGGAGGCCTCCGCGTAGCCGATGGCCGCCGGGGTGCCGGACTCCGGGGTCGCTATGACCAGGTCGGCGTCGGCCGGGGCTTCCGCCGCGAGTCTGCGGCCCATCTCCACGCGGGAGAGGTAGACGTTCCGGCCGGCGATGTCGGTGTCCGGGCGGGCCAGGTAGACGTACTCGAAGACGCAGCCCTTGGGCTTCGCTTCCGCGAATCGGGAGGTGCGCAGGCCGTTCTCGTCGATGGCGACGAACTCGCCCGGCTCGATCTCGCGGACGTACGAGGCGCCGCAGATGTCGAGGGCGGCGGACTCGGAGGCGACGACCCAGCCGCGCTCCAGCCGGCCGAGGACCAGCGGGCGGATGCCCTGCGGGTCGCGGGCGGCGTAGAGCGTGTGCTCGTCCATGAAGACGAGGGAGAAGGCGCCGCGGACCTGCGGGAGGACGGTGTGGGCCGCCTCCTCGATGGTCAGGGGCTTGCCGTCCTCGTCGACCTGGGCCGCGAGGAGCGCGGTGAGCAGGTCGGTGTCGTTGGTCGCCGCGACGCGCGGGGTGCGGCCCTCCTGCTTGGGCAGGTCGGCGACCATCTCGGCGAGCCGGGCGGTGTTGACGAGGTTTCCGTTGTGCCCGAGCGCGATGGAACCGTGCGCGGTGGCACGGAACGTCGGCTGGGCGTTCTCCCACACGGAGGCACCGGTGGTCGAGTAGCGGGCGTGTCCGACCGCGATGTGACCCTGGAGCGATCCGAGCGAGGTTTCGTCGAAGACCTGGGAGACCAGACCCATGTCCTTGAAGACGAGGATCTGGGAGCCGTTGCTGACCGCGATTCCCGCGGATTCCTGGCCTCGATGCTGGAGGGCGTAGAGCCCGAAGTAAGTGAGCTTGGCGACCTCTTCGCCGGGGGCCCAGACCCCGAAGACGCCGCAAGCGTCCTGGGGGCCCTTCTCGCCGGGGAGCAGATCATGACTGAGTCGACCGTCACCACGTGGCACGTCATCGAGTGTAGGCGAGGTCGACGACTGGTCCGAATTGGGGATACTCGCCAGTAACTCGTTCTTGATCCTGCGGGACCTCTCTCGATCGTTTTATTTGCCCAGGTCAGACGGGGTTTTCTGCGACCGTCCCGTCGGGCGGGCACGCGGCGCCGGCCGCCGTCCGAAGGTCCGCTCCACGGGCACGAGTGAGGTGTCGCACACCTCGGGACGTCCGCCGGGTCAGGACAGGAGCGGCAGCAGCTCCGCGAGGTCCGCCCGCTCCCCGCTCGCGGCGACCCTCGCCTCCTGGACGGCCGTCCTCCAGGCCAGCCGCCCGCAGGCCAGCCGCACCCAGGTCAGCGGGTCGGTCTCGACCACGTTGGGCGGGGTGCCGCGGGTGTGCCGGGGACCCTCGACGCACTGCACGACGGCGTACGGCGGGACCCGCACCTCGGTCGCCCCGCCGGGCGCCCGGACGGCCAGGGCGTCGGCCAGCAGCCGGGTGGCGGCGGCGAGGGCCTGACGGTCGTACGGCACGTCCAGACCGGGGACGGCCGCGTTCAGGTCGTCGGTGTGGACGACGAGTTCGACGGTGCGGGTGACCAGGTAGTCGGCCAGGGGCAGCGCGCCCGCGTTCGTCTCCAGCACCCGGGAACCGGGATGGGCGTCGAGCCGCTCGACGAGGTCCCGCTCCGCGGCCGCGAGGTGGGCGGCCGGGTCCGGGTGGTCCGCGGACACCCGCCGCGTGAAAGCGTCGACGGCCGAGGCGCTCGCGGAGGTCGCGAACGGCCAGTCGAGCAGGGTGGCGTCCGGCTTCGCCGGCTCCGGCAGGTCGAGCGAGCGCCCCACCGCCGTGACGGCCATGCCGATGTGCGCGACCAGCTCGCGCACGGTCCACTCCCCCAGCCGCGTCGGCAGCGCGAGCTGCTCCGGGGTGAGCGCGGCGACGGCCTGCCGCACGTGGCCGAGCTGGGCCAGCACCGCGGCACGGGTCCTGGCGGGATCGTAGGTCCTGGTGCGCTTCTTGGCCGGGGGCATGGCGGGAAGCCTAGGCCGTACCGGGCCGGGGCCGCTCGCCTTCCGGAGGCGGCACCGGCGCGGGCGGGACCCGCGCCTTCGGCACACGGCCGAGGGCCGCCGCCCGGGCGTCCGTGGAAGCCCGGGCGGCGGCCCTCGGGTGTCGGTACGAGCCGACGGCGCGCGTTACGCGAGCAGCGCCGGGATGGTGTCCTCGTGCGCCCTGCGCAGCTCCTCCAGGGAGAGCGCGAACTCGCCCTGGACGTCGACCGTGTCGCCGTCGACGACACCGACGCGGGTGACCGGCAGGCCGCGGGCGCCGCACATGTCGGTGAAGCGCAGTTCCTCCGAGCGCGGGACGGCGACGACCGCGCGGCCCGCCGACTCCGAGAAGAGGAACGTGAACGCGTCCAGGCCGTCCGGGACGACCAGGCGGACGCCCTTCTCCCCGAGCAGCGCCGACTCGACCACGGCCTGGATCAGACCGCCGTCGGAGAGGTCGTGCGCGGCGTCGATCATGCCGTCGCGGGAGGCCGAGATCAGGATCTCGGCCAGCAGGCGCTCGCGCTCCAGGTCGACCTTCGGGGGCAGGCCGCCGAGGTGGTCGTGGATCACCTGGGACCAGGCCGAACCGCCGAACTCCTCACGGGTGTCGCCGAGGAGGTACAGCAGCTGACCCTCCTCCCGGAAGGCGACCGGGGTGCGCCGGGCCACGTCGTCGATGACGCCCAGGACCGCGACCACCGGGGTCGGGTGGATGGCCGCCTCGCCCGTCTGGTTGTAGAGGGAGACGTTGCCGCCGGTCACCGGGGTGCCCAACTGCAGGCAGCCGTCGGCGAGTCCGCGGACCGCCTCGGCGAACTGCCACATGACCGCCGGGTCCTCGGGCGAGCCGAAGTTGAGGCAGTCGGAGACGGCGAGCGGCTTGGCACCGGTCGTCGCCACGTTGCGGTACGCCTCCGCGAGCGCGAGCTGGGCGCCGTGGTACGGGTCCAGCTTCGCGTAACGGCCGTTGCCGTCGGTGGCGATGGCGACGCCGAGGCCGCTCTCCTCGTCGATGCGGATCATGCCCGAGTCCTCGGGCTGGGCGAGGACCGTGTTGCCCTGCACGAAGTGGTCGTACTGGGACGTGATCCACTTCTTGGAGGCCTGGTTCGGGGAGGACACCAGCTTCAGGACCTGGTCCTTCAGCTCCTCGCCCGTGCCCGGCCTGGGCAGCTTGCCGGCGTCGTCGGCCTGGAGGGCGTCCTGCCAGTCCGGGCGGGCGTACGGGCGCTCGTAGACCGGGCCGTCGTGGGCGACCGTGCGCGGGTCGACGTCGACGATCTTGCCGCCGTGCCAGTAGATCTCCAGGCGGTCGCCGTCGGTCACCTCACCGATGACGGTGGCGATGACGTCCCACTTGTCGCAGATCTCCAGGAAGCGGTCGACCTTCTCCGGCTCGACGACCGCGCACATGCGTTCCTGCGACTCGCTCATGAGGATCTCCTCGGGCGAGAGCGTGGAGTCGCGCAGCGGTACGTCGTCCAGCGTCACGCGCATGCCGCCGGAGCCGTTCGACGCCAGTTCGCTCGTCGCGCAGGACAGGCCCGCCGCGCCGAGGTCCTGGATGCCGACGACCAGCTTCTCGGCGAAGGCCTCCAGGGTGCACTCGATGAGGAGCTTCTCCTGGAAGGGGTCGCCGACCTGGACCGCCGGGCGCTTCGACGGCTTGGCGTCGTCGAAGGTCTCCGAGGCGAGGATCGACGCGCCGCCGATGCCGTCGCCGCCGGTCCGGGCCCCGTACAGGATGACCTTGTTGCCGGCGCCGGACGCCTTGGCGAGGTGGATGTCCTCGTGCCGCATCACGCCGATGGCACCGGCGTTGACCAGCGGGTTGCCCTGGTAGCAGGCGTCGAAGACGACCTCGCCGCCGATGTTGGGCAGGCCCAGGCAGTTGCCGTAGCCGCCGATGCCGGCGACGACGCCGGGCAGGACGCGCTTGGTGTCGGGGTGGTCGGCGGCACCGAAGCGCAGCGGGTCGACCACGGCCACCGGACGCGCGCCCATCGCGATGATGTCGCGCACGATGCCGCCGACACCCGTGGCCGCGCCCTGGTAGGGCTCGACGTACGACGGGTGGTTGTGCGACTCGACCTTGAAGGTCACCGCGTAGCCCTGGCCGACGTCGACCACGCCCGCGTTCTCGCCGATGCCCACGAGCAGGGCGTCGGACTGCGGGGCCTTCTCGCCGAACTGGCGCAGGTGGACCTTGGAGGACTTGTACGAGCAGTGCTCGGACCACATGACCGAGTACATGGCGAGTTCGGCGCCGGTCGGGCGGCGGCCGAGGATCTCCACCACCCGCTCGTACTCGTCCTTCTTCAGGCCGAGTTCGGCCCAGGGCAGCTCGACGTCGGGGGTAGCGGCCGCGTGCTCGACCGTGTCCAGAGGCGTCCGGCTCATGCGTTGACCAGCTTCTTGAGGATCGAGGTGAAGAAGGGGAGGCCGTCGGTGCGGCCGGAGCCGATGAGCGGCTCGACGGCGTGCTCCGGGTGCGGCATGAGGCCGACGACGTTCCCGGCCTCGTTGGTGACGCCGGCGATGTCGCGGAGCGAGCCGTTGGGGTTCAGGTCCAGGTAGCGGAAGGCGACCCGGCCCTCGGCCTCGAGCTTGTCGAGGGTGTACTCGTCGGCGACGTACCGGCCGTCCATGTTCTTCAGCGGGATGTGGATCTCCTGGCCGGCCGTGTAGTCGGTCGTCCAGGCGGTGCCCGCGTTCTCCACCCGCAGCTTCTGGTCGCGGCAGATGAAGTGGAGGTGGTCGTTGCCGAGCATCGCGCCCGGGAGGAGGTGGGCCTCGGTGAGGATCTGGAAGCCGTTGCAGATGCCGAGGACCGGCAGTCCGGCCTTCGCCTGCTCGATGAGGGGCTCCATCACCGGCGAGAAACGGGCGATGGCACCGGCGCGCAGATAGTCGCCGTAGGAGAAACCGCCGCACAGCACCACGGCGTCGACCTGGTGGAGGTCCTTGTCCTTGTGCCAGAGCGCGACCGGTTCGGCGCCCGCGAGCCTGATCGCGCGCTGCGTGTCCCGGTCGTCGAGACTGCCCGGGAAAGTGACGACGCCAATACGAGCGGTCACTTCGCGGCCTCCGCGACTTCCTCCACCTTGACGGTGAAGTCCTCGATCACGGTGTTGGCGAGGAAGGATTCCGCAAGGTCGTGGATGCGGGCGAGCGCGGCCTCGTCGACCGGTCCGTCAACTTCCAGTTCGAATCGCTTTCCCTGACGTACGTCGGAGATGCCTTCGAAACCCAGCCGCGGCAGTGCGCGCTGCACCGCCTGGCCCTGGGGGTCGAGGATCTCCGGCTTGAGCATGACGTCGACTACGACGCGTGCCACTGGCACTCCCGGTGTTGTGGTGCTGAGCAGGTTCCTGCGTGTGCCTTCAGACTACCCGCACAAAATTTCTACGCGAGTAGAGTTGGAGGAAACTACGTGAGCGCGATCACGATCGGGTACCGGATCAGGTGACGGAGAGGGCCCTTCGCGGAAAATTCCGGGAAAGATCCGTGATGCGTCCCGGCTGCCTATTGCGCTGGGACACGCTGAGAGATTTAGTCGAGCTTCACATTCGATTGCCGGGCACTGTACAAATGAAATGGCAATAGCCGATACTTTGCCCCACAACAGGCGGACAGTCGACATCTCCGTGACGTCTTGGCACGTCATCGCAGAGCTGTCGCACGAAGGGACCGATATTCGTGGCGCAGAAGGTCGTGGTCACTCTCTCTGACGACATCGACGGCTCGGAAGCGGCGGAAACGATCGCCTTCGGGATCGACGGCAGGTCGTACGAGATCGACCTGAATGAAGCCAATGCCGGAAAACTGCGCGAGGCGCTCGCGCCCTACGTGGAGGCCGGCCGCAAGCGGTCCAGGTCCGGCAAGGCGTACCAGCAGACGGAGGTCGCCCCCGACCCGGCGGCGGTCCGCGCCTGGGCCCAGGCCAACAAGCTGGACGTGCCCGCGCGCGGCCGCATTCCCAAGAAGGTCTACGAGGCGTTCGCCGAGGCGCAGTGAGCCGCCGGCCCGGTCCTGAGCACGGGCCCCGGCCGGCCGCGCGCTCCCGCCGCGGCCGGCCGGGTACGGCGCCGGGCCGGTCCCGGGGGCTCCCTGCGCGACCCCGCGGGGCCCGTTCGCGGCCCTCGCGGGCCACCGACTTGCGCTACCCCCCACATGGTCGGCTAATGTCTGGAGCACGCCAGCGGGGCGGGGCCGAAAAGCCCAGCTCAGCAAGGTCGTGCGGGTGTAGTTCAGTAGTAGAACATCCCCCTTCCAGGGGGAAGGCGCAGTGTGCAATTCCTGTCACCCGCTCTGCATCGCCGTCCCGGTCCACCTCGTGGATCAGGTAGGCTGGTGCCCGCGCCGACCGGTGAGAGCCAGTCGGATGCCATGCGGACGTAGCTCAGTTGGTAGAGCGCAACCTTGCCAAGGTTGAGGTCGCGAGTTCGAGCCTCGTCGTCCGCTCCATACCGAAGGCCCCGGTCACCGACCGGGGCCTTCGGCGTATCCACCTTTCCTCCCGCGCCCTCATTCCTCTGCCGCCTCTCCCCTCTTGGTGGCTTCGTGGCTTCGTGCCTCGCGCCCTCGCTCCTGACATTTGTCATGCGGAGCGATGACAAGGCGCACTGCCGCCGTCGGTCCGCCGCCGGGAGGCTGGAGTCATGGAAGCCAGGAACACGGAAGAACACGTGATAGAGGTCACCGACCTCCGGCGTGTGTACGGGGGCGGGTTCGAGGCGGTCCGCGGGATCTCCTTCCACGTCGGGCGCGGCGAGGTCTTCGCGCTGCTCGGCACCAACGGGGCCGGCAAGACCTCCACGGTCGAACTCCTCGAAGGGCTCGCGCGGCCCGACGGGGGGCGGGTCCGGATCCTCGGCCACGATCCCTTCACCGAGCGGGCCGCCGTACGGCCGCGGACCGGGGTGATGCTCCAGGAGGGCGGCTTCCCGTCCGAGCTGAGCGTCACCGAGACCGCGCGGATGTGGGCGGGCTGTGTCAGCGGGGCCCGGCCGGTCGCGGAGGCGCTGGCGCTGGTCGGGCTCACCGGGAAGGCCGGCGTACGGGTGAAGCAGTTGTCCGGGGGCGAGCGGCGACGGCTCGATCTGGCGCTCGCGCTGCTCGGGGAGCCGGAGGTGCTCTTCCTCGACGAGCCGACCACCGGGCTGGACGCCGAGGGCCGGCGGGACACCTGGGACCTGGTGCGCGCCCTGCGGGACACCGGGACGACGGTGCTGCTGACGACGCACTACCTGGAGGAGGCGGAGGGCCTCGCCGACCGGCTGGCCATCCTGCACCGGGGGCGCATCGCGGTCTCCGGGACGCCCGCCGAGGTGACCGCCGGGCAGCCGTCCCGGATCTCCTTCCGGCTGCCGGAGGGGTACTTCGTGGGAGATCTGCCGCCGCTGGACGCGCTGGGCGTGTGCGACCACGAGATCGACGGACGGCTGGTGCGGCTGCGCACCCGGGAGTTGCAGCGGACGGCCACCGGGCTGCTGGTGTGGGCCGAGCGGGCCGGGGTGGAACTGCGCGGGCTCGACCTGCGGTCGGCCTCGCTGGAGGAGGCGTTCCTGGACATCGCCCGGGAGGCGTCGGAGAAGAACGAGGGGGTCGCGGCATGAGCGGCGGTACGACCGGGAGTCCGGTGCGGGACGCGGCCGGAGGGTCCGCGGGGAACCGGGTCAGGGGGGCGGCGACCACTCCCGCGAGCCGGATGGCCGCCCTCGCCCGGGCCGAACTCACCCTGCTGGGGCGGAGCAGGGCCACCCTCTTCGCCGCCGTCCTGGTGCCGCTCGGGCTGCCGTTCAGCCTGCGGCCGGTGGTGGACGACATGAACGTGGAGGACTCCGGACTCAGCGTCGGACTGGTGCTGCTGCCCGCCGCGATCGGGTTCTCGCTGCTGTTCGGGGTGTACTCGGCGCTCACCGGCATCTACACCGCCCGGCGCGAGGAACTCGTGCTGAAGCGGCTGCGCACCGGCGAACTGCGGGACGTCGAGGTGATCGCCGGTGCCGCGCTGCCGGTCTTCACCATGGGGCTGGTGCAGTGCCTGGTGATGGCGGTGGGCTGCACGGTCTTCCTCGACGTGCCCGCCCCCGAGGCGCCCCATCTCGCCGTCCTGGGGGTGCTGCTGGGCCTGCTGATGTGCTCGGCGCTGGGCGCGGTCACCGCGAGCGTGACGCGGACCGTGGAGAGCGCCCAGGTGACCACCCTGCCCTTCGTGCTGGTGTCGATGGTCGCCTCCGGGGTGACCGTCCCGCTGGAACTGCTGCCCGACCGGGTCGCCTCCGGCTTCGAACTGCTGCCGCTCAGCCCGGTGATCACCCTGGTCCGGGGAGGGTGGAGCGGCGACCTCTCGGCGTACGAGGCCCTGGGGGCGCTGGCGACGGCGCTGGCCTGGACCGTGCCGGCGGTGTTTGCTGTAGGGCGGTGGTTCCGGTGGGAGCCGCGGCGCTGACGGACCGGGGACACGGGGGAGGGACGCGGATGCGCGGGGCGGGAAGGGCCGGCTTTCGCGGGACGGACGTGCTCGGGGCGGGCGGCTGGTGGCGGCGGAAGAGTTCGCCGGCGAAGGTCGAGACCTACACGCGCTGGTCGTTCCACTTCTTCGCGCTGGGCGAGTTCGGCGCGGCGGGCGTGCCGCTGGGCAGCGGGGTGTGGCGGGGGCCCGCGCTGTGGCTGCCGCTGGTCCTGGCCGCGCACTGCGTGCTGTCGGCGGTGACGGCCTCGCGGGCGCTGGACTGGACGCGGGGCCGACGGCCCCGGCCTGTGCGGTCGATGGCGGTTTTCGCCGTCGTCACCGCCGCGGTCGCGGCGGTCGCGCTGTGGACCGCCGATCACGGTCCGGGCGGTGAGGAGGCGGCCACCGCCGCGGGCGGGGTCTTCGGCGTCGCCCTGGTCTTCGCCACGGGCGTCACCGCCCTCGGCGTCCGTGGCCGACGGCACGTCCTCACGGTCGTCGCCGCCCACTCCGCGGGCGCCGGAGTCCTGGCGCTGCTGCTCGGCGCGCCCGGCCCGGCCGCCTCGGTCTCGGTGGCCGCGGTGTCCCTCGGCGGCGGCTTCATGGCCACCACCTCCGTCTTCTCGGTGTGGCTCCTCGACACCGTCTACCGGCTCGACGAGGCCCGCGAGACCCGTGCCCGGCTCGCCGTCGCCGAGGAACGGCTGCGGTTCGGCCGCGACCTGCACGACGTGATGGGCCGGAACCTGGCGGTGATCGCCCTCAAGAGCGAGCTGGCCGTGCAGCTGGCCCGCCGGGGGCGCCCCGAGGCCGTCGACCAGATGATCGAGGTCCAGCGCATCGCGCGGGAGTCCCAGCGGGAGGTGCGGGACGTCGTGCGCGGTTACCGGGAGGCCGACCTCGGGGTCGAACTCGTCGGCGCGCAGGGGGTGCTGACGGCGGCCGGCATCCACTGCGAGGTGCGCGGGGAGGCCGGCGGGCTGCCCGCCGAGGTGCAGTCGGCGCTCGGCTGGGTGGTGCGGGAGACGACCACGAACGTGCTGCGGCACGGGGACGCGGGACGGTGTGCGGTGGAGGTCCGGGTGACCGGCGGGAAGGTGGTGCTGACGGTGGAGAACGACGGGGCGGGCCGGGCGGACGGCGTCGGGACGGACACGGCGAAGGACGTCGGGTCGTCCGGCGGGGGGTCGGGGCTGGTCGGACTGGCGGAGCGGTTGCGGAAGGTGGGCGGGACGCTGGAGGCGGGGACCGCCGGGGCCGGGGTGTTCCGGGTGGTCGCCGAGGTGCCGCTGGTCGTGGAGGACGTCGTGGCGGACGGGGTCGCCTCGTGAGCGGCGTGGTGCGGGTGCTGCTCGCCGACGACGAACACCTCATCCGGGGCGCGCTGGCCGCGCTGCTCTCGCTGGAGGACGACCTGGTGGTCGTCGCCGAGGCGGCCACCGGGCCCGAGGCCCTGGCGATGGCGCGGGCGCACCGGCCGGACGTGGCCGTCCTGGACCTGCAGATGCCGGGTGCCGACGGTGTGAAGGTCGCCACATCGCTGCGGACCGAACTGCCCGGCTGCCAGGCGTTGATCGTCACCAGCCATGGCCGCCCCGGCCATCTGAAACGGGCGCTCGCGGCGGGTGTGCGCGGATTCGTCCCGAAGACGGTGAGCGCCCAGCGGCTCGCGGAGATCATCCGCACCGTGCGGGCCGGGAACCGTTACGTCGACCCCGAGTTGGCCGCCGACGCGATCGCCGCCGGGGACTCCCCGCTGACCTCGCGCGAGGCGGAGGTGCTCGAACTCGCCGCCGACGGGGCGCCCGTCACGGAGATCGCCGAGCGGGCCGCGCTGTCACCGGGGACGGTGCGCAACTACCTGTCGTCGGCCGTGTCCAAGCTGGGCGCGGAAAACCGCCACGCGGCGGTACGTCTCGCGCGAGAGCGGGGTTGGGTATAGTTGCTCTCGCGCCACGGCGCACTGCGGACGTAGCTCAGTTGGTAGAGCGCAACCTTGCCAAGGTTGAGGTCGCGAGTTCGAGCCTCGTCGTCCGCTCCGGATCAAGCCCCCCGGTCCTCACCGAGGGGCTTCTTCGTGCCCGGGACCGGGTCACGACCAGCTCGTGCCCGTCAACCGCTCGTACGCCTCGGTGTACTTGGCGCGGGTCGCGTCCACGACCTCCTGCGGCAGCGCCGGCGGCGGCTGCTCGCTCGCGCGGTCCCAGCCGGAGTCCCGCGAGGTCAGCCAGTCCCGCACGAACTGCTTGTCGTACGACGGCTGCGCGCGGCCCGGCTGCCAGGTGCCGGCGGGCCAGAAGCGGGAGGAGTCCGGGGTGAGCACCTCGTCGGCGATGACGAGCGTCTCGCCCTCGAAGCCGAACTCGAACTTGGTGTCCGCGAGGAGGATGCCCCGGTCGCGGGCGATGTCCCGGGCCCGGCCGTAGACCGCGAGGGTCGTCTGGCGCAGCCGGGCGGCGGTGTCGGCGCCGACCTGGCGGGCGACCTCCTCGTAGGAGACGTTCTCGTCGTGGTCGCCGACCGCGGCCTTGGTGGCCGGGGTGAAGATCGGGGCGGGCAGCTCGGAGCCGTCGACCAGGCCTTCGGGGAGGGCGAGGCCGCAGACCGTGCGGGACTCCCGGTACTCGGCCAGGCCCGAGCCGGTGAGGTAGCCACGGGCCACGCACTCGACCGGGACCATCTCCAGCGACTTGCAGACGAGGGTGCGGCCGGCCCAGTCGGCGGGGGCGCCGGCGGGCGGCTCGGTGCTCAGGACGTGGTGCGGGACGAGGTCGGCGAGCTGGTCGAACCACCACAGGGAGAGCTGCGTCAGGACGCGGCCCTTGTCGGGGATCTCGGTGGGCAGGACCCAGTCGAAGGCGGAGATGCGGTCGCTGGCGACCATCACGAGGTCACCGTCCTCGTTGCGGTACAGCTCGCGCACCTTGCCGGTGTGCAGATGCACCAGGCCCGGCACCTCCAGGGGCTCGGGCTTTTCTACGAATCCGGACACGGTTCCTCCCCGTGGTTCTGTCTGAGTGGCTTGATTGTCCCGTACATCGGGATCGGCCGCGGACAGCGGGGTCGGGGGCGGGGCGGAGGCGGGAGCGGGGCCGGACCGGGCCGCCGGGAGGCAGGGCCGGAGGGGCCGGACCGGGCCGCCGGGGCGCCGGGCCGGAGGGGGCCGGACCGGCCGGAGGGGCTCAGTCGCGCTTGCAGATGCGGTCCAGGAGGTTCGCCGTGGCGCGCTGGACGCGGGGGTCCACATGGCCGGGGCGGTCCAGGGCCGGGGACCAGGCGAAGGTGCCGGAGGCGAAGACCAGGGCGCCGGAAGGGGCCCGGTAGAGGGAGGTCTCCTGGTGGCGCGGGACCCCCCTGCCGTCGGTGTAGGGGGAGTGCGCGAGGAGGGTGCGTTCCTCGTGGGGCGGCAGCGGGGTGCGCGGGAAGTAGCGGTCGGCCTCGCCCGCGACCAGGCCGTCGATGCCGTCGCCCTCGTGGGCCCCGGTCGCCTCCCACAGCCAGTGGCCGGCGTTGCGCACGATCAGGGGGTGGGGTTCGGGGACCCGGCCCGCGTACTGGATGCCCAGCAGCTGCTGTTCGGCGCGGTCGATCTCGCGCCACAGCACGGGCCTGCCGGGGCCCTTGCGCTTGCGGCAGGTCAGCAGGCGGCCGGGGGCGCCGGACGGCGAGGGGCCCAGCTCCACCTGCCAGTACAGGGTGTTGGCGGAGAGGAACACCAGCGAGGTGCCGCTGTCCCGGGCGAGTTCCACGGTGCGGCGCATGGCCCTCGACCAGTACTCGTCGTGGCCGGGGAAGACCAGGCCGCGGTAGCGGTGGGGCCGGACGTGGCCGGCGTGCAGGTCGCGGGCGTCGGCGTAGGCGAGGTCGTAGCCGTAGCGCTCGGCCCAGCGGATGACGTCGTAGGCGTGGCCGACGTGCAGGGGGAGGCCGGCGCCCGCGTACGGCCGGTCGAAGGAGACGGTCGTCGCGGCGTCGGCCTCGCCGAGGAGGCGGCCGTCCTCGTCCCAGGCGTGGTAGAGGCTGGCGCCGGTGCGGCCGTCCTCCGGGTAGAGGTTGTAGGCCTGCCAGGTGATGTCGGGGAGCAGCAGGAGGAGGTCGGCCGGGCGGTCGTCGCGGACGGTGAAGGGGATGTGGGAGCGGTGGCCGTCGACGGTGGTCAGGACGGCGACGTAGGCCCCGACGTTCCAGTACGACGGGACCTGGAGGCGCCAGGACAGCCACCAGTGGTGGCAGGAGACCGTGCGGTCGGCCGTCAGGGGCGGGGGCTGGACGATGCCGGAGAGGCGGGGACTGGTGGTGATCTTGGCCGCGCCGTCACCGTCGTAGTGGCCGATGCGGTAGATGTCGACGCTGAATTCCTGGGGCGGGTCGACGGTGATGTGGAAGTCGACGGCCTCGCCCGGGGCGACCGCGCCGGTGGAGACGAAGCCCTTGATCTGACGGCGGACGTCGTCGGCGGAGCGGGGCCCTCCGCCGGAGCGCGGGGACGGGATCCGGGGGGCCGTCCCCGGGGCGGCGGCGGGGGCCGGGTCGACGTACCAGGGCACGACCTGCCCGGTGTCGTCGAAGTAGGTCTCGCTGCCGCGCAGCCACGGGAGGGGCCCCTGTCCGAAGGGATCCGTCACGGCGTGCGCCAGCGCTCCCGATTCCCATCGGCGGATGTGCTTGTGTCCCATGGTGCTTCCCTCCCTCTGACCCCCGTATTGCCGGTGCGTGTGTGCGGCCTGTTCGCGTGCGGTACGGAGACGGCGGTGCGGATGCCGGGCGGGTGCCTGTGGTCGGCAGGCGGTGCTCCCGGGGCGTGCGCGCTGCCGGGTGTACGGGCGTGCCTGGTTGCTCCTGTCCCGCCCGTGGCGCGGCGCGGTGCGACGGGTCGCGCGTGGTGCGTGGTGTCCTATGTCGCCGGCGCTTGCCATGAGCGGGATCGATCCCAGCACATCACACAACGCCCGCATACGGTCACCGTTCGGCGTGAATTGGCTGAAAGTGGAATTAAGTTCTCCACCTGGGCGGCGGTCCGTCTCCCGGTCGGTGCTGGTCAGCCGAGGCGTACGGGCTTCTCCGGGCGTATGCCCGCCTCCACCAGCCAGGTGCGCAGCGGGACGGCGTCGCCGTCCTCGACCAGGCTCAGCACGCGGGCCGTCAGGTCGGTCACGCGCTCGCCGTCGAGCAGGAGGGCCGGGCCGTCGAGCCAGTCCAGGCCGGGGGTGGCGCCCACGGTGTCCATCGCGGCGCAGCAGACCATCGCCGTGACGTGGTCAGCGAGCAGTTCGCGGTCGGTGCGCGGGGGCTGGAGCGGGAAGAGCGGGAGCTCGCGGTCGTCCCAGAGCACGGCCCCGGACCCCTGGCCGGCCGGTGGCCCGCCCGCCCCCGACGGCGTGCCCCCGGTCTCCTCACGGGCGACCTCGGTCCCGAGCCGGGCGGCCAGGGCCGCGCTGCGGGGGTTCCGGGGGAATCCCTCGTCCTCGTCGCCGAAGGGGACGCGGGGCGCGGGGGCCGGCTGCTCCCCGTCCCCGGCGGGGCCCCGGCCGGTGAGGTGGTCCAGTACGCGCGCCAGGGTGGGACCGTCCGCGGCCGGGGCGGCGCGGCGGATGCCCAGGGCGTCCAGCACCCGGTGGAGACGGGCCGCGTCGGTGCGCCACTTGCGGTCGACGACCTCGTCCGGGTACTCCTGCCAGGCGACCGGGGACCAGTCGGGGCCGGTCTCGGCCGGGCCGCCGTGAAAGAGGCGGGCGGCCAGGAGGGACGCGGCCTCGTCGACCGCGCCGGGCTCCTCCAGCAGGTCGCAGGCGGGGCGCTCCCCCAGCCGGGAGGCGAAGCCCTCGGCCAGCCGGTCACGCCGGGACAGCTCGGTGAGGGCGGCGACCACCCCGACGTCGAGCCGGGAGGGCCAGCGGCCCATCCGCCAGGCGGGCAGGGCCACTCGGGTGAGGAGCCGGTCCCAGCCGGCGTACGCCAGCCCGACCTGCTCCTGGGCGACGATCCGCAGCCCGTAGTCCACCGTCTGGGCCCGGTCGGCGGCGGCCGCGGCCACCCCGCGTTCCATCTCCGCCGCGTGCGCCCGGCAGCTCCGCAGCAGCAGGCGGGCGACCCGGCCGACACCCGCGCCGAGCAGCCGTACGCCCCGGCCGCGGCCGGGGTCGGCCGACGCGGCCACCGCGGCGTCCAGCCCGCGCACGAAGCGCCGGGCCGCCGCTATGTCGGGGTGCGCCGAGGGGCCCGTGCCGGCGACGACCGGGGCGAGGACGGCGCGCAGCTCGCCCACCCGCATCCACCACAGGAACGGGGAGCCGATGACGAGGACCGGCGCCGTCGTCGTACGGCCGTGGGGGTGGCGGCCGGGGCCGGCCACCTCGTCGCGCGCGGGGGGCGCGGGCGGGCCGTGGGCCGGGTGGGTGCGGTCCTCCAGCCAGCTGTCGCAGTCCGGGGTGAGCGCTATCGCGGAGGGCGCGGGGACGTCGAGACGGTCGGCGAGGTCGCGCACCAGCCGGTACAGATCGGGGGCAGCGCTCTCGGCGATCGCGACCGTCGGGGTGACGGCGGGCCGGGCCCGGGCGACGACCAGCGCGACCGTCCCGGCGGCCAGCAGCACGAGGACCGCGAGCACGGACGTCACCCAGCGGGCGAGGTCCCAGCCGGGTCCCGCGAAGAGGCCGCTGGAACCGCCCGCGAACAGGATCACCGCCGCCGCGGCGGGCAGCAGCGCGACCGCCAGCGCCCGGCTGCGGATCCGCAGCACGGCCAGTGCCCCGGCCCGCGCCCCCTGGACGCGCACCCCCACTCCGATACCGGTCACGCCGGACCTCACCCCCTCCCCTCGGTGCAGGCCGTCCCGGCTCTCCTGGTCTTGTCCACTCCCCCACTGTGGCAGCCGTCACCGACATCGCAATGCCGGTGGGCCAAGTGCCGGAACGCTTGCGCCGCACCCTAGTTGGCACGTCGGCCTCCGTCAGCCGGATGGAAGAGCGCTCACCCGATGGAATGGCTTTGGGGAAAGGTGCATGTCCGCGGGCACGGAACAGGCCCCGGGTCCGCGGGACGTTCCCGTCCTGGACCCGGGGCCTGGAGGCGACCGGTGGGGGGCGTGCGCCCGCGGGGGATCAGCTCTCCCCGTCCGCCGCCTTCGCCGCGATGTCCGTGCGGTGCTGAGAACCGTCCAGGCCGATGCGCGCGACCGCCCGGTACGCCCGCTCCCGGGCCTGCGCGAGGTCCGCTCCGGTCGCCGTGACGGACAGGACGCGGCCGCCCGCGCTGACCACGGCGTCGCCGTCGCGCCGGGTGCCGGCGTGCAGCACGTACGCGTGCGGGGCGTCCTCGGCGGCCACCTCGTCGAGGCCGGTGATCGGGTCGCCGGTGCGCGGGGTGCCGGGGTAGTTGTGCGAGGCCACGACCACGGTGACGGCCGCCTCGTCGCTCCAGCGCAGGGGCGGCAGGTCGGCGAGGTTTCCGGTGGCGGCGGCCATCAGCACACCGGCCAGCGGGGTCTTCAGGCGGGCCAGGACGACCTGGGTCTCGGGATCGCCGAAGCGGGCGTTGAACTCGATGACCCGCACGCCGCGGCCGGTGATGGCGAGCCCGGCGTACAGCAGGCCCGAGAACGGGGTGCCGCGGCGGCGCATCTCGTCGACGGTCGGCTGGAGGACGCTCTCCACGACCTCGTCGACCAGCTTGGGGTCGGCCCAGGGCAGCGGGGAGTACGCGCCCATGCCACCGGTGTTCGGGCCCTCGTCGCCGTCGAGGGCGCGCTTGAAGTCCTGGGCGGGCCGGAGCGGGACGACCGTCTCGCCGTCGGTGACGGCGAAGAGGGACACCTCGGGGCCGTCGAGGAACTCCTCGACGACCACCCGCCCGCAGGCGGCGGCGTGCGCCTTCGCGGCCTCCAGGTCGGCGGTGACGACGACGCCCTTGCCGGCGGCCAGGCCGTCGTCCTTGACGACGTAGGGCGCGCCGAAGGCGTCGAGGGCCGCGGCGGCCTCGGCGGGCGTGGTGCAGACGTAGGAGCGGGCGGTCGGCACGCCGGCGGCGGCCATCACGTCCTTCGCGAACGCCTTGGAGCCCTCCAGCCGGGCGGCCTCCCGGGAGGGGCCGAACACCGGGATGCCCGCCGCGCGCACGGCGTCGGCGACCCCGGCGACCAGGGGCGCCTCCGGGCCCACGATCACGAGCTGCGCGCCCAGTTCGGCGGCCAGCTCGGACACGGCCCTGCCGTCCAGGGCGTCGACCGGGTGCAGCTCGGCGACCTCGCCGATGCCGGCGTTGCCGGGGGCGCAGTGCAGCGCGGTGACCGCGGGGTCGAGGGACAGTGAGCGGCACAGGGCGTGTTCGCGGGCGCCGCTGCCGATGACGAGGACGTTCACGGGGTCAGCCTAACCGGCCCGGCCCCGGCTGCTTGTGCGGGCTTCCGAAGGACGGGGGGCGAGGTGTTCGTAGGTTCCTCCGAAACGGGGCCCCGGGCCGGGGTGACCGCTGTCGGGCGGGCGCCGCGCACCGGCCGGCGCCGCGCCCCGGCACCACGCACCGGGCGGGAGCCGTCCCCCGGGCGACGGGCTCGTCCGCTACTCGTTGGTGAACTCCTCCACGACGGTCGCGCCCAGCTCGCGCACGATCAGGTCGTGCCCGGAGAGGGCCGACTCGTTGAGGTCGGGGTCGTCGTCCTCGGGGATGTCGTCCTCGACGGAGACGTGCCCGGGGACGGTGCCGCGGGCGCTCGGAGCCGCGTGGGCGGAGGCCTGGGGCGCGGCCGGGCGGGCCTGCGGGGGGCCGGCGGGGGGCGGGGTGTGCGGGGTCGGCGCACCGCCGCCCGTGCCGGCGCCGGGAGCCGGGGTCGGCCCGCCGTAGCCACCGCCGTGACCGCCCGGAACATGGGGGGCCGCGGGGCCGGACGGAGCCGGGAAGCCGCCGAAGCCGCCGGACGGCGGGGGCACGGAGCCGCCTCCGGAGGGGTCGACGAGCGCGTCGATCTTCCACTGGACGTGGAACTGCTCGGCCAGCGCCTGCCGCAGCACCTCCTCGCTGCCGCTGCTGACGAAGTTGTCGCGGGCGCCGGAGTTGACGAAGGCGATCTGGAGCGTGGTGCCGTCGAAGCCCGCGACCTGCGCGTTCTGGCTGAGGAGGATCCAGGTGAAACGACGGCGGTTCTTGACCGCCTCCAGGATGTTGGGCCAGAGCGTGCGGGGGTCGGGGCCACCGGCGGGCGGGGCGTAGGCGGCGGCCGGAGGGCCCGCGGGCGCGGCCGGTGCCGGGGCGGACGCGGCGGCCGCCGGGGCGGGGGTCGCCGGGGGGCGCCCGCCGCCCGCCGGCGTCGCGGTGGGCCAGCCGCCGGGCCTGCGACCGCTGCCGGCAGCGGTGGCGGTGGGCCAGGCGCCGGGGGCGGGAGCGGCGGCGGGGCTCGCCTGGGCAGGGGCGGCCGGGACGACCGGGGCGGCCGGGGCGGGTGCCGCGGGCGTCCGCGGGGGTGAGGGGGGCGCCTGAGGGGCCTGGGGCGAGGGAGGGGGTGGGACCGGAGGGCCGCTCGGGGCGGCGGGGGCCGCCGGGCCGCTCTGGGCCGCCGGGCCGCGTACCGCGGCGCGGGCGGCCGCCGCGCCGCCCCCCGGCGGGACGGCGGCGTCGTACGGGGGCGGTGCGGCCGCGTGGGCCTCCGCCCCGGGGACGTACCCCACGGCGGGCATTCCGGCGGGGGCCGGGCCCGCGGAGAAGTTCACGCCGCGCTCGATCCGGTCCAGGCGGGCCATCACGGACCGCTCGTCGCCGTAGGCGGCCGGGAGCAGGACGCGGGCGCAGATCAGCTCGAGCTGGAGGCGGGGCGAGTGGGCGCCGCGCATCTCGGTGAGGCCCTGGTTGACGAGGTCGGCGGCACGGCTCAGCTCGGCCGCGCCGAAGACTCCCGCCTGGGCCTGCATCCGCTCGATGACGTCGGAAGGGGCGTCGATGAGCCCCTTCTCGGCGGCGTCCGGGACCGCGGCGAGGATGACGAGGTCCCGCAGCCGCTCGAGCAGGTCGGCGACGAACCGCCGCGGGTCGTTGCCCCCCTCGATGATCCGGTCCACCACCTCGAAGGCGGCGGCCCCGTCCCCGGTGGCGAACGACTCGACGACGGAGTCGAGCAGCGAGCCGTCCGTGTACCCGAGGAGGGAGGTGGCCATGGCGTACGTCACACCGGCCTCGCCGGCGCCCGCGAGGAGCTGGTCCATGACGGACATGGAGTCACGCACGGAACCGGCGCCGGAGCGCACGACGAGCGGCAGGACCCCCTCCTCGACCGGGATGTCCTCCTTCCGGCACACCTCGCCGAGGTACTCCCGCAGCGTGCCGGGCGGCACGAGGCGGAAGGGGTAGTGGTGCGTCCGGGACCGGATGGTGCCGATGACCTTCTCGGGTTCGGTGGTGGCGAAGATGAACTTGAGGTGCTCCGGCGGCTCCTCGACGACCTTGAGCAGCGCGTTGAAACCGGCCGACGTGACCATGTGGGCCTCGTCGATGATGTAGATCTTGTAACGGCTGCCGGCCGGCCCGAAGAAGGCCTTCTCCCGCAGGTCACGGGCGTCGTCCACACCGCCGTGCGACGCGGCGTCGATCTCGATGACGTCGATGGATCCGGGGCCGGTGCGCGCCAGGTCCTGACAGGATCGGCACTCTCCGCACGGCGTGGGCGTGGGGCCCTTCTCGCAGTTCAGGCAACGGGCCAGGATGCGCGCGCTGGTCGTCTTGCCACATCCGCGCGGTCCGCTGAACAGGTACGCGTGATTGACCCGGTTGTTCCGCAGCGCCTGCTGCAGCGGGTCGGTGACATGCTCCTGCCCGATGACCTCGGCGAACGACTCCGGGCGATAGCGGCGGTACAGCGCGAGAGACGACACGCATACGAGGTTATAGGCGCCCACCGACAACCGGCCCCGCCCCGGAACGCGAGCGCCCCCCACGCACCCGCCAGAGCCGACCTACCCTTGCTGCCTTCCGGCCCTGGGGGAGTTCAGTCAGATAGCGCCGCGTGAGGGGCTGCGCCCACAGTACCCGATGGCGGCGTGCGGGAACGAGTTCGCGAGCACTCCTCAACGTCTTGTATTGTTTGCCGCGGAGGATTCGCCTAGAGGCCTAGGGCGCACGCTTGGAAAGCGTGTTGGGGGCAACCCCTCACGAGTTCGAATCTCGTATCCTCCGCCAGTGCCTCACCGGGCACGATGTCGAAGGGCCCCGCTGCTTGCAGCGGGGCCCTTCGTCGTTGCCCGTTCCGGTCCTCTGCCGTGGTCCGGTCTTCCGTCGGCCTCCGACGTCGGCGTCGGGGGCCGGGCGGGTCCCGGAGGGCCTCCGGGAATTCGTCGCGCGATCCCGCGGAGGGTGCTTCCCGTCACGTGCGCGCGCCGCACACGCGTCCGGGCCGCTCCCGCGTGCGGCGTGGCGACCGGCCGGGACCGCCGCGGCCGGAGCGGTCCTCGAAGGGCGTGGTCCCCGCGTCGTGCCCCACCGGACGGTCCCGGTCGTGCGCGCGACGCGTGAACGACGCGCGACGCGCGCGCGAGGACGCCGGCTCATCTCCCCGGAGATCTGTTCCCGCGGGAACAGGGCCGCCGCGCTACTGGCGGTGACGGCGCGACGTCTTCCGCGGGGGCAGGGTCAAGGTGATCTGCCGGACGAGCTGCTGGAAGCACGCCAGGGACGCGAGGGCGGGCAGGGCGGCTCCGGCGACACCGGTGACGGTCCTGTCGGCCTGGTCCACGCACAGCATGATCGCCATGGAGGAGAACAGCAGGACGATGCACCACGAGTGCAGGGCCCGACGCCGGTGCAGGGCCGTCCGCAGGATGCAGAGAGAGGCCACGGTCCAGGGGCCGTACACGAGAAGGGGCCACTGCGGGATCATCCCGCTCCTCGTACCGGCCGAGATGTTCCGCAGCGGCGCGTAGGCGGCCATTCCGCCGAAGACACTGACCATCGCCACGATGACGGCGACGCACGCGAGGATCAACAGGCTGCCGGCCTGCACCCACTTGAGCCGGAGCTTGCGGACGTGAACCTTCCGGTGCCCGGCGGAGGAGTTCCGCACGGGCGGAAGCTGAGCGGTGATGTGGGCCAGGTTCTCCATCTGGTGGGTGAAGTCGACGCCGGGCGGCGGCTCGACGCGAGGCGGCGGTACCGCGGCCACCTGCTCCACCGGGGCGGACACCGGCTCCGCCGGCGTGGCCTCCTGCAGGAGGTAGGCGAGTTCCTCGACCGGGTCCCAGTCCGATGCGGCGGGCTGCGCGAAAGACGCTCCCGGGTTCAGGGTGTCGGCGGGGGCGCCGTACCAGCCGGCACCCGACCCGTAGGAGTACGCGTCGGGATACCACTCCTGCCGCGCGAAGGAGGGATCCACATGGTCTCTGTTCATGGAAACGCGTCCCCCTCACGCACGGTCCGCGCGGCGGCCGGACTTCTCCTGGTCGTTCCACCGCCGGTCCAGTTCCGCCTGGAGCGCCTCCAGCAGCACGAGGAACTCGTGGAGCAGCGACTCGGTGTCCGGCGGATCGGTCCATGTGCCGCGCCCGCGGAAGGCGCCGGACGACATGAGCGCCGAACCCGCCCCACCGGGAAGGTAAGAGTGTCCACTCGCTCTCGGGGCGCGGTTCACAGGCGGTTCGCCCTTTCCCGCGTTGCGGCGGGGCAGGCCGAGGAGCCTCGCTTCTGTCATACACCGCTAACGCCGCTCCCACTCCTCCAGATGCGCGGCAAATGAGTGACCCCGACACAGGGCGAACACCGGGGCGGGCGTGTCCTGATCGGTGTCACCGGCGCTCAGCGGATGACGCGCAGCGGCTTCGTCTCCGTCACCTGGTCGACCTCCGAGGCGCGCACGGTCACGCTCATCTCCCAGGTGCCGGGGAGGGGCAGACGGACCGCGTCGGCGGCCCAGTAGCCGCCCCGGTCGGTGAGCTTCGCGTCGAGCGGGCCGATGTCCCGGCCGGGGAGGCTGAAGGACATGCGGACTTCGGGGACGTCGGCGAAGCCGCCGTCGGGGCCGTAGACCACGGCCTGCACCGAGTTCTCGCCGACCCGGCCCGGGTCGAGGGTGATCTGCACGCTGCCGCGGGCGCCGGGGGCGTCCGGAGTGCTCATGTCGAAGGGGACCGTGGTCACGGAGGCGACGGGCAGCCCGGCCGGCTGCTCGGAGGCCGCCGCCTCCGTCTCCGCCCGGCCGGGCAGGGTGCCCGTCAGCAGGGTCGTCAGGCCCAGTACGACGACGGAGACCGCGACCTCCACGAGGACGGACCGGCGCAGGGCGCGGCGGTACGCGTCCTCGGCCGGGGTGCGGGCCGGGGCGGGAGGGGCGCCGCCACCGGACGGAAGTCCCTCCGAAGGCGCGGGGACCCGCGTGGACACCGCCTCCCGCGCCGCGGCGCCGACCGCCGCCGCCACCTTCGCCTCCGTCCGCGCCGCCACCGTCTTCTCCGGCATCGTCTTCTCCACCGTCACCGCCACCGCCACCGTCGCCTTCGTCCCGTCCTTCGTCCCGCGCTGTCCCGCGTCCGGCGTCTCCGTCTCCCTCCCGCCCGTGCGTGCCGCCTCCGCCCTCACCAGCCGTCCCGTCCACTGCCGCGACCAGGTGCCCGCCAGGAGCAGCAGGCCCACCGCCGCCAGCTTGGCCAGGAGGGTCCGGCCGTACGTCGTGTCCGCCAGGGCGTCGGGAGTGCCGAGGCCGCGCCAGGCCTGGTAGAGGCCGGTCACCGCGAGGACGGTGACCGAGAGGGCGGCGAGCCGGGAGAAGCGGGCGGCCACGGCGGCCGGGAGGGTGCCGTGGCGGAGCAGGGTGAGCAGGGCGGTGAGGCCGCCGAGCCACACCGCCATGGCCAGCAGGTGCAGCACCGAGGAGGTCATCGCGGCCGGGACCTGGATGCCGGCCGACGCGTGTTCGGCGGCCGCCCAGGTCAGGCCGAGGCCCACGGCCAGGACGAGGCCGGTGACGAGGGCCGCCCGGGTGGGCCGTGCGCGGCCTCGCTCGCGGAGCAGCAGGGCGGCGGCCGCGGCCAGCAGGAGCAGCCGGGCGGCCAGGGCGATGCCGGGCCGGCCGGAGAGGGTCCGGGTGAGGCCGGAGGGGTCGAGGGCCTGCGCGGGGCCGGAGCCGGTCTCGTAGGGGGCGCGCAGCAGGAGCAGCAGGACCGTCGACGCGGTGAACGTCCACCAGCCGGCCACCAGGAGCCCGCGCAGCGGCCGGACGTCCGGCGGGCGGCACAGGGCGACGAAGGCGGCCGTGCCGATGAGCAGGGCGGCGGCGCCGTACGCCAGCCAGCGGCCGAGTTTGTGCAGACCCGCGGTGACCGGATCCTCGACGGGGCTGCCGGGGACGGCGGGCGGGGTCGGGGAGGGCGCGCCGATCGAGAAGGTGAAGGCGCCGGCGATGGGGTGGCTGTCCTGCGACACGACCCGCCAGGCCACCGTGAAGGTGCCGGTGCCGAGCCGGGCCGGGAGGGTGACGCGGGCGGTGTCGGACCGGCCGTCGGCGTGTTGTGCCGCGCCCGTCTCGACGCGCCCGTTGCGGGGGTCGAAGACGCGGAAGGTGTCGTCGATCAGGCCGACGGACTCGGTGAAGGTCAGGGTGATGCTGCGGGGAGCGCTCGGGAGGACGGACCCGTCGGCGGGGTCGGCGTCGCGGAGGGCGGCGTGGGCCGACGCCTGGCCGGCGCCGCCGAGGAGGAGCAGGACCAGGGCGGTGCCGAGCAGCACCAGGCCACGCCACCGCCGGGCGAGGGCGCCCCGGCCGCCTCGTGTGCCGCGCCCTCGTCCGCCGTCGCGCCCTGCGTTCACGTCACCGCTCCGTACTCCGGACTCCTGGACCTGCCGTGCTCGCGGATACGTACGGTCCGCGCGGCCTTCCTGCTCACCGGCCGGGGCGGGCCGGTGCCCCGCCAGCCCCCCACCGGGACGTGTCCGGGGTCCGGGAGACGGAAAGGACACGGGCGTCACGGGCGTCACGGGCGTCGCCGGTGTCCTCGGGGCGGCCGGGCCGGGCCGCCGGGGGTCACGGACGGCACAACCGCGCGATGTCGGCGGCCCGGTCCGGGTGGCGCGCCGTCAGCGCGGCGGCGTCGCCGTGTTCGTAGGTCTCGTAGGTGAAGCCGGGGGCCATGGTGCAGCCGAAGAAGGCCCAGGCGCCGCCGGGCGTCACCCGCGCGCCCATCCAGGTGCGCGCGGGGACGGTGAACTGCGGGTGCTGGCCGCCGAGGACGTCCGGGCCGAGCACGGCGGTGCGGGAGGTCCCGTCGGGGGCGAGGAGCAGCAGTTCCAGCGGGTCGCCGAGGTAGAAGTGCCAGATCTCGTCGCCGGGCAGGCGGTGCAGGGCCGAGAAGTCGTCCGCGGTGAGCAGGGCGACGATCGCGGTTCCGGCGGGGGTGCCGTCCGGCAGTCCGGGGCCGGCCCAGGTGCGGCGGAACAGGCCGCCCTCGCGGGGGATCGGCTCCAGACCGTAGTGGGCGACGAGGTCCTCGGGGGTCACCCGGGGAAGGCTACCTCCCGCCTGAGGAAGGCGAGTCGGGCCTTCTTCTCCGGCAGGTACACGTCCGGCAGGTCGATCTCCGGGAGGGTGACCACCGGTCCGCTCTCGAAGCCCTGGCGGAGGAAGCGGGCGAGGGCCTTCTCGTTGCGCACGTCCGGGTCGACCACGACCCGCCGCCGGTCCATCCCCACCAGCACGTACGACGCGAGCACCCCCATCAGCGCCGCCGACCAGCCCGGCCGCGCGCCCCGCTCCCCGGCCGGGGCGAGCAGCACGTGGACGCCGACGTCCCCGGGCTCGACCTCGTAGCACTCGCCGACCCGGTCGTGCGACGGCTCGTACGTCTGGAGCACGGCGACGGGCTCGCCCTCCAGCTCGACGAGGAAGGCGTGGTGGGTCTCGAGGCCGGCCATGTGGGCGTAGACGTCGGCGACCTGGTCCACCGTCAGGCCGTTCATGCCCCAGAACACGGCCCGTTCCTCGCTGACCCAGCCGTGCACGACCGCCGCGTCGGTCCCGGCGTCCAGGGGCCGGATGCGGACGGTGCCGAAGCCTTCGGCTTCCTCCACGTGGACGTGGCGGGCGTTCGCGTCAGTCATCGTTCTCCTTCGTCAGGTGCGCCCAGTCGGTGACGACCGGGGCCAGCTCGCCCGTGAGCCAGAGGGGCAGCTGATCGTGGTGGTGGGGGCTGTCGGGGTGTCCACAGGCGCCGTGGGGCACGATCCAGCGGCTGTCCTCGCGGCGGGCCAGGTCCCAGACGTAGCGGGCGGCCGGGCCGCGGGCGGCGAGGTCGGTCCAGCCGGGCACGGCGGAGGTGCACAACACGCAGTCGTGGTCGCCGGAGAGGGCGGGGGCCTCCCGCGAGGGGTCGGGCAGGGCCCGCCACGGGGCGAGGCGGTGGGTGTCGCCCCAGCGGGCGTCCGGCTGTACGGCGACCTCCTCGAGGGCTTCCCGCACCAGCTTCGGCCGGTCGATGCCGTACAGCTCCTCGGCGCGCAGGAGGTGTTCGAGGGCGTAGCCGATGCGGGGGACGAGGGCCAGCCAGGGCAGGAGGACCTCGGGGTAGGCGGGCGGGGTGGTGAGCGCGGCGAAGACGGGTTCGGCGGCGAGGCGGCGCACGAGCGCACCGCGCACGGCCGCGAACCGCGCCGCTTCCCGGCTGTCCGCGTCCATGCGGCGGTCCCAGTCGAGGAGCCGCGTCCGCAGGCCGGCCGCCGCGGGGCTCAGGCCGTCGAGGGCGGCCAGGTGGTCCAGCAGGGGTGCGGCGGAGGCGAGGTGGGTGTCGGTGTGGATGGCCGGCATGTCCGACGACGACCACCGGCGGCGCCGGCCGAGCAGCGCGTGGATGCGGTCGGCGCGGTGCGGCGGGGCGAACTCGACGCCCAGGGCGGCGGCCGGTCCGCGCTGGTTGGCCATGACGGCGACGCCGTCGGTGAGTCCGGCGCGGGGCATCTCGTGCCAGCCGGTCCACTCGTGGCCGGGCTCCCAGGCCGGCACCACGCGGGTGCGGTTGGCCCGCGCGCGCACGGGCACGCGGCCCGCGACCCGGTGCAGCAGGCCGCCCTCGGTGTCGGCGGCCTGGACGACGTTGACCGGCTCGGCCCAGAGGTCGAGGGCGCGGTCGACGTCGGCGGTCCGGCGGGCCCGCAGCAGGGGGAGCAGGGCGGAGAAGCCGAGGTCGCCGGTGACGCGGGGCGGGTGGCGCAGGGCGATCGCGAGGGGGGTGGCGTCGTCGGTGCCGCCGGGACTTCCGTCGTCGAGGCCCTCGGGGCCGCCCGCGATCACCGGGCCGCGTTCGGTCTCCAGCACCTCGACCTCGACGCTCTCCTCCCCCGCCACCCGGACGAGTTCGGTGTGCCGGGCGACGCGCCGCCAGACGCCGTCCGGGCCGAGGGCCTCGACGCCGGCGCCGGTGCGGCGCAGGCGTTCGCGGTAGAGGTCCTGGTAGTCGGCCATGGCGTTGGTGATGGCCCAGGCGACCGTGCCGGCGTGTCCGAAGTGGGCGATGCCGGGGACACCGGGGACGGCGAGTCCGACGACGTCGAACTCGTCGCAGGCCAGCCGGATCTGCTGGTAGACGCCGGGGTCCTCGATGAAGCGGTGCGGGTCGCCGGCGATGACGGCCCGCCCGGTGACCGTGCGCTCGCCGCTGACCAGCCAGCCGTTGCTGCCGGAGGTGCCGGGCCCGTCGGTGGCGAACAGGCCCACGGCGTCCTCGCCGAGGTGTCGGGCGGCCTCCTCGCGCCACAGCTTGGCGGGGAAGCCGGCGAACAGGATGTGGGTGGAGAGCCAGACGGCGAGCGGGGTCCAGGGCTCCCAGCGGCCGGGAGCGAGGCCGACGCGGGTGAACTCGGGGGTCGGGCGCAGGCCTTCGTTGACCCCGTCGACGTACGCCCGTACCCAGTCGGCGGTCTCCGGGTCGCTCGCCCGCAGGGCCGTGAAGCAGCGGCGGGCGGTGTCGTCGAGGCGGGCGCGGCGGACGAAGCGGTCCCAGGGCAGGGACTCCGGGCCGAGGAAGGACGCCGAGGTGCCCTGCGCGCGGTGCCGCTCGACCTCCAGTTGCCAGGCGCGGTCGCGGGCGGTGACCCGGCCCTGGAGGCGGGCGAGGGCGAGGACGCCGCCGGCCCGCAGGTGCGGGACGCCCCAGGCGTCCCGGTAGACCTCACCGGGCGCGGCACCGGGCGCGGGACCGGTGTCGGCCCCGGTGTCGTTCTTGGCCCCGGTTCCTCCGTCCGCCCGCCGGGCGGCTCCGTCCGTCTCGCTCGTCACCCTGGGACCCTTCTGACGTTTAGGTTAGGCTCACCTAATCATTTGTGCGGGAATCGTACGCGAGAGGTGGAGCGGCATGGCACAGGGGAGGGGCTGGGAGGGCGCGGTCCTGAAGTTGATGCGGGCGAAGGACTTCACCCTCACCGTCACGGGGGCCGAGGACGTCACGCCGCACTACCGGCGGCTCCGCCTCACCGACGGCGGGCTGCTCGCCACGACCGGCGTCCACCCCACGATGTGGGTGCGGCTGTGGTTCACCAACGCGGGCCGGCCGCACCAGCGGGCCTACACCCTGGTCGACCCCGACCCGGCGGCCGGCACCTTCGCCCTGGAGTTCGCCCTGCACGAGGGCGCCGCCAGCGACTGGGCGCGGACCGCCGGGCCCGGTGACACCATCGAGGCCACCGTGCAGGGCACGGCCTTCGTCCGGCCCGCCCCGGCCCCCTCCCGCGTCCTCGCGGTCGGCGACCCGGCCTCCCTCCCCGCGATCAACTCCCTCCTCGACGCCCTCGGCCCCGTACCGGCCACGATCTGGTTCGAGGGCGACGGGGACGGCCTCCCTTTCCGCACCGACCCGGCCCGGCACGACCTCCGCCGCACCCCCCGCACGGACCTGGTCGACCGCGTGAGGACCGAGCTGCCCGCCCTCCTGACGGCCGCCCCGGACCCGTACGTGTGGATCGCCTGCGACACCCGGACGACCCGGACCCTGGCGGCGTACGTCCGCAAGGACCTGGCGGTCCCGAAGGACAGGACGCACGCGCTGGGGTACTGGCAGGCCGGGTGACGCGGGGCCGGGCCGGGCGGGTCCCCCGCGCGGTGTGAGCCTCCGCCGGACGCTGCCCCGAACGGGTGGTTCTCACGCCCGGCGTGCTGACCGCGGGGCGCGTCGCGGGCAGAGGACCAGCCATGAGCAGCACCGCGAGAACCCTCCCGCGCCACCGTTCCTGGTTGCGGGTCCTCGTGCTGCTGCTCGCGGTCCTGGTACCGGGCGCGCCCACCGCGGCCCGCGCGCCCGCACCGGTGGCCGCCGCGGAGATCGTCGAGTACGACGCCCAGGACGCCCCGCGTCCCACCGGGGCCGCCGCCCGCCGCGCCGTGGAGCCCCGCCCGGACCCGGCGCCCGCCACCGCCCGTGGCCGTCTCCTGCCCGCGCCGCGCCGGCCGCCGTACCCGCCGGCCGCCCCGGACACCCCGCGCACGGTGGTCCTGCGCTGCTGACCCCTCGCTCCGCCCCGACGAGGACCCGTCAGCCGACCGCTTCGAGAGACACAGGACCCACGCCATGCCGACAGACCCGTACGCGGTCCTGCGCGCCCTGCTGCGCGCGGAGGCCGCACGCAGCACACCGAAACCGCAGACCAGGACCACCGACCGGCAGAAGGCGCGGCCGGCCCCGGAGGACCACCGGGGTCACTGACGCGCACGGCGGAGGCGGGCCGCCGCCTCCGCCGTACGGCACGGCGGAGGCGGCGGCCCGTCCCGGCCCCCCGCCACCCGGCCGTCGCCCCCGCCTCCGGCCACCCGGACCCCGGGCCGCCTCCGACGCCGCGGATTCCGCGGGTTTCGCGGTTCCGCGGGTTTCGCGCCCCGCACGGGCCTCGGACCACGGAACCCGGGCCTCGGCCCGGCGCGACCTCCCCGCCCTCCGTCCACAGGCTGTGCACGGCCGTCGCGGGACGCGCACGCCGCCGGCCGCCGGGGTCGGCGACGGCACGCCCCGGGACGGTCCCGACGGCTCCGCCGACAGCCGCCCCTTCCCTTGTGCCCCGGTTCGCCACCTCTTTTCCGGCCCCACACTCCGCCGCCATGGCTGCGCCCGGAACGTCAGGACCGGTAGGCTTTCCGTGTGATCTTCAAGCGCATCGGAAACGGCCGGCCGTACCCCGACCACGGCCGGGAAAGCACCCGGCAGTGGGCGGACGTCGCGCCGCGCCCGGTCCGCCTCGATCAGCTGGTGACCACCAAGCAGCAGCTCGACCTGGAGACCCTGCTCGCCGAGGACTCCACGTTCTACGGCGACCTCTTCGCGCACGTCGTGAAGTGGCAGGGCGACCTGTATCTCGAGGACGGGCTCCACCGCGCGGTCCGGGCCGCCCTCCAGCAGCGCCAGGTGCTCCACGCGCGCGTGCTCGAACTGGACTGAGCCGACCCCGAACAGCCCGGGTCCGCGCGCCCCGACCCGGACCGGTTGGCCCTTTCGGGTGCTCTGCGCACTATCGGATGATCATCTGGTAGGCATGGCCGCTCCGGCGCATTACGCTGCGCTCATGAGCATGCTGACTCCTCCCGGCATGGGCGGCCAATACCGGATCACGGGGGACAAATACCCCCGGATGCGTCCGTCCCGGCGACGCGGCAGGCTGGCCGGCGTCGTCATCGCCTGCGGAGCCGTGCTCGGCGTGGCCGGCTGGGGCACTCTGCAGCTGATCGACGTCTTCACCGGTGGCGGGGGCACCGCCTCGGCGGCCGGCGCGAAGGCCGGCTGCGCGACCAAGGCGAGCCCCGCGGCCACGGCGTCCCCGGCCGTCCTGCCCAAGCCCGCGCAGATCACCGTGAACGTCTTCAACGCCACCACGCGCAGCGGCCTCGCCAAGACCACCGCCGACGAGCTCAAGAAGCGCGGCTTCCGGATCGGCGACGTGGGCAACGCGGGCCCGCAGTACGACAAGAAGGTCACCGGCACCGGCGTACTGCTCGGCCCGGCGGCCTCGCTGAACACCTCGCTGCCGGTGCTGGCCACCCAGCTCACCGCCGCCGAGCGCCGCACCGACGCCGCCCGCAAGGGCCCCGCGATCGACCTGATCATCGGCAACCGCTTCACGGCGCTGACCGGCGTGCCGGAAGCGACCAGGGAACTGACGGCCCTGGCCGCACCGAAGCCGGCGGCGACCACGAAGAAGGGCTGCTGAGCGAAGAAGGGCTGCCGAGCCCCGCACCCGACCGGCGCGGCGGGGTTACTCGGCCGCGCCGTACAGGCGGTCGCCCGCGTCGCCCAGGCCCGGGACGATGTAGCCGTGCTCGTTGAGGTGGTCGTCGACGGCGGCCGTGACGACGGTGACCGGCGTGCCCGCCAGATCGCGCTCCACGACCTCCACGCCCTCGGGCGCGGCCAGCAGCACCACCGCGGTGACGTCGTCGGCGCCCCGCCTGATCAGCTCGCGGATCGCGGCGACCAGCGTGCCGCCGGTGGCCAGCATCGGGTCCAGGACGTACACCTGACGGCCGGACAGGTCCTCCGGCATGCGCGTGGCGTACGTGGAGGCCTGGAGGGTCTGCTCGTCGCGGATCATGCCCATGAAGCCCACCTCGGCGGTCGGCAGCAGCCGGACCATGCCGTCCAGCATGCCGAGACCGGCCCGCAGGATCGGCACCACCAGCGGACGCGGACGGGCGAGCTTGACGCCCGTGGTGCCGGCGACCGGCGTCATGATGTCGACCTGCTCGGTGCGCACGTCCCGGGTGGCCTCATAGGCGAGCAGGGTGACCAGCTCGTCGGCGAGGCGACGGAAGGTCGCGGAGTCCGTGCGGCGGTCGCGCAGCGTGGTGAGCTTGTGGGCGACCAAGGGGTGGTCGACGACGTGGAGACGCATGTCCACAACAGTAACCGGGCCCGAACGGCCCGGCGTCCCCGCACATGGTGAGCCTCTCCCTCTCGCTCGAACCGTTGGTCGGCATCAAACCGCCCGGCCCAGGGAAGGTGGTGGGAACGGACCAGGGTGGTGGACCAATGCGTGACCTGCCAGAGCGTGCGGCGCCGCAAGCGGAGGAGCCGCTGCGGAAGCCGTCGCAGAAGCCGTCGGAGGAGTCGTCGGAGACCGAGGCGCAGCGCCGCAGACGACGCGCGCAGTTCCTCCGCGAGCTGGCCGAGGCCCGCGCGCTGCGCGACCGCGTCCAGCCGCGGCGCGCCAAGACGGCCCGGCTCCGACACGCGATGCGCATGCGCACCTTCCGTTGGTAACGGCCCGCCCGGCACCCGTGGGGAAGACCGCCGACGTCACGCGCGTCACGGGGGTGGGCGTGCGTGGCCGCGCGGCAAAGCCGCGTACGATCCGCGGTGGTGGCGACGAGTGTGCTGGTGGGTTGCCTGCGGACGTCCTCGTGGACCCGCGGTCAAAACGTCCGGACACAGGGAGCCGAAGACGTCCCCTGGACGCCTTGTTTCTGCCACGATTCCGAGTGGGTGGGGCTCGGAGCCCGAGCTCTCCCCGCCCGTAACCTCCGCCGGGGGGACCCCCAACCGGCACGCCTAAGACCAGTGGGAGAGTCACGGTGTACTTCGCCGCACTGCTCGCGCGCACCGAAGACGGGTGGGAAGCGAGCGACACGGAGCTCGACGATGTGGAAACCCTGTCGGATCTCGCCGACCTGGCCCGGGAGGCCTCTCCGGACGAGGACACCGTCCTCGTGCTGATCGAGCAGGAGGACTCCTGGTTCGGGGTCGTCCGCATCGACGGCGAGGAGGACCCCCGCATCTTCGTCTCCGACGCAAGCGCCGCCGCCCGCAGTTCGTACGGCGAGATCCTGCTCACCGACGAGCTGCTCGGCCGGGATCCGGGTGACGCCGACGTCCTCGACGCACTCGACCTCGACGGCACCGAGGACGGTGACGCCGAGGACGACGACGAGGACGGCGCGGCGAGCGCCGGTTCGGCCGAGGCGGTGCCGCACGGCCCGGTCGGCGACGCCGGCATCCTCGACGACCTCGGCGTCGGCGAGAAGGAACTGAGGTCGCTGTCCGCGGACGCGCTCACCGAGATCGCCGAGTCCCTCGGGGCCTCGGAGGTCCTGGAGACCGTCCGCTGACCGCACCGACCGGAGAGGGCCGGCCCGCCGACCCCGTACGTGACCGCTGGCGGGCCGCGATGCGGCTCGCCCTGGACGAGGCCGCGCTGGCCTCCCTCGGCGGCGACGTCCCCGTCGGTGCCGTCGTCCTGGCCGCCGACGGCACCACCGTCCTCGGCACCGGCCACAACGAACGCGAGGCGGGCGGCGACCCCACGGCCCACGCGGAGGTGCTGGCCCTGCGGCGGGCCGCCGCGCGGACCGGCCGGTGGCGGCTGACGGACTGCACGCTCGTCGTCACGCTGGAACCGTGCACGATGTGCGCGGGCGCCCTCGTCCAGTCCCGCGTGGACCGGGTCGTCTACGGCGCCCGCGACGACAAGGCGGGCGCGGCCGGCTCCCTCTGGGACGTCGTCCGCGACCGCCGGCTCAACCACCGGCCCGAGGTGATCGAGGGCGTCCTGGCCGCGGACTGCGCCCGGCTGCTCACCGAGTTCTTCCGCTCCCGGTGAATCCGATTTCAAAGCGGGGCTCACCTTGTTGTAAGGTCTCTCTCGGTAGCGTGTCCGAGCGGCCGAAGGAGCTCGCCTCGAAAGCGAGTGTGGCGCAAGTCACCGAGGGTTCAAATCCCTCCGCTACCGCTGATGACACCCCCTGGACCGTGGCGACGCGGATCAGGGGGTGTTCTGCTGTGCGGCGGGCCCGGCGCCCCCGCGGAACACCCCGTCCGTCGTGGCGTCGGTCGGAAGAAACGATGTGAGGGTTACACTCGCGGCCGGCAGCAGGGGGCCCCAGGGGCAGCACTCAGAGGGAGGCCGCGGTGGCGGTGAACGCCAAGAAGATCGCCGTCTACGTGATCGTGGTCTTCGTGCTCTACGTGATCATCACGGACCCGGAGAAGGCGGCGGACTACGTCCAGATAGCCTTCGAGGGCATATCGGACGCGGCCAGCGCCATCGGAGACTTCTTCACCTGGCTCGCCGACGGAGCGAAGTAGCAGCCGGCAGCCTCACCCACCGGGAGTGCCCTTGATCCGCCATCTGGTCCTCTTCAAGCTCGACGAGGGCGTCACCCGCGACGACCCCCGGGTGGTGGAGGGCGAAGCGGCCTTCCGCGCCCTGGGCGGGCAGATCGAGGAACTGCGCTTCTGGGAACTGGGCTGGAACACCAGCGACCGGCCCATCGCCTACGACTTCGCGATCAACTCGGCGGTCGAGGACGCGGAAGCCCTGAAGCGGTACCTCGAACACCCGGCGCACCAGGCGGGCGTGGCCCTCTGGCGCGAGTTCGCCACCTGGGTGGTCGCCGACTACGCGTTCTGACACCGCGGCCCGGCCTCTCCTCCGACGCCCCGTCCGGCATCACGCCCGACCTCTCCTCCGGCCTCCCGTCCGACGTTCCGCACCGGCTCCGCCGCGGGTTTCGGCTCCGGGCGCGGACCGGACCGTGCCGCACTGAGCCCTCCGCCGGAACGGCGGGGGGCTTTCGCGCGTCCTGCGCCCAACTTCTCCCTCAACACGGTCTTATGGGGTACTTGCACACACTGCACATGTCTTGTGATGCTATGACCGCTTTTGATGGATGAGTTGAACAAGGTGACCTGACGAAGAGGTGGCGTTGACCGTGTCGGCCAGTACTGCGCCGCCTCAGGAAGAGGCACCCGCCCCGACCCCCGAGCGGCGCCGCGGCGCCGACACCCGGGCACTGACCCAGGTGCTCTTCGCCCAGCTGAAGGACCTGAGACCGGGCACCCCGGAGCACGACCGCGTGCGCGGGGCGCTCATCGAGGCCAACCTCCCGCTCGTGCGCTACGCCGCCGGCCGCTTCCGCTCCCGCAACGAACCGATGGAGGACGTCGTCCAGGTCGGCACCATCGGCCTCATCAACGCCATCGACCGCTTCGACCCCGACCGGGGCGTGCAGTTCCCGACCTTCGCGATGCCGACGGTCGTGGGCGAGATCAAACGGTACTTCCGCGACAACGTGCGCACCGTCCACGTCCCGCGCCGGCTGCACGAGCTGTGGGTGCAGGTGAACAGCGCCACCGAGGACCTGACCACCGCCTTCGGCCGGACGCCGACCACCGCCGAGATCGCCGAGCGGCTGCGCATCGCCGAGCACGAGGTACTGTCCTGCATCGAGGCCGGCCGCTCGTACCACGCGACCTCCCTGGAGGCCGCGCAGGAGGGCGACGGGCTGCCCGGCCTGCTGGACCGGCTCGGCTACGAGGACCCGGCGCTGGACGGGGTGGAGCACCGCGACCTGGTCCGCCACCTCCTGGTCCAGCTCCCCGAACGCGAGCAGCGGATCCTGCTGCTGCGCTACTACAGCAATCTGACCCAGTCCCAGATCAGCGCGGAACTCGGGGTCTCCCAGATGCACGTCTCGCGCCTCCTGGCGCGCAGCTTCCAGCGGTTGCGCTCGGCGAACCGCATCGACGCCTGACGGCCCCCCGACGGGCCCTCCACGGGCGACGGCAGCCCTTCGGCGGCCGGCAGGAACCTCCCGGCGGGCGACGGAGGCTCCCGGGCGGTCACGACCCCCCGGCGGCAGTCACGACTTCCCTGCGGTCACGACTCCCCCGACGCGCGACGGCGGCTCCCCGGCGGGCGGCGACGCGTGGTCCTTCGGAGTGAAGATCCTCGACCGAACGCGGAAGCGATCCGTCACCTGCGCGGGCGAATCACCCGGTGGGACATTTCCCGGCCGAAATCCGCTGAACAACCGTCACACCCCCTCTTTCCAGGGCCTCTTCGTGACTCTCATGTCGACATGTCACTACAGCGTGTTGCCGACATGTGACATTCTGCCGGAAGCGCGTTTGCCGAGGCTTCGGCTCCGGTATTCAGGTGAAGGCTGGCGTTCCTCGATCCGGAGCGTTCGCCACGACCGTCCCGCGACCCAAAGGGGGTGGCATGTCCGCAGACCAGGGCAGCTCGAAGGTGCTCATGCTCACGAAGAGCGAGTCCGCGCCCACCGAGCCCGTCACGCCCGTCGAGCCCGACGTGCTCGACGACGTCACGGCCCTCGAGGCCGCTCCCGTCCCGGCGCTCCCGGCCACGGGACCCATCGACACCCGCACCCTGTCCCGCTCCCTGTTCCTGCGGCTGGCCGCACTCGAGGAGGAGAGCCCCGAGCGCGCGTACGTCCGGGACACGCTCATCGAGCTGAACCTGCCGCTCGTGCGGTACGCGGCGGCCCGCTTCCGCTCGCGCAACGAGCCGATGGAGGACATCGTCCAGGTCGGCACCATCGGCCTGATCAAGGCGATCGACCGCTTCGACTGCGAACGGGGCGTCGAGTTCCCGACCTTCGCGATGCCGACGGTCGTGGGCGAGATCAAGCGCTTCTTCCGCGACACCTCGTGGTCGGTGCGCGTCCCGCGCCGCCTCCAGGAGCTGCGGCTGGCCCTCACCAAGGCCAGCGACGAACTCTCCCAGAAGCTGGACCGCTCGCCGACGGTGGCCGAACTGGCCCTGGTCCTGGGCGTCTCCGAGGAGGACGTGGTCGACGGCCTGGCCGTCGGCAACGCGTACACCGCCTCCTCCCTCGACTCGCCGGCCCCCGAGGACGACGGCGGCGAGGGCTCCCTCGCCGACCGCCTCGGCTACGAGGACACGGCGCTGGAGGGCGTGGAGTACCGCGAGTCGCTGAAGCCGCTGCTGGCCAAACTGCCCCCGCGCGAGCGGCAGATCATCATGCTGCGCTTCTTCGCCAACATGACGCAGTCGCAGATCGGCGAGGAGGTCGGCATCTCCCAGATGCACGTCTCGCGTCTCCTCACGCGCACCCTGTCCCAGCTCCGCGAGGGCCTGATCTCCGACTGAGCCGCGGTGCGGACCCCTCGCCGGGTCCGCGCCACCGTTCGCGGGCTTCCTTTCCGGCGGACCGCCGGTGACACCGGCGCGACGCGCCGGCCGACGTGGCACAGGGCCGCCGAGGCGCCGTACCTGGCGCGTCGGCGGCCGTCGTCGTACGTGGGCGAGGCCTGTCTGCCGCCGGGGACGCGGCCCTGGTCGTCCGGGTCGTCCTGGCCGTCCTGGCCGTCCTGGCCGTCCTGGCCGCGGAAGGTACCGGACGTTCCGTCACGGACCCTCGGTGGCGCGGGAGATGGCGATCACTTTCCCCAACTCACCGGACGAGCGTGTTCGTTCGGGATCGGTCACCCACGGGGCGCGCGCCATCGGCGCCCTGGGCGACGAACGGGCCGACGGGGGGATCTTCGGACGCCGCTCACCCCGAAAGTCCGCGAGCGCGGCGCCTGGACGGTCCGTGGGGGCGCCCGGCGGGCCTCCCGGGCGCGCGAAGACATGCCGAGGCACGCGGAGGTCCGGGGCGCGCCGGTGCGGGAGGGGGTGGCCGGGACACGCCCCCGAGGCCGCCGCCCACCGGGGCGGGGAACCGGGCGCGCGCTCGAGGGCCGGTCGGTACGGGGTCCGGCACGGGCGCCGGGCGCGAGGACGATCTGCGGGCGTCCGTCGGGCAGGCCCCCCGGATCGAGGCCCGGGTCAGGCCGCGGGCGCTTGGCGCGCCCGCTCCGGGCGGGCCGTCCGGAGCGGCCGGGCGGACCCGGCCCCGACGGCGCCGCCCCGGGCCGGCGCCGTCGGGAGGTCCACGGCGCCGGGACGCACCGCCCCGTCCGTCACTCCGGTGCCGGCTGCTTCACTGCCGGCTGCTTCGGTGCCGGCTACTTCAGTGCCAGCCAGGCGACCGCCGCCACGATCGCGACCGCCGCGACGACGCCCAGGATCAGGCCGATGCGAGGACCACCGGCCGGGGCCGGGGCCTGGCGGGATGCCTGGGGGGTGCCCTCGTCGACGAACGCCCGGAACATCTGGGTGCTGCCGGCGGGGTCGTGGTTGCCCTGAGGGCCCTGCGTGTTAGCCATGCCCCGAGACACTAGCGAAAACGGCCGGGGCGGCCCAAGCGGGGGGCGTGCTCCGGGGCGGCCGGTCCGGGCCGTCCGGCCACTTCTCCCACCTGGGCATTTACTCCAGCAATACTTGTCTTTGCCAACTTTTTATGGCGCCCACCCCCTATTTGTTTGCCTGCAGCAACCAAGCGCTTCTATGGTTGCCCTAAGCAACAAAGCGGGAGGTGTGATGGCAGGGCAGGCGCAGTTCGAGGAACTGGCACGTCAGCTCAGCGCCGTCGGAGTCGTGAAGCGGGACCTCGGGCGGATCCTTCCGGCCGACTGCTCGCCCGGTTCGGCCGGAGTGCTGACGCTGCTCGACCGCCACGGCGACCTGCGCATGAGCGCCCTGTCCGAGCTGCTCTCCGTCGACATGTCGGTGACCAGCCGGCACGCCGCGCATCTCGCCGAACGGGGCTGGATCGAGCGGTCCCCGGACCCCACGGACAAGCGCTCGCGGATCCTGCGCCTCACCCCGGAGGGCCACACGATGCTCGCCGAGCTGACCCGGCGCAGCACCGATCTGCTGGCGGAACGGCTGAGCGACTGGACCGACGACGAGGTCGGTCAGCTCATCGGGCTGATGACCCGGCTGCGTTCCAGCTTCGGCGACTGCCGGTCCGCCCCGCACCGGACCCACCGGCCCCCTCCCGTTCCCGAGAGCGAACACCCACGTGGACCGTCACGTGACCTGACCACCCGTACACCCGAACAAGCGACGTAAGAGAAGGAAGTCCATGGCAACGACCACACCAGCCGGTGTGCGGGCTCACGCGAAGCACGGCGGAGGGTCCGCCGGCGACGCTCCGATGACCCACCGGCAGATCATGGAGGCCCTCTCCGGACTGCTCCTCGGCATGTTCGTGGCGATCCTGTCGTCCACGATCGTCTCGAACGCCCTCCCGGAGATCATCGGCGACCTCGGCGGCGGCCAGTCCGCCTACACCTGGGTCGTCACCGCCACCCTGCTGGCGATGACCGCGACCACCCCCCTGTGGGGCAAGCTCGCCGACCTGTACGACAAGAAGGCGCTCGTCCAGATAGCGCTCGTCGTCTACGTCCTCGGATCGGCCGCCGCCGGCCTGTCGCAGAACCCCGGCATGCTGATCGCCTGCCGCGTGGTGCAGGGCATCGGCGTGGGCGGCCTCTCCGCCCTCGCCCAGATCGTCATGGCCGCGATGATCTCCCCGCGGGAGCGCGGACGTTACTCCGGCTACCTCGGCGCGACCTTCGCCGTCGCCACCGTCGGCGGTCCGCTGCTCGGCGGTGTCATCACCGACACCAGCTGGCTGGGCTGGCGCTGGTGCTTCTACGTCGGCGTGCCCTTCGCCGTGATCGCGCTGATCGTGCTGCAGAAGACCCTGCACCTGCCCGTCGTGAAGCGGGACGTCAAGGTCGACTGGGCCGGCGCGTTCTTCATCTCGGCCGCGGTCTCGCTGCTGCTGGTCTGGGTGACCTTCGCCGGTGACAAGTACGACTGGCTGTCCTGGCAGACGTACACGATGGTCGCGGGCTCGATCGCGCTCGGGCTGATCTTCGTGCTCGTCGAGTCGCGGGCCGCCGAACCGATCATCCCGCTGCGCCTCTTCCGCAACCGCACCATCACGCTGTCCTCCGCCGCCTCGCTGTTCGTCGGCGTCGCGATGTTCTCCGGCACGGTCTTCTTCGCCCAGTACTTCCAGCTGGCCCGCGACGAGTCGCCGACCATGTCCGGTGTCCTGACGATCCCGATGATCGGCGGACTGTTCGTCTCCTCCACCGTGTCGGGACAGCTCATCACCCGCACCGGCAAGTGGAAGGCCTGGCTGGTCGGCGGCGGTGTGCTCGTCACGGCGGGCCTCGGCCTGCTGGGCACCATCCGCTACGACACCCCGTACTGGAAGACCGCCGTCTTCATGGCCCTCCTCGGCCTCGGCATCGGCATGATGATGCAGAACCTGGTGCTGTCCACGCAGAACCAGGTGGCCCCGGCCGACCTCGGCGCGGCCAGCTCCACGGTCACCTTCTTCCGCTCCCTCGGCGGCGCGATCGGCGTCTCGGCGCTGGGCGCCGTCATGGCCCACCGCATCGGCGACTACGCCCGGGACGGCATCGCGGGCCTCGGCCCCGACTACGCCTCCCTCGCCGCGTCCGGCTCCGGGGGCGCCATCCCCGACATGGACAAGCTGCCGCTGCCGCTGCGCACGGTCATGGAGAGCGCGTACGGCCACGGCATCGCGGACGTCTTCCTGATCGCCGCCGCACTGGCCCTGGTGGCCTTCCTGATCACCCTGTTCATCAAGGAGGTCCCGCTGAGGACCCAGGGCGCGCTGGCGCAGACGGACTCCGAGGACGCCCCCGCGAAGACCCCGGCCGCCGTCGGGGACCGGGCCGGGGCTCCCGCCGGCGAGCAGGCCCTCACCGGTGCCGCCGTGCAGGCCGGTGCCGCCGAGGCCGGTCCCGAGGCCGGGCACCGGTCCGCCGCCACCGCCGAGGTCCCCGCGGCCTCCTCCGGCGGCATCCCGGTCCGCGGCCTGGTCCGCGGGGCCGAGAGCGCGCCCGTACCGCAGGCCGCCGTCACGCTGATCTCCCTCGAGGGCCGGCAGCTGGGCCGTTCGGTCGCGCAGGCCGACGGCTCCTACGGGCTGGACGCGCCGGGCGCGGGCTCGTACGTCCTGATCGCCTCCGCCGACGGGTTCCAGCCGCAGGCGTCCACGATCGTCGTCGACGGCGAGCCGGTCGCGTACGACATCCTGCTCAGCGGCACCAGCGGGCTCGGAGGTGTCGTGCGGGCCGCCGAGACCGGCGAGCCCGTCGGGCACGCCATGGTCGTCGTCACCGACGTGCGGGGCGATCTGCTGGCCACCGGGACCACCGGTGAGCAGGGCGAGTTCTCCTTCGCCGAGCTGGTGCCGGGCGCCGTGACCGTCGCGGTCAACGCCGCCGGGTTCCGGCCGCGCGCCCTGCCCGTCGAGGTCGGCGCGACCGGGGTGACCCGCGTGGAGCTGGTCCTCGACGCGGGGGCGCAGCTCCAGGGCGTCGTCCGGGCGCCGCACGGTCCGCTGGCCGACGCGCGCGTGACGCTCGTCGACGCGGCGGGCAACGTGGTCGGCACCGCCACCACCGGCGTGGACGGGGCGTACGCCTTCACCGACCTCGACGGCGGCGACTACACGGTCATCGCGACCGGCTACCCGCCGGTGGCCACCGCCCTGACCGTCGCCGGCACCGGGGTGGACGGCCACGACATCGCGCTCGCCCACCCCGGCGAGTAGCACGACACGGCACCGGCCCGTGGCGGGGGTTTCCCGCCACGGGCCGGTCTCTTCGAGGAGTTGCGTGAGATGGGACTGACCGCGAGGATCCGCACCCGGGACGGATGGGCCGTGTCGCACGCGGTCGTCACGGTGGCGGACACCACGGGCACGCAGGTGCTGCGCGCCGAGGCCGACGCGGAGGGCGCCGTGCGCGACACGACCGCGCTGGCGCCGGGGGCGTACACCGTGATCGTCACCGCCGTCGGATACGCGCCGGCCGCCTCGAGCGCGCTGGTCACCGCGAGCGGCCGGGCCGAGATCGGCACGGTCACGCTGGCCCGGCAGGGCGGCACCGAACTTCCGCCGCCCGGCCCGTGGACCGTCGATCCGGCGCACTCCACGGTCGGCGCGGTCGCCCAGCACCTGGGCATCTCCAGCGTCCGCGGCCGGTTCACCGACTTCACGGCGAGGGTGGAGATCGCCCCGGACGACGTCGCCGGGTCCCGGGTGGAGGCCGTGATCCGGGCCGCGTCCATCGACACCGGCAACGGCATGCGCGACACCCACCTGCGCTCGGCGGACTTCCTGGACGCCGACGCCCACCCGGAGATCACCTACCGCTCGACCGGCCTGACGGCCGTGGGCCCCGACCGCTGGACCGTCCACGGCGACCTGTCCCTGCGCGGCGTCGTCCGCCCCGTCGACCTGGACCTCGCCTACCTCGGCACCGGCGCCGACCCCTGGGGCGGCACCCGGGCGGCCTTCCGCGCGACGGCCGACCTGCACCGCGAGGACTTCGCCATCACCTACAACCAGGTCGTGCAGGCGGGCATCGCCGCCATCGGCACGACGCTCAAGGTCGAACTGGACGTCCAGGCCGTGCAGGGGGACGCGCTGCCGCAGGCGTAGCCGCGGGCGGGGACGCGAACGCCGGCACGGGCGGGGAGACGGACGCGGGCGCGGGTACGGGTGCGGCGGGGTCGGCCTCGGCGCCCGTCCCCGTGCCGCCCCGGCGCCTACGCTGGCCCCATGGCACCGAACATCGCGACCACCACGTCCGTCTCCCTCGACGAGCTGCTGGACTTCGTCCGTCCCCGGCACCGCGCGATCCTCCTCACCCGGCGCGCCGACGGCGGCCCCCAGGCCTCCCCGCTGACCTGTGGGGTCGACGACTCGGGCCGGATCGTCGTGTCCACCTACCCGGAGCGGGCCAAGACGCGCAACGCCAAGCGGGACCGGCGGGTCAGCGTGCTCGTACTGAGCGACGACTGGAACGGGCCCTGGGTCCAGGTCGACGGCACCGCCGAGGTCATCGACTCGCCCGACTCCGTCGAGGCGCTGGTCGAGTACTACCGCAACATCGCCGGTGAGCACCCCGACTGGGACGAGTACCGGGAGGCGATGGTGAGGCAGGGCAAGTCGATCATCCGGGTCACCCCCGAACGCTGGGGCCCCGTCGCCACCGGCGGCTTCCCCGCCCACCTCGCACCCCAGGACTGACCACCGACACCGCCCCCACCGACGGACGGAGCCCGACGCGGCGTCAGCCGCGTTCCACCATCGCCTCGATGCCCGCCACCAGCAGGTCCAGGGCGAAGGCGAAGTCGCGGTCCAGCATCTCCGCGACCGTGTCGCCGCCGCGGGCCGCCATGAGGGCGCGGGACTCCTCGACGACCTCGGCGGTACGCGGCGCCTCGGTCGCCTCGGTCAGGGAGTGCCGGAAGTACTCGTCCGGGGTCATGCCCGCGTCGGCGACCCGGCCGAAGAAGTGGCCCTCGATCGTGCCGTAGCCGTACACGAACTGGAAGACCGCCGCGATCGCGCTCGTGATGCGGTGGTCGGGCAGGCCCGTGCGGCGGACCACACGCTGGACCGTGCGGGAGAAGACCAGGGAGTTCGGCCCGATGTTGAGGTACCGGCCGGCCAGCGGCGACAGCCACGGGTGCCGCACCAGCAGTGCCCGGTACGCCGACGCCAGCGCCCGCAGCTGCTCGCGCCAGTCCCCGCCCGCCGTCTCCGGGTCGGGCAGCACGAGCTCGCCGAAGGCCACGTCCAGGGCGAGTTCCAGCAGGTCGTCCTTGGTGTCGACGTACCAGTAGACGGACATCGCCGTGACGTTCAGCTCGGCCGCCAGGCGGCGCATGGAGAACCGGTCCAGGCCCTCGGTGTCCAGCAGCCGTACGGTGACCTCGGTGATCCGGTCCCGGTCGAGTCCCGACGGCTGGCTCCCGCCCCGCCCCCGGCGCGCCTTGCCCTCCAGCCACACGCTGGTCCGCCCGGCCTGCTCGGCAGCCTTCGCCATGGCGCACCCTCCTGAGGTTCTCCGGGTCACTCCTGACGAAGATGCTAGGTGGCGGCCGGGCCTTCAAGGCCGCGGGACCGCGGCCCGGCATCGCGGCGCGGGACCGCGGCCCGGCATCGCGGCCTCCGGCCCGCCCGGCGGCACGGACCGGCGCGTCACGCGGGGAGGGGCGGTGACCGCGGTCACCGCCCCTCCCCGGTCGTCCCGCCCGGCCTCAGCCGGCCGCCTTCCGCGTCAGGTCGTAGAACGTGGCCGAACCGACCGTGACCTGCTGGAAGGTCGCCTCGACCCACTCGGTGACCTGTGCGGAGGCGCCGTCGTCGCCGCCGCCCATGCCGCCGCCCGATCCGCCGCTGATGAAGTAGTGGATCCTGCCGTCGGCGACGTACTGCTTGAACTGCGCCAGTGTCGGGGACGGGTCGGTGCCGTTGAAGCCGCCGATGGCCATCACCGGGTCGCCGGTGGCCAGCTGGTAGCTCGCGGCGTTCTGGGAACCGATGGCCGCCGCGGCCCAGGTGTACCGGTCGGAGTCGGTGTCCAGCAGCTTCTTGGCCTCGTCGGTGACGGTGGCGCCGTTGATGAGGCCGCCCATGCCGCCCCCGCCGCCGCCCGCCGGGCCGCCTTCGCCGCCGGCCTGTCCGCCGGGAGCGGTCCGGCCCTGGCCCTGGGTGCTGCCGTTGCCGTTCTGCGGGCCGGGGAAGCCGCCGCCGGGGAAGCCGCCGTTCTGTTGGCCCTGGCCCTGCCGGCCGGGCGTGCCGCCGCCGGGGAAGCCGCCACCGCCGCCGGGACCGCCCCGGCCGCCGCCCATCGTGGACGCGCCCGCCGGGCCCGCCGTCGGGATGGACCCGGTGTGCGCGGAGTCCACGGTGCTCAGCGTGTACGCCGTCGGTCCGGCCAGCGCCGCGGCCATGCTCACGGCCGCCGCCGCGAGGGCGATCCGCCGGGACAGCCGGCCGGCGAAGACCAGGCCGAGCGCGCCCGTCAGGCCGCCGACCAGCACCAGCCACCTCAGCCAGGGCAGGTGGTCGGGGGTGCGGTGGAGCAGGACGTATCCCCAGGCCGCCGCGGCCACCGAGGCGGCGGCGAGGGTGAGTGACGCTTGGAGCTCGGACCGCCTCTCCCACAGGAGGCCGGCGCCCATGCCGATCACGGCGGCCAGGTAGGGGGCCAGCGCGATCGTGTAGTACTGGTGGAAGATGCCCGCCATGTAGCTGAAGACCACCGTGGTGATCAGCAGCGAGCCGCCCCAGACCAGGAACGCGCCCCGGGTCACGGAGGTCCGCCTCCGTCCGCGCGTGGCCACCAGGCCCGCGGCCAGCAGGATCAGCGCGGTGGGCAGCAGCCAGGAGATCTGGGCGCCGATCTCGGAGTTGAACATCCGGTCCCAGCCGGTCTCGCCCCACTGCCCGGTGCCGCCACCGCCGCCTCCGCCGCCGACGCTGCCGGTCTCGTCGCCGCTGAGGCGGCCGAGTCCGTTGTAGCCGAAGGTCAACTCCAGGAAGGAGTTGTTCTGCGAGCCGCCGATGTAGGGACGGGAGGAGGCGGGCCACAGCTCGACGATCGCGACCCACCAGCCGCCGGAGACGACCAGCGCGGCCGTCGCCAGGGCCAGCTGCGAGAGACGCCTCCGCAGCGGGACCGGTGCGCAGACGGCGTACACGATCGCCAGCGGCGGCAGGATCAGGAAGGCCTGCAGGGTCTTGGCGAGGAACGCGAAGCCGATCGCGACGCCGGCCCACACCAGCCACTTCGTCCGGCCGTCCTCCAGGGCGCGGACCACGAGGTGGCAGGCCACGGCCATCAGCAGGGCCAGCAGGGCGTCCGGGTTGTTGAACCGGAACATCAGGGCGGCGACCGGGGTGAGCGCGAGCACGGCGCCCGCGATCAGGCCCGAAGCGGGACTGAAGCGGCGGCGCACCGAGGCGTACACGACGGCGACCGAGCCGACGCCCATCAGCACCTCGGGGACGAGGATCGCCCACGAGTTCAGGCCGAAGATCCGCACGGACAGCGCCATCGGCCACAGCGCGGCCGGCGGCTTGTCGACGGTGATGGCACTGGCCGAGTCCAGCGAGCCGAAGAAGAACGCCTTCCAGCTCTGGCTGCCGGCCTGCACGGCCGCGGAGTAGAAGGAGTTCGCGTAGCCGGAGGCGCTCAGGTTGCAGAGGTACAGGACGCAGGTGGCGAGCAGCAGGCCGAGGAGGGCCGGGCGCGCCCAGCGGGGGTCCTCGGGCCGGCCGCGCCAGAGCCTGCGGGCGAGGGGCTGCTTCGGCTCGCCCGCACCGGGAGCGGGGGCGCCGGGTTCCCGCGGCGCCGTGGGAGGGGCGGTCTCGGGCGGGCCCCAGGTGACCGGCGCGGCCGGGCCGTCGGCCGCCCGCGCCGTGCCGTCGAGGTGGGTGGTCATCGGGCGTCCCCCGGATCGGTGTCGTGCGGGCGCACCGGCTGCAGCCGCATGGTGGCGTCCGCGGCCCCACCGGCGCGGAACCGGTCGGTGCCGCTGTCGTGCGGCAGGGTGCGGGGGTCCGGGGTGCGGGGGTCCGAGGTGTGGGGGTCCGGGGTGCGGGGGTCCGGGGTGCGGGGGTCCGGTGCGTGCCGGTACGGCCGCTGCGGCAGCGGGCCGGACGCGGGGTGCGGCGGTGCGGCGGCGGACCGCCCCGGGGCCTGGGCCGGGGGGTGTGCCGACGGCCGGGCCGGGGGCTCCTCGTCGCCGCGCCGGTCCGGGAACACCCAGGCGCGGAAGAGGAGGAAGCGCAGCACGGTCGCCGCGAGGTTGGCGGCGACGAGGACGGCCAGTTCGGTGGCGTGCGCCGGGTCGGACGTCGCCGCGTCGAGCGCGAGGAGCGAACCGCTGGTCAGCGCGAGGCCGATGCCGAAGACGACGAGTCCCTGCGCCTGGTGGCGGACGGCACCGGTGCGGCCGCGCACCCCGAAGGTGAGCCGGCGGTTGGCGGCGGTGTTGGCGACCGCGGAGACGAGCAGCGCGAGCGCGTTGGCCGTCTGGGAGCCGGAGAACTGCCGGAAACCGCTGTAGAGCAGCAGGTAGAAGAGGGTGGACAGGCCACCGACGACACAGAAGCCGACGAGCTGACGGGCCAGGCCCTTGGGTACGTCCATGATCTCGCGGTCGCGGGGATCGTCGCCGAACGGCCTGGTCAGCCGGTCCAGGGGGAGCGAACCGGTGGCCAGCGCCCGGCCCACGCGCCATACCCCTTTCAGGTCGTCGGTCGCCGTCCTCACGATGTGCACCGTGGAGTCCGGGTCGTCGACCCAGTCGACCGGCACCTCGTGGATACGGAGACCGGCTCGTTCGGCGAGCACCAGCATCTCAGTGTCGAAGAACCAGCCGGTGTCCTCCACCAACGGGAGCAGAAGTCGCGCCACGTCGCGGCGGATCGCCTTGAAGCCGCACTGGGCGTCCGAGAACCGGGCCTGGAGCGAACCGCGCAGGATCAGGTTGTAGGAGCGGGAGATGAACTCCCGCTTGGCCCCGCGCACCACCCGCGAGCTGCGGGCCAGCCGGGAGCCGATCGCCAGGTCGGAGTGGCCCGAGATCAGCGGTGCCACCAGCGGCAGCAGCGCGTTGAGGTCGGTGGACAGGTCGACGTCCATGTAGGCGAGGATCGGGGCGTCCGAGGCCGACCAGACGGTCCGCAGCGCCCGGCCGCGGCCCTTCTGCTCCAGGCGGACGGACCGCACCTGCGGAATCCGCGTCTCCAGCAGCCGCGCCACGTCCGGGGTGCTGTCCGTCGACGCGTTGTCCGCGACGGTGATGCGGAACGGGTAGGGGAAGGTCCGCGTCAGATGGTCGTGCAGTCTGCGCACGCAGGGCTGGAGGTCCTTCTCCTCGTTGTAGACGGGGATCACTACGTCCAGGACAGGCGTACCGGCTGTGGCGGCCGGGAGGTGCTCCCGCGCCGGCAGGGTGCCGGGAGAAGAGTCGGTTCGCATGTCGACGACTCTCCTCAGGTGCCCTGTCGCACCCATGTGCCGGCCCTGTGCTGGCCCTGTGAGTCCCGTTGCCGGTCGGTCTCGGGCGCGGGCCGGGGCACGGCGGGGGCGAGGGCGGGCAGGTGCACGGTGAAGACGGTCTGTCCGGGCACGCTGTCGACGGTCACGGCGCCGCCGTGCGCGGTGGCGACGGCCTGCACGATGGCCAGGCCCAGGCCGGTGGAGCCGGTGGCGCGGGAGCGGGCGGAGTCGCCGCGGGCGAACCGTTCGAAGACGCGGGGGAGCAGGTCCGGCGGGATGCCCTGGCCGTTGTCCTGGACGTCGACGCACAGCCAGGGGCCACGCCGCTGCACGCGCGCGGTGACGGTCGTGCCCGGCGGTGTGTGGGTGCGGGCGTTGGCGAGCAGGTTGACGAGGACCTGTTGCAGACGTGCCGGGTCGGCGGAGACCAGGGCGGGTTCCTCGGGGAGTTCGAGGCGCCACAGGTGGCCGGGGCCGGCGGCGCGGGCGTCGCTGACGGTGTCGATGACGAGGGGGACCAGGTCGGTCTGCTCGAACTGGAGCGGGCGGCCCGCGTCGAGGCGGGCGAGCAGCAGCAGGTCCTCCACGAGGAAGGTCATCCGGCCGGCCTCGGACTCGATCCGGCCCAGCGCGTGCCGGGTGTCGGGTCCCACCTGCTCGCGTCCCCGGCGGGTCAGCTCGGCGTAGCCCCTGATGGAGGCCAGCGGGGTCCTGAGTTCGTGGCTGGCGTCCGCGACGAACTGACGGACCCGCATCTCGCTCTCCTGGCGGGCGTGCAGGGCGCCGTGGACGTGGTTCAGCATCCGGTTGAGCGCGGCACCGACCTGGCCGACCTCGGTGTGCGGATCGGTCTCGGACTCGGGGACCCGCTCGGAGAGGTTGACCTCGCCGGTGTGCAGGGGGAGTTCGGACACCCGGGTGGCGGTGGCGGCGACCTTGCGCAGGGGGCGGGTGGCGAGCCCGACGAGCACGTAGCCGGCGATGACGGCGGCGCCGAGACCGGCGGCGGTCACGCTGACCTCCACGAGGATCAGCGTGTTGACGGTGCTGTCGACGACGGTGGTGGGCAGGGCGACGTAGTAACCGGAGCCGTCGTCGCCGTGCACGTACGTCACGAGGTAGTCGCCGAGGCCCGGAAGGCTCACGGTGTGGGTGCCGGTCACGGGCACGCCCTCGAGGGCGTGCCGCTGGGACGCGCTCAGCGCGGTGGCGTTCATCTGCTGGCGGATGTCGTCGGAGATCCGCTCGGCGACGACGGCCTTGGAGACCGTGCCGTCGGCGGCGACCTCCGCGGCCACGGTCCGCTCCTGCGTGGGGCCGTTGGTGACGAAGCCGTCGACACGGTCCTCCACCAGGACGTTCTTCTCGCCGTCCCGGCCGAACGGCGGTCCCGACAGGCGCTTGCCGGCCTCGACGACCTGATCGCCGAGCTGCTCGTACAGGTGCGAGCGCAGGGCCAGGGTGGTCACCGTGCCGATCACCGCGCAGACCACCGCGATCAGCACCACCGACGCCACGACGAGCCGGGTCCGCAGGGTACGGGGCTTGCGGGGCCCGCCCGCCCGCCGCTGCGCACGCGGCCGTCGTCGCCCGCTCATGACGCCGCGGGCTTGATCAGGTAACCGGCTCCGCGCCGCGTGTGGATCATCGGCTCGCGCCCCGCGTCGATCTTGCGCCGCAGGTAGGAGATGTACAGCTCGACCACGTTGGCCTGGCCCCCGAAGTCGTAGGACCACACGCGGTCCAGGATCTGGGCCTTGCTGAGCACCCGGCGCGGGTTGCGCATCAGGAAGCGCAGCAGCTCGAACTCGGTGGCGGTGAGGTGGATGTTGTCGCCGCCCCGCGAGACCTCGTGGCTGTCCTCGTCCAGGGTGAGGTCGCCGACGACGAGCACCGACTCGGAGCGGCGGTCGGCGGCGCCGGAGCGGCGGATGAGCCCGCGCAGCCGGGCGACGACCTCCTCCAGGGAGAACGGCTTGGTGACGTAGTCGTCGCCGCCGGCGGTGAGGCCGGCGATCCGGTCCTCCACGGCGTCCTTGGCGGTGAGGAACAGGACGGGGACGTCCGGCAGTTCGCGGCGCAGCCGGCCGAGGACGGTCAGCCCGTCCATGTCGGGCAGCATCATGTCCAGGACGACGGCGTCGGGCCGGAACTCGCGGGCGGTCTGGATGGCGCCCGTGCCGTCACCGGCGCTGCGGATCTGCCATCCCTCGTAGCGCAGGGCCATGGACAGCAGTTCGGTGATCGACAACTCGTCGTCCACCACCAGCACGCGGACGGGGCTCCCGTCCGGCCTCAGCAGTTCGGTGCGCCCCTGGGGCGAGGTCGTGGTCATGCGGGACACCATGTCGGGGTCCTCTGAGAACACGCTTTCCCCTGTCTGTGATTTCCCTGAGAAACGCACAGGAACCTCTCAGGCGAGCGCGGCGCGGACGCGCGCCGGCGGCCCGTCCGTCCGTGTTCGTCCCGGTCGGGCGGCCGGGACGGACCTGTGGAGCGCCCGGCTCCGCGCGACGGGCCGCTGGGGGTTCTCGGGATTTCCTGGGAGTTCGCTGAGGAGACCCGTCCGGCCCGGAACGGGGGGTGGGGCGAGGTGGGATGGTTTGTCGCGAGGCGGCCGGGTCGGCTCGGCCCTCAGAACAACTCGTCCTGGAGATGTCCCGTCGGCTTGTCGAACTCCCGTACCGGCAGGCTCACTTCATCCGTCCTCCCGGCCGGGACGAGCTTCCAGCCCCGCATCAGCCGGGTGTCCAGCACGACGACTCCCGCCGCCGTCGCCAGATGCAGGTCCGGGCCGGCGGCGGCGACCAGCTCCCCGCTCACCACGCCCCCGGCGGTCAGCTCGCTCACCGCGCCGACGGCCGCCGGTGCCGCCGCGAGGCCGAAGACCTCCATGTGGTCGACGGCGCGGAAGGGCTCCCGCGTCAACGACTCGGGCCAGCCGCCCAGTCCGACCGCCGCGGCGTGCAGCTCACGGATCTCCAGCGCCCGTTCTCCCGCGTGCCGGGGCAACCCGGCCCGTACGGCGCGCTTCTGGGCGTAGGGGACCCGGTCGGGGACGCGCAGCGCGGCCCGCAGCAGCTCCTCCGTGCGCCGGGCGGCCATCAGGGGGCCGGTGCCGAGCCAGCTGAAGGCGACGGCACCCTGCTCCAGCAGCCGCGCCGGCCCCCGCCCGGCCGCGGTGATCCCGACCTTGACCAGGCCGGGCCCGAACCAGGCCAGGTAGACGCGGTACGGCCGCGGATCGTCGGCGACACCGTCCGCGGCGACGGAGTGCGCCCGGTCCAGCCGCCCGCACTCCTCGCAGCGCGCCCCCGTGCCGCGGGCCGGTACCACCGCCCGCACCGGGCACGGGTGTCCCCGGGCCCCCGTGCACACCCGCGCACCCCCCTCCTCGACCCCGAAGGCCACCTTCTTCCCCCACGACAGCGGGCTCCGGCGTCCCCCGTCCCACAGCAGCTCGGGGCCGGCCCCCGACCAGCGCAGCCCCGCGCACTTCCATGCCTGTGCCATCACCCACCACGGTAGGCGCCCCCACCGACAACGCCCCCGCGCCCGCCCGCCGGGGAGACCGCCCGGCCCCCGGCCGGGGCGGGGCCGTTCCGAGCCGAGCCGTTCCGAGCCGGTCCGGGTGATGCCGGGACGGGCCGGATCAGGTCGGCCCCGCCCCGGTCCGGCACGGCCCTGCTGGGGTCTTTCGTTCGGATCGGGCCGGATCGGGGAGCGGGGTCCGGTGCCGTGCCTCGCGAGGCGGAGGAGGGAGTCGGGGCGGAGCCCTGGCGACCGACGACGACGCGGCGGGGTGCGGCACCGGGGCCCGCGAGCCCGGCCTGATCCAAACGAGAGACCCTAGGCCGCGACGCGGGCGGCGAGCCGCTTGGCCTTCTCGGCGGCGTCGGCCAGCGCCCGCTCGCGGGACGCCTCCGCGAGGGGGACGAGGTCCGCCATCGCGGGGTTGGTGGCGGCCAGGGTCAGCTCGGGCACGATGAAGTCGACCTCGGCGCCGACCATGTCGACCAGGACGGCCCGGAGGTAGTTCTGCACGTACTCGTAGCCCTCGCGCGGGGTGCCCGGCGCGTAGGAACCGCCCCGGCTGGCGACGACGGTGACCGGAAGGCCCTTGAGGGTCGAGTCGGGTCCGGCCGTGCGGCCCATCAGGAGCACCTGGTCCATCCACGCCTTGAGGGTCGAGGGGATGGTGAAGTTGTACATCGGGGCGCCGATCAGCACGGCGTCCGCCGCCTCCAGCTCCTCCACCAGCTTCAGCCGCTCGGCGAACGCCGCGGCCTGCTCCGGCGTGTGGGTGGCCGGGTCGGCGAAGCCGGCCGAGGCGGCGAGGACGTCCAGGTGCGGGACGGGTTCCGCGGAGAGGTCGCGGTAGTTCACGGTGCCCTGCGGGTGCTGCTCCTCCCACGCCTTGCGGAAGGCCTCCGTCACCGCGCGGGACGCGGAGGCGGAAGCGGGGAACAGCGACGAGTCCAGGTGCAGCAGCGTGGCCATGGGGCACTCCGAGGTGAGGGTACGTTTTCGTACGCAGCTATAAATACCTACGCGACAACTAATAACACAGCTACTTACTTTTTTTCACCCCCGAACGGCAGAGCGGTACCCTGGAGGGCATGGCGGACATGAGGACGGATCACGAGCCGGGGGCGTGCAGCCGGGTCGGCGACGGCATCACCAGCGTCTTCGGGCTGCTCGGGAAGCGCTGGACGGGCATGATCGTGGCAGCGCTGATGCAGGGCCCGGTCCACTTCGCCGAACTGCGCCGCGGCATCCCCGGCATCAGCGAACGCATGCTGTCCGACCGCCTGACCGAGCTGAGCGCCGCCGGCCTGGTGGTGCGCGAGGTCGACGAGGGCCCCCCGCTCCGCGTCTCGTACCGCCTGACCGAGGCCGGGACGGCGCTGGGCCCGGCCCTCCACGAACTGGGCCGCTGGGCGGAGGAACACCTGCTCAAGACCGGCGGCGCCTGCTGAGGCGGACTCCGGAACCCGGCGTGCCGGTACGGCGCCCGGGGCGGCCGGGTGCGTGCTCGGGGGCCGCCGGCGTCCCGGGCGGCAGCGGGCCGGGCACGGCTTCACCGGCCGGAACCGCGTCCGCCCGACCGCGCGCGGCTCCGCGATCCGGGGCCGTTCCGGGCCGCGCTCGCGTCGTACCGGCGACCGGCCGGGATCACGCGCGGCTCCGCCGGCCCGCCGAAAGGGTCATGGCGCGGCCGGGAGCCGGCGCGGAGAGGGAGTTCTCGACGGAGCGGGCCGCGGCTTCCGCGCGGTCCCACGCTCCGATCGGGTCGAGGTCCTACGGCAGGTCGGCCGTCGGCCGGACGAGGGCCGCGCGCCCTGACCGGACACCGACGGCACGCGCACCGGCGGGGTGCGCGGCGTCGCGGACGTCACGGACGAGCGGCGCCGTCGGCCGCGGTCGGCCCCCGTCGGGCCCGGCGACGGCCGCGGCACACCGTCGCACCACGTGACAGAAGCCCCGCCCGGTGGATGGGCCGGGCCGGGGCCGGACAGGTCCTAGCGGGACCTGCGCCGAGGCGAACGCCGCTCGGGGACGGACTCCGGAACATCCTCGGGCGGGAAGTGGTCGTCCTCCGTGAACTCCACGAAGTCTCCGAAGTCCGGTGCCTGGAAGGGGTTCGCCGCCGGAGGCGGTGAGGTCGCGAGGGAACTGCGCGGCGCCCCTTCCGGAGCGGAGAACAGCGAGGTCGAGTCGATGAGAGGACTCCCATTCGTTACAGGTCCGTGAGGAAGCCGGTGTGCCGTGACCGGGCACCGCGGGTTCTACAGCTTGGTCAGCTTGGGGTACGGGGCGAGGATCCGCTGTTGCGCCGAGCCGAAATCGACGAGGACCGCGATGCCCTCCTCGATGCCGATCACCCGGCCGAGGCCGTACACGTCGTGCGTGACCTGGTCACCCACCGCGAACTGCTTGGGCGGCGGCGCCACCGGAGCCTTGAAGGGACTGGTGGGCAAATGGCGCTTCGATGCAGCAGGCTTTGTCATTGCCCCCAGTATGCGCCTGCCCGCGGCCGCCCGGCAGCTCTCGAACGCTTCTTCTGTCCCCGAGGAGGCTTCGGCGGGGCTTCGGCCGGCCCAACGCGAGAGGCCCCGGATCTCTCCGGGGCCTCTCGTCGGTGTGCACTCGGCAGGATTCGAACCTGCAACCTTCTGATCCGTAGTCAGATGCTCTATCCGTTAAGCTACGAGTGCTTGTTCTTCTTCTGTTTTCCGTCTCCGCTCCCGGCCCTTCCGGCCCGCTCGCGGCGACAGGAAGAACATTACATGACTGCCGCCGCCATGTGAAATCCGATTCCCCCACCCCTTGTGACCTGCGGGAAGACCCGATCCGGGGCGATGCGGAACAAGAGCCGGGAACGACGAAGCCCCGGTCGCGGAGGACCGGGGCTTCGAAGTCGAGCGGAGGCGGAGGGATTTGAACCCTCGATGGGCTTTGAGGCCCAAACCGCATTAGCAGTGCGGCGCCATAGACCGGACTAGGCGACGCCTCCACACAGCCGCTCGCGAGTCCGCGAGTGGCGCGTGCAGATGATGACACAGTCGAGCGTCGTGTCACCAATCGGCGTCCACGGTACTAGGCGGGCGGCCCGCAGGGCAAAGACATTCCCGGGCGCAACCTCGCCGGAGGCGCGGCGTTGGACAGGCCATGGTCCAGGTCACACCGCTGCGGCGGCTCGCTCTCACCCTCGCCGCCGCCTCCGCCGTCGCCGTCGGCTCCCTCGGCGCGGGTTCCTTCACCGCCCACGCCGGATCCGGCCCGGCCCGGCCGCCGCTCGCGCCGCCACCCGTCCGCGACGAGGACCTGCCCGACTCCGGCGACCACCTCACCGTGACGGTCCGGGGCGCGGGCGGGGAGACCGACGGGTCCTTCACGGTGCGGTGCCGTCCGGACCTGGGCACGCATCCGGACGTGCCGGGGGCCTGCGCGGCCGTGGAGCGCAACACCCGGTGGGGGAGGGATCCCTTCGCACCCGTGCCGGAGGGCAGCGTGTGCACCATGCGGTACGGCGGTCCGGCCACCGCCCGCGTCACCGGCCGGTGGGCCGGGCGCCCCGTCGACACCACGTTCGAGCGCGGCGACGGATGCCAGATCGAGCGCTGGGACCGGTTCGTGCCGCTGCTGCCCGGGGCGGGGCCGACACCGGACCGCCCCTGACGGGGAGGGCTCGGAGGCGGCCGGCCGGGGTTCCGTTCCGCGGCCGGCCACGACCGGCCGCAGGTGCCCGCCGGCCGCCGCGGTTCCGGCACCCCCGCGGCCCACCGGAACCCCACGGGTTTCCCGTGGTGGAAGCACCCGTCGCGTAGACGTCACGCGAAGGTCCCGCGAAGGCGGGGCGGGCGGTCGTACGTTCTGGGGCACTCCGTCGTGCGAGCTGCCTCTCATCCGGCGCCGCGGACACGGCCTCAACCCTTAGACTCGCTCGCGTGACACGTCGCGGGAGGGTTGGCAGTATGGCCCGGGCGGTCGGCAAGGTGCGGTGACAGGGAGGAAGCGACTCGTGAGCAGCAGGCCATCCCGAGGCGCTGCTCGCCTCGCAGCCATACTCGACGCACTGCCCGACGCGTTGGTCCTGGTCAACGCCAACGGGACAGTCGTCAACGCGAACACCATCGCGCTGGAGGCGTTCGAGACGCCGGGCACCGCCCTCGTGGGGCGGGGGCTGCTCGACCTCCTGCCGGAGTTCGACTCCAAGCTCATCCCCGGCTCGATGCGGCGCCCGGACCACATGGACCCGCGCGGCCGGACCAAGCCCACGCGGATGACCGCCCGGCGCACCGACGGCACCGAGTTCCCCGTCGAGGTCACCAGCGCCAACCTCGAGAACGGCCAGCAGGCCTACGACAGCCACGGCTACGCCAACGACGAGCTGCTGATGCTCGTGGTGCGCGACCTGTCGGGCACCGTCGACACCGAGGCCGAGCTGGCCCGGTCGCAGCGGCAGACCGAGATGATCCTGCGGGCCGCGTCCGAGGGCGTCGTCGGCACCGACACCGACGGGCGGATCGTGCTGGTCAACCCGGCCGCCGCCCAGACCCTCGGCTACCGGGCGAGCGACCTCGGCGGCAAGGAACTGCACACGCTCGTGCTGCACTCCCGTGCCGACGGCTCCCCCTTCCCCTACGACGAGTCGCCGCTCGCCGACACCCTGCGCTCCGGGCGCAAGCACCGGGTGCGCGGGCAGGTGCTGTGGTCCAAGAGCGGGGACAAGGTCTCGGTCGACCTGACGACCGCGCCCGTCCGCGACGGCGACCAGCTCGTCGGCGCCGTGATGACCTTCACCGACCGGCGGCCCTACGACTCCCTCGCCGAGGAGAAGGACGCCGTCGAGGAGCGGCACCGGGAGGAGCTGGAGCGGCTCTCCGAGGAACACGCCGCCGACCTCACCGCGCTGCGCCAGCAGCACGTCGCCGAGGTGGAGGAGCTGCACGAGCGCCACCAGGAGGAGCTGGCGGCCGGCGAGGAGCGCTACGCCGCGCTCGGCGAGCGGGAGAAGGACCGGTACGAGGCCCTCGCCGCCCGTCACGACCAGCTGCTGACCCTCCTCGGACGGTCGCTGCGCGGCCCCCTGGACGAACTGCGCCGCGAACTGTCCGCTCTCGCCGCCGACGACGCCGGGCAGCTGTGGCCCGAGGCCAACCAGGTCCTGCACCACCTGTCGGCTGGGTACGCCCGCATCACGACCCTCATCGACAACGTCCTCGGCTACCAGCGCCTGGACACCGGCGGGGAGGCCGTCACCCGGACGAAGGTGATGCTCGACGCCGTCGTCGCCGCCGGTGTCGACGGGGCCGTCGAGCTGGTCGGACCCGGCCGGGTCCAGTTCGCCGTGCACGCGCCGCCCATCGAGGCCGAGGTCGACGCGCGGCTCCTGGCGACCGCGCTCGCCCACCTCGTCGCCGACGTCGCGGGTGTCGACGCCACCGGCAACGCGCCCGTCTCGGCGGGCGGTTACATGGACAACACGGTCGTCGTGGCCGCCGCCCAGCGCGGCGAGGTGGTCCGCATCGAGGTGCGCGGCCCGTACGCGGGCGGGGACCCGGTGCACGAGCCGATCGTGCGCGGGATCGTGCGGGCGCACGGCGGCGTGCTCCAGACGCACGAGGTGCCGGGCATGAGCGGCAGCGCCTACGTCCTCGAGGTGCCGTTGGGCGGCGGGGCGGGCGCCGTCGCCGCTCCCGCCGTCGGGTCCGCCGTCGCGCTGCCGGCCGGTTCGCCGGACGGGACCGCGGAGACGGCGGACGGCGTCGCCGCGGGCGACACGGCCGACGGGCGGCCCGCCGTCGCGGGGCGGCGGCGGGCCCGGCGGGCCTCCGTGGACGCCTTCCTGGAGAGCGAGGCCGCGGACGCGGAGCCCGTCGGCGTCGAGGGCGAGTCCGCGGTGCCGACCGGCCGGCGCCGTCGGCGCGGTCCGGCCGCCGAGGAGATGCCGGCACCGGCCCCCGTCGAGGAGGCCGACGCCTCCGGCGGGACCGGTCGGCGGCACGCGCGGTCCGCCGGACCCGGCGGGGACGCCGGGGTGAGCGAGGGCGCCGTGGTCACGGCCGCCGAGCACGCGGCGGGCACCGCCGCCTCGGGCACCGGACTCGGCGGCACCGTCCCGCCGCAGGGCGTGCCGGTGCCGGGCGGACGGGGGGCCCTGCCCGACGGCGGCGAACCGCAGGCGGCCCTGCCGCCCGCCCTGCCCGCGCTCGCGGCCGCCCCGGTGCCCGCGGAGGACGCCGACCAGCCGACGGGCCGCCGTCGGCGTGCCCTGGCCGCCGCGAACGAACGCGCCGCCGCGCAGGAGGCGGGGCCCCGCACGGTGTTCGCCCTGCCGCCCGCGGAGGCCGACCGCCCGGCCGACGGGACGGCCGGCGCGCCGGGGACGGACGACGGCGCGGAGGCGCAGGAGGCCGGACGGGTTCCGGAGCGGCAGGGGCCGGTGCCGGTCGCTCCCGTCCCGGGGCAGGACGCCGTACCCGCCCCCGTTCCGCCGCCCGTTCCCGGGCAGGCTCGGACGCCCGCCCGGGCGGCGTCCGACGACGCGCCGATCGACCACGACCGGCACGACGCCGCCCCGCACGACCACGCCGGCGACCACACCCCGCCGCAGCCGCACCCCACCACCGCGCCCACGGGCCGCCGGCGGCGGGCCGCCGGCCGGCCGGTGACGGAGGCGGGCGCGGGGACCGAGGACGTCCCGGCCGCCGTCGTTCCGGCACAGGCACAGGGCCCGCGGGCGCAGACGCCTCCGGTGCAGGTTCCCGCGCCGGCCGCGTCCGTCCGGGTCCCCCGGGAACTGCCGCTCCCGGCTCAGCCGCTGCCCGGTGGGCCGGTCGCCGGCCGGCCCGTCGTGCCCGGTCAGGCCGGGCCGGCCGGCCCGGTCCCCCAGGCCGTACCGACCGTGCCGGCGCAGGCCGACGCACCCGCGCAGGTCCCGCCCGTCGGAGCGCTCCCCGCCGAAGCGGCCGTCCCGGCGACGCCGACCCCCGGTTCGGGCACCCCGCTGCCGCCCGAGGCGGCCACGGCACAGCCGCGGGTGGCCCAGCCCCTGCCCGCCGAGGCCGCGCCGCTCCCGCCCCTCGACCCCGACTCCACCCAGGGCCGTGCGTTCAGCGTGCGGACGCTGGGCCAGGGCGTGCCCTTCACCCGGCAGGCCGCGCAGGTGCAGCAGGCGCAGCAAGCGCCGCAGGCCCTGCCGACGCAGCGGGCCCAGCCGGTCCAGCGACTGCAGCAGGCCCCGCAGGCCGCCCCCCCGGCCTCCGCCACCCCCGCCCCGCACCACCCGAACGGCTCCGGGCGGCGCCGCAAGCTGGGCACGCGGCCGGACCCGGAGGCGGGACAGGAGCAGACGGCCCGTCCGCATCCCATGGCCGGGCAGGCCGCCGTACCGCAGGCGCCGGCGGCTCCGGGCGCGCCCGTCGCGCATCCCTCCCTCGGGGGCCGGCCGCTTCCCGGGCAGCAGGCGGCCGGACACTCCCTGGCCGGCCAGGTGCGGCTCGCGCCCGGGACCGAGGGGGCCGGGCGGTCGTACGCCATAGGCGCGCCGGACAAGGACGCCGCCGAGGGGCCGGAGCCGCTGGACGGGCCGGGCGGGGCCGTCGAGGTGGCCGATCCGCCGCGGTCGCAGCCGATGGACGACGAACTGCCGCCGGAGCCGCTGGACAACCCGCGTCGGCTGCTGGTGTGGCCGGCTCCGGACGTCAGTACGCAGCAGGCGCTCAGCGACCGCGGCTACCGGCCGGTCGTCGTGCACTCGCGCGAGGAGGTCGACGCCCAGATCGCCGCGTTCCCGGCCGCGCTGTTCGTCGATCCGCTGACCGGGCCGATCACCCGGACCGCGTTGCAGTCGCTGCGTCAGGCGGCGGTGGCCGCGGAGGTGCCGGTGCTGGTGACGGCCGGTCTCGGGCAGGCGACGCGCGAGGCGGCGTACGGCGCCGATCCCGCCGTGCTGCTGAAGGCGCTGGCGCCGCGGGACAGCGAGCAGCACCCGCCCCGGGTGCTGCTGATCGAGGAGCACGCGGAGATCGCGCTGGCGCTGACCGCGACGCTGGAGCGGCGCGGGATGCAGGTCGCGCGGGCGGCCGGCGACGCGGACGCGGTCACGCTCGCCGGGCAGCTGCGGCCGAACCTGGTCGTGATGGACCTGATGCAGATGCACCGGGGCCAGGCCGGGATCATCGACTGGCTGCGGGCGAACCGGCAGCTCAACCGCACGCCGCTGGTCGTCTACACGGCCGCCGTCGACCAGGCGGACCTGCCCCGGCTGGCCTCCGGCGAGACCGTCCTCTTCCTCGCGGAACGCTCCACCAGCGAGGAGGTGCAGGCCCGGATCGTCGACCTGCTGGCGCGGATCGGCACCAACTGAGGGGCCGGTCGCCCCTTCACGACCGGTCCCCCGTCCTGGCCGATCGTCCCCTCGCGGCCGGTCCTCCCGCCACGGCCGGGAGCTCCGTCACGGCCTGGCGACCAGCCTGCGGGCCGCTTCCTTCACGGAGGCGCGCAGGCGGTCGTGGTCGGGGTCGTCCCCGCCGACCAGGATGCGGCGCATCTGGGGGACGACGGTGGCCCAGTTGGCGAGCGCGACCAGCAGGAACAGCAGGTCGCGGGCGGGGATGGCGTCGTCGATGACCCCGCGGTCCTGGCCGTCCTGGACGGCGGCGACCTTGCGGGCGTAGTGCTCCTGCCGCTCGGCCTCGTCGGGGAGTTCGGCGGTGCCGTACTCGATGCCCTCCCAGTGGAGGAGCCGCAGGAGTTCGGGGTGGGCGGCGTGGTAGTCCATCAGCCGGTCCATCCAGCCCTCGACGTCGTCGGGGTCCACGGGGACGGCGGCGGCGAGGTCGACCATGCGGCGGCCGAGGACCTGGGTGAACAGCTCCGCCTTGTTGCCGAAGTAGGCGTAGATCAGCTGCTTGTTGGCCTTGGCCTCGGCGGCGATGCGGTCGATGCGGGCGCCCGCGATGCCGTACCGGGCGAACTCGGCGACCGCCGCTTCGAAGATCCGCGCCCTGGTGGCCTCGGGGTCGCGGGGGGTCCTGGTCGTTGCCATGGGGTCAGGGTAGCGCGCGGGTAACCAACTGGTTGGTTGACAGGGAATGGACGCGCGTCCGAGACTGTTCCCCCACCGTTCCAACCAACTGGTTGGTTATTGGAGTCGGCTCGAAGGAGTGCGTCCGCCATGCCGTCCGCAGTCACCACCAGGCAGCAGCACGCCGAGCCCGTCCGGCGGGCCCGGCTCGCCCACCGCCTGTTCCTCCCCCTCATCGCCCTGTGCACCGCCGTCACCGCCGCCAACATCTACGTGGCCGCCCCGCTCCTCCCCCTGATCGCCCACGACTTCGGCTCCGCGCCCTCGGCCGTGGCCTGGATCGCGTCGGTCGCCCAGTTCGGCTACGCCGCCGGACTGCTCTTCTTCGCCCCGCTCGGTGACCGCGTGAACCGCCGCCCGCTCGTCGCGGCCCTCTCGCTGGTCACCACGGCGGCGCTGGTCGCCGGTGCCGCGGCGGCCGGCACGGCCGCGCTCGCCGCCGCCGTGTTCGTCGCCTCGGCCGCCACCGTCGTACCGCAGCTCCTGGTGCCGCTGGTCGCCGAACGCGCTCCCGCCCGTCACCGCGCCCGGCACGTGGCGGCCGTCATCGCCGGCCTCTTCACCGGCATCGTCGCCGCCCGCGTCCTCGGGGGACTGGCCGGCCAGGCCTTCGGCTGGCGCGCGGTGTTCGTCGGCGCCGCCGGCCTCACCGCGCTCCTCGGCCTGCTCACCGCCGCCGCGCTGCCCTCCGAACGCCGTCGTCCCCGCGAAGGCGGCCTCTTCGCCGGGCTGCGCGCCATGCCCGGCCTGGTGCGCCGGTCACCCGACCTGTGGCGGGCGTGCGTGCGGCAGGCCGGCATGTACGGCGCCTGGAGCGCGCTGTGGACCTCGCTGGCCCTGCTGCTGACGGGCGGGGCGTACGGCCTCTCCACCGCGACCGCCGGGCTGTTCGGCCTCTTCGGACTCGCCGCCAGCGTCGTCGCCCCGCTGGCCGGCGGCCTGGTCGACCGCTTCGGCGCCGCGAAGGTGGTCCGCAACGCGTACCTGCTGGCCGCGGTCTCCGTACCGCTGTTCTGGCTGGGCGGCCGGGTGATGGTCGCGCTGTTCGTCGCCGCGATCGTGATCCACACGGCTCTCGTCGCCTCCCACGTCGCCAACCAGACGCTCGCCCTCACCACCACCGACGCCCCCGCCACCGCCAACAGCGCCTACGTCGTCGCGGGCTTCGCCGGCGGGGCCACCGCCTCGGCCCTGGCGGGCCTCGCCTTCAGCCACTTCGGCTGGAACGGCGTGGTCGCGATCGCGGGACTGTGGCTGACGGTCGGCTGGGGGACCACGACGGCCGGGAAGGCGTAGGCCCGCGGCGCCACGGCGGTCGAGAAGACCCGGGTCCACGGCGCGACGGCGGCCCGCGGCCCGGCGGGGCGGGGCACCGTCGCCGGCCGGGCGGCTCCGGCGGCGGGTGGTCCCGGCGGCCGGCGCGACGCCGGCCGGCCTTCCGCGCACAGCCGTCCGCCCGGCAGGGGCCGCGAGGTGCCCTGCCGGGCGGACGGGGTGTGTCAGAGCCGCCGGAGCCGTCAGAGGCGGGTGACGTCCAGGTCGCCCGCCGCGTACCGCCTGCGCAGCACCTTCTTGTCGAACTTGCCCACGCTCGTCTTCGGGACCGCCTCGACGATCGTCCAGCGCTCCGGGAGCTGCCACTTGGCGACGCCGCCCTCTTCGGCGAGGAAGGCGCGCAGGGACTCGAAGTCGGCGGTGGCGCCCTCCTTGAGGACGACCGTGGCCAGTGGACGCTCGCCCCACTTGTCGTCGGGGACGGCGACCACGGCCGCCTCGGCGACGGCCGGGTGGGACATCAGCGCGTTCTCCAGGTCCACCGACGAGATCCACTCGCCGCCGGACTTGATGACGTCCTTGGCGCGGTCGGTGAGGGTGAGGAAGCCGTCGGCGGAGATGGTGCCGACGTCCCCCGTCTTCAGCCAGCCGTCCTCGCTGAACTTGTCGGCGGGGCGCAGGGGTTCGCCCTCGGGACCGTTGTAGTAGGCGCCGGCGATCCACGGACCGCGGACCTCCAGCTCGCCCGCGGACTCCCCGTCCCAGGGGAGCCGCTCGCCGCCGGGCCCGGTGAGGCGGGCCTCGACCCCGGACGGGAAACGGCCCTGGGTCAGGCGGTAGCCGAACTCCGCGTCCGTGCCGACCGCGGCGGCCGGCGGGCGGGCGATGGTGCCCAGCGGGGAGGTCTCCGTCATGCCCCAGGCGTGGCAGACCCGCATGCCGAGCGCGTCGAAGGCCTCCATGAGGGAGGGCGGGCAGGCCGAGCCGCCGATGGTGACCTGGGTGAGGGAGGAGACGTCGCGCGGCCTGGCGGTCAGCTCGGACAGCAGGCCCTGCCAGATGGTCGGCACCGCGGCGGCGTGGGTCGGCCTCTCGCCCTCGATCATCTCGGCGAGGGGCGCGGGCTGCAGGAAGCGGTCCGGCATCAGCATGTTGACGCCGGTCATGAAGGTGGCGTGCGGCAGGCCCCAGGCGTTGACGTGGAACTGGGGGACGACCACCAGGGACGTGTCCTGGTCGGTCAGGCCCATCGACTGGGCCATGTTGACCTGCATGGAGTGCAGGTAGATCGAACGGTGGCTGTAGACCACGCCCTTGGGGTCGCCGGTCGTGCCGGAGGTGTAGCACATGGCGGCGGCCTGGCGTTCGTCCAGCTCGGGCCAGTCGTAGACGGTCGGCCTGCCGGCGATCAGGTCCTCGTACTCGTGCACCCGGGCCGTGGCGCCCGCGAGGAGCGAGCGGTCGCCGGGACCGGTCACGACCACGTGCTCGACCGTCTTCAGGTGCGGGAGCAGCGGGGCCAGCAGCGGCAGCAGCGAGCCGTTGGCGATGACGACCCGGTCGGCCGCGTGGTTCACGATCCACACCAGCTGCTCGGCGGGCAGCCGCAGGTTGAGGGTGTGCAGCACCGCGCCCATGGAGGGGATCGCGAAGTAGGCCTCGACGTGCTCGGCGTTGTTCCAGGCCAGGGTCGCGACCCTGTCGTCGCCGGCGACACCGAGGTCCTCGCGCAGGGCGTGCGCCAGCCGGGCGGCCCGGGCACCGATCTCGGCGTAGCTGCGCCGGTGCGGCTCGCCCTCGCCGGTCCATGTCGTCACCTGCGACGAGCCGTGGATCGTCGACCCGTGGGTCAGGATCCTCGAGATCAGCAGCGGTACGTCCTGCATGGTGCTCAGCACGGCGTCCTCCCAGGTGCGGCGACATTGCCTACGCGGTGGTAACGGTTGCGCTGATTCTGCGCACATACCAAGCGGTATGTCACTAGGGGGCGAGGATCGATCAGGTCACGTTGCGGCCCGCTGCGCACCGCGACGCCGGCGCGCCGGAGCCTGTCCGGCGGATCGAGTCGGAGGAAATCGGCAGTGCCTTGCCGCCCGGGTGAGCGGGGCCTGGTGCGTTCGGCCGCAAGGCGGAGGAGGGCGGCGACGCGATGGGGTCCCCCCGCGCGAGCGCAGCCGAGCGTGGGGGAGTCGGCAACCGGCGACAACGCCTCCCTCAGAAGGACGTGCCGGACCCCGCGTCTCCGGCATGATCCGCCGGACAGGCCTCAGCGGACGACATCCAGCTCGGGGTCCTCCCGGAGCTTGCCGAGCGCCCGCGACACCGCCGACTTCACCGTGCCCACCGAGACGCCGAGCACCTCCGCCGTCTGCGCCTCGCTGAGGTCCTCGTAGTACCTGAGGACGACCATCGCCCGCTGCCGGGCCGGCAGCTTCGCGATCGCCCGCCACATCGCGTCGTGCAGCGCCTGCCGCTCGGCCGGGTCCCCGTCGCCGGGCCGCGGCTCCGGCTCCGGCAGTTCCTCGCAGGCGAACTCGTCGACCTTGCGCTTGCGCCACTGCGAGGTGCGCGTGTTCAGCAGGGCACGGCGGACGTAGCCGTCGAGCGCCCGGTGGTCCTCGATCCGCTCCCACGCGACGTAGGTCTTGGCGAGCGCGGTCTGCAGCAGGTCCTCGGCGTCGCTCGGGTTCGCGGTCAGCGACCGCGCCGTGCGCAGCAGCACCGGCTGACGGGCACTGACGTACGACGTGAAGGACGGGTACGAAGAAGGCCGCGTCCTGCCGTTCGAGGCGCGGGTGCAGACGGGTGTGGTCATGGGCTCCACGCTAGGTTCGCACCCGCCTCCCGCGGATCGGCCGCAGGTGCCGAAGCCGGGTCCGCCTCAGGTTGTAGGGGTGGTGCCGGCCCCACCTCCTGAAGGTGGACGAGACCGCGCCCGCCCCTGCGGGATCGCCCCTGGGGGCCGCACGCCGACGACACCGGGGCACGGACGCTCCCCGCCCGGCCACCCCCGGCGCGGAAGGGAGCGGCCCGGCACCGGAGGGCGGCCGGCCCCCTTCCCATTCTCGAACGCATGTACGAAAATAGAGGTATGGCCACCACGGACCGGTACCCCCGGCAGGCCACCGCCCTGGCCCTCGCCCACGCCCTGACGGCCGCCGAACGCGGCCTGGCCGTCATCCCCCTGTCCCGGACCAAGCTCCCCGCGCTGCGCTCCCCCCACCGCGACGACCCCGAGGCCCCGCCCTGCCACGGCGCGTGCGGCCGCCCCGGCCACGGCGTGTACGACGCCACCACCGACCCCGCGCACATCCGCGAGCTGTTCGCCGCCGCCCCCTGGGCCACCGGCTACGGCATCGCCTGCGGCCTCCCCCCGCACCACCTGATCGGCGTCGACCTCGACACCAAGTCCGGCACCGACTCCGCCACCGCCCTGCGCGAGCTCGCCCTGCGCCACCTCTTCACCATCCCGCCCACGGTCGTCGTCCTCACCCCCTCCGGCGGCCGCCACCTCTGGCTCACCGGCCCCGCGGACGTCGTCGTCCCCAACTCGGCCGGCCGCCTCGCCCCCGGCATCGACATCCGCGGCGCCGGCGGCTATCTCGTCGGCCCCGGCTCCCGCACCGATCACGGCGTGTACGCGGTCGCCCCCGGCTCCGGCCACCTCGTCCCCGCCCCCTGCCCCCGCGCCCTGCTGCGCCTGCTCCTCCCGCCGCCCCGCCTTCCTCGGCAGGCGCCCCCGGCGGCCGGCGGGACGCACGGCCACGGCCTCGTCCAGTTCGTCCTCGCGGCCCACCGGGGACAACGCAACACCCGCCTGTACTGGGCGGCCTGCCGGGCCTACGAGGACGGCGTCGGCGAGGCCCTCTCCGAAGCCCTCGTCGACGCGGCCGTCCGCACCGGCCTGCCGCCCCGGGAGGCCCGCTCGACCCTGGCCTCGGCGGCCCGCACGGCCCGCCTCCGGCCCCCACCGCACCCCGGCGCCCACGAGCCACCGTGACGGGGGGACACGGAAGGGGGTGCCGCTCGGGAGGGCGGCCCCCCTTCCGGCCCCGCCGTTCCCGCCGTTCCCGCCCCACCGTTTTGGCCTGACGGCATCCGGTCCGAAGGCGTCCGGCCTCACGGCATCCGGTCCGACGCCATCCGGTCCGACGGCGCCTCACGCCACGAGTAGACGGAGACCCAGCTCCGCCGCGTCGAGGCCGACGAGGTCGTGGTTGCGTTCGGCCCACCGGCCCGAGGAGAGGTCGTCGCGGAGACCGTCCACCGCCCGCCGCTCCGCCTCCGGCCCCACCCTGGTCCACACCGACACCGCGCGGCGCACGTGTGCGTCCAGGTACGCCTCGGGCCGGCGCCAGTAGGCCTCGAAGAAGCCGTCGGCACAGTCCCACGGAACGAGCACCGGCTCCATGCGGGCCCCGATCGCGTGGGCCAGCCGGTCCACCGGGGGCCGGCCCGCGACCAGCCCCGCGACCTCCGGGAGGTAGTCACGGGTGAGCCAGAACCGGTGACGCCATCCGTCATCACCGGCGTCGTGCGTGAACACCACCACGCGTCGGGCCACGCGTCGCATCTCGCGCAGCCCGGCGATCGGGTCCTGCCAGTGGTGAACGGTGCTGAAGGCCATCGCGGCGTCGAAGGACCGGTCCGCGAACGGGAGGCTCTCCGCGGCGGCGGCCACGCACGGCGCCGCGTCCGCGGGACGCTGCGCCCGCATGACCGCGGACGGCTCCACCGCCGTGACGTCGCGGTCGGAGGGCTCGTAGGACCCGGTGCCGGCCCCGACGTTGAGTACCGTCCGCGCGTCCCCGAGCGCCTCCCGGACCCTCGCGGCGATCCTCGGCTCGGTGCGTCGCGTCGCCGGGTAGGCGGACCCGATGACGTCGTACAACTGCGCCCCGAAGAGCTTCAGTCGTTGCTCCGGTGTCGTCCTGATCCCCATGGCCCGCGCCTCCAGTTCCTTGTCGATGGCCGCCACCGTGGCGGCGGCGCGGTCGCGTTGTCCGGCCAGCAGGCCGCGCAGCCGGCGCAGGTGCGCGACCGCGTCGGTGGCCGGGTCGTCCACCAGGCCCGCGATCTCGCGCAGTCCGAAGCCCAGCCGTCGGTAGGCGAGCACCTCCCGCAGCCGTTCCACGTCACCCGCCGAGTAGGCCCGGTACCCGGCGGTCGTCCGCGCCGACGGCCGCACGAGGCCGATCTCGTCGTAGTGGTGCAGCGTGCGGACGGTCACGCCGGCCAGCCCGGCCACGCGCCCACGGTCAGGTGCTCTTCCACACCACCGACCATGCGGCATCCCGCCGCGTGAGGGTCAAGTGCTCCGCTTCTCCCGCCACTCATGACGGGCCGTCACCAGGATCGCCCGCCCTCGCGGAAGACGGCGGTTCGACCGGTCCGCTCCGAGGAGGCGGGGATCGTCCGACGCCGGGCCGCGGGAACGCCGTCCGGACGCCAGGGCACCCTGGCACGTCGGCGCTCCGGCGCCTCGGATCCCCTGCCCCCTGCCCCCTGTCCCCGGCCCACGAACGCACCCGCGCACGGCGTCCGGTGACGGGGACACGGTGCAATACACACGTACGGAGTGCCGCCCACCCGAACGTCATCACCCGTACGGTGGGCTTTGAGGCGGTGTGCCGGGGTACGGGACCATTGCTCCGCATTCGGCGCAATGCCAGGCCCCGGCGGCGCCCGGGGGCCGAAAAGCCCGCGTCCCAGAGCGTTTCCAAAGGAATCGGTGCCACGGAAAGCGTTTCCGGTCGCCTTCGGTCAACAGCGTGCGCGTGTCTACACCGAGTTAAACGTCCGGATTGTTCAGAATGTCATCAACTGCCCCAGTTGAAACTATGAAGTTTCGTGCCGAGGAGCATGACATGCAGGCTCGCAGATGGCACCCAGACCAGCCCACTCGTATCGGTCGGCACGACTGGCCGGACGAGGGTGACGACGGAACGCACATGCGGCTGCGGGCCGGCTCCATCGTGGTACTCGACCGGCAGGCATGGCGGATCCTGGAGATCAACAGCTACACCGGCGACCGGTGGCCCGACATCTACGAGAAGGCCTGGCGCGACCACGTGGAGTTGTGGTGGCACGCCAACGAACTGCGCCGGGCCAACAACCAGCCGGGCAAACCCGCCCCCGAGCGGACCGAGTTCTACAAGCGTCCGGTGGTCCTCGTGCTGCGCAACGAGAACCTGCCCCGGTCCACGCCGAAGCACTGGTGCGCCCCCGCCAGCCACGACTGGCAGGTCCTCCCGGAGCACTACGCCGTCTGCCGCGCCTGCGGCGAGCTGCCGCCCTGCCGTCACGGGGAGTACCGCTGGGAGGGCGGTCCCCGTTGGCCGGAGCAGAACGGCGGCATCCCGCTCATGGTGCCGGAGGGCTGCTGCATGGGGTGCGCCGAGCCGATCAGGCCGCGGGTGCGGACCGTGCGCTTCCCGGGGCCGAACCTCTGGTACCCGCCCCTGGGGGAGGACACGGCGGTCTTCCACGCGCGCACCGCCTGCGCCGACCAGGTCGACTGCTACCGCATGCAGTGGCAGACCGAGTACAACCCGCGTCCCGCCACGCCCCCCGCCACGCCGGCGTTCCCGGGTTTCGAGCACTTCGTGCTGCCCCGGACCCGCAACGCGCCGGACCTGGCCCCGCCCACCGAGCGGATCCCCCGGAGCACCCACCCCGCACCGGTCGCACCGTCGCGGCCGCGGGAGGAGTGCGTCTCCGTGACCGGTGACTCCGGCGCCTTCCACGTCCCCTTCGACCGGTACCGGAGGGAAGCGACGTGCGCCACGCCACCGCTCGCGCCGTCGGCACCGACCGCCCCCGAGCCGACAGCCCCGGTCTCCGGCGCACCCGCCGCCTCCGGCGCACCCGCGGTGTCCGGTGCGTCCGCGGTGTCCGGTGCACGCTCGATCTCCGGTGTGCGCTCCGTCTCCGGTGTGCGCTCGCTCTCCGGCCCGCCCCCGGCGGATCCCGTCGCGGCGGGCCGGCCCGCCGCACCGCAACCGTCCCCCGCGGCCGAGGGGTCCCGCCTGGCCGTCCCCTCCCCCGCCGACGGCGCCGGCCGGGCCCTCCAGGCCGCGGAGGAGCTGGGCCTGTCCCTGACCGGGCGTCCGGCCTTCCACAACGCCGAACAGGCGGCCCGGGTGATCGAGGAACTCACCGCCGCGGTCCGCAACATCGCGCTCTGCCTGCACGACCCGGCCGCCGGTGCCCGCACCTGACCCACCACCGGCCGACGCGGCCCCGCCACGGCCGTCACGAGCACCGGCCGGCACACCCCGGCGAACGGCGGACCGCACGACCGGGCCACGGCACGACGGACGGCACGAGAAAAGGGTGCCCCTCCGTCGAGGGGCACCCTTTTCGGCGGTCCTGCGGACGGCGGGTCCGTCGCGGTGATGCGAGCCACCGGCAAGCGGGAGCGGCGAAGGCTGCCTGATCGAGGCACTGCGCCGGCTGATTCCCTCTTGGAAGAATCCCGGGACCGCATGCTCCTCGAAGATGACAAAGGTGGTTGACCTCATGAGATCGACTCGTGTGATCCTTGCTGTGGCCGCGGGCGCTCTTGCCCCGGCGCTGTTACTCGCCACGCCGTCCATGGCCGCCTCCGTCGCCCCCGCAGTCACCGTCGCGACGGCCGGCTCGCCCTACGACGAGATGAGTGCGGACGACCTGCGGGTGGCGATATCCCGCGTCCTCGCCGATCCCGACAGCGGCAGGCGCGTGATCCGGGAGGCGAACGCGCTCCTCGACAGCGGCACCGTGGAGGAGATGCGCGCCTGGCTGGAGACGGGCTACCCCCTCGCCCAGGCCGAGGACGACCGGGTCGCCCTTTCCCGGCTCCTCGCCGACCCCGACAGCGGCAAGCGCGTCCGTGCGGAAATCAACCAGCTTCTCGACAACAACAACTCCCAGCAGATACGAGCCTGGCTGGAGACGGGCTACCCCCTCGCCCAGGCCGAGGACGACCGGGTCGCCCTTTCCCGGCTCCTCGCCGACCCCGACAGCGGCAAGCGCGTCCGTGCGGAAATCAACCAGCTTCTCGACAACAACAACTCCCAGCAGATACGAGCCTGGCTGGAGACGGGCTACCGCCTGGCCCAGGCCGAGGACGACCGGGTCGCCATTTCCCGGCTTCTCGCCGACCCCGGCATCAGCGACGCCCTGCGCGCGGCGGCCGGCGCCGCCCTCGACGCCAACACCCCGGAAGCACTGCGCCACTTCCTGGAGGTCGGCCGCTACGAGGTCGGCTAGGGCCGGTCCGGCGGATCACGTCGCGGGCGCGGGGCGTCCTGTGTCGACTCCTCGTCCGCGAGCCCTCGGTGCCACCGTCCGCGTCGATGCCCCTCTCACGGTTCCTGCTCCAGGACCGTGGATGAGCCGGACCGTCCCGGCGCGTGGCATCGGCGGCTGACACCGGCGGACACGAACCAGCCCGGTCACCGCCGCATCTCGACGGGCGTCCGGCCCGCGGTCGACGGCGGGGATCCGTGACTGCGCCATGCCGGTGACCGGCCTGATGAGGACGAGGCCGCACCTCGGGTGCCGTGCCCCACTCGTGCCCGATCGAGCGGGGGACCACGGGGAACAGCGGAAAGTCCCGGAGTCCGGGCGAGCGAACGGCCCCCGACCGTCGAACCAGGTCGGGGGCCGTCCTCACTGCCCATCAGGCGGAGGCGGTGAGATTCGAACTCACGGTGACATCGCTGCCACGACGGTTTTCAAGACCGTTCCCTTAGGCCGCTCGGGCACGCCTCCCGCGCCCCGGCCCACCTGGGGCGGAGCGGATACAGAGTACCGGGCGCGGGCTCGAAGCGGGGAGCACGGTCCGCGAGCACGTCGAGGAGTTCGGCACTGCCGAGGATGACCGGCTCTTTCGCGTGCCCCGGGGTGGTCACCTCCTGTCCAAGGAGTACGGGGGGGAGGCGTGGAAGGCCGTCCGGCGCGCAGTACCGACGCAGTCGGAAGCAGCCTCGCCGCCGGCCGACGGGCCGTGCTCCATGCGCCGCGCGGCCGTCTCGCCCCGGCTTGGGTCCGGCGTCTCACCGGCCGGAGTCGCACGCCGGGCAGGCCACGGCATCGCCTTCCTGTTCCGCTTGCGCGCCAAGGCGATTCACCGCAGCCGGCAGCGCTCGGACGAACAGATCGAGCGGGCCTTGGAGGCCCCTGAGAGCGAACGGACAGCGCGTGCCGTTCGCCTGACAGGTGTCGTCCTCATCCCTGACGCGTGGCGAGGAGCAACAACCCCCGGTCCGTGACGACGAGTCGATCTCGTAACGGGACAGTGACGATGCCGTCTTGAGTCAAAGATCGAGGCATCCGTTCGGGTCCCGGCCCCCTCCTAATGATCGAACACGCACCAGGGACTGAACACGCCTCAGCCCCGACCTCGACCACTCAGGGGACTTGACCCATGATCCGCAACCGTCGCAACGCCTTCCTCGTCTCCGCCGCGCTCCTGGGCAGCACCCTGCTGATGACGGCGTGCAGCCAGGGCGACGACGCCGCCGACAGCTCCTCCAGCAAGGCCGACACGTCTGCGGCGGCGAGCGAGTCCGGAGCCACGGGCGCCGGCGGCACCTCCGCGTCTCCCTCCGGGTCCGGGAACACGTCCGGCGGCAGCGGCACGTCCGGGTCCGCGAACACGTCCGGCAGTGGCAGCGCGTCCGGGTCCGGGAACACGTCCGGCGGCAGCGGCACGTCCGGGTCCGCGAACACGTCCGACTCCGGCGAGACCGTCGTGGAGGGCCTCGCCAAGGGCAAGGGCGTCAACGGCACCTGGTACGGCATCGTGCGGTACCTGGCACCCGGCAAGTACCTGGTCGACGGTCCTGCGGCCCAGGGCTCCGGCGGTGAGCAGCAGGCGTTCTTCCTCGCCGAGGACACCGTGATCCTGGGCGGTGGCCAGATCTGCGGCGTCGCCGGCTCGAAGGTGGACGCCCCGTGCGAGGAGGCCGACCTGGAGAAGGCCTCCAAGAAGGGCGTGGAGGCCGAGGTCGTGGTCAAGAACGGCGTGGCCACTCAGATCACCGACGGCGCGCTGCTCTGATCCGGTGGCTCACAAGGAGGGAGGCGGTCTGCCGGAATCATGGCTTCCGGCAGACCGCCTCCCTCCTTGCCGCGTCTCGGCGCTTCCGGCCTCACACGCCGAGGCCGCCGACCCGCCTTCGCGCGGTCCCGGGCAGCGGTCCACGCTCCGGACCGCAAGGGGGTTCTGACCAGCGGGCGAGTGATTCGCTTCTGCCGGACTCCGGTCCACACCTGGTCCACACGCACTGATCCGCACCGCGGCAGAACCAGATCGAGGTGAGACAGCTCGCACGCAGAAGGGGTGCCCCTCGTCGAGGGGCACCCCTTTTGACCAGCACGTCCATGACCTGCGGAGGTGGTGCGGGCAACATCCGCGGGAACGCTGTCACGCTCTCGCGTTTCCAGGACCGTTCCCTCGGGCCGCTCGGCACACCTCCCCGCGTCGGCCTTGCACGGACGACGCGGGGACGACGCGAGGACGAGAGCAACGGGTGGCCGTGAGCGGGTGGCGCCCCGCGGGGCGCCGGGGCGTCAGCTGTCGCCCTTGCGGGAACCGAGGGTCAGGTCGACGGTGCGGGTCTTGCCGTCGCGCTCGTAGGTGATCGTGACCTTGTCGCCCGGCTTGTGGGTCCAGATCTCACCGATGAGGGTCGGGCCGCTGTCGATCACCCTGTCGTCGAGCTTGGTGATCACGTCGCCGGGCTTGAGTCCGGCCTTGGCCGCGGGGCCGCCCGCCTCGACGGCGGCGGCGCCGCCCGCACCCTGGTCGGTGATCTTCGCACCGTCCGTGGACTCCTCCAGGGAGACGGAGGCGCCGATCTTGGCGTACACCGGCTGCCCGTCCTTGATCAGTTCCTGCGCGACGTACTTGGCCTGGTTGATCGGGATGGCGAAACCTAGGCCGATCGAACCGGACTGGGTGGTGCCGCCCAGGCCGCCGCTGCCGGTGGACTGGATCGCGGAGTTGATGCCGATCACGTTGCCCTGGGCGTCGAGCAGCGGGCCGCCGGAGTTGCCCGGGTTGATGGAGGCGTCCGTCTGGAGGGCGCTCATGTAGGAGGAGGAGCTGCCGGTGCCGTCGGAGGAGGCCACGGGGCGGTTCTTCGCGCTGATGATGCCGGTCGTGACCGTGTTGGACAGGCCGAAGGGCGCGCCGATGGCGATCGTGGAGTCGCCGACGGCGACCTTGTCGGAGTCGCCGAGGGTGAGCGGCTTGAGGTCGGAGGGGGCGTTCTTCAGCTTGATGACCGCGACGTCGTAACCCTGGGCGTGACCGACGACCTCGGCGTCGTACTTCTTGCCGCTCGGGAAGGTGGCGGTCACCTTGCCGCCGTCGACCGCGTCGGCGACGACGTGGTTGTTGGTGACGATGTGGCCCTGGGTGTCGAAGACGAAGCCGGTGCCGGTGCCGCCCTCGCCGTCGCTGGACTCGGCCTGGATGGTGACCGTGGAGGGCAGCGCCTTGGCGGCGACGCCGGCGACGGTGCCCGGGTCGCGCTTGACGGAGCCGCCGCTGTCGGAGGCGGAGACGGTGGTCGAGCCGGTGTCGTCGTTCTTGGCGAGGGTGTAGCCGAGACCGCCGCCGAGGCCTCCCGCGACGAGGGCGGCGACCAGGACGGCGGCGGCGAGCCCGCCGCGGCCGCGGCGGGCCTTGGGCGGGACGGGCTGCTGGTGGGCGGCGCCCCAGGCGGGGGTGCCGGTTCCGGGGCCGCCGGGGCCGTCGGCGTTCCCGGGCTGCGCCGAGTGCGCGCCGAAGCCGTCGTCGGCGTAGGCCGGGGCGGACGGCTGCGGGGGCGGCCAGGCGGCGTCCGCCGGGGCGGCCGCGCCGGGAGGGGCGGGCGGCGGCCAGTCGCCCTCGGGAGCGCCGCCCCGCGAGGCGTGGGGTGCGGCCGGCGGGGGCGCCGTCGGCAGCGGGGTGGTGGGGGCGCCGGCGCCGGGGGCGGTCTGCAGGGGGGAGGCCGTGGGGGGTTCCACCGGCACGGGGGGTGCGGACGGGGCCGGGGGAACCGGGGTGCCCTCGTTGGTGCCCTCGTTCTCGGTGCTCACAGCTCTTCTCCTCGGTCCACGGCTGTTTTTCTCGGTCGCACTCGGTCACGCTCGTTCACGCTTGTCGTCGACCCCGCGTGCTGCAGCTGTGCATGTGCTTTTGTACGTGTCAGCTTTTCCCACGGGCCGTCAGAGCACCATAAGCGGTGCCTGTGGGTCCTTGACCATTCCTTATATGGTGCATTTTGCTTCATAAACGACACATCATCGGAACATCTCATCGGGTTCTCACAGGGTTCTCAGACGACTGCCCGCCGACGCCCGCGATCCCGCCCGGCGCTGCCCGCGGTCCGGCCCGCCGACGTCGGTGGTCCGGCCCGCCGGACGCGTACCCCGCACCGGTGGCACCATGACGCGGTGACCCACGCACGACAGCAACAGCGCATCCAGGTCGTCGCCCACCGCGGAGCCTCCGAGGATGCCCCCGAGCACACCCTGGCCGCGTACCGCAAGGCGATCGAGGACGGCGCGGACGCCCTCGAGTGCGACGTGCGGCTGACCGCGGACGGCCATCTCGTCTGCGTCCACGACCGCCGCGTCAACCGCACGTCCAACGGCCGCGGCGCGGTCTCGCAGCTGGAGCTCGCGGACCTGGCGACCCTGGACTTCGGCTCCTGGAAGACGCGGGTCACGCGGGAGGCGTGGAACACGCGCGACGAGGAGCCCGACTGGGAGGTGCGGCCGGAGGACCGGGACGCCACCTCCGTCCTCACCCTGGAACGGCTGCTGGAGCTGGTCGCCGACGCGGGGCGCCGGGTGGAGCTGGCCATCGAGACCAAGCATCCGACGCGCTGGGCGGGACAGGTGGAGGAGCGGCTGCTGGTGCTCCTGAAGCGGTTCGGCCTGGACGCGCCCGCCACGGCCGGCGCCTCCCCGGTGCGGGTGATGAGCTTCTCGGCACGCTCGCTGCACCGCGTGCACGCCGCTTCGCCGACGCTGCCCACGGTCTATCTGATGCAGTTCGTCTCGCCCCGGCTGCGCGACGGACGGCTGCCGGGGGGCGTGGGGATCGCGGGCCCCTCGATGCGGATCCTCCGCAGTCACCCCGCCTACGTGGAGAGGCTGAAACGGGCGGGCCACCAGGTGCACGTGTGGACGGTGAACGAACCGGAGGACGTGGACCTCTGCGTCCGACTGGGCGTCGACGCCATCATCACGAACCGACCGCGCGGGGTGCTGGACCGGCTGGGCCGCTGAGCGCCCCGGTCTCCGGTCCGGTACCCGTGCCGGACCCGCGGGAAGGAACGGAGAGCCCCGGAAGCCCCACCGTTCCCCTCCCGCCTCTTGACCACGGCCGCCTCCTGAACCATCCTCGATTCTCAGCCATACTGAAGAAATCCAGCCACACGACGACCTTCTGCTCACCAGGAGTGCTCCGGCGCATTCGCTCCGTGTTCGACCGTTGCGAGTGCGTCATGGGACGGGGATTGGCCGGTTTCCGGTACAGGCCAAGGGGGCATCCACACCGTGGCGTGGGGCGAAGGAGGTCTCGGGGGTGGCGTTGGTGGTGGCACAAGAGGTGCCCACGTCGTCGAGCATGGCCGTATCCCATGGCCCTGCGGGCGTGGGTGAGGCGAGACACCGCATGCGCGACCAGCTGCGCACGGGCGGGGTCTCGGAGGCGGTCATCGACGATGCCGTACTGATCCTTTCCGAACTTCTCAGCAACGCGTGCAAACACGGCCGTCCGCTGGGCGACGCCCTGGCCGGGGACGGCGACGTACGGGCCGCGTGGCGGGTGGATCCCGTCGGCCGGCTGGTCGTCGAGGTGACCGACGGCGGCGGGCCGACCCGGCCGGCTCCGGCGACCCCCTCCGTCACGGCGCACGGCGGACGCGGACTCCACATCATCACGGCCCTGGCCGACGACTGGGGCGTCCGGGACGACGCCCGCGGCGAGGTCACGGTGTGGGTGGTCGTCCACGCGGATGTGTACGACCCCGACGCGGGCTGCCGCCGGGACGACTTCGCCTCCCGGGTCGGGGCGCCGTCGGTGGCCTCGATCCCGGGCCTGGACTTCGCGGACGCGTTCGACGACCTCGATTAGGGCCTGCCCGTCGGGGCAGGTCGCAGGAGACCGGCGTCGCCCCGCTGCCCGGGCGAGCGGGGAGCCGGCACGTCCGGCGGACCAGGGCGGCGGAGGGCGGCGGCGCGTCGAGGGCCGCCCGCGCGAGCGCGGCCGGGCGTGGGGGAGTCGGCGAGCGACGGCGACGGCGCCCGGGGCACCCCAGCCGGGAGTGGCCGGACCCCGCGTCACCGTCCTGCCGCGACGGCACGTCCGGGACCGGGACTCGCCCGCCCGGACCGGGCCCGGTCGCGCGAGTCCCGGCGCGCCTGGCCGCGGGCCCCGCACGGGCGCCGCGACGGCCCTCCGCGACGGCCCTCCGCGACGGTCCGGGGACCCGGCCGTCGTCCACAGGTTCCCGTGGCTTCCGGCGCGAACGGCTAGGCTCCCGCCAGTACCAGACGAGCCGTACCCGGGAGACGCCCAGATGGCCAAGAAGCGACCTCAGACGAAGGCCACGCGGCCGCAGCTCACCGAGGGGGAGATCCCGGTCGTCGGCGCGCGGGAGCCCTGCCCCTGCGGCAGCGGCCGCCGTTACAAGGCCTGCCACGGCCGGGCCGCCGCCCACGCCGCGACCGAGCTGGTCCACCGTCCCTTCGAGGGCCTGCCGGGCGAGGGGCACTGGGTGGCGCTGCGCGAGCTGGTCCCGGCCGCCACGGTCGAACTGCCCCTGAAGGACGGCCTGCCCGAGGGCGTCCCCTCGGTCACCCTCGCCACCGTGCTGCCGATGGCCTGGCCGGCCCTGCGCCGCGACGACGGCTCGGTCCTCCTGGGACTGCAGAACGACACCCCGTCCGGCGACATCAGCCGCGACCTCGCCGACACCCTGCTGCGGGCGCTGGCGGCGGAGCCGGGCACGCCGGTGCAGGCCAGGCGCGCGCCGGCCGACGGTCCGCGGATGCAGGACCTGCTCGACCCGGAAGGCGCCTTCGAGCCAGTTGTGCACAGCGGGTTCGAGTTCTGGGTCCCGGACCCGGAGAACGCCACCCCGGAGGTGTCCGCCTCCCTGGAGCGGGCCAACGCGGCGGCGATCCCGACCGTGAAGCTGACCGGCGTCGACGCCGCGTACTGGTGCGAGACCCCGGAGAAGAACCACCTGCGCTGGGTCATGCCGCATCCGGAGGAGCAGCTTCTGGACGCGCTCGCGCGACTGCACGCGGCGGGCCGGTCGAGCCTGGGCGAGGGCACCCGGCTGGTGGGCTCCTTCCGGGCGCACGGCCTGACCGTGCCCGTCTGGGACCTGCCGAGCGGGGTCTCGGCCGAGGACGTGGAGAAGCCGGCCGCCGAGTTCGCCGAGCGGCTCGCCACCGCGCTGGCCTCGGACGCGCCCCTCACGACCGACGAGCGCCGTGCGCGCGGAGGCCTGACCAACCGACAGGTGACGCTCAGCTGACACCCGGGCACGGTCCGAGGGCGCGCTGACCGACCGGTCAGCGCGCCGCACCGGGCAGGGCGGCGTGACTCCGCTCACAACTCCCGTTCACACAAGGCGAGTCGACGCCATAAGCGCCGATCTGCCGGTGTCCGGAAAGCCGATGAAAACATGAGATCGAATTTGCCTGGAGCCGATCTCTTGTTACCGTTCCAATAGCCCGGTTGCTGGTGCATCCCCCGTCGCCAGCAACCGGGTCTTTGCGTGCCCGGCCCAGGTCCGGACCATCACCCGGGCCGTCACCTGGCCCGGTGCACCGTCCCGGGCCCGCCCGGCTCCGTTCCTCAACTGCTCTCCTCCACAGCGGAGTTGCTGCCGGAACGCAGCAGCAGTGGCCCGGCACCGGCCGTCCGCGCGAACTCCGCCACCGCCGTGTACTGCGCGGGCCCGCCCCGGATCCGTCCACGGGGTGTCTCGCAGGTGCCCGGCTCGTCGTCGGCGCCCACCGCGCACCGCGTCTGCACCGTGCGCCCGTCGGGGCCCATGAAGCTCAGGGCGGCCGACAGGGCGCCGCCGGTGGCGTTGCGGTAGTAGGCGCGCGCCCAGGTGTCCTCGCCCTGGACGAGCACGCAGGTCTGCGCCTCGACGCCCTCGGGGGAAGTGACCTCGGGACCGCAGCGGGCCGCCGTGGCCAACCCGAGGCCGAGCAGCAGGGGCGTGCGGGAGGGTTCGGCGGGGAGCACCTCGGCGTCCGTACCGGGAACGGCCGGCGGCCGGCCGGCACGGTCGTCGGTACGGGGGGCCGCGTCCCGCCGTTCGGCCGGGCGGGGGCCGTCGTCCGCGGGTCCCGCGGACGCCATCGCCAGGGGCAGGGCGATCACGCACGTCACGGTGCCCCCGAGGCCGAGGAGACGGAGCCGTCGAGGGCCCGGGGGCGGCCCCCCAGAATGTCGCTGCATGGTGCGGAAGATAACGAGCGGAGGCGGACGTCCCGCCCGGCGGGCGCCCGACACCCTTACAACTCGGGCGCGCTCACACCCGTACGAGTGAGGGCGTCGACGACCGCGTCCACCACGGCCTCCACGTCGGGCACCCAGGGCGAGGCGGAGCCGGGCAGCGGCGCGCGCTCCCAGCGGATGTCGCCCTGACCGGTCTCCGAGGGGGGCAGGGCGAGGTAACCGCCCTCACCGTGGAAGCGCAGCGAGCCGGGGACGAAGTCCTTGGCGTACAACAGCTCGCCCAACTGCTCCATGGAGTAGGGCCGGACGAGGATCGACCAGCGGGTGTCCGAGGCGACGACCGGGCCGAGCCGTATGCCCTGCCGGTCGAGCGCGACGAGTGCGCGGGAGGCCGCGAGGGCGGGCAGGCTGACCGCACAGGGCGCCTTCCCGCCGGTGGCCAGGACGATCGGCGCCGTCGGACGGTTGGCCCACCACCAGCGGATCATGCGTGCGTCGGTGGTGGCCGTCAGCAGGCCGGGATCGAAGGGATGCGCACCGGGCACCGAGCATTCCGGGTCGGGGCAGCCGCACCGGGAGGTTCCCGATGGGTTCGCCGTCACGCCCGGGAGTACGGGCCACTGCCATTCCGTCGCGAAGGTGAGGGCCGCGTCGATCAGTCCGGTCCCCCCGTCGCTCCGCCGGGACAGGAGCCTGCGTCGCCTTCCGAGGATCTCGCGCATGAGCGCTCGTTCCTTTCCGTTGCACCGCTGGCAACACCGTGGGTCACATCACGTCATGTGTCGATCACTTCACTGTGCGTACCTGTTGGCGCATCACACCCCTGCACGGGACAAGGGAAACCCCTGGAGGTCGAGCACTGGCTGCGCTTGCGCGGCCGCTCCGTCCCTTACCGCACCCATCCGGAGCGTGGGCCTGGCGCGGGGTGGCGAAGTCTGGCGTTTTGCCGTGCGCGTATTTCTCTCCGCCTCCGCCACGGGAGGATGGGGCACGGTCGTCGGTGGCTAGGACGCCGGGGCCGGCCACCAGGTTCCGAGTGACTCCCGACGACCCCTGGCCCTTACCGAGTACGTACCCATCACGACCGCTGTGACGCTCCGTGGAGCAAGCCCAGTCGACCGCAGACACCCGTCACCCGATGCAGTTTTCAGCCAACTTCGCTATTACGCAAGGGAGGCGGACAAAACATGACCGACAAACCCTCCGACCCCACGGACACCAGTGATCCCGGCAGGACAATGCTGGACATCCCCTCACGACTGCGTGTACATGTGGAGACACCGGCAGCGGCGCAGAACGACATGGGGGTTTGCGATGCTTTTGAGCAATACGCACCGGTCCGAGAGCCGGACGACATGAACGCCCCTCACCCTTCCAAAGTGGCCGGAATCGATTCAACGGTTCCCTCGCCCGCCCAGACTGTCGCGCCCGCGCCCGTGGCCCCGGCTGCCCCACCGGTCCCTCCCGGCGCGGGAGCGCTCCTCCAGGACCGGCTGGCCGGCTGGGTCTCCGATCTCACGACGCTCCACGAACTCACCGAACACCTGTCCCGTACGGCCACGCTGGCCGACGCCCTCCAGGAGGTGCTGCGGGCCGGATCCGCCCTGGTGGGCGCCCGGCGCGGGCTCGTCGTCCTGGAACCCGCCGACGGCCTGGGTCCCGACACCACGATCGGCCTCGGCCTCGGCCGCGCCGACCTCGGCCACATCGAGACCGTGCCGCGCAGCTCCCTGCCGTACGGCCGCATCCTCGACGGTCTGCCCGGCGGCGAGGGCGGGATCGCCCATCCCGACCTGCTCTCCGAGGACGGCCTCGACCCCCGGCACCGCGAGGTGGCCGCCCGTCTCGGCTACGCCGCCAGCTACGCCCTGCCCCTGACCGCCGGTGAGGGCGCCGACCGCCTGGGCGCGGCCGTCTGGCTCTACGACGAGCCCGCCGAGCCGGCCGAGCGCCGGCGCCACCTGGTCGGGCTCTACGTGCGCCACGCCGCCGAGCACCTCGCGCGCCTCCTCGAGCTCGAGCGCACGCGCGCGTGCATGACGACGATGACGGAGGAACTGCTGCCCTCCCGGCTGCCGCGGGTGGCCGGGGTCCAGCTCGCCGCCCGCCACCGCACCGGTCCGCACGGCGGCGGCGACTGGTACGACGCGCTGCCGCTGCCCGACGCGGCGCTGGGCCTGGCCGTCGGTTCCGTCACCGGCTCCGGGCCGAGCGCCGTGGCCGCGATGGGCCGGCTGCGCGCCTCCCTGCGGGCGTACGCCGTGATGGAGGGTGAGGACCCCGTCGCCGTCCTGTCCGACCTGGAACTTCTGCTGCGGCTGACCGAGCCCGCGCGGTCGGCCACCGCGCTGTTCGCCTACTGCGAGCCCGCGCTGCGCAGGATCACCCTGGCCGGCGCCGGACACTGCCCGCCCCTGCTGGTGGGCGCGCGGCGCACCGAGTTCGTCGAGACGTCGGTGTCCGCGCCGCTGGGCATGCTGGCCTGCTGGGAGGCGCCGAGCGTGGAGCTGGAGGCCGAGCCCGGGGAGACGGTGCTGCTCTACACCGACGGCCTGCTGCACCGTACCGGCGACCCCGTCGACCGCGCCTTCGCCCGGCTGCACGCGGCCGCGGCCGGAGTCCCCCGGTCGGTCCGCCACGACCCGGACGCGGTCGCCGACCACGTGCTGCGGGCGGTGCTGCCGGAAGGACTGGACGCGGCCGACGGCGCGGAGGACGTCGTCCTGCTCGCGGCGCGCTTCGAGTGAGGGTCGCAGCGGGCCGTCCGGCCCGTCGTGTTCCCGGAGCGGTAAGAGGTCCTTCGCCCCTGGGCCCCCTTCTGTACGACCGTACGATGGAGAGGGCCCAGTGCCGTATCGAGGAGGATGACCGTGGCGGAAGAGCTCCCGGAGACCCCGGAGACCGCTGAAGAAGAGCCGATCAAAGCACGCAAGAACGGCCTGTACCCGGGCGTGTCCGACGAGCTGGCCGAGAACATGAAGTCCGGCTGGGCCGACACGGAGCTGCGCGATCTGGAGCCGATCGCCCAGGCCGCCGAGACCGCCGCCCGCCGCGCCGCGCTCTCCGCGCGCTTCCCGGGCGAGCGCCTGGTGATCCCCGCCGGCAACCTGAAGACCCGCTCGAACGACACGGAGTACGCCTTCCGCGCCTCGGTCGAGTACGCCTACCTCACCGGCGACCAGACCGAGGACGGCGTGCTGGTCCTGGAGCCCAGGGGCGAGGGCCACACCGCGACGATCTACCTCCTGCCGCGCTCCGACCGTGAGAACGGCGAGTTCTGGCTCTCCGGCCAGGGCGAGCTGTGGGTCGGCCGACGGCACTCCCTCTCCGAGGCCGGCAAGCTGTACGGCATCCCCGCCGCCGACGTGCGCGAGCTGGCCGCCCTGCTGCGCGAGGCCACCGGCCCGGTGCGGGTCGTGCGCGGCCACGACGCCGGCATCGAGGCCGCGCTGACCGACAAGGTCACCGCCGAGCGCGACGAGGAGCTGCGCGTCTTCCTCTCCGAGGCCCGCCTGGTCAAGGACGAGTTCGAGATCGGCGAGCTGCAGAAGGCCGTCGACTCCACGGTCCGCGGCTTCGAGGACGTGGTGAAGGTCCTCGACAGGGCCGAGGCGACGAGCGAGCGCTACATCGAGGGCACGTTCTTCCTCCGCGCGCGCGTGGAGGGCAACGACGTCGGTTACGGCACCATCGCCGCCGCCGGCCCGCATGCCTGCACGCTGCACTGGGTGCGCAACGACGGGCCCGTGCGCTCCGGCGACCTGCTCCTGCTGGACGCGGGCGTCGAGACGCACACGTACTACACCGCCGACGTCACGCGGACGCTGCCGGTCGACGGCCGCTTCAGCGAGATCCAGAAGAAGATCTACGACGCCGTGTACGACGCCCAGGAGGCCGGCATCGCGGCCGTGCGGCCGGGCGGCAAGTACCGCGACTTCCACGACGCGGCGCAGCGCGTGCTGACCGAGCGGCTCGTCGAGTGGGGGCTGGTCGAGGGACCCGTGGAGCGGGTGCTGGAGCTGGGCCTGCAGCGCCGCTGGACGCTGCACGGCACCGGGCACATGCTCGGCATGGACGTCCACGACTGCGCCGCCGCGCGCGTGGAGTCGTACGTCGACGGGACGCTGGAACCGGGCATGGTGCTGACGGTCGAGCCGGGGCTGTACTTCCAGGCCGACGACCTGACCGTGCCGGAGGAGTACCGCGGCATCGGCGTCCGGATCGAGGACGACATCCTGGTCACCCCGGAGGGCAACCGCAATCTGTCCGACGGTCTGCCGCGGCGGTCCGACGAGGTGGAGGCGTGGATGGCCTCGCTCAAGGGCTGACGACCGGGCCGACGGCCGGGTACCGCACCGGTACCCGGCCGTCGCCGTGCCGGTTTCGCGCACACGTGCGCGTACCCGGGGGGAGGGCTTCGTGGACGACTTCTGGTCGGGGGCCGGTGTCGACCTGCACCTGGAGACCGACGGCAGCGCGGGGCGGCGGGCCGGGTTGGAACGGGCGCTGCGGGACGCCGTGCGGGACGGGCGGCTCGCCCCGGGCACCCGGCTGCCGGCCACCCGGCGGCTCGCGACCGAGACCGGCGTCTCGCGCAACACCGTCAAGGCCGCGTACGACCAGCTGGTCGCCGAGGGCTACCTGACCGCACGGCAGGGTTCGGGCACCCGGGTCGCCGCGCCGGCCTCCGCCGCCGCCGAACCGCCGGCCGCCGCCGCACGCGCGCGTGAGCCCCGCTTCGACCTGCGGCCCGGCAGCCCCGACGTCGGCGCCTTCCCGGCCGCGGCCTGGCTGCGCGCCCTGCGCCGCGCGATCGCCACGGCCCCCTCCCCGGCGTACGACTACGGCGACCCGCGCGGGCGGACGGAGCTGCGGACCGCGCTGTCGGGATACCTGGGGCGGGCGCGCGGGGTGATCGCGCCGCCGGAACGGATCGTGATCACCTCCGGGTACGTGCAGGGGCTCGCGCTGCTCACGCGCGTGCTGGAGGGGGCCCGGGTGGGCATGGAGGACCCCGGCCTGCCGTTCCACCGGGAGGTCGTGCGGCGCAACGGCGGGCACGTGGTGCCGGTGCCGGTCGACGAGCGGGGCGCGCGCACGGGGGAGCTCGGCGACCTCGGGGCGGTGGTCGTCACGCCCGCGCACCAGTACCCGACCGGCGTGACGCTGCACCCGGAGCGACGGCGGGCGTTGACGGACTGGGCACGCGCGCGCGGCGCGCTGATCGTCGAGGACGACTACGACGGCGAGTTCCGCTACGACCGGCGGCCCGTCGGCGCCCTCCAGGGGATGGCACCGGGACAGGTGGCCTACCTCGGCACCGTCTCGAAGACCCTCGGACCCGCCCTGCGGCTGGGCTGGATGGTGCTGCCGCCACACCTCGTCGACGCCGTCGCCGACGCCAAGCTGCACAGCGACCACCACACCGAGACCATCGGTCAGCTGGCCCTCGCCGAGCTGATCACCGAGCACGCCTACGACCGTCATGTGCGCGCGTGCCGGCTGCGCTACCGGCGCCGCAGGGACCTGCTCCTCGACCGGTTGGGGGCGCGCCGGGGAGTGCGCGGGATCGCGGCCGGGCTGCACGCGCTGGTCGAGGTCCGCGACGAGGCGGAGGTGCTGGAGCGGGCGGAGGCCGAGGGCCTCGCGGTCGGCCGGCTCGGTGACCACTGGCACACGCGGGAGGACACCGGGGGGCGTCCGCAGGGACTGGTGGTGGGGTACGGGACACCGCGGGAACGGGCCTGTGCGGAAGCGCTGGACGTGCTGGTGAAGGTGTTGGAAGGGGCCTGAACGGCGCTCCTGCACCCGGCTCGGCGGGCCATCGGGACGGGGGCCCGGCCGGCCGGGGCCCGGCCGGCTGCCGGGCCGACGTCCGGCCGGTGCTGTCGACGGCCCACCGGACCTCTGGCCTCGTGAGCACGACCGGGACGCCGCCGCGGTGGCTGCTCGCCCCGCCCCGGCCGACCGCGTGGGCGAGCGCCACGGGCCGGGCACCGGACACCGGACACCGGACAGCAAGGACCTTCCGGCACGGGCGTCACCGTCGCCCGCACCCTCGGCCCGCTCGTCCTGACCGCTCTCCTCGTGAGGTGGGGCACGCCGGTCCTGCCGCCGCTCGCCGGACCGGCCCCGGCGGCCCCGCACGCCCTGAGCCCGGCGGCACGAGAGTGTGCCGCCGGGCGGGGAAGCGGCGCCGGGGAGGCGGCGCCGTCCGGTCGGTCCCGGTCAGCCGGGCCGGTGCGGCGAGGGCGGCGCGAGCGGCAGGGTGTCCACGAACAGGGCACCCGCCAGCAGGCCGGCGCTGCCGCGCGGGCTCCACACGCGCGCGTGGAGGTCGGCGTCGAACGCGGTCAGGGCCGTGCGGCCCGCCTCCGTCGCCGCGCCGCCCGCCTCGAGGACCGCACGGGCACCCGCCTGGACGTGCCGCAGGCCCGCCGGGCCCGCGTCGTACAGGAGTTCGGTGTCCTGGAGCGTGGACATCACGGTGAGCAGGGCGTCGAGCCGGGCCTCCTCCTCGCTCGCGCCGGCCGAGCGGGCTCCGCCGAGCGCGGCCAGCGCCCGCCGGACGTGCGGGAACCCGGCCCGTGCCTCACCCCGGGCGCCGGCCGCGCCGTACCGCGCCGACACCGTCGAGCCGCGTGACGGGCGGCGCGGGGCGCCCCGGTCGGTGTGCGCGGCGATCCGCTTGGCGACGTGGGCGACCTCGGCACCCCGCGCGCGGGGATCCAGCGCGGCCGCCGAGACCAGCAGGCCGAGGGTCCACAGCGCGCCCCGGTGGCCGCCTCCGGCCAGCCCCACCGTGTGCTCGGCGCACCGCCCGATCGCCCCCAGCTCGGCACGCAGCCGCGGGGTGGGTTCGCCGGTGCGGCGGGCGGCGGCGGCCATCGCCGCGAGGCCGGGCGCGAGCGCCTTCGCCGACCAGCGCAGCCCGCGGTGGTCGCGGCGGGTGACGCGGGCGGCGAGGTCGCGCGGGTCGGGCAGCCCGGGCTTGGGGACCAGGGCCAGTTGTCCGGTCAGCGCGGCCACGGCGGCCTGCGCGAGCGTCTCGTCCTCACGGCTGGTCATCGCCGTACCCTACGAGGACGCGGAGGCCGTCGGGGAGTCGGTCGGCGGAGTACCGGTCGGGGCTCCGCTCGGCGGGGCTCCGGTCGGGGCACCGCTCGGAGGGGTGCCGCCGCCACCGCCGCCGCCCGCGCCGGTGTTCTCCGCGTCGGGGTCGACGCCCAGCGTCAGGGAGCCCTTGTAACCCTTGGACGGGTCGGCCTTCTTGACGGGCTCGAGGGTCAGCAGGCCGCTGGAGGCGCCACCGCCGTCGTAGACCATGTCGTCGTCGAGCCTGGTGTAGGTGCCGGAGTGCCGGGCGTAGGGCTCCAGCGTGAAGATCTCCTCGGCGATGTCGTCGGCGAAGAAGAGCTGGCCGGTGTGGTTGACCTTGCCGCCCTCGTAGGTGCCGTCCTCCTTCTCGCCGCCGGTGTGGACCTTGAGGTGGATGTGGCAGGTGCGGGGCGTGTACCAGCCAGGGAAGATCGTCTCGAACTTGACGACCCCGTTGGCGTTGGCGATCTGGTAGCCGCGCAGATAGGTGCCGTCGTCCGCGGTCGAACCGTCCTCGCTCTCGGCCGGGGCCGAGCCGCCGGGGTTGGCGGTGGTGTAGCCGGAGTAGTAGCCCCACGCGTCGCAGTGCCAGATCTCCACCGCCGCGCCGGGCACCGGGGTGCAGCCGTCGGTGGCGTCCACGACGGTCAGGCGCAGGGTCAGCGGGACGCCGCTCTTGCCCTCGGTGATGTCCTTGCGCACCAAGGCGCCGTCGAGGTAGTACGGCCCCTCGGTGACGCTCGACATCAGCGTCATGCAGGCGCCGTCGGCCGAGGACGCCGAAGCGGTGGCCGTCGCCGTGGTCTCCGTTTCCGTCGTCGTGCCGGCGAACGCCGACCGGTAGCCGGCGACGGCGAGGCCGCCGGCCGCGACCGTGCCGCCGGTCACCGCGAGGGCGCGGCGCCGGGTGATGGAGGTGTCCTTGTGGTTTCCCGTCATGGACACGAAATCTAGGAACACGACCCGTCAGGGACGTGGGCGGAAGCTGGCAAGCGGCTGTGAGTGCCGTCCGGGCCGGGGCCGTCGAAGCCGTTGCCGTCGCAGCCGTTGCCGTCCGAGCCGGGGCCGCCCTGCCGACGGGACGTCAGACGGCCATGAGCGGTGCGCCCTTGCGCCACTTGAGGATCTTGTCGAAGCTGACCACGGCGCCGCCGAGCCCCGGCTCGTTGCCGATGTGGACGTGGTCGGCGAGTTCCCGGATGAGGTACAGACCGCGGCCCGCCTCGGCGTCCGCGTGCGCGGGAACGGGGGTGGGGGCGGAACGTCCGGCCGTGAAGCCGGGGCCCGAGTCGGCGACCTCGATGTGGCACTTCTCGCCGTCGAGGTAGGCGGTGACCCGGTAGGCCTCCGAACAGCCTCCGTGCGCCGCGCTCCTCCCACCGTGCTCGACGGCGTTGGCGCAGGCCTCGCTCAGGGCGACGGAGAGGTCGTACGAGACGTCGGGGTCGACGCCCGCCGTCTCCATCGCGCCGAGCAGCAGACGCCGGGCCAGCGGCACGCTCGCGGCCTCGCGCCGCAGATGGAGTGACCACCAGATGCTCATGCTCCAGCCTCCAGGCCGCGGCTCGACATACCGATACGTATTGCCGCCCTGCACGGTAAGTAAGCGCGATTTCCGCGTGACGCCGCCCATACGGGGGGTGTGGGGGCCGCGGAGAACGGTGTATGCGCGCCCCAGCGGGACCATCCCCACCGCTCGCATCAGAAGGTGTTCTTCCGGTTCGGGGGAATCCCGTGGACCTGGCGTACGGCCGCCGCGGAGCCAGTGCGATGATGAGCCCGCCATGACCGACCCCCATCAGCGCACGGCGCGCTCCGGAGGTGCTCTCCGGCTGCTGCGGGCCGCGGTGTTCGCCGCGGTCTGCGTCGTGCTGGCCGGGGCCGGTCACACGCTCGCCTCCTGCGCCGCCGTCCCGCTGTGGACGCTGGGCGCCGGATTCCTGGGGGTCCTCGCGGTCGTGGTGCCGCTCGCCGGGCGCGAGCGGTCGCTGCCGGGCATCGCGGCCCTGCTCGCCGTCGGGCAGACCGCCCTGCACACCCTGTTCGGCCTCGGCCAGCACGGGGTGACGGCCGCCGCCTCGACCACGACGACCACCGCCTCCGACGCGGCACTGATCGAGCGGGCCGCACGGCTCGTGTGCGGGGCCACCGCCGCCGCACTGAGCCCGGCCCAGGCCCAGAGGATCCTCGTCGAGGCCCGGCTCCAGCCGAGCGGGGACGGCCCGGGTACCCGGGCCGTCATGGGGTCGATGCACCATCCGGCGGACGCCCTGACCGGCACCCCGGGATCCTCGACGGCACTGCTGCCGTCCCTGCCGATGCTGCTCGCCCACGTCCTCGCCGCCGTCGCCGCCGGATGGCTGCTGCGGCGCGGCGACTCGGCCCTGCTGCGGCTCATGGCCCTGTCCGCGCACGGCGTCGCCGAAGCCGCGTGCGTACGGTCCCTGCGCGGGGCGCTCGCCCTGGTGCGCGCCCTGCTCGCCGGGCTGCCCGCCCTGCCGGAGGCCGGTCCGCGCGTCCCGCGCACCGCGCTCCTCCCTTCCCCCGGGGCGCCCGTGGAGGCGCTCCAGCACACGGTGATCAGGCGCGGTCCGCCGGCCGCCGTCCTCGTCCTCGCTGCCTGACACGACGCGACCAGCACTCCACTTCACGGGGAGGGGCGGCCGCCGTCGTGCGGCACGCGCGCGTGCGCACGCTTCCGCGTGTCCACGCCCGGCCCCCTCGCGGCCGGACCTCACCGTTTCCCAGCGTCGTACCTCACTCGAAGTGGAGTGCTCACCATCATGGTCATGAAGCCTGCCCTGAAGGTCTCCCGCGTCGCCGCCGCCGCTGCCGTGGCCGGTTCCGCCGTTCTCGTCCTGTCCGCGCCCGCCTTCGCGCACGTCAGCGTGCAGCCGGAGGGCTCGGCCGCGAAGGGCGGCTACGCCGTCGTGAACTTCCGCGTCCCCAACGAGCGCGACAACGCCTCGACCACCGCGCTGGAGGTCAACTTCCCGGCCGACACCCCGCTCTCCTCGGTGATGCCGCAGAAGATCGACGGCTGGAAGATCACCGTCACCAAGAGCAAGCTCGCCAAGCCGCTGGTGGTGCACGAGCGGCAGATCTCCGAGGTCGTCTCCAAGGTGACCTGGACCGCCGACGGCAAGGGCATCGAGCCCGGCTTCATCCAGCAGTTCCCGGTCTCCATCGGCGCCCTGCCCGAGGACGCCGACCAGCTCGTCTTCAAGGCGATCCAGACCTACTCCAACAAGGAGGTCGTGCGCTGGATCGAGGTGCAGAAGGAGGGCGCCGAGGAGCCGGCGAACCCGGCACCGGTGCTCGCCCTGTCCGCCGCCGAGGACGACCACTCCCACGGTTCGTCCGCCGAGGAGTCGTCCGACAAGTCCGGTGACGCCGAGCCGGCCGCCGACGGGACCGCCACCACCGAGGCCGCCGACTCCTCCGACGGCACCGACACCACCGCCCGGGTCCTGGGCGTCGCCGGCATCGTCGTCGGGGTCGCCGGTGGGGCCTACGGCGTGCTCGCCACCCGCCGCCGGGCCGCCGACGCCTCCTGAGGCCCGCTCGTCCGCGGTGCGCGCCGGGGGCCTCCACGCCCCCGGCGCGCGCCGGAGTTCACACCACTGGGACATCTCTCCATGCGCAAGAAGACGTTCGCCGCGGCCGCGCTGCTCGCCGCGGCCACCCTCACCCTCTCCGCCTGTGGCGGCGACGGCGGCACCGACCCCGTCGCGGTCGTCTCCGAGGACTCCTCGCAGCAGGCCGCGACCGTGCTCGACCAGCCCTTCACCAAGCCGGACCTGGTCCTGACCGACACCCAGGGCAAGCCCTACGACCTCCGCGAGGAGACCGCCGGCCGCCCGACGCTGGTGTACTTCGGCTACACCCACTGCCCGGACGTCTGCCCGCTGACGATGAACAACATCGCCGTGGCGAAGAAGCAGCTGTCCAAGGCGGACCAGGACGCCCTGCGCGTCGTGTTCGTCACCACCGACCCGGACCGCGACACCCCGGCCGCCCTCGGCACCTGGCTCAAGGGCATCGACTCCCAGGTGGTCGGCCTGACCGGCGAGTTCGCCACCATCCAGACCGCCGCACGCGCCCTCGGCATCTCCATCGAGCCGCCGCACAAGGACAAGAACGGCAAGGTCGTCTCCACCCACGGCACCCAGGTCATCGCCTTCTCCCCGAAGACCGACGGCGGGTACCTCCTCTACGGCGAGGACGCCAAGGTCGACGACTACATCAAGGACCTGCCCAGGATCGTCAAGGGACAGAACCCGTGAGGCGGCCCGTCGCCCGCGTCATGGCACTGACCGGTGCCCTGACCACCGCCCTGGTCCTCGCGGGCTGCGGTTCCGGCTCGGGTTCCGGCGACACGGCGGCCGATCTGACCGTCAGCGCCGCCTACATGCCGCAGCCGGTCTCCGCCTCCATGGCCGCGGGCTTCCTGACCGTCACCAACAAGGGCGGCACGAAGGACGAGCTGACCTCCGTCACCAGCGATGCCGCCGACAGCGTGACCGTCCACGAGACCGTCGGCGGGGCCATGCGGGAGGTCGACTCCCTGGAGGTCCCGGCCGGCGGTCGGCTCCGGCTGGCCAGCGGCGGGAACCACCTGATGTTCGAAAACCTGAAGCGGAAGCCGCTGCAGGGCGAGAAGGTGACCGTGGAACTGCACTTCGCCGACTCCGGGACGGTCGAGGTCGAGATGCCGGTGGAATCCGCCACCTACACCCCGAACACCGGAAGCTGAGGGAGGGACCGCCTTGCCCACGACCATCGCCCCCAGGATCCGGACGCTGGTGCTGCTGCTCCTGGCCGTCGCCGGCGTGCTCCTCGCCGGCGCCGGGCAGGCCTCCGCGCACGCCGCGCTGACCGGCAGTGACCCCGCGCAGGGGACGGTGGTCGAGACGGCGCCCGCCCAGGTCTCGCTGACCTTCTCCGAGCAGGTCTCCACCGGGGCCGACTCCGTGCGCGTGCTCGACCCGAAGGGCAGGCGCGTCGACACCGGCGAGCCGTCCGCCGTCGGCGGCACCACCTACGCCCTCCAGCTGCACTCGGGGCTGCCCGACGGCACATACACGGTGACCTACCAGGTGGTGTCCGCGGACAGTCATCCCGTCGCCGGCGCCTACACCTTCTCCATCGGTGCTCCCTCCGCGACCAGCGTCCCGGCGACCGCACGGGAGGCCGGCGGAGGAGTCGTCGGCAGGCTCTACGACGTCGGGCGGTACCTGTCCTACGCCGGATTCATCGTCCTGGCCGGCGGGGCCGCCTTCGTCCTGGGCTGCTGGCCGGGCGGTGCGGGCGTGCGGGCCGTGCAGCGGCTCGTCGTCTCCGGCTGGCTCGCGCTCACCTCCGCCACGCTCTTCCTGCTGCTCCTGCGCGGCTCCTACACCGGCTCCGGCACGATCGGCGACGTCTTCGACCTCGAACTGCTCGGACAGGTCCTGCAGACCAAGCCGGGCGCCGCGCTCGTCTCCCGGCTGCTGCTGCTGGCCGCGGCCGCCCTGTTCATCGCCGTGCTCTTCGGCGCGTACGACAAGCGGGAGGGCGCGGAGAAACGGGACCTGACCTTCGGACTCGCCGTCGGCGGGGCCGTCGTTGCGGCCGGGCTCGCGGCGAGCTGGGCGATGGCCGAGCACGCGTCCGCCGGGCTCCAGCCGGGCATCGCGATGCCGGTGGACGTCGTCCACCTGCTGGCCGTCGCCGGCTGGCTCGGCGGGCTGTGCGCACTCCTCGTGGCGCTGTACCGGGGTGGTGCCCCGGTGGAGGCGTCGGTCGTCCGCCGGTTCTCCCGGGTCGCCTTCGGCTGTGTCGTCATCCTCGTCGTGACCGGCGTCTACCAGTCGTGGCGCCAGCTCGGCTCCTGGTCCGCCTTCACCGAGACCCGCTACGGGCAGCTCCTGCTCGTCAAGATCGGGCTGGTGGCGCTGCTCGTCGGCGTCGCCTGGATCTCACGACGGTGGACCGACCGGTTGGGGGAGACGGTGCCGGCCGGGGCGACAGCGGCGGAGACGGCGACGGCGACGGCGACGGCGGAGACGACGACGGAGACGGTGGCTGGGGAAACGACGGAGACCGGGACGACGGAGGCCGGGACGACAGGTGTCGCGGCGGAGGCAGGTGCCGAGAAGGCGGCCGGGGCTGCACCCGGTTCCATGACCGGGTCCGCGTCAGGGGCCGGGTCCGCCGACGCCGAGCGGGCCGTCCAGCTCGCGCGGCAGCGGGCCGCCGTGGACGCGACGCGGCAGAAGCGGCTGCGTGACGCCGACCCACAGCGGTTCGGCCTGCGCCGTTCGGTACTGGCCGAGGCGGTGGTCGCCGCCACCCTGCTCGCCGTCGCCACGATGCTGACCTCCACCGAACCCGGCCGTACGGAGCAGGACGCCAAGGCGGCCACCGCGGCCTCCTCGTCCGCGACGGACACCTCGGGAGCCGTGACCCTCGACATGTCCTTCGACACCGGCGGTACCGACGGCAAGGGGGTCGTCAGCGTCGACATCGACCCCGCGCGCACCGGCGCCAACGAGATGCACGTCTATGTGACCCGGCCCAACGGGCGCGCCTTCGACGTGCCCGAGGTGAAGGTCGCCTTCACTCTCGAGAGCGAGAAGATCGGGCCGCTGCCCGTCACCCCCGACCACATCACCACCGGCCACTGGTCGGCGAACGAGGTCCAGATTCCCGTGGCCGGCGAATGGCAGGTCGCCGTGACCGTGCGGACCTCCGACATCGACCAGGTGACCGTCTCCAAGAACGCGCAGATCGGCTGAACGACCCATGTCTGACCAGACCCTTCCGAAGGCCCCGGAGAAGCCCCTGTCCCCCGACGCACCCAGGGCGGGCCTGACACGGCGCAAGCTGCTCGGCACCGCCGGGGCCACCGGGATCGTGATCGGCGCCGCGGGCGGGGCGGCCGGCTACGCCGCGGCGCCGGCCCAGGCCGCCCCCTTGTCCTCGATCGGGTCGGACCGGGCGATGTTCCACGTGAAACATCAGCCCGGCATCATCCAGGGACTCCAGGCCCGCGGTCATCTCGTCGCCTTCGACCTCGCGGCGGGCGCGGACCGCAAGGAAGCCGCGGCGTTGCTGCGCCGCTGGTCGCAGACGGCTCGCCGGCTGATGGCCGGGGAGGCCGCGGCGCACGACGACACCGACATCGCGCGGGACGCGGGCCCGTCCTCGCTGACGATCACCTTCGGCTTCGGTCACAGCTTCTTCGCCCGCACCGGTCTGGAGAAGCAGCGTCCGGTCGCCCTGGACCCCCTTCCCGACTTCTCCTCCGACCAGCTCGACGCGTCCCGCAGCAACGGCGACCTGTGGGTGCAGATCGGCGCCAACGACGCCCTGGTGGCCTTCCACGCCCTGCGCGCGATCCAGAAGGACGCGGGCAGGGCGGCGAAGGTCCGCTGGCAGATGAACGGCTTCAACCGCACACCGGGCGCGACCGCCCGTCCCATGACGGCCAGGAACCTGATGGGCCAGCTGGACGGCACCCGCAATCCGAAGCCGGCGGACACCGACTTCGACCGGCGGATCTTCGTGCCGGAGTCGGGGTCGAACGACCCGGCCTGGATGGCCAACGGCTCGTACGCCGTCGTACGCCGGATCCGTATGCTCCTCGACGACTGGGAGCGGCTGTCGGTCGCGGCGCAGGAGCAGGTCATCGGGCGCCGCAAGTCCGACGGGGCGCCGCTGTCCGGCGGGACCGAGACGACCGAGATGGACCTGGAGAAGACGGACGCCCGCGGCGATCTGGTCGTCCCGGTCAATGCCCATGCCCGGATCACCCGCCCCGACCAGAACGGGGGCGCGGCGATGCTGCGCCGGCCGTTCTCGTACCACGACGGCATCGATGCCGACGGGACGCCGGACGCAGGGCTGCTGTTCGTCTGCTGGCAGGCCGATCCGTTGCGCGGGTTCGTCACCGTGCAGCGCAAGCTGGACCGCGGGGACGCGTTGTCCGCGTACATCCGCCACGAGTCGAGCGGCCTGTTCGCGGTGCCGGGCGGGGCGCCGGAGGGTGAGTACGTGGGGCAGCGGCTGCTGGAGGGGTGAGACACACCGGGAGCGGGACACCCCGGTACGGGGCAGACCGGGAACGGGGCGCACCGGGGACAGGACACGCCGGTTCACTCGCGTGAGGGGTGCCTGTGAGACGCCGACTCCTCGTTCCGCGAGGCCCATTAGGGTGAGGTCATGCCAGCGAGTTACGCGTATCTCGGCCCTGAGGGCACCTTCACGGAGGTCGCCCTGCGCACGCTTCCGGAGGCGGCCACCCGGCAGCTGATTCCGTACGTGTCCGTGCAGTCCGCCCTCGACGCGGTCCGGACCGGGGAGGCCGAGGCCGCGTTCGTACCGATCGAGAACTCGGTCGAGGGCGGCATCACCACGACCCTCGACGAGCTGGTCGCGGGTGCGCCGTTGATGATCTACCGCGAGGTGTTGCTGTCGATCACCTTCGCGCTGCTGGTCAGGCCGGGTACGAAGCTGTCCGGGATCAAGACGGTCTCGGCTCACCCGGCCGCGCAGCCGCAGGTGCGCAACTGGCTCAGGACCCATCTCCCGGACGCCGTGTGGGAGTCGGCCGCCTCGAACGCGGACGCCGCGCGCCTGGTCCGCGAGGGCCGTTACGACGCCGCCTTCGCGGGCGAGTTCGCGGCCGCCCGGTACGGCCTCGAGGCGCTGGAGACGGAGATCCACGACGCGGAGAACGCACAGACGCGTTTCGTGCTGGTGGGCCGTCCCGCCCGGCCCGCCGCGCCGACCGGCGCCGACAAGACGTCCGTCGTGCTGTGGCAGCGTGACGACCATCCGGGCGGGCTGCGCGACCTGCTGGGCGAGTTCGCCACCCGTGGCATCAACCTCATGGTGCTCCAGTCGCGGCCGACCGGCGCCGGAATCGGCAACTACTGCTTCTGCATCGACGCGGCCGGTCACATCTCCGAGCGCGCGATGGCGGAGGCGCTCATGGGCCTGAAGCGCATCGGCCGGGATGTGCGTTTCCTCGGCTCGTACCCGCGTGCGGACGTGACCGCGGCGCAGGTGCGGACACCGCTGCCGGGAACCTCGGAGGGCGAGTTCATGGCGGCGGCGGAATGGGTCGCGCGCTGCCAGGACGGCCGGTCCTGAACCATGTCGGGCTGTCCCCATCTGGGGACAACCGTTGTCCACAGGAGTTATCCACAGGAAGCCGTCTCGGTCTGGGGACAAGTCGACACCGAAGCCGCATTCAGTCGACAAAGCACTCTGCATCCTCTCCGCGATCCCCCCATGCGTCGCACGCTTCTTCGTCCACCCGTTTCCTTCGATCAATCCTTTAGGGCGACCCTTTTCCACCCGAAAGTGAGCACACAAGGGGTTTGGCCAAGGAATTAGTCCCGCTCGACACTGCCCCGGAATGATCGATTCCGATATCCACAGATCTTTCGCACAGCCTGTGGATAACTTTCCGGAGGTGGACCCTCCTGTGGACAACCGCCTTCAAGTACCGTCTCGCAGAGGGAAGTCGAGTCGGCGCCCGACCGTCGCGCCGCGAGGCCGGCCCGTCCGGTAATGCGCGGGAATACACGGGGCATTCGCCCCATAACGGACCGTGAGGCGCGTTCCGCAATAGTGAGTCGTGGGCCGTCACCCCACACCGGTAGCCTTGACCACGTGATTGACCTTCGCCTGCTTCGTGAGGACCCCGACCGTGTGCGCGCGTCCCAGCGCGCCCGTGGAGAGGACGTCGCGCTCGTCGACTCCCTCCTGTCTGCCGACGAGCGGCGCAGGTCGTCCGGCGTCCGCTTCGACGAGCTGCGCGCCGAGCAGAAGGCGCTCGGCAAGCTCATCCCCAAGGCCTCCCCGGACGAGAAGGCCGAGCTCCTGAAGAAGGCAAGCCAGCTCGCCGCCGACGTCAAGTCCGCCGACGCCGAGCGCGACGCGGCCGACACCGAGACCCAGGAGCTCCTCCTCCGACTCAGCAACCTCGTGCACCCCGAGGTGCCCGTGGGCGGCGAGGAGGACTTCGTCGAGCTGGAGACGCACGGCACGATCCGCGACTTCGGCACCGAGGGCTTCGAGCCCAAGGACCACCTGGAGCTCGGCCGGCTGCTGGGCGCCATCGACGTCGAACGCGGCGCCAAGGTCTCCGGTTCGCGGTTCTACTTCCTCACCGGCGTCGGCGCGCTGCTGGAGCTGGCCCTGGTCAACGCGGCGATCGCCCAGGCCACGGCGGCCGGCTTCACGCCGATGCTGACCCCGGCCCTGGTCCGCCCGCAGTCCATGGCGGGCACCGGCTTCCTCGGCCAGGCGGCTCAGGACGTCTACCACCTCGCCCAGGACGATCTCTACCTCGTCGGCACCTCCGAGGTCGCCCTCGCCGCGTACCACATGGACGAGATCATCGAAGCCGACCGGTTGCCGCTGCGCTACGCCGGCTTCTCCCCGTGCTTCCGCCGCGAGGCCGGCTCGCACGGCAAGGACACCAAGGGCATCTTCCGCGTCCACCAGTTCGACAAGGTGGAGATGTTCTCCTACGTCGCCCCGGAGGACTCGCAGGCGGAGCACCAGCGCCTGCTGGAGTGGGAGAAGCAGTGGCTGACCTCGCTGGAGCTGCCGTTCCGCGTGATCGACGTCGCCTCCGGTGACCTCGGTTCCTCGGCCGCCCGCAAGTTCGACTGCGAGGCCTGGATCCCGACCCAGGGCAAGTACCGCGAGCTGACCTCGACGTCGGACTGCACCGAGTTCCAGTCCCGCCGCCTGTCGATCCGCGTCCGCGAGGGGAAGCAGGTCCGTCCGCTGGCCACGCTCAACGGCACCCTGTGCGCCGTCCCGCGCACGATCGTGGCGATCTTGGAGAACCACCAGCTGGCCGACGGCTCCGTGCGGGTGCCCGAGGTGCTGCGGCCCTACCTCGGCGGCCGGGAAGTCCTGGAGCCGGTGGCCAAGTGAGCGACGCCGCCCCCGGGTTCCCGTACCGACTGATCGCGACCGACCTCGACGGGACGCTGCTGCGCTCCGACGAGTCGATCTCGCTCCGCACCCGTGACGCCCTCGCCGCGGTCACCGCGGCGGGCGCGTCCCACATCGTGGTGACCGGTCGCGGGGTCCCGTGGACCCGGCACATCCTCGACGACCTCGGCTACGACGGTCTCGCGGTCTGCGGTCAGGGCGCCCAGGTCTACGACGCCGGCGCGCACCGCCTGCTGACCTCGGTGACCCTGGACCGGCAGCTGGCCGGGGTGGCACTGGCGAAGATCGAGGCCGAGGTGGGCCCGCTGTACCTGGCGGCGAGCCGGGACGGACTGGACGGGGAGGTGCTGGTCGGCCCCGGTTACGCGGTCACCGGAACACTCCCCTCGACGCCGTTCACCGACGCGTCGGACCTCTGGTCCGCCCCGCTGAACAAGATCTACATACAGCATCCCGAGCTGTCGGACGACGAGCTGGCCGAGGCGGCCCGTCAGACGGCGGGCGGCTTCGTCTCGGTCGCGATGGCCGGCGCGGGGATCGTGGAACTGCTCCCCCTCGGCCTGTCCAAGGCCACCGGCCTCTCCCTGGCGGCCCGCCGCCTGGGTCTGAAGGCCGCCGACACCATCGCCTTCGGCGACATGCCCAACGACATCCCCATGTTCGCCTGGTCCGCCAGGAGCGTGGCCATGGCCAACGCCCACCCGGACCTGAAAGCGGTCGCCGACGAACTGACCACCTCCAACGAGGAGGACGGCATAGCGGTGGTCCTGGAAAGGCTCCTGGGCTAGACACGTCGGAACCGCTCGGCCGGGCCGACGGCCGGCGCTACCGGCCTCGGCAGGTCGACGGACCGGTGGGCGGGTCACGAGGCCGGCCACCGGTCGGGGCCGTCATAAGGCTGCCGCAAGGCGACGACCGCGGCGGCCGGCGTCCCGGATCGCCGCAGGCGACCAGGGCGCCGGGAACCGCGTGACCGCCACCCCTGTCGGCCGACGGCCGTCCGCTGCGGTGGCGGTCGCCTCACCTTCTCGGTCCCCCGGGGCCAGGACCTCGGCCCGGTCGAAGTGACGACGTCCCGCGGAGGATGCACGAATCGAACGTGCTCGGGGTTCCCCCCCCGACCACGGCTCAGCAAGCCGGTGCCTTGCCACTCGGCCGATCCTCCGGGTGGGCGGCCCACGCGAGAGCGACATCGCGTGCTCGAAGCGGCCGCCCCGGGCAGCTCCCCGTGCGGGGCGGACTCCATGGAGGGACGACTACTCCGGAGACCACCGTCGGCTGCCCTGTCGGGAGCCGGACGTACTGCCGTGCATGGGCATCGTCCTGCTCCTCTCCCAGCGTGTGGCGCCGTCTCTCCGACGCCGCGGACGACAACCATCCTGCTCGCGGACCGAGTGGGATGCCACCGAATAAAACAGCTGTGCGAGTGACGGAGGCCCTCCGGGTCCGGCATCCCGCCGAGCCACCTCGGCCGGGTGCCGCCCCAGGGCCTGTCCGGCGGGCCGGGTCGGAGGAGAACGACGGCGCCTTGGGGCCGGGGTGCACGGGTCCGGTACGTCCCGGCCGCGCGCCGCCGGGGACACTCCGCCGAGGGGAGGTCGTGCCGGACCCGCGTCCCCGGCACGATCCGCCGGGCCGGCGCTTGGGTCCGTCGTTCGAATCAGGCGGCAAGAAGTCGGCGGTGTCCTGCAGCCCGAACGAGGGGAGGCCGGTACGTCCGGCCGCAAGGCCGAGGAGGGCGTCGACGCGATGGGGGTTCCCCCGCGCGAGCGCAGCCGGGCGTGGGGGCAACCGACGACAACACCGCTGGGGGCACCCCTTCCGGGTGCGCGCGTGCCGGCCCCCACGTCTTCGGCGTGATCCGAACGACAGACCCTAGCGGCGGCGCCACCTGCGCCGACGCGCCTTGCTGAAGAACCACCCCGCCGGCGGCTCGTCCGAGCGCCACGGCTGGGGCTCGGGCTCCTCCACGCGCCACCGCGCGGCAAGCATCCGGGCACGGGCGGACGGCTCGGAGGTCCCGGCGGCCCGTACGAAGTCCTCGTCGAGGACGACGTCGCCCCAGCCGGCGTCCGGCCTCTGCTCCGCGGCCGGGCCCGCCGCCCGGTCCCGGGGGTGCGGGTCCGGCGCGGGCCGCTCCGCGGACCCGCCCGCGGCCCGGTCGGACGTGCCGTTCTCCGACGGCCCGTGGTCGTCCCCGCGCTCACGACCGCCGAACCGCGCCGACTCCTCCGCCATCCCGACCTCCTGCCGTCCTCACGGCCGTACTCGTCCGCCCAGTGTTCCCGGACGGGGATCAAGTCCCCGTCAGAGTCCCTTCACCGGCCCCGCGGGCCCTCCGCCTACTCCTCCCCCGCCAGCGTCAGCGCGCGCAGCTTCTGTCCCGCGTACCAGGTGGCCAGCACCGTCACCGCCACCAGCAGGACGGTCGCCGTGGTCAGTCCGACGTCCGAGGTGATCAGGTCACCGCCGGCGACCTTGTCGGCGACGGCCAGCGACCACTGCTGGACGCTGAGCGTGCGCGCACCCGGCACCAGCGAACCGAACAGCGCCTCCCACACGAGGGCGTAGACGAGGCCGAACACCACCGCGTGCCGGGACACCGTGCCCAGCAGCAGGAACAGCGCCGCGTAGGCGATGGAGGACACCAGTGCGGCGACCGTGTAGGCGACGGCGATCTGCTGTCCGTTGCCGTTCAGGACGAATCCGGCGATCAGGGTGGGCAGTGCCGAGAACACCATCGTCACCGCGATGGCGACGATGAGCTTGGTGAAGATGATCGTCGGCCGCTTCAGCGGCTTGGACAGGAGGTACACCACGGAACCGTCGTCGATCTCGGGACCGATCGCGCCCGTGCCGGCGATGACGCCGATGATCGGCACCATGGTGGCGAGCGCGAGCCCGCCGAGCAGGTCGGACGCGGTCTGGTCGTCGGCGCCGGCGAGACCGCGCACCACCACCGAGATCGCGATCAGCAGCAGGGGCAGCGCGCCCAGGATGAGGGCCCGGCGCCGGCCGAGCAGGGCCCGGTACGTGAGTCGGGCGACTGTGGGGTCGTACATCTTCGGCCTCCTACGCCGCGACCAGGTACGAGAACACGGACTCGAGGGACTCGTCGGACGGCGAGACCGTGAGCAGCCGGATGCCGTGGTCCCTGGCGACGCGCGGCAGCAGCGAGGTGAAGCGGCCGAAGTCGACGGCCTGGATGCGCAACGCCCCCTCGGCGAGATCGACCTCGATGCCGGAGGTCGACGGGTCGGCGATCAGCGCGGCCGCGAGCGCGCGGTCGTCGCTGGAACGCACGAGGTAGCGGTGCGGGCGGTCGGTCATCAGCCGGCGGATCTTGCGGAAGTCACCGCTGGCCGCGTGGCGTCCGGCGACGACGACCTCGATGTGCCAGGCCAGTTGTTCGACCTCTTCGAGGATGTGTGAGGAGAACAGCACCGTGCGGCCCTCGTCGCCCATGCGCCGCAGCAGGTCCATGAGCTGCATGCGCTGGCGCGGGTCCATGCCGTTGAAGGGCTCGTCCAGCAGCAGCAGCGACGGCTCGTGGACGAGGGCGCTGGCCATCTTCACGCGCTGGCGCATGCCCTTGGAGTACGTCTCGATCTTGCGGTCCTGCGCGTACTCCATCTCGACCGTGGCCAGGGCCTTCTGGGCGGCCTTGGCGCCGAGGCCGTGCAGCTCGGCGTTGGCGACGACGAACTCGCGGCCGGTGAGGAAGTCGTACATCGCCTCCCGCTCGGGGACGATGCCGATGTGCCGGTAGATGTCCTCGTTGCGCCAGACCTGCCGGCCGTCGAGGGTGACGGTGCCGGTCGAGGGGGCGAGGAAGCCGCCCATCATGTTGATGAGGGTGGACTTCCCGGCGCCGTTGGGGCCGAGCAGACCGGTGACCCCGGGACCGACGGTCATGGTGATGTCGTTGACGGCGACCACGTTGCCGAACCAGCGGGAGACGTGGTCGAGGGAGAGCGTGGTCACAGTCCCACCTTCTTGTAGCGGCGCATCAGGAGGCCGTAGCACGCGGCGATCAGGCCCAGGCAGACGAGGACGTAGACCACGCCCTCCCCGTGGGAAGGGCCGATCCCGCCCGGAGCGGCGGAAGTGGCGCCGAGGAACGCCGACTGCACGCCGTCGATGAGGGTGACCGGCGAGAACAGGCCGATCCAGGGAACGGCGCCCGTGCTGCCCTGGGCGTCGGCGATGGCCTGGAGCGTGGAGACGGCGCCGTAGGAGATGGTCAGGACGGCGATGACGGCCGCGATGCCGAAGCCACGGCGCGGGGTGACCGCCGCGATGACCAGTCCCAGGCCGGCGAGGAGCAGCGAGAGCAGTGCCACGGAGACGAGTCCCTGGGCGAATCCCTCGGTCTGGTCGGCGAAGTCGAGCTTGGCCAGGAGGGCGCCCGCGTAGAGCACCACCAGGGGTGCGGCGGTGAGGAGGAACAGGGCCGAGGCGAGCGCGGCGAACTTGGCGCGGACGTAGTCGGCGGTCTCGATCGGCCGGGAGAAGTACAGCGGCACGGTCTTGAAGCGCAGGTCCCGCGAGACGGACTGGGGTGCCTGCGAGGCGACGTACAGGCTGATGACGGCCTGCATGATGATCGCGTAGCGCGTGTAGTCGACGGGCAGTTCCTTGGTCTTCGTGGCGACCGCGACGGCGACCATGATGGCCGCGGGCACGCACATCACCACGAAGAGCAGCATGGGCAGCACCTTGGACTTCACCGAGCGGCCGAGGCCGTAGGCGCCGCGCAGGGACTGCGAGTAGAGGGAGCGGCGGGCGTAGGCGCGGCCCAGGCGGGGGCCGTCGTAACTGCGGTAGCCGATGTTGTGGATGCGGGTCTGGTCGCCCGAAGGGGTGGTCACCGGGTGCTCAACTGCCATGGCCGACGGCCTCCTTCCGCTGCTCGTCACTGTCGTGGAAGACCTCGGAGATGTGGTGCCGGCGCTGTTCCATGCGCACCAGGCCGAGGCCCAGGTCGGCAACCACGTCCCGTACGACGTCGTAGGTGTCCTCGCCCTGGGCGGTCAGCAGCAGGACGTGTCCGGCGCCGGGCAGTCCGCTCTCGGCGTCGAGGACGTCGATCCCGCGCGCGTGCAGCGCCTGGCGGACCGCGCGGGTGCCGTCAGGGTGCTCGTCGGTGTCGGTGACCTCGATCGCGAGGGTGGTGGTGGTCTGGGTGAAGTCGGTGGTGGAGCTGGAGCGCAGGAGCTTGCCGCCGTCGACGACGACCACGTGGTCGCAGGTGCGTTCGAGTTCGCCCAGCAGGTGGGAGGTGACCAGGACCGAGATGCCGAAATCGGTGTGGATGCGGCGGATGAGGCCGAGCATCTCGTCGCGGCCGACCGGGTCGAGGCCGTTGGTCGGCTCGTCGAGGAAGACCAGCTGCGGGTCGTGGACCAGCGCCTGGGCGAGTTTGACGCGCTGCTTCATGCCCGTGGAGTAGCCGCCGATGGGACGGTAGCGCTCCTCGTACAGACCGACGTGGCGCAGGGTGTCGGCGGTGCGCTCCCGCGCGGCGGTCGGCGGCAGGCCGGACATGCGGGCCATGTGCACGACGAACTCGGTGGCCGAGACGTCGGGCGGCAGGCAGTCGTGCTCCGGCATGTACCCGACGCGTTCCCGGATGGCGGCGCCCTCGGTCGCGACGTCGAGTCCGAGCACTTCGGCGCGGCCCTCGGAGGCGGGGGACAGACCCAGCAGGATCTTGATCAGTGTGGACTTGCCGGCTCCGTTGGCACCGACGAGTCCGGTCACACCGGGCCCGACGTCCACGGAGAGCCGGTCAAGAGCGGTCACCCGGGGGAACCGCTTGCTCAGGCTTTCGGTCGCGATCACAGTCACGTCTTCGACGATAGTGACGCGGAGCACGCACGTCGTCAGACCGCAGAGCTGTCCTCGTCTCAGACTCGAGGCGTACGGGCCCGTAGGGGTCCCCCATCCTGAGATCTAGACGACATGGGTGTCGGACCTCCCGTCCGCCCTATTGACGCTCTCTCTAACAAGTGCCAGATTCGGCTGGGTCACCTCGCGGACACGTACCGCAGCCGACGCGGGCCGGTGGGACGAGGCGGCGCGACGACGGAACGGAACCGTGGGACCCTCCTCGGCCTGCGGGAACGCGACGGGTGCGGCTCCGGGCGGGCACGCCCGGGCGGCGACGGCGCGGTCGGGGCCGAAGGAACAGAGCGCGGGACCGCGCGGACACGGCGCGAGGGGCTGCGCGCGGGACTGCGCGCGGGACTGCGCCGGGAGGTGGCTCCCCGGGAGGGGGTGGCCCCAAAAGAAGCCGACGGAAGTGGACCGGGTACCGGGACGATCTGCCGCACGTGCGGCGCCGGACGCAGGGGAAGGCGGAGGCGGAGTGACGATGCTGGAGGGTGTGCGCGAGCGCCGGGTGCGGACCGGCGGGATCGAGCTGTGCGTGGCCGAACTGGGGGATCCCGCAGCGCCGACGGTCGTCCTGGTGCACGGCTATCCGGACAGCAAGGAGGTGTGGTCCGAGGTCGCGTCCCGGCTTGCCGACCGCTTCCACGTCGTCCTCTACGACGTCCGGGGCCACGGCCGGTCCAGCGCGCCGCGGCCGCTGCGGGGCGGGTTCACCCTGGAGAAGCTGACGGACGACTTCCTGGCGGTGGCGGACGCGGTAAGCCCGCACCGTCCGGTGCACCTGGTGGGGCACGACTGGGGCTCGGTGCAGTCCTGGGAGTTCGTCACGGTCGAGCGCACCAGGGGCAGGATCGCGTCCTTCACGTCTATGTCCGGCCCGTCCCTGGACCACTTCGGTCACTGGATCAACAAACGTCTGACCCGGCCCACCCCGCGCCGCGTCGGACAGCTCCTGGGCCAGGGAGCCAAGTCCTGGTACGTGTACCTGCTCCACACCCCCGGGCTCCCCGAGCTCGCCTGGCGCGGCCCTCTCGGCAAGCGCTGGCCGGGAATCCTGCGGCGGCTGGAGAAAGTGCCCGCCGGCGAGTACCCCACGCCGTCGTTGCCCTCCGACGCCGCCCACGGTGCCTGGCTGTACCGCGACAACGTCCGCACCCGGCTGCGCCGTCCGCGCCCGGACGCCCACGCGCACGCGCCCGTACAGCTCATCACGCCCCTGGGGGACGCCTTCCTGTCCGAGCGGCTGTACGACGAACTGGATCGGTGGGTCGACCGGCTGACGCGCCGGACGCTTGCGGCGAAGCACTGGGTGCCGCGCACCCGCCCCGACCAGCTGGCCTCTTGGATCACGGAGTTCGTGAACTCGACGGAGAACGGCAGGAGCGCGCGGAAGGAGGCACCGCAGCCGGAGGCCACCGGACCGTACGCCCAGCGTTTCGGCGGACAGTTGGTGCTGGTCACCGGTGCGGGGAGCGGTATCGGACGGGCGACGACGCTCGCCTTCGCTCAGGCGGGAGCTCGAGTGGTCGCGGTCGACCGCGACGGCGCAAGCGCCGTCCGCACGGCGGAGACGGCACGTCTCCTGGGGGCCGCGGGCGCCTGGGCCGAGACGGTGGACGTCTCCGACGAACAGGCCATGGAGAAGCTGGCGGCGAAGGTGCTCGGCGAGCACGGTGTGGTGGACGTCCTGGTGAACAACGCGGGCGTGGGGATGTCCGGTCCGTTCCTCGAGACCGCTCCGGAGGACTGGCGCAGGGTCCTGGACGTCAACCTGTGGGGAGTCATCCACGGCTGCCGCCTCTTCGGCAGGCAGATGGCGGAACGCGGTCAGGGCGGTCACATCGTCAACACCGCTTCCGCGGCAGCGTTCCAGCCCTCCAGGTCACTCCCCGCCTACAGCGCTTCCAAAGCCGCGGTGCTGATGCTGAGCGAATGCCTGCGTGCCGAACTCGCCGGGCGGGACATCGGAGTGACGGCGGTCTGCCCCGGGCCGGTCCACACCGGCATCACCGCGACGGCGACGTTCGTCGGCGTGGACGTGGAGGAGGAGAAGCGTCTGCAGAAACGCTCGACGCGCTGGTACGCGCTGCGCAACTACCCTCCGGAGAAGGTCGCCGACGCGATTCTGCGTGCGGTGGTCCGCAACGAGGCGGTGGTGCCGGTGACACCGGAGGCGAGGATCTCCCACGCCCTGTCCCGGCTCGCTCCGGGGCTGTCGAGGCGGCTCGCCCGGGTGGAGCCGAGGCTGTAGGGGACTGGCCCACCGGCCTTGGCGACGGCGTCGAAACCTCTTGCGCGTGGATCCGTCCGGGAGTGAAGGAATGAATGGCCCGACTTCCGGCGGTGTTGACGAAACCCCCTCATCGGCAAGGCGGTTGTCCACAGTTTCGCCAAATAGCCTGTGGATAAACGCAGTTGCTTGTGGATCAAACATCGGACGCAAAACTCCATGCGTGATCCCCGTCTCCCCCGTCATGCTGACCGGATGGACGAAAGACGCACCGTGAAGGTGTCGAAGTACCTCTCGAAGCACCTGCGCCACCAGCCCGAGCGCATCGGCCTCAGCCTCGACGAGGCCGGCTGGGTCGAGATCGAATCACTCATCGTGGCAGCCGCGACCCACGGCTTCCCCTTCACGCGGGAGGAGCTGGACCACGTCGTCGCCACGAACGACAAGAAGCGCTTCGCGGTCGAGGGCACACGCATCCGTGCCAGCCAGGGCCACAGCATCGACGTGGACCTCGCCCTCCCCGCGGCAGCCCCGCCATCGCACCTCTACCACGGGACCGTGGCCCGATGCCTGGAAGCGATCCGGACCGAGGGGCTGCGCCCCATGAACCGGCACGACGTGCATCTTTCCGCCGACCGTGAGACCGCGACCCGGGTCGGCGCACGCCGGGGGCGACCGGTGGTGCTCGCCGTGGACGCGGCGGCCATGCACCGCGACGGGCATGTCTTTCACGTGAGCGCGAACGGGGTCTGGCTGACGAAGGCCGTACCGCCGCGTTACCTGCGGTTCCCGGGCCCGCACTGAACTGTGTCCGTTCCCGGTCATGCCATTGCCGAGCGATCATGTGCACGAGGCAGGCCGAAGACTCGTTCCGTCGCCCCTCCGGCGCGCACGGTCACGGTTTCACGTGAAACGCCGGCAGCCGCATACGCTCGACGCCATGAGTCTGCGACTGAGCACCGTGATCCTCCCGCACCGCCGCTGGCACGAAGGTGGCCGTTCGGCCTGGACGCGCGCCGAGCAGCTCGGTTTCCACACCGGGTACACCTACGACCACCTGTCCTGGCGCAGTTTCCGCGACGGGCCCTGGTTCGGCGCGATCCCGACACTGACCGCCGCCGCGGCCGCCACCGAGCAACTGCGTCTGGGCACTCTGGTGACCTCGCCGAACTTCCGGCATCCGGTGACCCTCGCCAAGGACCTGATCTCGCTGGACGACCTCTCCGGTGGCCGGGTCACCCTCGGAATCGGCGCGGGCGGCACGGGCTTCGACGCCACCGCCCTCGGCCAGGAGCCGTGGACGCCCCGCGAGCGGGCCGACCGCTTCGGTGAGTTCGTGCCTCTTCTGGACCGACTGCTCACCGAGGACTCGGTGTCCTACGAGGGCGACTTCTACTCGGCGCACGAGGCGCGCAACATCCCCGGCTGTGTGCAGCGCCCCCGGCTGCCCTTCGCCGTCGCCGCGACCGGCCCGCGCGGGCTGAGGCTCGCCGCGCGCCACGGGCAGGCCTGGGTGACCACCGGCGACCCCAAGCTCTACGAGAACGGCACCCCCGAGCAGTCGGTCCAGGCCATCCGCGGACAGGTCGAGAAGCTCACGGACGCCTGTGTGGCACTCGGCCGGGAGGTGACCACCCTGGACAAGATCCTGCTCACCGGGTTCACCCCGGACCGCGGCCGGCCCCTGGAGTCCCTGGACGCCTTCGTGGACTTCGCGGGCCGCCACCAGGCGCTCGGCTTCACGGAGATCGTCGTCCACTGGCCCATCCCGGAGTCCGACTTCGCCGCGGACCAGAAGATCTTCGAGCGGATCGCCATGGAGGCGCCGGCGCAGCTGCGCTGAGCCCGGTACCGTCACCCCGCCGACCTGCGATGTCGGCCGGGGTGACTCATCCGTGCGAGCTCTCGCACGGCCGTGCGCACCGATACGGGAGAATGACCGGGTGACCTCAGCGACTCGACAGCCCGAGACCCCGGCCGCCGCCACCCCGCCGCGGCTGATCGCCACCGATCTCGACGGGACCCTGCTGCGCGACGACAAATCGGTGTCCCCACGCACCGTCGCGGCCCTCGCCGCCGCCGAGGAGGCGGGCATCGAGGTCTTCTTCGTCACCGGCCGCCCAGCCCGCTGGATGGACGTCGTCAGCGACCATGTCCACGGGCACGGCCTGGCGATCTGCGGAAACGGCGCCGCCGTGGTCGATCTGCACGGCGGTCCCGGCACCCACCGGTTCGTGAAGGTGCGCGAGCTGGCCCGCGAGAACGCGCTGGACGCCGTACGGCTGCTGCGCGAAGCGGCCCCCGGGACCGTGTACGCGATCGAGCAGACGTACGGCTTCTACCAGGAGCCGGAGTATCCCAAGATGCATCTGGAGGTTCCCGACTCCCTCGCGACAGCCGAGCAGCTGCTGGCGCCGGACGCCCCGGGAGCCGGGGAGCCGGTCCTGAAGATCCTGGCGTTCCATCCCACGCTCGACCCCGACGCCTTCCTGACACTGGCCCGGCTGGCCATCGGCGACCGCGCCGACGTCACCCGCTCCAGCCCCAGCGCGCTGCTGGAGATCAGCGGTCCCGGCGTCTCCAAGGCCAGCACGCTCGCCCTGTGCTGCGCGGAACGGGGCATCTCGCACGAGGAGGTCGTCGCGTTCGGTGACATGCCGAACGACGTCGAGATGCTCACCTGGGCGGGCCGTTCGTACGCCATGGGCAACGCGCACCCGGACGTGATCGCGGCAGCCTCCGGACAGACGGTGGCCAACAACGACGACGGGGTCGCCGTCGTCATCGAGCGCCTGATCGCCGAGCGGCTCCAGGCCTCCGGCTGAACCGGGTGCCGCACGGCGCTACCTCACGGACGCCCCTCATGCCGCCAGCCACGGCACCGGGTCGACGGCCGACCCCGTGTCCGGGGTGATCCGCACCTCGAAGTGCAGGTGCGGGCCTGAGGAGTTGCCGCTGGTGCCCGACTGACCGATCGGCCGTCCGGCCGACACCCGCTCGCCCTGGTCGACGGCCACCGACGCCAGGTGGGCGTACTGCGTGCAGTAGCCGCCCGGGTGCTGGAGCACGATCTCGATGCCGAAGGCCCCGCCGCACGACACCCGCACCACGCGGCCCGCACCGGCCGCCTTCACCGGCGTTCCGATCGGCACCGCGAAGTCCTGACCGGTGTGCCGGTCGGCCCAGCGGGCACCGCCACTGCCGAAACTCGCGGACAGGGCGTAGCCGTCGACCGGCACCACCCACTCCCGCGGGTCAAGGGCCGGCGTCGGGCCGAACCGCTCGGCACCACGGCAGGCACCGGCGGCGACCGAGGTGTCCGCCTGCCCCTGCAACTGCCGCCGCGCCCGTTCCAGCTTCTGCTCGATGCCCGGTCCTCAGCACGGCGAGTTCGATGGTGCGCCGCTCCAGCGCCTGCCGTGCCCGCGTCGCCCTCGCCTCGTCGGCGGCCAACCGGGTCTCGGCCCGCCGGCTCTTGCCGATCGCGTTGTCCACCACCAGGCTCGTCCGTGAGAGGACGTGCCGGCCCCGCATCAACGCGTCAGGGCTGCTCGACAGGACGAGCTGCGCGGCGACGGGCAGCCCTCCGCCACCGCGGTACTGGGCCCGTGCGATACGGCCGAGGTCCTCACGCAGCACCGTGATCTCCTGCCGCTCATGGCTGAGGAGTCGCTCCAGCCGCCGGGCCTCCTTTCGCTGCCTCCCGGCCTCGACGCGTCCCTTCTGGTACCGCTGGGTGGCCGCGGCCGCCTCCTCGTACAGCCGCGCCACCTGCGCGCTGAGACCGGCTCCGCCGGGGCCGTCACCGGCCGGTTGCCCGTCGGCGGTCGTGGGCCGCGCCACCAGCACCAGCGCCGCGCACAGCAGGGCCGGAAGCAGCAGGCGCCGACGGCGATATGAGGGCATGTCAGCGGTCCTGTCCCGGCCGACCGCTCCAGGTCCTGTTCTGGTCATACCCCTGGGGGCCGGCGACTCCGAATGGCCGAGTGCGGGCCGTGCCGGGCGCTCGCTCAGGACGATGGCCCGCGGCAGCCGCGCCGACCGCGGAAAGAGGCGGGGCTCACCCCACCCGCGGTCACCCCACCCGCACCAGCAGCTCCGCCGCCGCCTCACGCTCGACCATTTCGCGCAGCGGTCCTTCCACGGAGGCCAGTTCCGCGTATGCGCCACGTTGCACGACCCGTCCCTCGCCCAGGAAGACCACCTCGTCCACCGCGTCGAGTCCGGCGAGCCGGTGGGTGATGAGGAGCGTGGTGCGACCTTCGGTGGCGGCCAGCAGATCCGCCGTGAGCGCGTCGGCGGTCGGCAGGTCGAGATGCTCGGCGGGCTCGTCGAGCACCAGGACGGGGAAGTCCGCCAGGAGCGCGCGGGCGAGGGCGAGTCGCTGCCGCTGCCCGCCGGAGAGCCGGGCACCGTGCTCGCCGACGAGCGTGTCGAGCCCGTCGGGCAGCTCGTCCGCCCACTCCAGCAGCCGGACCCGTGCCAGCGCGTCGCGCAGGCCGTCCTCGGTGGCGTCCTTCTTCGCCAGCAGCAGGTTCTCGCGGACCGAACTGTCGAAGAGGTGGGCGTCCTGCGCGCACAGCCCGACCAGCCGCCGTACGTCGTCCCCGTCCAAGGCGTACGCGTCCACCCCGCCGAGCGTGTACGAGCCCGCCCCGGAGTCCAGGAAGCGCAGCAGTACCTGTGCGAGCGTCGTCTTGCCGGACCCGGAGGCCCCGACGACGGCGATCCTCCGCCCCTGTTCCACGGTGAGGTCGACGCCGGCGAGCGCGTCCCGCTCCTGCCCCGTGTGGCGGGCGGACAGTCCCCGCAGGACGAGCGGGAACGGCGACGCGGGCGCCCGGCGGGGCTGCTTCGGCTCCCGCACCGGCTCGGGAAGGTCCAGGACCTCGTACACGCGCTCCGCGCTTCTGCGCACCCGCTGGCGGTACTGGACCGCGAGCGGCAACCCCATGACCGCCTCGAAGGCGGCGAGCGGGGTGAGGACGACCACGGCCATGGTCACTCCGCTCAGCCGTCCCGCATCGACGGCCTGCGCGCCCACGAGCGCGGCACCGGCCACCGTCAGCCCGGAGACGAGCGCGGTCAGTCCGCCGCCGAGCGCGGTGGCGGTCGCCGCGCGCGAGGCGATCCGGGTGAGCGCGGAGTCCGCCGCCCGGACCGCGGCCGTACGGCCGGGCAGAGCACCCGCGACGGTCAGTTCGGCGGTGCCGGTGAGCAGGTCGGCGGCACGGACGGCGAGCGCCCCCCGTGCCGGGGCGAGGCGGCGCTCGGCCCGGCGTGCCACGGCACCGGTGACCAGCGGGACACCCACCCCGGCCGCGAGCAACCCCGCGGCGAGCACCGCCCCCGCCTCCGGCAGCAACCACGCCGTGAACGCGACGGACCCCGCGCAGACGACGACCGCGGACGCGGCGGGCAGCAGCCAGCGCAGCCAGTAGTCCTGGAGGGCGTCCACGTCGGCGACGAGCCGCGTCAGCAGGTCACCGCGACGCGTGGCGCGCAACCCGGCGGGCGCGAGCCGCTCCAGCCGCCGGTAGACGGCGACCCGGGTGTCGGCGAGCATCCGCAGCACGGCGTCGTGCGACACCAGCCGCTCGGCGTACCGGAACACGGCCCGTCCGATGCCGAAGGCCCTGGTCGCGGTCACGGCCACCATCAGATAGAGGACCGGCGGCTGTTGCGAGGCACGTGAGATGAGCCAGCCGGAGGTGGCCATGAGGCCGACGGCGCTGCCGAGGGCCAGGCTGCCGAGGAGCAGCGCGAGACCGAGGCGTCCACGCCGGGCCCGCGCCATGTTCCGGACCCGGGCGAGGACCCCGCCCCCGGCCTGCCCTGGCCGCACTTCCTCCGGCTCCCGGGCGGCGGGCGTGGTGTCCTCCAGGACGGCTCGTGGGCCCTGCCGCGGGGCCGGCACGGTTCCCCGTGCCACCGTGTCCGCCGTTTCGAGCCGCACCACCCGGTCCGCCACCGCGAGCAGAGCCGGGCGGTGCACCACCAGCAGGACCGTCCGGCCGACCGCCAGCCGTCGTACGGCCGCCACGACCTCCGCCTCGGTCTCCCCGTCGAGCGCGGCCGTGGGCTCGTCCAGCAGCAGCACGGGCCGGTCCGCGAGGAACGCCCGTGCCAGTGCGAGCCGCTGGCGCTGGCCCGCGGACAGTCCGGCCCCGTCCTCGCCCAGCACCGTCGCGGCGCCGTCCGGCAGCTCGTCCACGAACTCCAGCGCACCCGCGTCCCCGAGCGCACGGCGTACGGCGGCGTCATCGGCGTCGGGGCGCGCCAGCCGTACGTTCTCGGCGATCGTGCCGGCATGGAGGTGCGGGTGCTGCGGCACCCAGGCGATCCGGGAACGCCACTGCTCCAGGTCGATGTCCGCGAGGTCGGCTCCTCCGACGCTCACCCGGCCGCCGGTCGGCCGGACGAAGCCCAGGAGGGCGCTCAGCAGAGTCGACTTGCCCGCGCCGCTGGGCCCGACGAGTGCCACCGTCTCACCGGGCGTGATGGCGAAGGACACGTCCGAGACGGCATCGGCGGAGCGTCCCGGGTAGCGAATCGTCACGCTCTCGAAGGCCACACCGCCCGTCGGCACCGCGCCCGTGCCCGACACAGGCACCGGCGTCTCCAGGACCTCGAAGATCTCCTCCGCCGCGGCGAGCCCTTCGGCGGCCGCGTGGAACTGGGCCCCGACCTGCCGCAGCGGGAGGTACGCCTCGGGCGCGAGCACCAGAATGACCAAGCCGGTGTACAGGTCCATCTCGCCGTGCACGAGCCGCATGCCGATCGTCACGGCGACGAGGGCCACCGAGAGCGTGGCCAGCAACTCCAGCGCGAACGACGAGAGGAAGGCGATCCGCAGCGTCCGCATGGTCGCCTGCCGGTACTCACCGGTGATGCGCCGGATCGACTCGGCCTGCGCCTTGGCCCGCCCGAACACCTTGAGCGTGGGCAGTCCCGCGACGACGTCCAGGAAGTGTCCGGACAGCCGGGACAGCAGTCGCCACTGGCGGTCCATCCGTGACTGTGTGGCCCAGCCGATCAGCACCATGAAGACGGGGATGAGCGGCAGAGTGCCGGCGATGATCGCGGCCGACACCCAGTCCTCGGTGACGATCCGCGCCAGCACCGCCACCGGCACGACCACCGCGAGACCCAACTGCGGCAGATACCGCGAGAAGTAGTCGTCGAGGGCGTCCACACCCCGGGTGGCGAGCGCCACCAGCGAACCGGTCCGCTGTCCGCTCAGCCATCCCGGCCCCAGCCGGGCCGCCCGCTCCAGCAGCCGGCCCCGCAGCTCCGACTTCACCGCGGCGCTCGCACGGTGTGCGCAGAGTTCGGTGAGCCAGGAGACCAGCGCCCGGCCCACCGCCACCGCCACCAGCCACATCAGTGGCGTACGAAGGTCCCCGACCGGTCGGCCCTGCTCGAACGCGCCGACCACCACCTCGGCGATGAGCATCGCCTGGGCGATCACCAGCGCCGCTCCGACGGCGCCCAGCCCGACGACCGCCATCAGGAAGAAGCGGGTGGCGTGGGCGTACCGGAGGAGACGCGGGTCGATCGGTTTCACGTGGAACACAGCCTTTTCGTCAAGAAGTGCGTTTCACGTGAAACATGCGTTTCACGTGAAACGTGCCTCAACTCGGTCTCAGTGGACGGCCTCAGCGATGTGCTGCGTACCGATCCGCTTGCGGAACACCCAGTAGGTCCACCCCTGGTACACCAGGACGACCGGCGTGGCGAGCCCCGCGCACCAGGTCATGATCTTCAGGGTGTACGGGCTCGACGAGGCGTTGGTCACCGTGAGGCTCCAGTTCGCGTCGAGCGAGGACGGCATGACGTTCGGGAAGAGCGTGAGGAAGAGCATCGCGACGGCGGCCACGATGGTGAGTCCGGAGAGGGCGAACGACCAGCCCTCACGACCGGCCTGGTTCGCCACGAGCGCCGCGACCAGGGCGGCGACGGCCACCACCAGGGCCACGAGGCTCTTACCGTCACCGTTCTCGATCTGCGTCCACAGCAGGAAGACCAGCGCGGACACCGCGGTCGCCAGTCCGACCTTGGTCGCGAGCTGCCGCGCCCGTTCCCTGATGTCGCCGACGGTCTTGAGGGCCGTGAACACCGCACCGTGGAAGGTGAACAGCGTCAGGGTCACCAGACCGCCGAGCAGCGCGTACGGGTTGAGGAGGTCTCCGACGCCACCGACGTACTCGAAGTCCTGGTCGATCTTCACGCCGTGCACGATGTTGCCGAAGGCCACCCCCCACAGGAACGCGGGGAGGAGCGAGGTCCAGAAAATGGCATGCTCCCAGTTGCGCTGCCAGTTCTCCTCGGGCCGCTTGGCCCGGTACTCGAAGGCGACGCCTCGCACGATGAGGCAGACCAGGATGAGCAGAAGCGGCAGGTAGAAGCCGGAGAAGAGCGTGGCGTACCACTCGGGGAAGGCGGCGAAGGTCGCGCCGCCCGCGGTGAGGAGCCACACCTCGTTGCCGTCCCAGACGGGTCCGATGGTGTTGATGAGCACCCGCCGCTCGGGGCGGTCGCGGGCGAGCAGTTTGGTGAGGATGCCGACCCCGAAGTCGAATCCCTCCAGGAAGAAGTAGCCGATCCACAGGACGGCGATGAGGACGAACCAGACGTCGTGCAGTTCCATGACTGTGCAGCTCCCTCGGCCTAGTAAGAAAAGGCCATCGGCTTGTCGGCGTCACGGGAGTCGCCGCCGATCTTCGTGGGCGGGTTGAGGTCGGCATCGGTCAGCTCGGGCGGACCGGCCTTCACGTACTTCACGAGCAGCTTGACCTCGACGACGGCGAGGACGGCGTAGAGCACGGTGAAGGTGATCATCGACGTGAGGACCTCGGCCTGGGAGACACCGGGGGAGACGGCGTCCCGCGTCTGCATCACGCCGTACACGACCCAGGGCTGACGGCCCATCTCGGTGAAGATCCAGCCCCAGGAGTTTGCGATCAGCGGGAACGCCATGGTCCACAGCGCCAGGAGCCAGTAGAGCCGGGCGAGCTTCGGTCCGAGGGGCTTCTTCAGCAGGACCAGATGCGGCACCTCGTCCTCCCCGGTCCGCAGGGCGGCCGGCAGCAGGAACCGCTTGCGCGTGAGCCACAGCCCGGCCAGGCCGAGGGAGAACGACGCCATACCGAAGCCGATCATCCAGCGGAAGCCCCAGTAGGCCACCGGGACGATGGGCTTGTAGTCGCCGGGTCCGAACTGCTGCCGGAGCGCTTCGTTGGTGTCGTTGATGCCCGGCACGTACGACTCGAAGTCGCTGTGGGCCAGGAAGGACAGCAGGCCGGGGATCTCCAGGGCGACCTTGTTGTGGCCCTCGTCGACGTCCCCGTACGCGAACACGGAGAAGGGGGCGGGCTCCTCGCCGTCCCACAGCGCCTCGGCCGCGGCCATCTTCATCGGCTGCTGTTCGTACATGACCTTGCCGAGGGTGTCGCCGCTGACCGCGGTGAGCAGTCCGCCGACCGCCAGGGTGACCAGGCCGAGCCGCAGGGAGGTCCGCATCTCGGGGATGTGCTTCTTGCGCATCAGATGGAAGGCGGCGATGCCCACCATGAAGGCGCCACCGGTCAGGAAGGCCGCCGAGAAGCTGTGGAAGACCTGGTTGAGCGCGGTGTTCTGCGTGAGGACGCGCCAGAAGTCGGTGAGCTCCGCGCGGCCCTTCGCCTCGTTGATGCGGTAACCGACGGGGTGCTGCATCCAGGAGTTGGCCGCGAGGATGAAATACGCCGACAGCAGCGTGCCGATCGAGACCATCCATATGCAGGCCAAGTGGATCTTCTTGGGCAGCCTGTCCCAACCGAAGATCCACAGGCCGATGAAGGTGGACTCGAAGAAGAAGGCGATGAGGGCCTCGAACGCCAGGGGAGCGCCGAAGACGTCACCGACGAAGCGGGAGTAGTCCGACCAGTTCATGCCGAACTGGAACTCCTGCACGATGCCGGTGACGACACCCATCGCGATGTTGATCAGAAAGAGCTTGCCCCAGAACTTCGTCGCCCTGAGGTACTTCTCCTTGTCGGTACGCACCCAGGCGGTCTGCAATCCGGCGGTGAGGGCCGCGAGCGAGATCGTCAGGGGGACAAAAAGGAAGTGGTAGACGGTGGTGATGCCGAACTGCCAGCGCGCCAGCGTCTCCGGCGCCAGAGCCAGGTCCACGTCGTCAGTCTCCTTACGTAGCCGCGCGAGCGGCGATTTGCCCCTTGTGTCACATACATCATCAGAGCAACCGGACACGCTTGTGAACGCGTTCACATTCACAAGCAATTATGCCGCATGCCCGTTCGATCTTGGATGGGCGGGGGGTCCCCTGCGCGGACTGACGGACCCGCCAGGGGTGGGCCACTTGGCCCCTGGCGCAAAAGAAGCGTCCCGGTTTCACGTGAAACCGGGACGCCGAACGTCGTGACCTGGGCCGGAGCACCTCTCTGCGCTCCGAGGTGATCCTTCGCGCTTCTCCGTGCGCCTCAGCGCTCGGGCCTAAAAGTGATCCTCGCGGAACGCCTCGGCCGCCTTGAGGAAGATGTCGTTGGCTTCGGTCTCCCCGATCGTGACCCGGACACCCTCGCCCACGAACGGCCGGATCACGACACCTGCCTGCTCGCACGCCGCCGCGAAGGCGTCCGTGTGCTCGCCCAGCCTCAGCCACACGAAGTTGGCCTGCGTCTCCGGAACCGTCCACCCCTGGGCGCGCAGTCCCTCGACCACCCGGTTGCGCTCGCAGACCAGGGAACCCACCCGGCCGAGCAGCTCGTCCTCCGCCTGCAACGAGGCGACCGCTGCCTCCTGCGCGATCTGGCTCACCCCGAACGGCACCGCCGTCTTGCGCAGTGCCGCCGCCACCGGCTCATGGGCGATCGCGAAACCGACCCGCAGCCCGGCGAGCCCGTAAGCCTTCGAGAACGTCCGCAGGACACAGACGTTCGGCCGCTGCCGGTACAGCACGACACCGTCCGGCACCTCCGGGTCGCGGACGAACTCGCGGTAGGCCTCGTCGAGCACGACCAGGACGTCACCCGGTACCCGGTCCAGGAACCGCTCCAGCTCGGCCTGCCGAACCGTGGTGCCTGTGGGGTTGTTGGGGTTGCAGACGAAGATCAGCCGGGTTCGCTCGGTGATGGCGTCGGCCATGGCGTCCAGGTCATGCACATCGCCGGCCGTCAGCGGCACCCGTACCGAGGTCGCACCGCTGATCTGCGTGATGATCGGGTACGCCTCGAAGGAGCGCCACGCGTAGATGACCTCGTCGCCGGGCCCCGCCGTCGACTGGACGAGCTGCTGAGCGACGCCGACCGAGCCGGTGCCCGTGGCGATGTGCGAGGCCGGCACGCCGAAACGCTCGGCCAGCTCCTCCACCAGACCCGAGCACGCCATGTCCGGGTAGCGGTTGAACGACCCCGCGAGGGCCGTGACGCGCTCCAGCACACCCGGAAGCGGCGGATAGGGGTTCTCGTTGGAGGACAGCTTGTAGGCCACGGGACCGCCCGCCGCGGCCGGCTTGCCCGGCTTGTAGGTGGGGATCCCCTCCAGCTCGGCGCGCAGCTTGGGGCTTGTCTCGCTCACCGCAGTCCTCCTCATGACCACCACCGGCTTAATACTGCTCACCTTATGAGGATTCGGCCCGCGTGCGTACAGCTGGAGACGGACCTCCCTCGACGGGGCCTCCCGCGACGGAACCCGTGCGGGACCCTCACGTGGCACCCGCATCACCGGCATCCCCGTACGAAGATGGACGAAGGCGTGCACGCCAGAGGGCGTGCTGCGCATATATCTACGCGCCGGTGGCTCGCGCCGTGGCGCGCATCCCTCGTGCAGGTGAGTTGAGACCTCTTCGAAACATCGATGCCTTGGCAGGCTCATTCCTGCCCACACGCCGAGTCCTGACACAAGAAGCCTCAAGCGCCTTGCTTTCCAAGGTAATTACCTCCTTATGGCCATGCAGAAACGTGCCTGTCAACGCGTGCATATGCGTCCGCCCTACCCCACCGGATGAGCCCTAATATCGGCTCGCCATGACACCAGCAGGGAAGCACCAGGTGAGCCGCGCGGAAACCTCACGCCGAGGCAACCGGCCGGGCCGAGCGGGCATCAGGGACGTGGCCGCCGCCGCCGGAGTCTCCATCACGACCGTCTCCGATGCCCTCAACGGCAAGGGCAGGCTCCCGGACGCCACCCGACGCCACGTCCGCGAAGTCGCCGAACGACTGGGCTACCGCCCCTCGGCCGCGGCCCGAACCCTCCGTACCGGCAAGTCGGGCCTCATCGGCCTGACCGTGACCACCTACGGGGATGAACCTTTCACCTTCACCGAGTTCGCCTACTTCGCCGAGATGGCGCGGGCCGCCACCTCCGCCGCCCTCGCCCGCGGCTACGCCCTCGTCATCCTCCCCGCGACCTCGCGCCACGACGTCTGGTCGAACGTCGCCCTGGACGGCACGGTCGTCATCGACCCGTCCGACCAGGATCCGGTGGTCGGCGAACTCGTCCGGCAGGGATTACCGGTCGTCTCCGACGGCCGTCCGGCCGGCCCGCTCCCGGTCACCGCGTGGGTGGACAACGACCACGAGGCGGCCGTCCTCGACATCCTCGACCACCTGGCCGCCGCCGGCGCCCGCCGTATCGGCCTCCTCACCGGTACCACCACCGACACCTACACCCACCTGTCGACCAGCGCGTATCTGCACTGGTGCGAGCGCGTCGGCCAGGACCCGGTCTACGAGTCCTACCCCGCCCACGATCCGTGCGCGGGCGCCGTCGCCGCCGACCGGCTGCTGGCCCGGCCCGACCGCCCCGACGCCGTCTACGGCCTGTTCGACCCCAACGGCACCGATCTCCTCGCCGCCGCCCGCCGCTACGGCCTGCGCGTACCCGAGGACCTGCTGCTGGTCTGCTGCAGCGAGTCCACCGTCTACGCCAACACCGAGCCGCCCATCACCACGCTGTCGCTGAAGCCCCGGCGCATCGGCACCGCGGTGGTGCAACTCCTCATCGACGCGATCGAGGGCGTCGAGTCCGACCGGCCGGTCGAACAGGTGATACCGACGGAACTGATCGTGCGCACCTCGTCCCAGCGGCGTTCGCCGCGGACGACGGTCAGCCCGCCCCGGGTGCCGGACGAGAAGTAGGAACATGCGATCGGTCGGCGGGACGCGCGGGAGCGGGGAGCCGGGACGGGGAGCCGGGACGGAACGGACGATTAGATTCCATTTCCGGGCAGGGCAGGCGGGCGGCGGGTCTGCGTCTGCTCCGCGGGGGACGACTCCGAGGGCTCCGCGGGCCGGACGGGGGTCGCACGGGCCCACGTCCTCACTTCGCCCCGCTCCACAACACACCCCTCCGGATGGCGCGGCGACACCGACGTCACGTACGCCGAGGGTGTAAGCACGGTGTGCACTGGGTGAGCGAGCACTGCCGAAGCCCGGCCCAATCGGGGCGAAAGCCGCGGTGAACAGGAGCCTTGCTCCGATTCACCACCCCTGGGTCATCACACGGCACGATCCGCATTCCTATGATGGGCGCACGGCACCGCGGGCCGTTGCGACCACGCAGTCCGAAGCGGTGCAGATGCGGCGCGATGGTGGAGGGGTCTGATGACTCAGGGGGCCGGTCAGGGACCCGAGGTGGAGCGTACGGCGACGGTGCGCGACTTCCGGGTGCCCGCGTACGTCCACGAGACCGGTCCGTACGCCCACAGTGCGCATCCCGGGAACGCGGTACCACCCCTCGAGGACCCTCTCGACCCCCCCGAGGGCTACACCCCCACCCAGCGCGACCTGCCCGTGATCAACCGGGGCGACACCCTTCAGGTGACCGTCGATCCGGCCGCCGCCCAGCCTTCGCAGGCCGCGACCGGCCCCGGTCCGCTGTTCGTCGTGGGCGACGTGCATGGCTATCTCGAAGAGCTGGTCGCCGCCCTCGGGGAGAAGGGCCTGGTCGACGCGGCGGGCAACTGGTGCGCGGGCACCGCCCGGCTGTGGTTCCTCGGCGACTTCACCGACCGCGGTCCCGACGGTATCGGGGTGATCGATCTCGTGATGCGGCTGTCCGCCGAGGCCGCCGCGGCCGGCGGCTACTGCAAGGCCCTCATGGGCAACCACGAACTGCTCCTGCTCGGGGCCAAGCGGTTCGGCGACACCCCCGTCAACTCCGGGGCGGGCACCGCCACCTTCCAGGCGGCCTGGTTGCTCAACGGTGGCCAGAAGTCCGACATGGACCGCCTCCAGGACCATCATCTCCAGTGGATGGCCCGCCTCGACGCCATGGAGGAGGTCGACGGTCATCTGCTCGTGCACTCCGACACCACCGCCTACCTCGACTACGGCGACTCGATCGAGGCGGTCAACGACACCGTCCGCGAGACGATCACGCGCAACGACGCGGACGAGGTGTGGGACCTGTTCCGCAAGTTCACCAAGCGCTTCTCCTTCCGCGACGAGGGAGGCTCCGACGCCGTCCGCTCCCTGCTCGATACGTACGGCGGCACCCGCATCGTTCACGGCCACAGCCCGATTCCGTATCTGCTGGGCGAAGTCGGCTCCGAGGAGGACGAGGAACCGACCCGTCCCGTGGTCGAAGGACCGCACGTCTACGCCGACGGGCTGGCCATCGCGATGGACGGTGGCGTGACGATGGCCGGAAAACTGCTGGTCCAGCAACTGCCTCTGTCCGTCTGACCGTTCCCGGGCCCGTCGCCGTCCGCTTCGGGCCCGCCCCGCGGCGCCGCGGGCCAGGGGGCAATTTCGGCTAACCCCCTGTCACCCCGGGCCGTCACCGCTCTACCATCGGTTCATCCGTAGCAGGCTCCCCTCCGTTTCTGCCCGACGGCTCGTTGGCATGCGAGCCCCAAGCCCTACGGAGCATCGGGGGATGCACATGAACAGCGTTCCGCAGCACCTGCACAGCGAGGACCGCCAGGAGTACGAGCGGATCCTCGACGAGGCGCTGCGCTCCGCACCACACCACCCGGAAACGGCCGCTGCGGGACAGCGGCTCAACCCCGAACAACTGCGCACCATGGCACTCAACGCCTCCGCGCTCATCACGGCGGCCGCGGCGACCGAGTACCAGCACTACGTGAAGGTCCGCGAGGAGCTGCGTCATCCGGCACCGTCCGACTCCTCCCCGGCCGGCCACGGGGCCGGCTCCGGTGAGCCCGGCGTCGCCGGAATGGGATTCGCCACCACCATCGGGGAGGCGGCCCAGGTCGCCGAGGCCGCCGGAGCGGGCGCCGTCGCCGTCGCCGCCGTCCTCACCCCCGTCCTCGCCGGCACCGCCGCGGTGATCTTCCTGCTCGTCGGTTACATCCTGCGGATGCTCGATCCCGAGCCGGCGTTCGCCAGAACGATGCTCACCACCGGCTGGACGTTCGGTGCGGTGGCCGCGGCCGCGATCCTCATCGCCGCCGTCGGCCTCCTGCTCACCGCCCTGCGCAACCGCCCCTCCCTGGAGGCCGGCCCGTACGGCGAACTGAGCGCGGAGGTGGACCGCGCCAAGGAGCTCTGGCGGGAAGCCCTGCTGGAGCGGGGCATCCGCCCCTTCCTGCGCGAGGCCCTCGCCGGCCCTGACACGGACACCGCACCCGACCTCGCACCGGCCCCGCCGTCGCCCACCGGCCGCCTGCCGAAGATCGGCTACGGTCGTCCGGGCTTCAGCAGCCCCGGCGAAGGGACGTCAGACGGCTCCCGCCCGAGCTTCAGCAGTCCGGACTACACCAGCCCGGACTTCGGAGGCCCCGAGCACCGGCCGGAGTAGACCCTCGGCTTGCGCCCCCGCCCCGGGGAGCGCAAGCCGTACGGAGCAGGGCCAGGGCCGATCTGCCGGTCGCCGGTCGCCGGTCGCCGGTCGCCGGTCGCCGGTCGCCGGTCGCCGGTCGCCGGTCGCCGGTCGCCGGTCGCCGGTCGCCGGTCAGAGGATGCCCGCTTGCCCGGCGGCCGTGAGCCACTGCGGGAACTCGGACAGGAGCCGGTCGTAGAGCTCGGGGTCCGGGACCGTGCTGATGTCGTCGACGGCGAAGAAGCCCACGTTGTCCACGCGTCGGCCGGGCAGCGTGTCGAACCGCTCGAGGACGCCGTAATGGGAGCGGCCGAGTCCGACGAACTGCCAGAAGATCGGCTCCTCCACCGCGGCGCGCAGTTCCTTCTCGATCGCGGCGTCGCGGTAGACGCCTCCGTCGGAGAAGAACAGCACCAGCGTCGGGACGGCCGCCGGGTTCGCCCGGACGAAGTCCCTGACCTGGGCGATGACCTTCTGCTCCTCGTTCTGGATGCCGACCGAGCGCATGTCGACCTGGCCCGGTTGCAGCCCTTTCTGCGGCTTCTTGCTCCGCCGGAACAAGCTGATCTCCCCCACGCGCACATGCAGTCGCAGCCACTCGGGAAGCTTCCCCAGACGCAGATCCGGCAGCCGGGCCGGGTTCGAGGCGAACGTCCAGGCCTGCATCTCGCCGTCGTCGTCGAGCTGTGCCGCCACCGCGGCCATGCGCTCGACCACGTCCGCCACCACACCGCCGGAGTACAGGAACGACATGGACCCCGATGCGTCGAGGACCAGAACGACCCGCGCGCTGATCCCGGCCGCACCACGCTTGCTCAGACTGACGGCCACCTGCTGCTTGCGCAGGGACAGCCGCTTGCGCATGTCGACGGGGAGCTGTTCCTCCCCCTTGGTCAGCCGTGCGCCCCCGGAGGGCGGCGCGGGTACGGCGGTGGCGGGGGCCGGAGCGGAAGGCGGCGACGTGGGCGCGTACGGAGGAGGCGGGGACGCCGAGGGTGTGACGGGCGGAGGCGGAGTCGACGAGGGCACGGCCGGAGCAGGCCAGGGCGCGGCCGACGGAGACGGGGACGGCGGGGGCGACGTGGGCGCGACGGGTGGGGGCGGCGGGGACGTGCGTACGGACGGTGTCCCGGGGCCGGCTGCCGCAGCGGCCGGCTCCTCGTCGACGCTGATCCCGAAGTCGGTGGCCAGGCCCGCGAGCCCGGAGGCGTACCCCTGTCCGACCGCCCGGAACTTCCAGCGTCCCTCTCTCAGGTACAGCTCACCGCCGATGAAAGCGGTCTCGGTCTCCCCCCTCATCTCGAACCGTGCCAGCTCCGCCGGGCTCCCGGCGTCGAGCAGCCTGAGCGTCAGACCGGCCACCTGTCCGAAAGTGCCGCCGTCGGCGGACGCGCACAGTTCCACACGGGCGACGGCACTCTCCAGCGCACGCAGGTCCACCTCGACCGTGTCGGTGGTGACACCGTCGGCACTGCGCTTGCCCAGGTGGCGCACGGCTCCGGAGGCGTGCCGCGGCTGGTTGTAGAAGACGAAGTCCGCGTCGTCGCGCACCTTGCCGGCGGCCGTCAGCAACAGGGCCGAGGCGTCCACGTCCGGCCCGCCGCCCTGTTCGGACCAACTGATCTCGATGTGTACGGACGGCACGTCGACCGGCAGGTTGGCGCCCTTGCTCATGGGTTGCGCTGTCATGACACCAGTCTGCCGAGCCGCACCGCAGAAGCACCTCTTCCGAACGAAAACCCATGGCCGGCCGCCCGCATCCCGCCCTCGGTCCGGCCGCCGCCCCCGACCTGAGCACCGCGACCCGGCTGCCGTGCCCTGGACCGGCACGGCAGCGGCGTCGTCACCGCATGTCAGTCCGCGATCGGCAGATAGACCCGATTGCCCGCGGCCGCGAACTCCTTGGACTTCTGCGCCATTCCCTCCTCGGCTTCCTCCCGACTGCCTCCGTGCTCACGGCGGATGTCCTGGGAGATCTTCATCGAGCAGAACTTCGGCCCGCACATCGAGCAGAAGTGGGCCGTTTTCGCCGGTTCGGCCGGCAGGGTCTCGTCGTGGAACTCCCGGGCGGTGTCCGGGTCGAGAGCCAGGTTGAACTGGTCCTCCCACCGGAACTCGAACCGGGCGTCGGACAGCGCGTCGTCCCACTCCTGCGCACCGGCGTGGCCCTTGGCCAGGTCGGCCGCGTGGGCGGCGATCTTGTAGGTGATGACGCCGGTCTTGACGTCGTCGCGGTTGGGCAGGCCCAGGTGTTCCTTGGGCGTGACGTAGCAGAGCATCGCCGTGCCCCACCAGGCGATCATCGCGGCACCGATGCCGGAGGTGATGTGGTCGTACGCCGGGGCGATGTCCGTCGTCAGCGGTCCGAGCGTATAGAACGGAGCTTCATCGCAGATCTCCTGCTGAAGGTCGATGTTCTCCTTGATCTTGTGCATCGGGACATGCCCCGGGCCTTCGATCATGGTCTGAACATGGAAACGCTTCGCGATGCGGTTGAGTTCCCCGAGGGTGCGCAACTCCGCGAACTGTGCCTCGTCGTTGGCGTCCGCGATCGAACCGGGACGCAGTCCGTCGCCCAGCGAGTAGGTGACGTCATAGGCCGCGAGGATCTCGCAGAGTTCCTCGAAGTTCTCGTAGAGGAACGATTCCTTGTGGTGGGCCAGGCACCACGCGGCCATGATCGAACCACCACGGGAGACGATGCCGGTCTTGCGGTTCGCCGTCAGCGGGACGTACGGCAGGCGCACGCCCGCGTGGACGGTCATGTAGTCCACGCCCTGCTCGGCCTGCTCGATCACCGTGTCCTTGTAGATCTCCCAGGTCAGTTCCTCGGCTCGGCCGTCGACCTTCTCCAGTGCCTGGTAGAGCGGCACCGTGCCGATGGGGACCGGTGAGTTGCGCAGCACCCACTCACGGGTGGTGTGGATGTTGCGGCCGGTGGACAGGTCCATGACCGTGTCGGCGCCCCACCGGGTGGCCCAGGTCATCTTCTCGACCTCCTCCTCGATGGAGGAGGTCACCGCCGAGTTGCCGATGTTGGCGTTGACCTTCACCAGGAACCGTTTGCCGATGATCATCGGCTCGATCTCCGGGTGGTTGACGTTGGCGGGCAGCACCGCGCGGCCGGCCGCGATCTCCTCACGGACGACCTCGGGCTCCACGTTCTCCCGGACGGCCACGTACTCCATCTCCGGTGTGACCTCTCCCCGGCGCGCATAGGCGAGTTGGGTGACCGCCTGCCCGTCCCGGCCTCGGCGAGGCAGGCGCGGCCGTCCCGGGAAGACGGCGTCGAGGTTGCGCAGTCCGCCGCGCGGCGAGGTGTGCTTGATCCCGTCGTCCTCCGGACGGACGGGGCGGCCCGCGTACTCCTCCGTGTCGCCGCGGGCGATGACCCAGTTCTCCCGCAGTGGTGGCAGTCCCCTGCGGACGTCCGTCTCGACGAGCGGATCGGTGTACGGGCCGGAGGTGTCGTACAGCGTGACCGACTGCCCGTTGGTGAGGTGCACCTGACGGACCGGCACGCGCAGGTCGGAGCGCGGGCCCTCGACGTACGCCTTGTGCCATCCGATGGACTTCCCGGCCTCCTTGTCGCCGGAGACCTCGTCGGAGATCTGCGCGGAGGCAGGCGTGCGTGCGTCCTTGTTGGTCATGAGACCTACTCCCTACGCCGGCATTACCCGGTAACAGGTTCAGCGGTCGACGCAGCGGCTTCCGTCTGCCGACGATTCATGTGAAACATCACTCGGTGCTGGTGACGTTCCACGTGAAACATCGCGAAGACGGAGGTCAGCGCCCTCTCAGCCCGGTGCTCCGAGCTCCCGCGTGTGCAAAAGTGCCTCCACGCTAGCGTCCTTTGTGGCGCGGTGAACAGTGGGCCTCGACCGTTCTTGCGATGATCGGGCGGTGACCACGACACCCCACCCTCCGTTCCCACCACCCGAACAGCCCCGCGGGCCGGGCGTTCCTCCCGCCGGACGCCCCGGACGAGGACAAGGGCACGGTCCCGGTGGTGGTTCCGCTCACGGACCGGGCCCTCGGCCGGGTACCGGGCCGGGACCGGGCGCCGGTCCAGGTCTGAGTGCGAATCCGGGCCTGGAGGCGGGCCCCGACGGCGGGTACGGCTTCGACTCCGAGGGCGGACAAGCCTCCGGCAGGGGGCAAGGCCTCGGCGCGGGGCAGGACTTCGGCGGGGGCCCCGGACACCTGTCCGGACACGGTGCGCACACACCCGGCGTCGGCCAGGGCGGGGCTCCCCGTGCGGATCACGGTCACGGCGCCGGTGCCGGCAACGGAGGCAACGGCGGAAGCGGCGGCCATGGGCACGGCCCCGGCGACGGGCACGGCGGCCATGGACACGGCGGCCATGTCCCCGGCCCGGGCGGCGGTCATGGGCACAGTCACAGTCACGGCCCTGCCGCCCCCGTCTCCCGGCATCTGCGCAAGGTCATCGCGGCTGTTCTCATCCCCTTCGCCGTGGCCGTGCTCGCCGGTCTGGTCGTGCTGTGGCCCGGCGGTGCTCCGGCGCACGAGCGCACCGGCGTCGGCTTCGACCGGCAGACGCAGCGGGCGACGGTCTCCGACGTCGAGAGCATCAGCTGCTCGTCGGCGAACGCCTCGGGCGGCACCCCCACCGGTGACACCTCCACCGCTGAAGGCTCCTCCGCGGTCCAGCAGGAGAGCGGCACCTGCAAGAAGGCGACGATCCGCGTGGACACCGGCGCGGACAAGGGGCGCACTTTCACGGAGATCGTCCAGCCCGACCAGTCACGGCAGCTGCACGAGGGGCAGAAGGTCGTGGTCGCCTACGAACCCTCCGCGCCCGAAGACCTCCAGTACTCGGTCACCGACGTGGACCGCCGCGTCCCGCTGACCCTGCTCGCCCTCATCTTCGCCGTCGCCGTCGTGGTCGTCGGGCGGCTGCGAGGTGTCATGGCGCTGGTCTCGCTGGCCATCAGCTTCATGGTGCTGAATTTCTTCGTCCTGCCCGCGATCCTGCAGGGCTCGAACCCGCTCGCGGTGGCGGTCGTGGGGTCGAGCGCCATCATGCTGATCGCTCTCTACCTGTGTCACGGTCTGTCGGCCCGTACCTCCGTGGCGGTTCTGGGCACCCTCATCTCCCTGCTGCTGATCGGAGTCCTGGGCTCCTGGTTCGTCGACTGGGCCGCGCTCACCGGCAACACGGACGACAACACCGGTCTGATTCACGGCCTGTACCCGACGATCGACATGAGCGGTCTGCTGCTCGCCGGGATCATCATCGGATCGCTCGGTGTCCTGGACGACGTGACGGTCACCCAGACGTCGGCGGTCTGGGAGCTCCACGAGGCCAACCCCACGATGGGCTGGCGGGGGTTGTACCGGGCGGGCATCCGGATCGGTCGCGACCACATCGCGTCCGTGGTCAACACGCTCGTCCTGGCCTACGCCGGCGCCGCCCTGCCGCTGCTGCTGCTGTTCTCCATCGCGCAGAGCAGCGTCGGCACGGTCGCCAACAGCGAACTGGTCGCCGAGGAGATCGTGCGCACGCTGGTCGGTTCGATCGGCCTGGTCGCGTCGGTTCCGGTGACCACGGCACTCGCCGCGCTCGTGGTGTCGGCGGACCGGTCGGGTGCGGGTGCGCCCACCGTGGCGGCACCGACGGCGCCGGTGGCATCGGGGACGGCGTCGGCCGGTACGCCGGGTCCGGCCCCGCAGAGCGCGCGGGGCGGCAGGGGAAGGCGCCGCAAGCGCTGAATCGCCGAGTCTCCCGGGTGCGCGAAGGAGGCACCGGAAGCAACGCCTCCTTCGCTCACCCGGGACGACTTCCTCCCCGGGCACACCACTTCGCCGACCCCGGGCACGCCACTTCGCCGACCGGGGCGCACCGATCACGGTGGGCCGATCGGCGAACCTCTGGCACCGTTCCAGCAGAAGCGTTACTTCACCGACGTGCCACCACCTGCCGCCAGACCTCACCCGGCGCTCTGTTCCTCCGCCAGGATCCGGTCCAAGGCCTCGTCGAGATGGGCGTCGAAGTCGGCGAAAGCGCCTTCCTGCCCCAACGGGACCAGTTTGTCGGTCCGGTCGAGGAAGGCCACGAGCGGAGCCGCCGACGAGCGGAAGACCGCCTGGTCACCGCCCACTTGAAGGCGGATCAGCACTTCACCCAGAAGATTCCGGTCGGCCGGCGAGACACGCACGTCTCCCTCGCCGCACGGCCTGCCCACCCCGTCGATGAGCAGTTCACGACCGAACGCCCAGGTCACCGGCGCATCACCGGGCAGATGAAAAGTGAGCCGTACGACGTACGGATCGCAGGTCTCATAGCCCAGTTCCACCGGGATGCGGAAAGAGAGCTCCTCGGAGACGAGAAAGCTCATCATGACCTCTGCCTCTACTGCCTGCACGGACTCGCGCATCGCCCTGTCCCGTCATAGCCGTCGACTGGCTGGGAATGAACCCCTGACACTGCTGGCATCTTGCTCAAAGTGCACAACAGATCACAAGGAGTGAGTTTTCAGATGCTGATAGAGACGGCAAGTGACCCCAGCATCCGTTCCGCCTCGCTCTGCAACCGCTGCACCGCCGTCGGCAGCCGGCCTGCCTGATGCGCGGGGAGGGAGATGGCCACCGTGGCGGCGGTCGTGCCCACGGTGATCGGGATCGCGGCGCACACCGCGCCCAGCGCGTACTCCTGTCGTTCCACGACGGCCTCCGTCCGCCGCATGCGGGCCAGCCGCCGCAACAGGGTGTGATCGTCCCGGACGGTGTACGGAGTGATCGACTGCACGGGATAACGGTCCAGGTGGTCCCGACGGGATCTCTCGTCCAACTGGGCCAACAGGCACTGACCGATGGCGTGCGCGTGTCCGGTCTCCCGGAAGTCGGCCCATTCCTCGACGGCCGGACTGCCCGGGGTGTCGGAGACGCACAGGACCTCGATCTCGCCGTCCTGGTAGCGGGCGTAGTACACCGGGGCGCCGATCGAATCGCGCCAGTGCGCGAGGGTGGCGACCACGGTGCTGCGACGTTTCTGCGCGGCTCCGCTGCCACCCAGGCGCTCGGCCGCCTCACCGAGGAAGAACATCCCTTTGTCGCGCCGCAGATAGCCCTCGTACACGAGGGTGCGCAGCAGGTGGTACGCCGTGGGCAGCGCCAGACCGGTCTCGCGGGCGAGTTGTTTCGCCGGAGCCCCACCGTGGTGGCGGGCCACGGATTCCAGCAGCCGCATGGCGCGCTGCACGGATCCGATGAGTGTCGCCGCGGGTTGGGGCTGTTCCGGGACGCCTCGGCCCGCGGGCCGCTGGAGCAGAGGGGCGGTGGAACGCGTGCGGGCGGGAGGCGGGTGAGGTGCCGCGAATGCTGCGGTGTCAGCCGTGGCCAAGGGTCACTCCCGAAGTTCGAGAGGGCGGCCCGTGCGGGGAACACGGGAGGGCGGGGGCCGCTCGCGGGGTGTGACCCCGCGAAGGGTTCCGGACTTTAACGTCCCGTCACCGCAGACGGTCCCGCTGTCCGGAAAACTTCCCCCGGCCGAGGGAACCGGCGACCGCTGTCACCGGTGCCTGCTCCCCGCACCGCTCACCAGTCGCCGCGTGAGGAGGAACCCGCCGTGAACTTCCGGACCACGTAGATCAGTCCGCCGACCAGTGCCACGAAGACCAGCAGTTTGAAGAGCAGGCCGATCACGAAGCCGACGACGCTCGCTATCAGGCCGCCGAACACGACCAGCGCGATGACGGGCACCGCCACCCACTTCACCCACCACGGCAGTCCCGCGAAGATCTCTCGCATCGTCCTCTGTCCTCGTCTGTCCGGTGTCCGGTGCCACCGACGGCCCGGATCTTTCCTGTCCCACCGTCGATGCTAGGTCCCGAAGGGGTGCCCGCGGGGGCCGCGCACCCCCGGTCCTCCCCTGACCGATCCCTGAGGGAACCCCGAGGCGGCGTCTTCGCTTCCGGACGGAGCGGCTCAGCCCTCCGGCGGCGAGAACACCACCAGGACCCGCAGGTCCTCGCTGATGTGATGGAACTTGTGGGCGACTCCGGCCGGCACGTACACGACGCTCCCACGCGCGACCTGGGTGGTCTCCAGACCGACCGTGAGGGAGGCGCGGCCGCTCACGACGAAGTAGACCTCGTCCTGGTCGTGCGGTTTCTGCGGGTCGTGGTCCCCGGCATCGAGCGCGTAAAGCCCGACCGACATGTTCCGTTCGCGCAGGAATTGCAGGTAGGCGCCGTCGTTGGCGGCTCGTTCCGCCTCCAGTTCATCCAACCGGAATGCCTTCATCGCCCTCGCCCGCCCTCCTGGTCGATCAGTTCTGCCACGATCAGACACATGAAGAATTTCGTAGTCAAGACGATCGCCAACGCAGGCGCCCTGGCGGTCTCCGTCTGGCTGCTCGACAAGATCACGCTGACCGGTGCCGGAACGGGCGAGAAGGCCGGCACCCTGATCGTGGTGGCGCTGTTGTTCGGCCTGGTCAACTTCCTGGTGAAGCCCGTGGTGAAGGTGTTGACCTTCCCCCTCTTCATCCTCACGCTCGGCCTGATCACCCTGGTCGTGAACGCTCTGATGCTGCTGCTCACCTCGTGGCTGGCGGACCGGTTCGACGTCAGCTTCCATGTCGAGGGTTTCTGGACCGCGGTCCTGGGCGGCCTGGTCATATCCGTCGTCTCCTGGGCACTGAACGTCGTCCTGCCCGACGAGGACTGAGCACACGATGAGGTACCGCGTCTGCTTCGTCTGCACCGGCAACATCTGCCGCTCCCCGATGGCCGAGGCCGTCTTCCGCGCGCGCGTCGCCGAAGCCGGCCTCGGCGACGCGGTCGAGGTCGACAGTGCCGGCACGGACGGCTGGCACGCTGGCGAGGGGGCCGACCCGCGCGCCGTCTCCGTCCTGGAGGAGAACGGCTACACCGTCGAGCACACGGCCCGCGTGTTCGAACAGTCCTGGTTCGGCCGCCTGGACCTCGTGGTCGCCCTGGACGGCGGACACCTCAGGGCCCTGCGCCGTCTCGCCCCGACCGACGAGGACGCCCAGAAGGTCCGGCTGCTGCGCGCGTACGACCCCGCCGCAGCCGACCTGGACGTTCCCGAGCCGTACTACGGAGGCCGGGACGGCTTCGAGGAGTGCCTGCAGATGGTGGAGGAGGCGAGCGCGGGTCTGCTCGCCGCGATTCGCGCGGACAGGGAAGGACGAATGGCATGAGTGAGTCCATCGCGGGCGGGGACGCCGTCGCGGGCTCCGGTGAGGGCACGCGCGCGGTGCGGGCGGGTCTTCCGGAACCGGTCAAGTACGAACCGACCCTGCCCGGACCGGTGTTCGCCGCGCACTTCCACCTGCCCGGCGAGCCCACGGGGCCGTACACCTACGGCCGTGACGAGAACCCGACCTGGACACATCTGGAGCGCGCCCTCGGCGAGCTGGAGGCACCGGGGCAGGACGGCGTCGAGAGCCTCGTGTTCGCCTCCGGCATGGCGGCGATCTCGTCCGTGCTCTTCTCCGCGCTGCGCACCGGGGACACCGTCGTCCTGCCCGACGACGGCTATCAGGCGCTCTCCCTGGTCCGAGCCCAGCTGGAGGCGTACAGCATCGAGGTGCGCACCGCGCCGACCGGCGGCGACGCCCAGCTCGACGCCCTCGCCGGCGCGAAGCTGCTGTGGATCGAGTCTCCGTCCAACCCCGGCCTGGACGTGTGCGACATCCGGCGTCTCGTCGAGGCGGCACACGCACGTGGCGCCCTGGTGGCCGTCGACAACACGCTGGCGACACCGCTCGGACAGCGCCCGCTGGAACTGGGCGCCGACTTCTCGGTGGCGAGCGGCACCAAGCAGCTCACAGGGCACGGCGACGTCCTCCTCGGCTACGTCACCGGGCGTTCCGGCGAGCCGATGACCGCCGTGCGGCGCTGGCGCAAGATCGTCGGAGCGATCCCGGGTCCCATGGAGGCCTGGCTCGCGCACCGGTCGATCGCCACGCTGCAGATGCGGGTGGACCGGCAGAGTTCCACCGCACTGGCCGTGGCCCGGGCGCTGCGGGACAGGCCCGAGGTGACCCACCTGCGGTACCCGGGGCTGCCGGACGATCCGTCGCACCAGGTGGCCTCGCGGCAGATGCGGCGCTACGGGTGCGTCGTCTCCTTCACGCTGCCCACGCGCACGCGTGCCGAACGTTTCCTCGACGGGTTGCGGCTCGTGGACGACGCGACGAGCTTCGGTGGGGTGCGCTCCACCGCCGAGCGTCGTGGACGCTGGGGAGGGGACGCGGTGCCCGAGGGCTTCATCCGGCTGTCGGTCGGCGCCGAGGACCCGGAGGACCTGGTGGCGGACGTACTGCGCGCGCTGGAGGAGTCGGCACGATGACCGGCTCACGGACACCCGCCGGGTGTCCCGCCGTACGGGGACGGTCCGAGCCTCCCCCCTCGTGGCTCGGACCGTCAGCGGTTCCACGCGCGAAGAACCGTGCGCACCAGGCTAGTTGACTCCGTGTCAGTGTCCAATCACGGTAGCGACAGAGACCTATCGACTTATTTATGGTTGGGCCCTGCCTCAAGCCCGGTGGAAAGGCAGGGAAGGGAAGCGCCCGCCATGGATCTGGCCTTGCTGCGCACCTTCGTGACCGTGCACCGGGCCGGTTCCTTCACCCGCGCCGCCGCTCTGCTGGGCCTGTCCCAGCCGGCCGTCACCTCCCAGATCCGCACCCTGGAGCGACAGCTCGGCCGCCCCCTGTTCCTGCGTCAGGCCCGCGGCGTGACACCGACGACCATCGGGGACGAACTCGCCCACAAGGTCGCCCCGCACCTCGACGCCCTCGTGGAGATCACCGAGACCGGCCTCGACGAGGAGTCCTCCACGGGGACCCTGCATCTCGCCGGGCCGCCCGAGTTCACCGCCGAGCGTGCCCTTCCCGCCCTCGCCGAGCTGACCGGTGAGGGCAGGGAGGGGCTCACCCTGCGCGCCTCCTTCGGAAACGCCGAGGAGGTTCTGGACGGACTGGCCGCGGGGCATCACGACCTCGCCATCACCACGGTCCGGCCGCGCGGCACCCTGCTCACCGCCACTCCGTTGTGCGACGAGGAGCACGTCCTGGTGGCCGCGCCGGGCCGGGCCGGGCCGACCGGCACGGGGAAGCCGTACCGTGCGGGGGCAGCCGCTCTGGAAGGCCTTCCCGTGGTCGAGGTCCATGAGTCGCTGCCGTTCGTCTCCCGCTACTGGGCGTCCGTCTTCGACTCCCGGCCCGCGGCCGCCGGTACCGTCATCGTCCCCGACCTGCGTGCCGTCCTGGCCTGTGTGACCGCGGGCGCGGGTCTGGCGGTGCTGCCCCGCTATCTGTGCGCGGCCGCCCTGGACCGCGGGGACGTCGTCGAACTGCACCGTCCGGCGGTGCCGCCGCTGCGGACCTACGTCCTGGTGGTGCGCACCGGCACGCTGGCGATGCCGCTCATCGCGCGGACGCACGACTGGCTGCTGAGGGCCGCGGCCGACTGGTGCTGAACCGGCTCGTCCGGTCATCACGGACCGGGCCCGTGCGGTGACGATGCGGGATGTTTCACGTGGAACCAGCCGGGCCACATTCCTCCCATGACCGTCCGACCTGTGGTCAAGCGCACCGCGCGCGCCGTTCTGCTGGACGGCGACGACCTGATCCTGATCAAACGCAGCAAACCCGGCCTCGATCCGTACTGGGTCACGCCCGGTGGCGGGGTCGAACCCGAGGACACGACCGTCGTCGACGCCCTGCACCGCGAGGTGTACGAGGAGCTCGGCGCCAAGATCACCGAAGTCGTCCCCTGCTTCGTCGACACCGTCGAGCACATCGGCGAGGACGGTGGCGCGACCGGCGTGAAGGTGCAGCACTTCTTCGTCTGCCGGCTGGAGTCCATGGACCCCGCCCTGCGGCACGGTCCCGAGATCGAGGAACCCGTCGGAGAGTACGAGATCGTCCACGTGCCGTTCACCCGGGTCGGTATCGCCTCCGTCCACCTCGTTCCGCTGTCCCTGCGGCACTACCTCGACGGCAACATCGAGGGTGTACGCGCCATGCACGCGCCCGACCTGGGGTGAACCGGTGGGCCAGGAGTTGGCCAAAAGCACAGGGGACCGCGGGGAAACGGGTGGACGTCACCGGTGCCGGTCGGACAGCCTGACCTGCGTGCCGACTCCTTCCCTCGCCGCTCTCCCCGTCCGCCGTCTGACACGCCGTGATCTCATCGCCTGTGCCGACTTGTCAGAGGACAGGGGGTGGCCCCGCGAGGAACACAAGTGGGGCCTCCTCCTCACCGCTGGAAAGGGCTACGGCATCGACGACCCGGACGGGGGCCTCGTCAGCGCCTGCGTGGTCACCGAGTACGGCCCCCACGGCCGGCCGGCTTTCGGTGCCGTCGGCATGGTGCTGGTCGCCGAACGGCACGCCCGGCAGGGCGTCGGCCGTCGGCTCATGCGGCACATCACCTCCACGATGGGCACGACACCGCTGATGCTGCACGCGACGCCGAACGGCCGTCCGCTCTACGAGGAGCTGGGGTTCAAGGTCACGGGCCGCGCCGAGATGGTGGTCGGCCACTTCACGCCCGGCGGGCCGAAACCCCGCGTCATGACGCGGGCGGCCACGGCGGAGGACCTCCCCACGATCCTCCGCCTGGACGAGGAGGTGTTCGGTGCCGACCGCACCCCGGTGATCGCGCGGCTGCCGGCCTTCGCCGACCAGCTGCGGGTCGCCGAGGACGGCGGCCGGATCATCGGCTACACCGCCGCCTGGCCCAACATGGACACCCATGTCGTGGGACCGCTGATCGCCCACGACACCGAGACGGCGAAAGCGCTCCTGACGTCCCTGGCAGAGCATTCCGACCGGCCGTTGCGCACCGACATCGACGTCCGGCACGAGGAACTGCTGAGCTGGGCCAAGGAACGGGGTCTGGCTTCGGTCGCCTTCAACGCCGTCATGACCCACGGCTTCGACGAACTGCCCGGCGACTGGAGGCGGCGGTTCGCTCCCCTCACGGTGGCGGCCGGCTGAGGCGGCCGAAGGCGCAAAGGCCGGTGTCCGAGATGTTTCGGACACCGGCGCACGTCCATCTGCCGGAGGGCTGCAGACCCACCCGCCGTCATGGGGGAGGGGTCAGGCCAGCACCTGCACGGCCGCGGTGGCGAAGCCGTGGTCCTGCTCCGGCGCACCGCCGCCCACACCCACGGCCCCGATCAGGCGTCCGTCACGGTGGACCGGCACGCCGCCCGCGATGAACAACAGCGGCCTGTCCAGTGCGGTGGGCAGGGTGTGGAACAGACCGCCGGGCTGGACCGCGTCGACGAGGTCGGCGGTGGGGGTGTTCAACTGGAGCGCCGTGTAGGCCTTGCGCGTGCTCGTCTCGCCGGAGATCAGCACCGCGCGGTCGTCCCGGCGGAAAGCCAGCAGATGACCGCCCGCGTCCAGGACGGTGACGCTGACCGCGACCCCGGCGGCTTCAGCCGCGCGGCGGGCGGCCGTGAGGAGGGCGTCGGCATCCTGGACGGTCAGGGGCGCGAAGGCGGTGGTGGTCATGAGGGGATTTCTCCTTGGGACGTTTCTTCTGCGGGGATCCCCGTAGGGAGTTCCTCGCGGGTTTTCTGAGGGCATGCGGTGCGCCGGCAGGCGCGGGGACCACCCTGGCTCCGCGCCGTGGAGCGGCTCAGTGGTGGAGGGCGGCCGGCCGTTCGGCCGGGGTCCGCCCGGTGGCGAGGGCGCCGGCGGTGCTGTCACGGCGCTCCAGTGCGGCCGAGACGAGAGCGAGGACGAGAGCCGCCACGGCAAGGGCGGCACCGACCCAGTTCGGGGCGGTGTAACCGAGGCCCGCGGCGATGACGAGGCCGCCGAGCCAGGCGGAGAGGGCGTTGCCGAGGTTGAAGGCACCAATGTTCACCGCCGAGGCGAGCGTGGGGGCACCGTGCGCCTGGTCGAGGACGCGCTTCTGGAGCGGTGGGACCGTGGCGAACCCGAGAGCGCCGATCAGGACGATCGTGACGGCCGCGAGGACCTTGTCGTGCGCGGTGAGGGTGAAGAGGGCCAGGACGACCGCCAGGCTGCCGAGGGAGACGTACAGCAGCGGCATCAAGGCGCGGTCGGCGTACCTGCCGCCGACGAGGTTGCCGACGACCATGCCGAGCCCGAAGAGGACCAGCAGCCAGGTGACGGAGCCCTCGGCGAAGCCGGCGACATGGGTCATCATCGGCGCGATGTAGGTGATGGCCGCGAAGACACCGCCGAAGCCCAGGACGGTCATCGCCATGGCGAGCAGGACCTGGGTGTTCTTGAACGCGGCCAGTTCGTGTCGCAGGCTCACACCTTCCACGCGGGGCAGCTCGGGCACCAGCCGGGCGATGCCCGCCAGTCCGAGGACGCCGAGCAGGGCGACGATCCCGAAGGTCACGCGCCAGCCGACGGTCTGCCCGACAAACGTGCCCAGCGGGACGCCGACGACGTTGGCGACGGTGAGCCCCGTGAACATCATCGCGATGGCGCCGGCCTTCTTGTCCGGGGCGACCAGGTCCGCCGCGACGACCGAGCCGATGCCGAAGAACGCGCCGTGGGCGAGCGAGGCGACGACCCGGCCGACCAGCATGACGGCGAAGACCGGGGCGACGGCCGACAGGAGGTTGCCGACGACGAACAAGCCCATCAGCAGCATCAGCATCCGCTTGCGGGACACCTTGGTGCCGAGGACGGTCATCAGCGGGGCGCCGAGCACGACGCCGAGCGCGTAACCGGTCACCAGAAAGCCGGCCGTGGGGATGGAGACACCGAAGTCGCCCGCGACCTCGGGCAGCAAGCCCATGATCACGAACTCGGTCGTGCCGATGCCGAAGGCCCCGATCGCGAGGGCCAGAAGCGCGAGAGGCATGGTGGGGAGACCTTCCAGAAGATTGCAGGAGCTCTTTGCGTGCGTTCACAATAGTTGCAGACGCGGGCTACATGCAACCGCAGTCTATTGCGGCAGTGCCCTATCCTGGGATCCAGCCGCACCGGGACGGAGGAGGACACCCATGACTGCGACGGACCCCGCACTCACCGCTCTCGCTCAGGGCTGGTGCGCCCTCTCCCTGCTTCACGGCAGGATCGAGGCCCATATCGAGCGCGCTCTGCAGGCCCGGCACGACCTGAGCGTGCGCGAGTACTCCCTCCTCGACGTGCTCAGCCGCCAGCACGACGGTGAGGGGGGACACCTGCAGATGAAGCAGGTCGCCGACGCCGTCGTCCTCAGCCAGAGCGCCACCACCCGACTGGTCACCCGGCTGGAGGACCGCGGCCTGCTCGAGCGGTACCTGTGCCCCACCGACCGCCGCGGCATCTACACGAACGTCACCGAGGCAGGTCTGAAGCTGCTGGACGAGGCCCGTCCCACCAACGACGCCGCCCTTCGCAAGGCTCTCGACGAGACGGCGAAGAATCCGGAACTGGCCCCGCTGGTCCGGGTCGTGGAGTCCCTGAAGGCACCCGTCACTGCGTAGGGTGCGGTCATGGGAGATCTTGAAATACGCGCCGCCGTCGCCGAGGACGTTCCCGCGATCGTCGGCATGCTCGCGGACGACCCTCTCGGCGCCAGGCGTGAGTCGCCGGACGACCTCGCCCCTTATCTGAGCGCGCTGGAGCGGATCAGCGCCGATGCGAACCAGCGCCTGGTCGTGGCCGTACGTGAGGAACGGGTCGTGGGCACCCTCCAGCTGACGATCGTGCCCGGCCTCTCCCGGTGCGGGGCGACCAGATCGATCATCGAGGGCGTACGCGTCCACGCCGACGAGCGCGGCAGCGGCCTTGGCACACGGTTCATCGAGTGGGCGATCGAGGAGTCCCGGCGGGAGAACTGCCGACTGGTCCAGCTGACCTCCGACGGCACGCGTACCGACGCCCACCGCTTCTACGAGCGATTGGGGTTCGAGGCCTCGCACGTCGGCTTCAAACTCCAGCTCTGAAGGGCGACCAGGTCAGGAGCTGGGCATCCCTGGAACGAGATGTCGTGTTTCACGTGGAACACGACACCTTGCCCCTCTCTGCGGAGCGCTAGCCGATCCCTCGCCACCCCTCCGCGTCCACACCGCCGGGCACATCGGCCTCACTGTCGTACGGCCGGCGGGTGAACACGAACGATCCGAGATCGAGATGGTCCACGGTGCCGTCCGGCCGCCGTACGACCCGCAGGGTCTCGCCGGCGAAGTATCCCTCCAGGCCCGACCACGTTCCGTCACCGTTCGCCCGGAACCGTGAGCGTCGCCCACCGCCGGAGAGCGGCCCGAGCGAGAGGTGACCACCGGCCGCGACCCGCAGGGCGAACGGACCGGTCCCCCAGTACCACTGGCCCGCCAGCTCCAGAACGGACCGGTCGACGTCCCGCAGCGGCCGCCAGGGCTCGGGGATCCGCGGCTCGGTCTCGGCCACGATGCGTACGAGGTCGCCGGCCACCTGGGTCACCATCGGCCCTGACGTGCAATTGGCCAGGACCACGGCGGCGACGTCGTCGGCCACGCTGATCGTGAGAGCGGCCAGGAATCCCGGCACCGACCCCGAGTGCCCCACGAGCACCCGCCCGCCCAGGCTCTCGATCCGCATTCCGAGCCCGTACATGCCACCGTCCGCGAGGTCGGTGACTTCGGCCGGCGCCGCGGGCGTCCGCATCTCCTTGAGCGTCTCCGCGCTCAGCACCCTGTCGTCCCCCCGGACCAGGAAGGCGGCGAACCGCGCCAGATCCCCGCTGGTGGACCAGAGCTGACCGGCCGCGGCCATCCGGCCGAAGTCCTCGGCGGGTTCGGGGAGCATCACGTCGGCCCAGGGGTGCACCGCCCAGCCACCCGCGTGCGGGGTGACCGGCCGCACACTCGTCCGTTCCAGGCCCAGGGGTTCGAGCACTTCTCGTCGTAGCACTTCGCCCCAGGGAGCACCGCGGAGTTCTTCGACGAGAGCGCCGAGGACACCGTAGCCAGGGTTGGAGTAGTGGAAACGACGCCCCGGCGGATGCGGAGCGGGCCGGTCGCCGAGGACGTCGGAGAGGTGGGGACGCAGCGAGCCAGGAGTGCGCTCCCACCACGGGCCGGGCGTCTCGGCCGCCAAGCCGCCCGTGTGGGCGAGCAGTTGGCCGACGGTCGCCTCCCCGGTGCCCGAGCCCGGAAGGTGCTTCTCCAGAGGGTCCTCGAGGCCGAGCGCCCCCTCGTCGCGCAGCCGCAGCACGAGAACGGCGGTGAAGGTCTTGGTGATCGAGCCGATCCGGTACTGCACCGTCTCGTCCGGGGCGTGCCCGTCGACCGAGCTCCGCGCCCCGTGCCACATGGCCTGCCCGTCCCGCACCACCGCGGCGACCAGCGAGGGGGCCCGTCCCTCGGACTGGGCCACGGCGATCCGGTGCAGCAGCGCCCGCCGGGTACCGGGAAGCAGCTCTTCCAGAGGTGTCGTCATGGGCTCAGTCCACCCGGCGGTGCGGCCCGCGTCGAGCCCATTTCGCCGAGGGCACGCGCTCAGGTCTGCGCCATGTCCACGAAGCGCGAGTAGTGGCCCTGGAAGGCCACCGTGATCGTGGCCGTCGGACCGTTACGGTGCTTGCCGACGATGATGTCCGCCTCGCCCGCGCGCGGCGACTCCTTCTCGTACGCGTCCTCGCGGTGCAGCAGGATCACCATGTCGGCGTCCTGCTCGATGGAGCCGGACTCACGCAGGTCGGACACCATCGGCTTCTTGTCCGTGCGCTGTTCGGGACCACGGTTGAGCTGGGAGAGCGCGATCACCGGGACCTCTAGCTCCTTGGCGAGGAGCTTGAGGTTACGGGACATGTCCGAGACCTCCTGCTGACGGCTCTCGGAGCGTTTGGAGCCGCCGGCCTGCATCAGCTGGAGGTAGTCGATGATCACGAGCTTGATGTCGTTGCGTTGCTTGAGCCGTCGGCACTTCGCACGGATCTCCATCATCGACAGGTTCGGCGAGTCGTCGATGTAGAGCGGCGCGGACGACACCTCGGGCATCCGGCGGGCCAGACGCGTCCAGTCCTCGTCCGTCATCGTGCCGGAGCGCATGTGGTGCAGGGCGACACGGGCCTCGGCGGACAGCAGGCGCATCGCGATCTCGTTGCGCCCCATCTCCAGGGAGAAGATGACGCTGGGCAGGTTGTGCTTGATCGAGGCCGCGCGGGCGAAGTCGAGGGCGAGGGTGGACTTGCCCATGGCGGGCCGGGCGGCGATGACGATCATCTGGCCGGGATGCAGCCCGTTGGTGAGCGAGTCGAGATCGGTGAAGCCCGTGGGCACACCGGTCATCTCGCCGCTGCGCGAGCCGATCGCCTCGATCTCGTCGAGGGCGCCCTCCATGATGTCGCCGAGCGGCAGGTAGTCCTCGCTGGTGCGCTGCTCGGTGACGGCGTAGATCTCGGCCTGGGCACGGTTGACGATCTCGTCGACGTCGTCGTCGCCCGCGTATCCCATCTGGGTGATGCGGGTGCCGGCCTCGACCAGGCGGCGCAGGACCGCCCGCTCGTGCACGATCTCCGCGTAGTACTCGGCGTTCGCCGCCGTCGGCACGGTCTGGACGAGCGTATGCAGGTAGGAGGCGCCGCCGACCTTGTTGATCTCGCCGCGCTTGGTGAGTTCGGCGGCGATCGTGATGGGGTCGGCCGGTTCGCCCTTGGCATAGACGTCGAGGACGGCCTGGTAGATCGTCTCGTGCGCCGGTTTGTAGAAGTCGTGGCCCTTGAGGATCTCGACGACGTCGGCGATGGCGTCCTTCGACAGGAGCATGCCGCCGAGCACGGACTGCTCGGCGTCGAGGTCCTGCGGCGGCACCCGCTCGAAAGGCGTCCCACCGCCGTCCCAGGCACCGCTGTCCCGGCCCCGGTCGTGCTGTTCGTCGCGTCCACGGCCCCCGTCACGCCGACGGGAGGAAGGCAGACGATCGCTGGGACCGCTGTCGGCCCACGGATCGTCCAAGGGCTCGGAAATGCTCAACCGAGCCACCTCCTCCCGTCCGCGGAGCGGACCTCGCCGCGCCTCTCATTCCTACGGCACGGCACTGACAACTAAGGGGCCCAACTCCGGTTCGAACGCGTCAGTTTTGCGGGACTTTCACAGCCGGGAACGGAGCGGGCGCCGGACCACGGTAGGCCCGACGGCGACGGCAGCCAATCTGGTTATCCACAGGCCATGTGGACGACGGCCCCGATGCTGTGGAGAACTGCTCGAAACCTGTGCACGACCCGGTGGACAGCCCTGTGAACAAGCCCTCTTCTCCTCCTCCCTGAACTCGCTGACCAGGACTTTTACCGTCCACCGGCTGTGCAGAAGAAAAACTTCCCCAGTCGGATCAAGTTCTCCGCGAAGGGTGCAGGTGAGCACACACAGGGAGTCACCAAGTAAGGGTCATTACTCAATTGCATCTCTTACCTGTGGACGATTAGATTGGTGGCCATGACACCGGCTCCCCCGATCCCCAAGGCCACCCGGCGACAGCACGATCGGGAGATCGTCGCACTGGCCGTCCCGGCCTTCGGCGCGCTCGTCGCCGAACCCCTCTTCGTCCTGGCCGACAGCGCCATCGTGGGCCACCTCGGCACCGCGCAACTCGCCGGCCTGGGCGTGGCCTCCGCTCTGCTGACCACAGCCGTCAGCATCTTCGTCTTCCTCGCCTACGCCACCACCGCGGCCGTCGCCCGCCGGGTGGGCGCCGGTGATCTCCCGGCAGCCATCCGCCAGGGCATGGACGGGATCTGGCTGGCACTGCTGCTCGGCGCGGCCGTGATCGCCTTCGTCCTCCCCGCCGCCCCCTCCCTCGTCGAGCTGTTCGGCGCCTCCGAGACGGCCGCCCCGTACGCGATCACCTACTTGCGCATCTCCGCACTGGGTATCCCGGCCATGCTGGTCGTCCTCGCCGCGACGGGTGTTCTGCGCGGACTCCAGGACACGAGGACGCCCCTCTACGTAGCCGTGGCGGGCTTCGTGGCCAACGCCCTTCTGAACGTCGGCCTCGTCTACGGCGCGGATCTCGGCATCGCCGGCTCCGCGTGGGGCACGGTCATCGCCCAGTGCGGCATGGCGGCGGTCTACCTCGTCGTAGTGGTCCGGGGGGCCCGTCGGCATGGCGCCTCACTGCGCCCCGACACCGCCGGCATCCGGGCATCGGCCCAGGCGGGTGCGCCCCTGCTGGTGCGCACGCTGTCCCTGCGAGCCGTACTGATGATCGCGACGGCCGTCGCCGCCCGCCTGGGGGACGCGGACATCGCCGCCCATCAGATCGTCCTCTCCTTGTGGAGTCTGCTGGCCTTCGCCCTCGACGCCATCGCCATCGCCGGACAGGCGATCATCGGACGCTATCTCGGCGCCGACGATCCCCACGGCGCCCGAGTCGTCTGCCGCCGCATGGTGGAGTGGGGTCTTGCCGCGGGCGTCGTCCTGGCCCTGCTCGTGATCCTGGCCCGGCCGTTGTTCCTGCCCCTGTTCACCGGGGACCCGGGGGTCAAGGACGCCGCGCTGCCCGCCCTGCTGGTGGTGGCCCTGTCCCAGCCGGTCTGTGCCGTCGTCTTCGTCCTGGACGGCGTGCTGATGGGCGCGGGCGACGGCCCCTACCTGGCCTGGGCGATGGTTCTCACCCTGGCGGTCTTCGCTCCGGTTGCCCTGGTGGTTCCCGCTCTGGGGGGCGGACTCACCGCACTGTGGGGAGCCATGACCCTGATGATGGCGGTCCGGCTGCTGACCCTCTGGCTGCGGACCCGCTCAGGGCGCTGGCTGGTCACCGGTGCGACCCGCTGACGCCGTCACACGAAATCGGCATTTCGTTTCACGTGGAACACCCCCGTTCCGACGCCGACGGACCAGCCGAGGCACGCGGAAGGGGCCGCACCCTTCAGGGTGCGGCCCCTTCTCAGCTCTACGAGCCGAGCGCGGCGATCAGGCCGCGACGACCTCGAGGCTGACCTTGGCGGCAACCTCGGGGTGCAGACGCACGGACGTCTCGTGGGCGCCCAGAGTCTTGATCGGCGAGCCGAGCTCGATACGACGCTTGTCGACCTCGGGGCCACCGGAAGCCTTGATCGCCGAAGCGATGTCGGCCGGGGTGACGGAACCGAAGAGACGACCGGCGTCGCCGGAGCGGACGGCCAGGCGGACCTTGACGCCCTCGAGCTGGGCCTTCACGGCGTTGGCCTGCTCGATGGTCTGGATCTCGTGGATCTTGCGAGCACGACGGATCTGCTCGACGTCCTTCTCGCCGCCCTTGGTCCAGCGGATCGCGAAGTTCCGCGGGATCAGGTAGTTGCGAGCGTAGCCGTCCTTGACGTCGACGACGTCGCCCGCGGCACCGAGGCCGGAGACCTCGTGGGTGAGGATGATCTTCATTTTTCGGTCACCCTTCCCTTATCGCGCCTGGGCGGTGTAGGGCAGCAGCGCCATCTCACGGCTGTTCTTCACGGCCGTGGCGACGTCACGCTGGTGCTGCGTGCAGTTGCCGGTCACGCGGCGGGCACGGATCTTGCCGCGGTCGGAAATGAACTTCCGCAGCATGTTCGTGTCCTTGTAGTCCACGTACGTGACCTTGTCCTTGCAGAAAGCGCAGACCTTCTTCTTCGGCTTGCGCACAGGCGGCTTCGCCATGGTGATTCTCCTGTGTGATCAAGAAGTTGGGATACGGCCCGCCCTCGACCCGAACCGGCCCGGAGGACCGGCCCGAAGGCCTAGAAGGGGGGCTCGTCCGAGTAGCCGCCACCGGCACCGCCGCCGGAGTTTCCACCCCAGCCGCCGCCACCGCCGCCGCCCTGGTTGCCACCGGCGGGAGCGCTGGTCGCCCACGGGTCGTCGGCGGGAGCGCCGCCGCCCTGCTGACCGCCGCCGGGGCCGCCGCCCCAGCCGCCGCCCTGGGCGCCGCCGCCACCACCGCCGAAGCCGCCGCCACCACCCTGGCCACCGCGGCCGGTGGTCTTGGTGACCTTGGCCGTGGCGTTGCGCAGGCTGGGGCCGACTTCCTCGACGTCCAGTTCGTAGACCGTGCGCTTGACGCCCTCGCGGTCCTCGTAGGACCGCTGCTTCAGCCGGCCCTGCACGAGGACGCGCATGCCTCGCTGGAGCGACTCGGCGACGTTCTCCGCCGCCTGACGCCAGACCGAGCAGGTCAGGAACAGGCTCTCGCCGTCCTTCCACTCATTGGTCTGACGGTCGAAGGTGCGGGGAGTGGACGCGACACGGAACTTCGCGACCGCCGCACCGGAGGGGGTGAAGCGCAGCTCGGGGTCGTCGACAAGATTGCCGACGACCGTGATGACGGTCTCGCCTGCCATGGGGGAACCTCTCGGCGGGTTTGCTGCTGCTGGCTGCTGGTGCTGCTACTCGAATCCCGAGACCAGGTGAGCGGGGAAGCTCAGTGGGTCTCGGGGCGGAGGACCTTGGTCCGGAGGACCGACTCGTTCAGGTTCATCTGGCGGTCGAGCTCCTTGACGACCGCAGGCTCGGCCTGCAGGTCGATGACCGAGTAGATGCCCTCGGGCTTCTTCTTGATCTCGTACGAGAGACGACGACGGCCCCAGGTGTCGACCTTCTCCACCTTTCCGTTGCCCTCACGGACGACGGAGAGGAAGTTCTCGATCAGCGGGGAGACAGCGCGCTCCTCGAGATCGGGGTCGAGGATGACCATCACTTCGTAGTGACGCATGTAAAACCCACCTCCTTTGGACTCAACGGCCACGGTCGTTCCGTGGCAGGAGGGTTGTGATGCGTACGCAACGGTATCGGCCGCCACTGACAATCGGGGGTCGCGTAGCGACGTTCCCGCTCTGAGCTGGGCGGAGTCCCTGGCTGTGCCTGGGCAGACACCGGTGCAGACGGTACAGACTACCTGCACACCGGCTTCCGGTTGAAATCCGGCCCCGGAGCCCGTCAGTCTGTACACATCGGGTGTGTATGGCGCTACAGTGCGCCGCTTTCCGCAGGAGGTGCCTCATGGCACAGGCATTGCGACCCAACACCGCCGGTTCTCTCCTCGCCACCGACGGCAGGCCCCATCCGCTTCAGGACACGCTCATGGCCGTCACCCTGGTCCTGGGTGTGGTGGCCTTCGTCACGGCGATGTTCCACAGCCTCCACCTGCTCAGCTCGTGGGCCGGCCTGGTGGGGATCCTCACCGGCGCGTACGGACAGTGGATCTCCGAGACCACCCGTGAGCGCTTCGGCCTGATCCTGGGGCTCGGTGCCTCCGGCGTCGGCTTCTTCCTCGGCATGGCCCACGGCGGCCTCTTCGGCGGCCTCTGGTGACCTGACCGGCGCCGGCCCGGCACCTCCCGCCGGTGCGGCGGACGCAGCCGTGCGGCTCCGGCCGCCGCACCGGCGGGACGCCCCGGCCGTCCACCGGCCGGGGCAAAGGTGCCGTACGCCCAGTCGGGGCGCTCGCAAGGCGCAGTAGGCTTCGGCGCGAGAGCCGGAGCCCCTGTACCCATGGGGACACACCAGCCCGAGGAGCGCCCCGAATGAGCCTGACCCTGAGGACGATCAGCCGCGAGCAGCATCTGGCATACATCCAGAGTCTGCCGGCGGCGAGCCACATGCAGGTTCCGGCCTGGGCAGATGTCAAGGCCGAGTGGCGATCGGAGAGCCTCGGCTGGTTCGACGGCAGGACCGGTGAACTCGTCGGTGCCGGCCTCGTCCTCTACCGCCAGCTCCCCAAGATCAAGCGCTACCTCGCCTACCTGCCCGAGGGACCGGTCATCAACTGGTACGCGCCGAATCTGACCGACTGGCTGGAGCCGATGCTCGCGCACCTCAAGCACCAGGGCGCCTTCTCCGTGAAGATGGGTCCGCCGGTGATCATCCGGCGCTGGGAGGCCTCCTCCATCAAGGCGGGCATCCAGAACCCGGACGTGAAGCGGCTGCGGGACGTGGAGGCCGACTTCATCGAGCCGCGGGCCTTCGAAGTGGCCGACAAGCTGCGGCGCATGGGCTGGCAGCAGGGCGAGGACGGCGGCGCCGGTTTCGGCGACGTCCAGCCGCGCTACGTCTACCAGGTGCCGCTGGCGAACCGTTCCCTCGAAGAGGTCCACAGGAACTTCAACCAGCTCTGGCGCCGCAACATCAAGAAGGCCGAGAAGGCCGGTGTCGAGGTCGTCCAGGGCGGCTATCACGACCTCGAGGAGTGGCAGCGGCTCTACGAGATCACGGCGGTGCGCGACCACTTCCGCCCGCGCCCCCTGTCGTACTTCCAGCGCATGTGGACGGCCCTCAACACCGAGGACCCCAACCGCATGCGCCTGTACTTCGCCCGCCACAACGGCGTGAACCTCTCCGCGGCGACCATGCTGATCGTCGGCGGGCACGTCTGGTACTCCTACGGCGCCTCCGACAACATCGGCCGTGAGTTCCGCCCCTCGAACGCGATGCAGTGGCGGATGCTGCGCGACGCCTACGCCCTCGGCGCGTCCGTGTACGACCTGCGCGGCATCTCCGACTCGCTGGACGAGTCGGACCACCTGTTCGGCCTGATCCAGTTCAAGGTCGGCACGGGCGGACAGGCCGCCGAGTACCTGGGCGAGTGGGACTTCCCGCTGAACAAGTTGCTCCACAAGGCTCTCGACATCTACATGTCGCGTCGCTGATCACCCGTCAGCTGCTTCGATGACGTCGTACGTCCCGGCAGCTCCCCACCTCTGACACACCGCAGCCACGAGAAAGGTTCCAGGTCCGGCCATGGCGCTCACGCTCTACGTCGACACCGCGCGCTGGCGGGCGCACCACAAGCACGTGCAGGAGCAGTTCCCGGGACTCGTCCCGGTCTGCAAGGGCAACGGCTACGGCTTCGGGCACGAGCGGCTGGCGGAGGAGGCCACCCGGCTGGGCTCGGACATCCTCGCCGTCGGTACGACCTACGAAGCCGCGCGCGTCAAGGACTACTTCGGCGGCGACCTGCTGGTGCTGACGCCGTACCGCCGCGGTGAGGAGCCCGTCCCGCTGCCCGACCGGGTCGTGCGGTCGGTGTCGTCGATCGACGGTGTCTACGGCCTCGTGGGCGCGCGCGTGGTCATCGAGGTGATGTCCTCGATGAAGCGGCACGGCATCAGCGAGCAGGACCTGCCGCAGCTGCACGCCGCCATAGAGAACGTCCGCCTGGAGGGCTTCGCCATCCACCTGCCGCTGGACCGCACCGACGGCTCGGACGCCGTCGAGGAGGTCATCGGCTGGATGGACCGGCTGCGCGCCGCCCGGCTGCCGCTGCACACGATGTTCGTCAGCCACCTGAAGGCCGACGAACTCAGCCGTCTGCAGCAGCAGTTCCCGCAGACCCGCTTCCGTGCCCGGATCGGCACGCGGCTGTGGCTGGGGGACCACGAGGCCACCGAGTACCGCGGCGCCGTCCTGGACGTCACGCGGGTCGCCAAGGGCGACCGGTTCGGCTACCGGCAGCAGAGGGCGGCCTCCGACGGCTTCCTGGTGGTCGTGGCGGGCGGTACGTCGCACGGGGTGGGCCTGGAGGCCCCCAAGGCCCTGCACGGCGTCATGCCGCGCGCCAAGGGCGTCGCACGCGCCGGCCTGGCCACGGTGAACCGGAACCTCTCGCCGTTCGTCTGGGGTGGCAAGCAGCGCTGGTTCGCCGAGCCGCCGCACATGCAGGTGTCCATCCTGTTCGTCCCCTCGGACGCGCCTGAGCCGACGGTCGGCGACGAGCTGGTGGCCCATCTGCGTCACACCACCACGCAGTTCGACCGCATCGTGGACCGCTGAGCACCACGACGACGTAAGGCCGTACACGGGTCTCCGTGTACAGCCTTTCACGTGGCCCGCCGGGCTCCGGGGTGTTCGCTCAGGGCGAACCGTCGACGGTGTCCCGCTTGCCCCACTCCACCTGCGGTCCCTCGAAGTGGACCGCGTGCCGGGCCGGACGGGCCACCGCACCCAGGACGAAGACGTCCTCCGCGCCGTCGAGCACCCCGCCCGAGGGATCGTCGTCCCCGGCCTGGCGGACCACGTCCCGCTCGGGCATCAGGATGTCGCGCACCACCATCACGCACAGGTAGAGCGTCCCCAGCAGGTGGACGCCGATCGCCCAGTGATAGCCGTCGGTCGGCAGCCCCTTATGAGCGTCTCCGCTGGTCGTGTAGGCGAGGTACAACCAGATGCCGAGGAAGTACGCCACCTCGCAGGCCTGCCAGATCAGGAAGTCCCGCCACTTGGGCCGGGCCAGAACGGCCAGCGGCACGAGCCACAGGACGTACTGCGGCGAGTAGACCTTGTTGGTGAGGATGAAGGCCGCCACGATCAGGAAGGCCAGCTGGGCGAAGCGGGGGCGCCGCGGAGCGGTCAGCGTCAGCGCCCCGATCCCCAGTCCGCACGCCACGACCAGAAGTGTGGCCAGGGTGTTGACGCTGTCGGTGGTGAGCGGATCGCTGGAGTTCTGGGCCAGGATCAGCCAGAACGACCCGAAGTCGACTCCCCGTTCCTGGCTGAACGTGTAGAACTTCGACCAGCCTTCGAAGGCGAAGAGCATCACCGGCAGGTTCACCACGAGCCAGGCGACGACCGCACCCCCCAGGGCCGTGCCGAAGTCCCGCCACTTTCCCGCTCGCCAGCACAGGACGAACAGCGGGCCCAGGAGGAAGACGGGGTAGAGCTTGGCGGCGGTGGCGAGCCCCAGCAGGACGCCGAACGCCAGCGCCCGTCCGCGCGACCACATCAGCATGGCCGCGGCCGTCAGAGCGACCGCCAGGAGGTCCCAGTTGATGGTGGCGGTCAGCGCGAACGCGGGCGCCAGGGCCACCAGCAGGCCGTCCCAGGGCCGCCGGGCATGCGTGCGGGCCACACAGACGGCGATGACGGCCGCGCACGCCATCAGCATCCCCGCGTTGACCATCCAGTACCACTGGCCCTGGTGCTGGGTGCTGCCGCTGCCCGGTGTCAGCCAGGCGGCCACTTCCATGAACACTCCGGTGAGGACCGGGTATTCGAGGTACTGCATGTCACCGGGGAGCTTGTCGAAGTACGGCACGAGTCCGTCGGCGAATCCGCGCCCCTGGTACAGGTGCGGGATGTCCGAGTAGCACGCGTGCGTGTACTGGGAGACAGCGCCGAAGAACCAGCCGCCGTTGTAGCAGGGCGCCTTCTGGACCAGGCCGAGGGCGAACATCCCGATGGCCACGAGCGCGACCACCCGTACAGGCGACAGCCAGGACGTCCCGGTCAGGGCTCGCCGCCCCAAAGGGCCGCCGATCAGCTCACTGCCGGCCGCGGCCACCTCGTCGTTCCTGGTCGGCTGCACCGGATCAGGCTCGTGCACGCGCGCTGGCGTCGATTCTGCACTGGGCATGGCCCACATCCTGCCGTACAGAGCTAGGAAAACGCCGAGGGCCGCCCTACCTGGTTCGGTGGGACGGCCCTCGTTTCGCGTGAAACGCCCGCATGTTTCACGTGAAACAGCTATGTGCGGCGATTGCCCGACTAACCGCTCGATCCTCCGAAGAAACTACCGCCGTTGCCATTGCCTCTGGTGACGTCACCGGTGTCGCTCGGCGAGGGTGAGGGGCTCGCCGTTCCGGTGCCGCCGTCGGTGTTGCCCCCGCCGTTCGCACCGCCCGAGTTGTTGTCGCAACCGAAGAAGTTGTTGCAGGTGTCGCTCGGGGAGGGCGAGGGCTCAGGCTCTTCCGTCTCGGTAAGACTCGGGGACGGCGAGGGACTCGGCTCCTCACTCTCCGTGACCGACGGGCTGGGCGACGGGATCGGGTCCTCGTTGAGGACCTCACCGATCGGCTCGGGTTCCGGGAAGCTCTTCTTCGGCAGGTTCTTCATGGCCTCAGCCATGTAGTCGTGCCAGATCTCCGCCGGGAACGAAGCGCCGTGGATCTTCTCCTGGCCGCCCGTTCCGAACATCTTCAGGAACGTACGGTTCTTCTTGGTCTCGTCGTCGTCGTACCGGAACATGGTGATCGCGGTCGACAGCTGCGGCGTGTAGCCGACGAACCAGGCCGACTTGTTGCCGTCGGTGGTACCGGTCTTGCCGGCCACGTCGCGGCCGGGCAACTGCGCGGCGGTACCCGTTCCCTTCTCGACCACGGTCTTCAGGATGTCCGTGACGTTGTCCGCGACCTTGGAGGTGAACCCCTCCTGTGTCTCGGTCTTGTGCGTGTAGATCACGCCGTCCTGGCTGGTGACCTTCTGGACCGAGTAGGGGTCGCGCTGCTTGCCGCTGGCGGCGAAGGTGGCGTAGGAGCCGGCCATCCGGATCGCGCTCGGGTCGGAGATGCCGATCGAGAACGACGGGAAGTCGGCGCCGGTGAGGCTGCTCTCCTTGATGCCGGCGTTCACGGCGGCCTGCTTCACCTTGTCCAGACCGACGTCCATGCCCAGCTGGACGAAGGCCGAGTTCACCGACTCGCGCATCGCCTCACGAAGGTCGATCTTGAAATTGGGCGGGCTGCCATGGGAGTACTGGCCGTCGTTGGTCTGCAGCCACTCCTCGCCCTTCTCGTTCTTCCAGACCGTCCCGTCATAGTTCTTGATCTTCAGCTTGTTCTTGCCGCTGAACAGGCTCTTGGGCGAGACGATGGTGCGCTCGTCCTGGGCCTGCGAGGAGCCCAGGTCCTTGTCGCGGACGCCCCAGCTCATCGCCGCCGCGAGGACGAACGGCTTGAACGTGGAGCCCACCTGGGCACCGGTCTGGTCGGCGTTGTTGGTGAAGTGCTTGGTCGCGTCCTCACCGCCGTAGATCGCCTGGATGGCGCCGGTGGCCGGATCGACGGAGGCTCCGCCGAACTGGACGTGGGTGTCCGTCTCGGGGCGCTCCTTCGGCTTGATGTTGGCCTTCTGGACCGCGGAGACGGCCTTCTCCAGCTGCTTGACCTTGTTCCTGTCGAAGGTCGTGTAGATCGAGTAGCCACCCTGCTGGAGCTTGTCCTGCGTGATCCCCGTCTCCTTGCTGTGGGTGATCACGTAGCCGTTGGCGAGGTCGACGAGGTAGCCGGTCTGACCGCTCAGCTGGGTGTTGGACCGCGGGTTCTCCAGCTTGGGCAGCGTGGTGAACGTGGCCCGCTTGGCGGCGTCCAGGTGCCCGTACTCGACCATCTTGTCGAGGGTGTCCTGCATCTGGGCCTGGGCCCGCCTGCGGTTGGCCTCCGGCGTCGCGGCCGCGTCGATGGAGGTGGCGCCTGCGGGGTCGTAGTAGGTGGCGCCCTTCAGCGTGGCGGCGAGGAAGGCGCACTCGCCCTCGTTGAGCTTGATGGCGTCCTTGTCGAAGTACGCGCGGGCGGCGGCCTGGATGCCGTAGGCGTTGCGCCCGTAGTACGCCGAGTTCAGATAGCCCTCGATGATGTCGTCCTTGTCCTCCTCCGCGCCGACCTTTATCGACACGAAGATCTCCTTGAACTTCCGGGAGATCGTCTGGGACTGGTCGTTGAGCATGGCGTTCTTGACGTACTGCTGGGTGATGGTCGAGCCACCCTGGGTCTGTCCGCCCCGCGCCATGTTGAACACCGCGCGCGCGATGCCCTTGGGGTCGATGCCGCTGTCGTCGTAGAACGTCTTGTTCTCCTGCGAGATCACCGCCCAGCGCATCGCCTCGGGGATCTGCGAGAGATCGATGATCTGGCGGTTCGTCTCACCACCGGTGGCGACCATCTGGCTGCCGTCGCTCCAGTAGTAGACGTTGTTCTGCGCGGTGGCGGTCTCGTCGACCTTCGGGATGCCGACCATGGCGTACCCGACGCCCGCCACCGCGACCAGGCTGCCCACGAAGCCGACGAACAGGCCGGTGACGAGCTTCCAGGACGGCACCCAGCGCCGCCAGCCGTCCTTGCCGGCGCGCGGGTAGTCGACCAGACGTTTCTTGCCGGGCGCCGGACGCCCCCTGCCCCGGCCCGGGGGACCGGACGACCCGCCTCGGCCGCCTCCTGTCGGCTCGGCGGCTCTGCGCCGGCCACCTGTACCCCTCTGTGCCCCGCGCCGGGCGTCGGCGCGGCCACCGGACAACGGATCCTCGCCCCCTGGCCCGTGGAAGCCCGACCCGTACGAGTCGGAAGGAGACCCGGTGGCGCCTCGCGGTGCCGCACGGCGGCCGGAGGACGAGCCGGACTGGCCGCGTCGGGCCGCGGCACGTCCGCCTTCCTGCGACTGCGGCGGTTTGCGACGGTGCTCGCTCATCGAACGACTACTCCTCGGGCAGGCGCATCCGTGCGCGCCTGGAAACGGCGGCTGGTTTCCTGTCCCCCCGAAGTACGGATGGGGTCGCTGGCGCATTCACCCGTACCGCACCGGTGAACTCGACGCCCCCCGGCGTCTCGCGAGTCCCGGTGATTTGCATGGCGCACAGACTACGCACCCTCAAAACCCCTCCAGCCCCGAAGTTCATCTCAAACCAGGCAACTTGCCCGCAATGAATCCGTGATGTGATCCCGTTCACTACCGCCCCCCTTGTCCCAGCCACGGGGCCGTTCTATCGTGCTGATGTATCGAGTCGATACATCAGCACGGCATAAGACCGTCAGCGGGCCCGTCACCACGGGTCGCGGGAGAGAGGAGGCGACGATGAGCCGGCGTTCCGGGATCCTCGAGTTCGCCGTCCTCGGACTGCTCCGCGAGTCCCCGATGCACGGCTACGAGCTGCGCAAACGACTCAACACCTCACTGGGCGTGTTCCGTGCCTTCAGCTACGGAACCCTCTATCCCTGCCTCAAGACGCTCGTCGCCAACGGCTGGTTGATCGAAGAAGCGGGAAACAGCCCGGAGGACGCCCCGGCCGCTCCGCTCACCGGACGCCGCGCCAAGATCGTCTACCGGTTGACGGCAGAAGGTAAGGAGCACTTCGAGGAGCTCCTCTCCCAGACGGGCCCGGACGCGTACGAGGACGAGACCTTCGCCGCTCGCTTCGCCTTCTTCGGCCAGACCTCCCGCGATGTGCGCATGCGCGTCCTGGAGGGCCGTCGCAGCCGCCTGGAGGAGCGCCTCGAGAAGATGCGCGCCTCACTGGCTCGCACCAGGGAGCGCCTCGACGACTACACGCTTGAGCTCCAGCGCCACGGAATGGAGTCCGTGGAGCGCGAAGTGCGCTGGCTGAACGAGCTCATCGAGAGCGAGCGGGCCGGACGGGACCTGAAGGGGTCCGGTCCCGGAGGGTCCGCTCAGCAGAACACCACATCTGGATCGACGGGCGGCCTGCCCCGTCCCGGGGACGTCCCCGGGACGGATACGCCCGACGAAACCGCCACGTGAGCGCCCACTCAGGGCCTCACTCGTACACACAGGGAGCAACCGGAATGGGTTCGGTTCGCGTAGCCATCGTCGGCGTGGGCAACTGCGCGGCGTCGCTGGTGCAGGGCGTCGAGTACTACAAGGACGCCGACCCGGCGTCCAAGGTCCCGGGCCTGATGCACGTGCAGTTCGGGGACTACCACGTCGGTGACGTCGAGTTCGTCGCCGCCTTCGACGTCGACGCGAAGAAGGTCGGCCTCGACCTCTCGGACGCCATCGGTGCCAGCGAGAACAACACCATCAAGATCTGCGACGTGCCGAACAAGGGCGTCACGGTCCAGCGCGGCCACACCCTCGACGGTCTCGGCAAGTACTACCGCCAGACCATCGAGGAGTCCGCCGAGGAGCCGGTGGACGTCGTCCAGATCCTCAAGGACAAGCAGGTCGACGTCCTCGTCTGCTACCTGCCCGTCGGTTCCGAGGACGCGGCGAAGTTCTACGCCCAGTGCGCCATCGACGCCAAGGTCGCCTTCGTCAACGCCCTCCCGGTCTTCATCGCCGGCACCAAGTCGTGGGCGGACAAGTTCACCGAGGCCGGCGTCCCGATCGTCGGTGACGACATCAAGTCCCAGGTCGGCGCCACCATCACGCACCGTGTGATGGCGAAGCTGTTCGAGGACCGCGGTGTCCGGCTCGAGCGCACCATGCAGCTCAACGTCGGCGGCAACATGGACTTCAAGAACATGCTGGAGCGCGACCGCCTCGAGTCCAAGAAGATCTCGAAGACGCAGGCCGTCACCTCGCAGATCCCCGACCGCGACATGGGCGAGAAGAACGTCCACATCGGTCCCTCTGACTACGTGGCCTGGCTCGACGACCGCAAGTGGGCGTACGTGCGTCTCGAGGGCCGCGCCTTCGGTGACGTCCCGCTGAACCTGGAGTACAAGCTCGAGGTCTGGGACTCCCCGAACTCCGCGGGTGTCATCATCGACGCCCTGCGCGCCGCGAAGATCGCCAAGGACCGCGGCATCGGCGGCCCGATCCTGTCGGCGTCGAGCTACTTCATGAAGTCCCCGCCGGTCCAGTACTTCGACGATGAGGCCTACGAGAACGTCGAGAAGTTCATCCGCGGCGAAGTCGAGCGCTGATTCGACCGAGCACGGCGCGCAGCCACGACCGAGGGTCGCGCGCCTGCTCGGCACGGCACACCGCGCTGCGTCCGGCAGCGCTGAAATTCGCTCCTGCCAGGGCTGACGAGGGCCCCCGGGTCGTGTGATCCGGGGGTCTCGCCGTATGTGAGGCTGTCCCCCATGGCCGTCGTCCGCGATCTGCGCGTCCTGCTGCGCTTCGGCACCTTCCGGCGCCTGCTCGCCGTACGGCTCCTCTCCCAGTGCGCCGACGGCGTCTACCAGGTCGCGCTCGCGGCCTACGTCGTCTTCTCCCCGGAGAAACAGACCTCGGCCACCGCGATCGCCTCCGCGATGGCGGTACTGCTCCTCCCGTACTCCCTGGTCGGCCCCTTCGCCGGTGTCCTGCTGGACCGCTGGCGCCGCCGCCAGGTGTTCCTCTACGGCAACCTCCTGCGGGCCCTGCTGGCCTCGGTCACGGCCGCACTGATCGTCAGCGACGTTCCCGACTGGCTGTTCTACGTCTCCGCTCTCTGTGTCACCGCGGTCAACCGCTTCGTCCTCGCCGGCCTGTCGGCGGCACTGCCGCGCGTGGTCGACGCCGAGCGCCTGGTCATCGCCAACTCCCTCTCGCCGACGGCGGGCACGCTCGCCGCGATCGCCGGGGGAGGGCTCGCCTTCATGGTCCGGCTGCTGGCCGCCGACTCCGACGCCGCCGTCGTCCTGCTGGGCTCGGCGTTGTACCTGGGCGCCGCCCTGGCGTCCCTGTGCCTGGCGGTGGATCTGCTCGGCCCCGAAAGGGGCCGGATCCCGCCCCGTCTGACGACCACCCTCCGCGGAACGGCCCGCGGTCTGGTGGCCGGTCTGCGTCACCTCGCCGAGCCGGGGCGCCGGCAGGCCGTCCGGGCACTCGGCGCGATCACGCTGATGCGGTTCTGCTACGGCGCCCTGACCGTCATGACGCTGATGCTCTGCCGGTACGCCTGGTCCTTCGCCCCGGAGGAAGGGCTGGCCCTGCTGGGGCTGGCGGTGGGTATCGCGGGCGTGGGCTTCTTCGTGGCAGCCGTGGTGACCCCGTCCGCCACCCGGCGTCTGGGACCGGGCCGCTGGATCGTCGTCTGCTCGGCCGCGGCGGCCGTGCTGGAGCTCGCGCTGATGCTTCCGTTCGCCAAGGCCACCGCCTTCGTCGCGGCTTTCGTCCTGGGGCTCGTCACCCAGGGCGTGAAGATCGCCACCGACACCATCGTCCAGTCCTCCGTGGAGGACGGCTTCCGCGGCCGCGTCTTCTCCCTCTACGACGTGCTGTTCAACGTCGCCTTCGTCGGTGCCGCCGGAGCGGCCGCCGTGATACTGCCGCCGGACGGGCGCTCCACGGCCCTGGTGGTCACGGTCGCCGTTATCTACGGGGCTGTTTCTATGACTATGGCCCAATTTGAGCGCCAGTAAGTGTCACATCAATGCCACAGACTGCCCCTGGACTACAGCGTTGTCAGTGGCGGCCGGTAATTTACGTGCGTCTTACCTCGCGCTTCACGCGCGTCGCACACCTATGTTCTCTAGGGGGACCCCCAGTGACGACTCCGCCGCCCCAGGGCCAGAATCCGTTCGCGCAGCAGGGCCAGCAGCCCTACGGCCAGCCGCAGGGCCAGGCTCCGTACCCGCCGCAGCCCGGCCAGCCCACCGCCCCTTACGGCGCGGTCCCCCCGGCGCCGCCCAGCCGCAAGGTCAGCTTCAAGCTGATCAAGAACATCGTGGTCGTCCTGGCCGTCATCGGTGTGGGCATCGGTGTCTTCATATCGAGCCGGGACGACGCCAACACCGCGGCGGTCGGCGACTGCATGCACCGCGGCAGCACCAACGACAACGACCCCGACCTCGAGGTCGTCGAGTGCAGCTCGTCGAAGGCCCAGTACGTGGTGCTGGCCAAGGTCAAGGGCGACTTCTCCCAGACCAGCGCGGAGACCAAGTGCACGCAAGAGGCCAAGGACTTCCAGTACTCGTACACCGAGACCGGTGACGGCAGTAACTTCCTGCTCTGCCTGAAGGACTACTCAAAGTAAGGCAGTCGCAGAAAAAGGGGCGGTGTTTCACGTGAAACACCGCCCCTCGGCATATCCGGGCGGGGCATGTTTCACGTGAAACATGCCCTCTGCTGCGTACCTCTCAGGCTTCCGTGGCCCACCACTCCCGAAGCGCCACCACTGCCGCGTCGTACTCCATCGGGCCGTTTTCCAGGCGGACCTCAAGCAGGTACTTGTAGGCCTTGCCCACGGCAGGGCCGGGTCCGACACCCAGGATCTCCATGATCTGGTTGCCGTCGAGGTCCGGACGGATCGCGTCCAGCTCCTCCTGTTCCTTCAGCTCGTCGATGCGCTCCTCCAACCCGTCGTACGCACGCGAGAGCGCGGCCGCCCTGCGCTTGTTGCGCGTGGTGCAGTCGGAACGGGTCAGCTTGTGGAGGCGTTCGAGGAGCGGTCCGGCGTCCCGCACGTATCGGCGGACGGCGGAGTCCGTCCATTCACCGGTTCCGTAGCCATGGAAGCGCAGGTGCAGTTCGACCAGACGTGAGACGTCCTTCACCAGTTCGTTGGAGTACTTCAGCGTGGTCATGCGCTTCTTGGTCATCTTCGCGCCGACCACCTCGTGGTGGTGGAAGGAGACCCGGCCGTCCTTCTCGAACCGACGAGTACGCGGCTTGCCGATGTCGTGCAGCAGGGCGGCCAGACGGAGGGTGAGGTCGGGGCCGTTCTCTTCCAACGCGATCGCCTGCTCCAGGACGATCAGCGTGTGCTCGTAGACGTCCTTGTGCCGGTGATGCTCGTCGCTCTCCAGCCGCAGGGCGGGCAGCTCCGGCAGCACGTACTCGGCCAGCCCGGTGTCGACCAGCAGGGTCAGGCCCTTACGGGGATGCGCGGAAAGGATCAGTTTGTTCAGCTCGTCCCGCACTCGCTCGGCCGAGACGATCTCGAGCCGGCCGGCCATCTCGGTCATCGCCGTGATGACCTCCGGGGCGACCTCGAAGTCGAGCTGGGCGGCGAACCGGGCAGCACGCATCATCCGCAGCGGGTCGTCCGAGAAGGACTCCTCCGGCGTTCCCGGCGTGCGCAGCACCTGCGCGGCGAGATCGCGGAGGCCACCGTGCGGGTCGATGAACTCCTTCTCCGGGAGGGCCACGGCCATCGCGTTCACCGTGAAGTCCCGCCGCACCAGATCCTGCTCGATGGAGTCGCCGTACGACACCTCGGGCTTGCGGGACGTCCGGTCGTAGGCCTCCGACCGGTAGGTGGTCACCTCGATCTGGAAGCTTCGATCGACGTCACCGACACGGGCGTCCTTCTGGGCACCCACGGTGCCGAACGCGATCCCGACCTCCCACACGGCGTCCGCCCAGGGCCGGATGATCTTCAGAACGTCCTCGGGTCGGGCATCCGTCGTGAAGTCGAGGTCGTTGCCGAGTCGGCCGAGCAGCGCGTCCCGGACCGAGCCGCCGACCAGAGCGAGTGAGAACCCTGCCTCCTGGAAACGGCGGGCGAGGTCGTCGGCGACAGGAGCCACCCGCAGCAGTTCGCTCACCGCGCGGTGTTGCACCTGGCTCAGGGCACTGAGGTTGTCTTCGTTGGCGTTCGGCACAACAGAAGAGGGTACGTGGCCCGGCACGGCACGGGCGTCCCTATAAAGAGGACGACCACCTCCCTCAATAGCGGCGCAACCGCCATCCTTGATGACATAAGAGGGAATCTCACCCCGCACCTGCGCATAGGGGACGGACTGCCGACCGCACCTGATCTTGCGGAGCAGACCGCGGCACTCAGCCTCAGCGGGCATCGTTACCATGCGTGGACGCACATACCGACGACCACTGACGACGAAGAGGGACGGACGAGCGCGTGGCCGAGGCGGCAGACTTCCCGGGGATGACTCCCTCACCTGCCCGCCGGTGGCTGCGGCGCACCGGAGCACTGCTCGCGGGGGCGCCTCTGCTGGCCGGCCTGCTCCAGCTGCCCGCGTCCGCGGCGCCGGCCGCCGAACAGACCTCCGTCAAGGCTGCCTCCGACACCGGCACGGTCGCCGTCGCCGTCGACTCGCTCGTGCCCAGCGCTCCCACCGAGGGCGACACGCTGACCGTCTCCGGCACGGTGACCAACAAGGGCAAGCAGACCGTCACGAAGGCACACGTCGACCTGCGCCTGGGGTCCGCTCTGACGACCCGCTCGGCGATCGACAGCACCGCCAAGCGTCCCGACGACCTGTCGAGCGCCGCCGGGTCCGAGGTGGGCGGCAAGTACACCGCCGAGTTCGCCGCACTCGCTCCCGGGGTCGCCCAGCAGTTCAGCATCTCCGTACCGGTGGACGAGCTCGATCTCGGGGCGGACGGTGTGTACCCCCTGGGCGTCTCCCTCTCGGGTGAGACGTCCGCGAAGCCGTGGGAGCAGCTGCTCGGCATCCAGCGGACGTTCCTGCCCTGGCAGCCCGACCAGGCCGACACCAGGACCCGTACGACGATGCTGTGGCCGTTGGTGTCCGACGCCCACATGACAGCCGAGACGAGGTCCGACGAACAGCAGACGCCGGTCTTCCTCAATGACGACCTCGCCGCGGAGATCTCACCCGGCGGGCGTCTCGACCAGCTCCTGAGCCTGGGCAGGACCCTCGATGTCACCTGGGTGATCGACCCGGACCTGCTGGCCTCCGTCGACGCGATGACCGAGCAGTACGACATCCTCGCCGGAGACACCACCACAGCCGGCAAGCACCAGGCCGTCGCCGGTCGGTGGCTCGCCGAACTGCAGAAGGCCGTACAGGACAAGCAGGTCGTCGCCCTGCCCTACGCGGACCCCGACCTGGCCTCCCTCGCGCACAGCGGCACCAGCGTGACCGGCTCCCTGAGCCAGCTCAAGGCAGCCACCGACGTCGCCGCCGACACGGTGGAGACCATCCTCCACGTGACCCCCAGCACCGACTTCGCCTGGCCGGTCGAGGGGGCCGTGGACCCGTCGATCGTCAAGGTCGCGACCTCCGCGGGCGCCGACAAGGTGATCGCGCGCAGCGACAGCCTGACGGAGAACGGCGGCCTGTCCTACACGCCTTCCGCGGCCCGCCCCATCGGCGGCGGCACCACCGCGGTGGTGGCGGACGCCCGGCTGTCACAGGCGTTCCGGGGCGATCTGACGACGGCCTCCGCGTCCGTGCTCGCCGTGCAGGAGTTCCTGGCGCAGAGCCTGGCGCTGAACCTCCAGTCGGACAGGCAGCGCAGCATCGTCGTGGCCCCTCAGCGCGTGCCGACCGCGGCCCAGGCCCGGGCGATGGCGGAAGCCGTCACCGCCCTGCAGGGCGGAACGTGGTCGCAGGCGCAGCAGCTCACGGCGGCCGCCACCGCCAAACCCGACCCGGACGCCACGACGAAGGTGCCGTCGCGGTCGGCGTACCCCGGCTCGCTCGCCAAACGGGAGCTGCCGCGGTCGGCCTTCGTGGACATCGCGACCGCGCAGGACCGGCTCGACAACTTCAAGGTGATCCTGACCGACGAGTCCCGGGTGGTGACTCCCTTCGGGCGGGCCGTCAACCGTGAGATGTCCACCTCCTGGCGGGGCCGGACCGCCGCGGCGAGCAGCTTCCGCCAAGGTGTCCAGGCCTACCTCGCCACGCTCGCCGGCCAGGTCAAACTGATCGAGAAGTCGGAGCTGAAGCTCTCCGGGCGCAGCGCCACCATCCCGGTGACCGTGCAGAACAACCTCGTCCAGGGTGTCGACCACCTGGTGCTGCGGCTCACCTCGACCAATCCGACCCGTCTCGAGATCGACGGCAAGGCCTACGACGAGCGGCCCATCGCGGTCTCCGGCGGACACAGCACGACGGTGAAGTTCACCACCTCCGCCAATGCCAACGGCCAGGCGGCGGTCGTCGCCCAGCTGTACACCGAGGACGGCAGGGCCTACGGCGCACCGGTCACCTTCGACGTGAAGGTCACCGAGATCACGGCCACCGTGATGCTCGTCATCGGCGGCGGTGTCCTGCTGCTGGTGCTGGCCGGCTTCCGGATGTACACGCAGCGCAAGCGCGCCGCGGCCCGGCGGGCCGAGGACCACGGCGCCGACGGAACGGAGCCGGCGGCCGACTCCGCCGGTACCGCGCGAGACTCCGAGGGCCGTCCCGACGAGTCGGGCACCCGGTCCGCGACGGACGGCCCGGTGCAGCCGAGTGACGGGACACCGGACACCGCAGCGGGAAACACCGGCCCTTCCGGGACGGGTGAGAGAGTGGACCGTTGAGCATGTCGTGGCCGGACGGCCCGGAACGATGAGGTGGGGTAACCATGAACGCGCCGTACGACGGTGACCGCGGCCAGGCCGCGGGCAGCTCGGGCCACCCCGAGGGTCCGCCGCCCGAGCAGGGCCAGGTGCCGCCGCAGCATCCCGCGGACATGTACCTCCAGGACGCCTACGACCAGGACCCCTACCGGTCCCAGGACCTCACCGCGCAGGACCCGGTCACCGAGGCGCTCTACGATCGTGCCGCGCACCCCCCGCCGCCGCCCGCCGCCCCCTCTCCCCAGCAGCCGCTCTACGGGCAGCCTCAGCAGTCCCCGTACGCGCCCGACCCCCGGGTCTGGGCCCAGACCCCGGCGCCCGAGCCGGAGGGCCCGACGCAGTACCTGCCGTACGGCGACGACCCGCGCACGACCCAGTTCGTGGGTGTGGACGACCTCGTCACGCACTCCGGTGAGGAGCGCCACGAACCCGACGCCTTCGCCCACCTCTTCCGTGACCAGCAGCAGGGCGGCACCCGCTCCCAGACGGACTCGTCCGCGGTACCGGGGCCCGCGCACGCTCCAAGCGTTCCCGGTCCCGCCGCACACCACGGGGCGCCCGCGGCCGTCCGGGCTCCGGGGGTCGAGGGGCCGGCGTCCGGCGTCGACCAGACCATGAACCTCACCGCCACCCCGGCGGCCCCCGCACCGGCCGCGAAGAAGGGCGGGCGGGCCACGGGGCTGCTGAAGTCGAGCGCCGTCATGGCGGCGGGCACGATGGTCTCGCGCCTGACCGGGTTCATCCGGTCGGCGATGATCGTCTCCGCCCTGGGTCTCGGCTTCCTCGGTGACTCGTTCCAGGTCGCCTACCAGCTGCCGACGATGATCTACATCCTGACCGTCGGCGGTGGCCTCAACTCCGTCTTCGTGCCACAGCTCGTCCGTGCCATGAAGGAGGACGACGACGGCGGCGAGGCGTACGCCAACCGGCTCCTGACCCTCGTGATGGTGGCCCTGGCGGCGCTCACCGCTCTCGCGATGTTCGCCGCACCGCTCCTGGTCCGCATGCTGGCGAACCCCGTCGCGAACAACCCCGCGGCCAACGAGGTCGCCGTCACCTTCACGCGCTACTTCCTACCCTCGATCTTCTTCATGGGCGTCCATGTGGTGATGGGGCAGATCCTCAACGCCCGGGGGAAGTTCGGCGCGATGATGTGGACCCCGGTCCTGAACAACATCGTCATCATCGTGACGCTCGGCATGTTCCTGTGGGTGTACGGCACCGCGGCGGACTCCGACATGGGCGTCACGAACATCCCGCCGGAGGGCCAGCGTCTCCTGGGCATCGGCATCCTGCTCGGCCTGGTCGTCCAGGCCCTCGCGATGATCCCGTACCTGCGCGAGACCGGCTTCCGGATGCGGCTGCGCTTCGACTGGAAGGGCCACGGTCTCGGCAAGGCCGCCATGCTCGCCAAGTGGACGATCCTGTTCGTCCTCGCCAACCAGGCGGGCGCACTGGTGGTCACCCAGCTGTCCACCGCCGCCGGCATCGACTCGGGCGTCAAGGGCACCGGTTTCGCCGCCTATGCCAACGCGCAGCTGATCTGGGGCCTGCCGCAGGCCATCATCACCGTGTCGCTGATGGCCGCCCTGCTGCCCCGCATCTCGCGCTCCGCGGCCGAACAGGACGCGGGTGCCGTCCGCGACGACATCTCCCAGGGGCTGCGCACCACGGCCGTCGCGATCGTGCCCATCGCCTTCGGGTTCATCGCGCTCGGCGTCCCGATGTGCACCCTGATCTTCGGCTCCTCGGGTGTCACCGAAGCCACGAACATGGGCTTCATGCTGATGGCTTTCGCCCTCGGCCTGATCCCCTACTCCGTGCAGTACGTCGTCCTGCGCGCCTTCTACGCGTACGAGGACACCCGGACCCCCTTCTACAACACGGTGATCGTGGCGGCCGTCAACGCAGCCGCCTCCGCCGCCTGTTACTTCCTGCTCCCCGCCCGCTGGGCCGTGGTCGGCATGGCCGCCTCCTACGGCCTGGCGTACGCCATCGGTGTCGGTGTCGCCTGGAACCGGCTGCGCAAGCGGCTCGGCGGGGACCTGGACGGTGCCCGTGTGCTGCGGACGTACGCGCGGCTGTGCATCGCCGCCGTGCCGGCCGCCCTGCTCAGCGGCGCCGCCTGCTACGGCATCGCCCAGACCCTCGGTCAGGGTGTGCCCGGCTCCTTCGCCGCGCTGCTGGCGGGTGGGGCCGTCCTGCTCGGCGTCTTCTTCGTGGCCGCCCGACGCATGCGGATCGAGGAGCTCAACTCGCTCGTCGGCATGGTGCGCGGGCGCCTGGGGCGCTGAGCCAGGGGTAGGCGCACAACCATCGTCCGCCGCCGCGTGTCGTGCATAGCGCCGGACTGTGGGCACAATTGGGTTCGGCGTCGGACGGCGCGCACGGGGTCGGACGGCGCGCATGGATGGGGAGGCAGGAACGACGGTGGCGGAACCGAGTACGGCTGCCGTCGACGTGGCGGACAACAGCGGTGACGAGCCGCTGACCGCTCAGGCGGACCAGCCCACGGCCGACGGTGTGGTCAAGAACCGGGAGCGGGACACGGACAGCGACGAGGCACAGGTGAGCGGTGGGGCCAGGGGTCCCGCAAAGGCCTCGGCGCCGGAACTGCACAGCGGCCACAAGCTCGCCGGACGCTACCGGCTCGAGGACTGCGTCACCCGTCTGGACGGCTTCAGCAGTTGGCGTGCGGTCGACGAGAAACTCCGCCGTGCCGTCGGCGTCCACGTATTGCCCTCCGATCACCCCCGCGCCCGTTCCGTCCTTGCGGCGGCCCGGTCGTCCGCCCTGCTCGGTGACCCCCGCTTCGTCCAGGTGCTGGACGCCGTCGAGGAGAACGACCTCGTCTACGTCGTCCACGAGTGGCTGCCCGACGCCACCGAACTGACCACGCTTCTCGCCTCCGGGCCGCTGGAGCCGCACGACGCCTACCAGATGGTGAGCCAGATCGCCTCCGCCATGGCGGCCGCCCACCGCGAAGGACTCGCACATCTGCGGTTGAACCCCAACGCCGTGTTGCGCACCTCCACGGGCCAGTGGCGCATCCGCGGCCTCGCCGTGAACGCGGCGCTGCGCGGCATCAGCTCCGACACCCCCCAGCGCACCGACACCGAGGCGATCGGTGCCCTGCTGTACGCGGCGCTCACCCAGCGCTGGCCGTACGAGAACGACGCCTACGGGCTGTCCGGACTGCCCAAGGACATCGGGCTGATCCCTCCCGACCAGGTGCGGGCCGGCGTCCACCGCGGTCTGTCGGAACTGACCATGCGCGCGCTCGTCAACGACGGGGCGACCGCCTCCCGGCACGAGTCCGCCTGCACCACTCCCGAGGAGCTGGTCAAGGTCATCGGTGAGATGCCCCGCATCCGCCCGCCGGAGCCCGCCTTCACCGCGCCCCCCGAGTACCAGCGCACGACGTACCAGCAGGGCAGTTACGGACGCCCCTCGGCACACCCCGGTGCCACCCAGCCGGTACAGGCCCCGCCGCCCCCGTTGCAGAGCCGTACCGGCAAGGCGCTCAAGTGGGCGGTCTCCGCGCTGCTCATCGCGGCCCTCGGCCTCGGCAGCTGGCAGCTCGCGGACGCCCTGATGGACCAGAGCAACACCGACGACACGAACCAGACGCAGACCACGGACGCCGACGACAACAACAGCACCGCGCCCAAGCCGATCCAGCAGCTCAAGATCCAGGACTCACAGGAGTACGTCGTCAGCGGCTCCGCTCAGGCGCCGGAGGACGTGGCCAACACCTATGACGGCGACGGCTCCACCTACTGGCGGACCAAGCGCTACACCGAGGGCCCGAGCCTGGCTCCGTACAAGCCCGGCGTGGGCATCGTCTACGACCTCGGATCGGCCCAGGAGGTCTCCGCGGCGTCGATAGGTCTCCGGTACACCGGAGACCACACGACCGTGACGCTCTACGCCACGGACTCGCTCACTCCGTCCACGGGCATCAGCGGGATGAAGGAGATCGGCACCGCCGACGCCAGCGGCGCCTCGCTGACGGTGAAGGCGTCGAAGGCGGTGAAGACCCAGTACGTATTGCTCTGGATCACCGCCGTACCGTATGCCCCCACCGATGGTTTCAGCGGCTCCGGCTACAAACAGGCCATCACGGACGTGAAGTTCACGGGCTGAGGTCTCGCCTGAAGGGGAGGGGGTCCGATGGCAGCAGGAGCCGACTACGACGGAATCAGCGATCAGGACCTCCTCACCCGCCACGTGAAGGGTGATCCCGACGCCTTCGGTGAGCTTGTGCTACGCCACCGCGATCGACTGTGGGCCGTGGCCCTGAGAACACTGGGAGACCGCGAGGAGGCCGCTGACGCCGTTCAGGACGCTCTCGTGTCCGCCTACCGGGCCGCCCACACCTTCCGCGGCCAGTCCGCCGTCACCACCTGGCTGCACCGGATCACCGTGAACGCCTGTCTGGACCGAGTCCGTAAGGCAGCCTCCCGCAAGACCTCGCCGGTCGATGACGCCGAGCGCCTGGAGCAGTTGCTGGAGCCGCACGAGTCGGCCTCGGCACCCGCTGAACGCAACGACCTGCACCGCCAGCTCCTCGAAGCCCTCGGCACCCTTCCGCCCGAACAGCGTGCGGCGCTCGTCCTGGTCGACATGCAGGGTTACCCCGTCGCCGAGGCAGCCCACATGCTCGACGTCCCGACGGGCACGGTGAAAAGCCGCTGCGCGCGCGGCAGAGCGAGACTGCTGCCACTGCTCACCCATCTGCGACCGGCGGGCTCCGGCGAGGCGAAGGAAAGCGGCCGGGGACGGAACCGGGCGGAGGGGACATCCGTCCCACCGGCAGCGGGTCCCCCCGACGAGGACTCGGACGGCGTCGAACCCGGCGATTCAGCTGTGGTGAAGGGTGGAGGTGGACGAACGTGACATCGACGGCGGACACGGCCGGACACCCGGACGTAGCGGAGATCTCCGAGCTCACCGAAGGGGTGCTCGCTCCCTCCCGCAGCGCGGAGGTACGCCGACATCTAGACACCTGCGCGCTCTGCGCGGACGTCCACGCGTCACTGGAGGAGATCAGGGGCCTCCTGGGGAGGCTGCCCGAGCCGACACGGATGCCGGACGACATCGCCCGGCGCATCGATGCCGCACTCGCCGCCGAAGCTCTGATCGGCGCCACAACTCCGGAAAACATGGATCCGGCGGGAGCTGTCGTTCCCGGGGTGAGCGGCACTGGTACACATGTTTCACGTGAAACACCGGCGGCGAAGTCGCGGCCCGCAGGGCGTGCTCGTCCTGCTGCCGGCGGCCCCGGTCGGAAGAACCGCCGCCGGGGCGGACGCCGCAGGATGGCCGTTCTGGGAACCGTCTTCACCGTCACCGCGCTGGGCCTAGGGTCCATCCTGGTGTCGTCACTGACCGGCGACGAGGGGCCGGGCACCTCGTCGCCCGACCGGCGAGCCACCGTGGCGGACACGTTTTCGGAGAGCGGGCTGGAGCAGCAGGTCGTCGATCTGCTCGCCGCTTCCCCCACCTCCAGTCCACAGACGCTGGGCATGCAGGGAGAGTCCGGGACCAACAGTCCCCGCGTCTTCCAACAGCCCACGGTGCCCGGCTGTGTCCAGAAGGGCATGCACCGAAAGGACACGGCCCTGGCCGTGGAGAAGGGGACCTATCAGGGGAGAGAAGCTCTCCTGGTCGTCCTCCCCGACAGTTCCGACAGCACGCGGGTCACCGCCTACCTCATGGATGCGACCTGCGTCAGGAGGCCGTCGTCCGGCACGGCGGAGATCCTCCTGAAGGACTCCTACACTCGCCGTTGACGCCTCCGGCATCGTCTCCGCCGTACGTGGTATCCCGTACGGTGTCGGCCCCTTGGTGTGCCCGGACACACCGGGAATGCACGCCCCTTAGGATCCGTTGGGTGGGGTGAGAGTTCCCAGAAGCTCCCCCGGTCGATCGACACAGACCAGAGACGAGGAATCAAGCCGTGAGCGACGTCCGAAACGTGATCATCATCGGCTCCGGGCCCGCCGGCTACACGGCGGCGCTCTACACCGCCCGCGCTTCGCTGAAGCCGCTGGTGTTCGAGGGAGCCGTCACCGCGGGCGGCGCCCTGATGAACACCACCGAGGTGGAGAACTTCCCCGGCTTCCAGGACGGCATCATGGGCCCCGAGCTCATGGACAACATGCGCGCTCAGGCCGAGCGTTTCGGTGCCGAACTGATCCCCGACGACGTCGTCTCCGTCGACCTCACCGGTGAGATCAAGACCGTGACCGACACGGCCGGCACCGTCCACCGGGCCAAGGCCGTCATCGTCACCACCGGATCCCAGCACCGCAAGCTCGGCCTGCCCAACGAGGACGCCCTCTCCGGCCGCGGTGTCTCGTGGTGCGCCACGTGCGACGGCTTCTTCTTCAAGGACCAGGACATCGCCGTGATCGGCGGCGGTGACACCGCCATGGAGGAGGCCACCTTCCTCTCGCGCTTCGCCAAGTCCGTGACGATCGTCCACCGCCGTGACACCCTGCGGGCTTCCAAGGCGATGCAGGAGCGTGCCTTCGCCGACCCGAAGATCACGTTCGTCTGGGACAGCGAGGTCGCCGAGATCCAGGGCGACCCGAAGCTGGCCGGCCTGAAGCTGCGCAACCTCAAGACCGGTGAACTCTCCGACCTTCCGGTGACGGGTCTGTTCATCGCGATCGGCCACGACCCGCGCACCGAACTCTTCAAGGGCCAGCTCGACCTGGACGAGGAGGGCTACCTGAAGGTCGCCGCCCCGTCCACCCGGACGAACGTGACGGGCGTCTTCGCCGCCGGCGACGTCGTCGACCACACCTACCGTCAGGCGATCACCGCGGCCGGCACCGGCTGCTCCGCCGCTCTCGACGCCGAGCGCTATCTCGCCGCCCTCGCGGACGAAGAGCAGGCCGAGCCCGAGAAGACCGCCGTCTGACTTCCTCCCTCCCCACCGCACACACCATTTAAAGGAGCCCGCCGTGGCCGACCTCAAGCACGTAACCGACGACTCCTTCGAGCAGGACGTCCTGAAGAGCGACAAGCCCGTCCTGGTGGACTTCTGGGCTGCCTGGTGCGGCCCGTGCCGTCAGATTGCTCCGTCCCTCGAAGCGATCGCGGCCGAGTACGGCGACAAGATCGAGGTCGTCAAGCTCAACATCGACGAGAACCCGGGTACGGCCGCCAAGTACGGCGTGATGTCCATCCCGACCCTGAACGTCTACCAGAACGGCGAGGTCGCCAAGACCATCGTCGGTGCCAAGCCCAAGGCCGCGCTCGTCCGTGACCTCGAGGACTTCATCGCCGAGTGATGTCCTGACCGTCGCGCAGGCGACGGATGTTTCACGTGAAACATGAAGGGGCCGACCCGGAAGGGCCGGCCCCTTCGCTCGTCCGAAGAGCTGATCACAACGGTCGTAGCACCGGCTCCTTCTGCACAGCGCCCAGGAGCCGGTCGAGCGCCATCTCCACGTCTTCCTTCCAGGAAAGGGTGGTACGCAGTTCCAGCCTCAGCCGTGGGTGGGAAGGATGCGGCCGGACCGTCTTGAAGCCCACCGCAAGCAGGTGATCGGCCGGGAGAAGGCAGGCCGGTTCCTTCCAGCGGGCGTCACCGAACGCCTCGATCGCTTTGAAGCCCCGGCGCAGCAGATCCTTGGCGACCGTCTGGACCATCACCCGGCCGAGCCCCTGGCCCTGATAGCCCGGCATGATGAATGCGGTCATCAACTGCACCGCGTCCGGGGAGGCAGGACTCGTGGGGAACGCCGCCGAGCGGGGCACGTAGGCGGGCGGGGCGTAGAGCACGTGGCCCACGGGGACGTCATCGACGTACACGACCCGGCCGCAGGAGCCCCAGTCGAGCAGTACGGCGGAGATCCAGGCCTCTTTCTCCACCGCAGTCGTCCCTGTCTTTGACGCTGCCTCGCCACTGACGGGGTCCAGTTCCCAGAAGACACACGAGCGGCAGCGCTGGGGGAGATCCTGAAGGTTGTCCAGTGTGAGCGGTACGAGCCGACGCCCCATGAAGGCTGATCCTCGCTTCCGTCGCCCGCGGCACCGCGAGCGGCTGTCAGAGCGCTCCGTTCCTCGAGCAGGCTGCCGACGAACCCGTTGTCCGCACCGATACCCGCGGCTACGCCCATCAGTCCGGCCCGGTCCATCCCTTGTACGGCCCCGCCTGTCGCTCGAAGGTGTCATCCGGTGGTGACGCCCCACCTTCTCGCATCGTATCCACGAGGCGATTCCCTCAGTACCGCGTGAAGGCAAAGAGCGAGCCGTGCTCCGGCAGGCAATGGAGGCGGCTCGCTCTTGGCGGTCGGCGGATGGGACAACCCTGCCCGGGAGGGGGTCAGTCGTCCGTTTCCTTGGACTCACCCTCCACGAGGCCCTTCTGAAGGGCAGCTCCTTCACCGGGAGCCAGACTGTCGAGAATCCGCTCGAGGTCTTCCATGGAGGCGAACTCGACGGTGATCTTGCCCTTCTTCTGCCCCAGGTCGACCTTGACCCGCGTCTCGAAGCGATCCGAGAGCCGGGTGGCGAGGTCGGAGAGCGCCGGCGACACCCGGCCTCCGGCGCGGGGCCCCTTGGATCGCTGCGGGGCTTGGGGGCGTGATCCCATGAGAGTCACGATCTCCTCGACCGCCCGCACGGACAGCCCCTCCGCCACGATCCGGTGGGCCAGACGGTCCTGCTCCTCGGAGTCGTCGACGGAGAGCAGTGCCCGCGCATGGCCGGCCGAGAGCACACCGGCTGCCACCCGGCGCTGGACTGCCGGGGAGAGCTTCAGCAGCCGCAGCGTGTTGGAGACCTGGGGACGTGAGCGCCCGATCCGGTCCGCCAGCTGATCGTGGGTGCAGTTGAAGTCCTTCAGCAGCTGATCGTAGGCGGCAGCCTCCTCCAGCGGGTTCAGCTGAGCCCGGTGGAGGTTCTCCAGCAGTGCGTCCAGAAGGAGCTTCTCGTCGTCCGTGGCTCGGACGATCGCGGGGATCGCCTCCAGGCCCGCCTCACGGCAGGCACGCCAGCGCCGCTCGCCCATGATCAATTCATAGCGCGAGGGGCCGGTCTGCCGTACGACGACCGGTTGGAGGAGACCGACCTCCTGGATGGACGTGATCAGCTCGTGAAGCGCGTCCTCGTCGAAAACCTCACGCGGCTGGCGCGGGTTCGGGGTGATGAAGTCGAGGGGGAGTTCCGCGAAGTGGGCACCCAGGGGCGGCGCCGGTACATCCGTCGCGCCGTTTCCCGAGGACTCATCGGTTTCACGTGAAACAGGCGGCAGCGTGGCCACCTTCGCCGCGGCCACCCCACGATCGGCCACCAGGGCCGGGACACCGGAGGAGGACGGGGAAGTTCCCCCGCCCACCGCGGTCTGCGCCGGGGTCCTCTCCGTCGGGGCAGGAGGGATCAGCGCGCCGAGACCACGGCCCAGGCCCCTTCGTCGATCACTCACTGCGTCCCCTCCATGGTCGGATTGTTCTGAGCGCCGATATGGGCGTGTGTGCCGTCATAGCTGACACCGACGCCCCTCAACGCGATCTCTCGGGCTGCTTCAAGGTAGGACAGGGCACCGCTCGATCCAGGATCGTAGGTCAGTACCGTCTGGCCGTAGCTCGGCGCTTCGGAGATACGGACCGAGCGGGGAATGCTCGTCCGCAGCACCTCCTCGCCGAAGTGGGTGCGCACCTCTTCGGCGACCTGTGACGCGAGGCGCGTCCGGCCGTCGTACATGGTGAGCAGGATGGTCGACACATGGAGGGTGGGGTTGAGATGGCCTCGCACCAGGTCGACGTTGCGCAGCAGCTGGCCCAGTCCCTCCAGCGCGTAGTACTCGCACTGGATCGGGATGAGAACCTCCTGACCGGCGACCAGCGCGTTGACCGTCAGAAGGCCGAGCGAAGGCGGGCAGTCGATGAGGACATAGTCCAGCGGCTGCTCATACGCCTGGATGGCTCGCTCAAGTCGGCTTTCCCGCGCCACCAGCGACACGAGTTCGATCTCTGCACCGGCGAGATCGATCGTGGCGGGAGCACAGAAGAGGCCTTCGACATCGGGGACCGGCTGGACCACTTCCGACAGAGGACGGCTCTCGACCAGCACGTCGTAGATGGAAGGGACCTCGGCGTGATGGTCGATCCCGAGAGCAGTGGAAGCATTGCCCTGCGGGTCGAGGTCGATCACCAGAACACGGCCGCCGTGCAGGGCAAGCGAAGCGGCAAGATTGACGGTCGTCGTCGTCTTGCCCACGCCGCCCTTCTGGTTCGCCACAACGATGATGCGGGTCTGCTCGGGCCGTGGCAGGCCTTCGCCAGCACGGCCGAGAGCCTCTACCGCCAGTTGGGCAGCACGACCGATCGGAGTGTCGTCCATGGGAGGCGGTGTTTCACGTGAAACATCCTCCCCCATCGACTCGGTACGGGGACCGGGGACCGGATCGGTCATCGGTCCCGCGATGTTGGCGTCGGACCGCAAGGATTCACTCTCCTCGACTTCAGGCTCGCAATGCACAGAGCCTCCCATGCCTTCGGGGTCGCGAACCAGTGAGGCCTGGTCTTCTGTGGAGAAATCCACCTCTGTGGACAACTCCGCCCCACTGGCGAGTGAGCCGAGAGGCTTCCGGTCGCGAGGTTCGGCCGTAGCGCGTTCGCGGCTGATGATGCCGTGCAGCAATGAGCGACGTTTCACGTGAAACACGATGCACAGCGCTCGCGACCGGAATGCCGCGACACTCCGTCATGCGTAGATTAGGCAGCTTGTGTGGAGTACGACTGTTCTTCGGGCGGGGTCAGCGACGACGACGTGTGCGACCCGTCCGGGCCGCCTTGGCGCGCTTCGCGGCGAACCTCACACCGCCGGGGCTCTCCCCGACCTCGACCCGCACGACCGTGGAGAGGGGATCGACCACTCCTTCCCCGACGTGGAGGATGGACGTGTCCACCGCGCCGAGTTTGCTCAGCGCGGTGGCGGCGCTCTTCAGCTCCTCCTCGGCGGTGTCACCCTTCAGCGCGAGCATCTCTCCGTAGGGACGCAGCAAAGGGATGCCCCAAGCGGCCAGACGGTCCAGGGGAGCGACGGCGCGGGCGGTCACGACGTGGACCGGCGTCAGCTTGCCCATGACCTCTTCGGCCCGGCCGCGTACGACGGTCACATGATCCAGGCCGAGAAGCTCGACGACCTCGGTCAGGAAATTGGTGCGTCGCAGGAGCGGCTCCAGCAAGGTGATCTTCAGGTCCTCCCGAACGAGGGCCAGAGGGATACCGGGCAGGCCGGCACCGGATCCGACGTCGCAGATCGTCACCTCCTCGGGCACGGCCTCGGAGAGGACCGCGCAGTTCAGGATGTGCCTCTCCCACAGTCGGGGCACTTCTCGTGGGCCGATGAGCCCGCGCTGCACACCTGCCTCTGCCAGGAGCTCGGCGTACCGGACCGCATCCGCGAAGCGATCACCGAATACCTCGCGTGCTTGCTCGGGCGCAGGGGGGAGCTCCGCTGCCTCCGTCACGGGGACCGTCCTTCCGTACCGCATCGACGCGTTCCGCGCCGACCACCAGAATCACCAGGCTGACAAAGACCGGCCCCGCCTGCGCGACAGACGGGGCCGGTGATACGTGCGTACTGAATCAGTTGGGCAGCACGACGACGAAGCGCTGCGGCTCCTCGCCCTCGGACTCGCTGCGCAGACCAGCCGCCTTGACCGCGTCGTGGACGACCTTGCGCTCGAAGGGCGTCATCGGGTTCAGCTTGACCGGCTCACCGCTGTTCCTCGCGTCGGCCGCGGCCTTGGCGCCCAGCTCGGAAAGCTCGGTGCGCTTCTTGGCCCGGTAGCCGGCGATGTCCAGCATCAGCCGGCTGCGGTCGCCGGTCTCCCGGTGCACGGCAAGACGCGTCAGCTCCTGCAGCGCCTCCAGCACCTCGCCGTCCCGGCCGACGAGCTTGTACAGGTCTCGACCGCTCGTGTCACTGATGATCGACACCGAAGCGCGGTCGGCCTCGACATCCATGTCGATGTCGCCGTCGAGGTCGGCGATGTCCAGCAGACCCTCGAGGTAGTCCGCCGCGATCTCGCCCTCCTGCTCCAGGCGGGTGAGGGTGTCTGCGCCCTCGGCGGCGGCGGAGATGGTGCCTTCCGTCACGGGATGGGCTCCTTCTTACTTCTTGGACGGGGACTTGGGGCGCTGCGGGCCGCCCTTGCGCTGCCCGGACTGGGCCCTGCTGCGGCCACTGGAGCCGGTCTTCGGCTTCGGGCCGCCGGCGGGCTTGGCGTCCTGGGGCTCGTCGGACTTCGTCAGCGAGGTGGGCTCACCGGCCGGCTTCGTGGCTCCGGACTGACGCTGGGCCTTGGTCTGACGCTTGGGCTGCTGACGCCGGGCCGTGGCCGTCGTGGCCTCGCCGTCCTCGGTGAGGGTGGCGGTCTGAGCCTCCCCCTTCGCGACGGTGCCGTCGGGCTGGGCCGCGAAGCCCGCCTTGTTCAGGCCGTTGATGAACTTGCGCTCGTAGTCGTTGCGGTCACGGCCCTTGGCCACGATCGCCTTGACGATGGCCTTCTGGCCGCGGCTGCGCGTCTTGCCGTGGTGCATGACCTGCTTGTGCAGACGCTCCAGGTAGGCGCCCTGAGCCTTGGAGCCGGGGGTCGGGTTGTTGCGGATGACGAACATCTGCTGGCCCATGGTCCACACGTTGGTGGTCAGCCAGTAGACGAGGACACCGACCGGGAAGTTGATGCCGAAGACGGCGAACATGACCGGGAAGACGTACATCAGCATCTTCTGCTGCTGCATGAACGGCGTCTTCACCGTGGTGTCGACGTTCTTCGTCATCAGCTGGCGCTGCGTGAAGAACTGCGAGGCCGACATCAGGACGATCATGATCGCGGTGACGATGCGGACGCTGGCGAGCGAGGCGTCGAGCGCGGTGACGTCCGCGGCGCTGTCGGTGAACTTCGCGGCCAGCGGGGCGCCGAAGATGTGCGCCTTCTGCGCGCTCTGCAGCAGGCTCTCGTTGATCACACCGATGGTGTCACCGTTGGCGATGCCGTTGAGCACGTGGTAGAGGGCGAAGAAGAACGGGGACTGCGCCAGGATGGGAAGGCACGAGGAGAGCGGGTTGGTGCCCGTCTCCTTGTACAGCTTCATCATCTCTTCGGACTGGCGCTGCTTGTCGTTCTTGTAGCGCTCCTGGATCTTCTTCATCTCGGGCTGCAGGGTCTGCATCGCCCGCGTCGCCTTGATCTGCTTCACGAAGAGCGGGATCAGACAGATCCGGATGAGGATCACCAGGGACACGATGGACAAGCCCCAGGCCCACCCGGTGTCAGGGCCGAAGAGGGCGCCGTACACCTTGTGGAACTGGACGATGACCCAGGAGACGGGTGTGGTGATGAAACTGAAGAGGCTGGCAATCGTGTCCACTAATCATGCTCCTTGGGCATGGGACGGGGTCTCTGCGGCCGGGCTCGAAGAAGGATTCTCTCCGGTGGCCGTTTCGGCGGCGGAGGGCCCGCCCTTGCGTGCGCGCCATGTGTTGCGCAGCATCTCGTGCCACCGCGGACGCTTGCGCGGCGGGACATGGTCCACGCCGCCGAGCGACCATGGATTGCATCGCAGGATGCGCCAGGCGGTGAGGGCCGTTCCCTTGATCGCACCGTGTCGGTCGATGGCCGTGTAGCCGTAGTGGGAGCACGACGGGTAGTACTTGCACACCGGCCCGAGCAGCGGACTGATCGTCCACTGGTAGAGCTTGATCAAGGCCAGCAGCGGGTACTTCATCGCGCGCCCCCTCCCAGTAGCCGTTGAAGGGCGGCATCGAGGTCTTGGGCCAGCTGTGCGTGGCCGGCGTCACCCGCACCGGGCAGCGCCCGTACGACTACCAGGCTACCGGGGGGAAGAAGGGTGACTCGGTCGCGCATCAGATGGCGCAGTCTGCGCTTCACCGCGTTGCGCACGACCGCTCCGCCCACGGCCTTGCTCACGACGAAACCCGCACGCGTCGGGGGAGCGCTCTCCCCAGGCGCGTGCGGGTCCGTTGCACCGCTTCGTAGGTGGACGACGAGGGTCGGGCGTCCTGCCCGACGACCCCGTCGTACCGCGGCCGCGAAGTCCTCGCGCCGCCTCAGCCGATGCTCGGTAGGCAGCACGACGTCATGACCTGATCAGGCTCAGGCGGACAGGTTGGCGCGACCCTTGCTGCGGCGGTTCGCGAGAATCGCGCGACCGGCACGGGTGCGCATCCGCAGGCGGAAGCCGTGGGTCTTGGCGCGACGACGGTTGTTCGGCTGGAAGGTGCGCTTGCTCACTCGGGGGCTCCAGAAATCAATCGGTGGCGGCGGGGTGCCGTCCTGGCTGTCACCGTGCGCCCACGAGGTAGCTCGCGGTCAACGCCCGAGTGCACCGCTTCCCGATCACCTGACGCGATCTGTGCCCATCGGAGGCAGGCGGCAGCAGCCATCGACAACTCGACCTGGTCACGGTACGCGCGGCTGCGCCATCCGGTCAAACCGACCCCCGTCGGGGGACACTGTCCACAGGCTGGGGACAACAACTTGAACCGTAGCCGTCGGCCTGACTACCGTGGCTGAACTCCGATTCGTTCCTTTGTCCCTGCTCCCGCCCGATGCGAATCACCAACCGTCCCACCATCACACGAACGTGGGACCCACGAGAGAGCGTGCCCTGTGGCTGACGTACCTGCCGATCTTGCCGCAGTGTGGCCACGCGTACTGGAGCAGCTCCTCGGTGAGGGCCGTGGCCAGGGTGTCGAGGTCAAGGACGAGCACTGGATCAGGCGCTGCCAGCCGCTCGCCCTGGTCGCGGACACCGCCCTGCTCGCCGTCCCGAACGAATTCGCGAAGGGCGTGCTGGAGGGCCGCCTCGCCCCGGTCGTCAGCGAGACGCTGAGCCGTGAGTGCGGCCGGCCGATCCGGATCGCGATCACCGTCGACGACTCCGCGGGGGAACCCCCCGTCCCGTCGACGCCGTCGCGCTACGACGAACCCGAGGAGCAGCCGGACCCGTACGACGGCCCGCGCGACAACCCGTACCAGGGCTACGGCCGGCACCGTGCCGAGCAGCCCCCGGGCGGGGGTGACCAGGGCGCGCGCCAGGACCCGCTGCCCACCGCGCGACCGGCCTACCCCTCGGAGTACCAGCGGCCCGAGCCCGGCGCCTGGCCCCGGCCGGGGCAGGACGAGTACGGCTGGCAGCAGCAGCGCCTCGGGTTCCCCGAGCGCGACCCCTACGCGTCGCCGTCCCAGAACTCCTACGGCGGCTCCTCCGGCCAGGACTCCTACGGCACGCCTCCTCAGGACTCCTACGGGCCGTCGTCCCAGGACGCGTACGGGCCGCAGGACCAGGACTCCTACGGCCCGCCCCCCTCGCAGGACTACCGGCCGCAGGCCATGGAGCGGCCGTCCTACGACCGCTCGCCCTACGACCAGAAGCGCTCCGAGTACCAGCAGTCGCGCCCCGAGTACGACCAGCGCGACCCCGCCCGGCGGGAGATGCCGGAGTCCCCCTCCGGGGGCGGTCACACGCATCGCGGGCGTGCCGGTCACGGGCAGTCGGGCACGCCCGGGCCGCTGGGCGGGAAGCCGGCGCCGGCGAGCGGGCCCGGTGAGCCGACCGCCCGGCTGAACCCGAAGTACCTCTTCGACACGTTCGTCATCGGCGCCTCGAACCGTTTCGCGCACGCGGCCGCGGTCGCCGTGGCCGAGGCGCCCGCGAAGGCGTACAACCCGCTGTTCATCTACGGGGAGTCGGGCCTCGGCAAGACGCACCTGCTGCACGCCATCGGGCACTACGCGCGCAGCCTCTATCCGGGCACGCGGGTGCGGTACGTCAGCTCGGAGGAGTTCACCAACGAGTTCATCAACTCCATCCGCGACGGCAAGGGCGACAGCTTCCGCAAGCGGTACCGCGAGATGGACATCCTGCTCGTCGACGACATCCAGTTCCTGGCGGACAAGGAGTCGACGCAGGAGGAGTTCTTCCACACCTTCAACACGCTCCACAACGCCAACAAGCAGATCGTGCTGTCCTCCGACCGGCCGCCCAAGCAGCTGGTGACGCTGGAGGACCGGCTGCGGAACCGCTTCGAGTGGGGCCTGATCACGGACGTCCAGCCGCCCGAGCTGGAGACGCGGATCGCGATCCTGCGCAAGAAGGCGGTGCAGGAGCAGCTCAACGCCCCGCCGGAGGTGCTGGAGTTCATCGCGTCCCGCATCTCGCGCAACATCCGTGAGCTGGAGGGCGCGCTGATCCGGGTGACGGCGTTCGCGTCGCTCAACCGGCAGCCGGTGGACCTGGGCCTGACGGAGATCGTCCTGAAGGACCTGATGCCCGGCGGCGACGACTCGGCGCCCGAGATCACCTCGACGGCCATCATGGGCGCGACCGCGGACTACTTCGGCCTCACGGTCGAGGACCTGTGCGGCACCTCCCGCGGCCGCGCGCTGGTGACGGCCCGGCAGATCGCCATGTACCTGTGCCGCGAGCTGACGGACCTCTCGCTGCCGAAGATCGGCGCCCTGTTCGGCGGCCGCGACCACACGACGGTCATGCACGCGGACCGCAAGATCCGCAATCTGATGGCCGAGCGGCGCTCCATCTACAACCAGGTGACCGAGCTGACCAACCGCATCAAGGCGGGCTGACGGAGCCGCGCGGGCCTGTCGAGGGCGTCCTGGGAGCTGTTCCCGGGGCGCCCTTCTTCATGCCGCGGGCCGGCGCCTGGTCATCCGCTGTTCGATTACTGGCCGGGTCACGGCCACTCTCCACAGATTCGGTGACTTTCTGCCGTCCACATCCTGGGGACTGCCGAGTTGTCCAGATCTTGTCCACAGGCGGCCTGGGTGAAAGAGAATCGAGGCAGGTCATCCGCCTGTGGATTGGTGGACAAAAGATTTCCACAGGCTGTGGACAGCGAGTCGACCCACAGCCTGTGCATGGAGTTGTCCACGGACGACCCACAGGATCCGGGCGGTTGTCCCCAGCTATCACCGGTTTCTCCACACGTCTGTCCACTGTTCGGCAACTCGGCGCACCTCTTCACCGGCAGGAGTGAAAGGCGTCACATGAGGGCACCGGATTGGGCTGTGGGAAAGCCGGGTAAACCTGGGGACGGTCCTGGGGAGAAGTCGCCCCTCCCTGTGCACGGGGTGTGCAGAACTTTCTGTTCTCCACAGAAGGCCCCGGTTGTCCACCGCCTCCGTCCCCAGGGTCAGTGGACAAAATCTCGCCTCTGAGCTGCGGAAACAGGGTTATCCACGGTATCCACAGCCCCTACTACTACTCCCAACCAGAGAGAGCGAGAAATCCGGTTCGAAGGGGGTGCTGTGCACAACTCGTCGTCCGGGCCCCGGCTGCCCCTCGTCACGACTTGACCCCGACGGGCACCTACTGTCAGTGCGGTGCGTCAGACTGGTCCCCGGTGGTCCTTCCCCTCACCGGGGCCGACGACACCGAGACAGACGACGAAGGCCAGGCAGGGCGAGAAGCGCCGGCAACAGCAGGAGGCGGCAAGAGTGAAGATCCGGGTGGAACGCGACGTACTCGCGGAGGCAGTGGCCTGGGCGGCGCGCAGCCTCCCGGCCCGTCCGCCGGCGCCTGTCCTCGCCGGCCTCCTGCTGAAGGCCGAGGACGGAGCCCTCAGCCTCTCCAGCTTCGACTACGAGGTCTCGGCGCGCGTGTCGGTGGAGACCGAGGTGGAGGAGGAGGGCACCGTCCTCGTCTCCGGCCGGCTGCTCGCGGACATCTGCCGGGCGCTCCCCAACCGCCCCGTGGAGATTTCCACAGACGGTGTACGGGCCACGGTGGTCTGCGGCTCCTCACGGTTCACGCTCCACACACTGCCTGTGGAGGAGTACCCGTCGCTGCCCCAGATGCCGAACGCGACGGGCACGGTCCCCGGCGAGGTCTTCGCCTCCGCCGCCGCCCAGGTCGCCATCGCGGCCGGCCGTGACGACACCCTGCCCGTCCTGACCGGTGTGCGCATCGAGATCGAGGGCGACACCGTGACGCTGGCCTCCACCGACCGCTACCGCTTCGCGGTCCGCGAGTTCCTGTGGAAGCCGGAAAATCCGGACGCGTCCGCGGTCGCCCTGGTGCCCGCCAAGACACTCCTGGACACCGCCAAGGCGCTCACCAGCGGAGACAGCGTCACCATCGCGCTGTCCGGCTCGGGCGCGGGCGAGGGCCTGATCGGCTTCGAGGGCGCCGGCCGCCGCACGACGACCCGGCTCCTGGAGGGCGACCTCCCGAAGTACCGCACCCTGTTCCCGACGGAGTTCAACTCCGTCGCGGTGATCGAGACCGCCCCCTTCGTGGAGGCCGTCAAGCGCGTGGCCCTGGTCGCCGAGCGCAACACGCCGGTGCGGCTCAGCTTCGAGCAGGGCGTGCTCATCCTCGAGGCCGGTTCCAGCGACGACGCACAGGCTGTGGAGAGGGTCGACGCCCAGCTCGACGGCGACGACATCTCGATCGCCTTCAACCCGACCTTCCTGCTGGACGGCCTCAGCGCCATCGACTCCCCGGTGGCTCAGCTGTCCTTCACGACGTCCACCAAGCCCGCGCTGCTCAGCGGCAGGCCGGCGGTGGACGCCGAGGCGGACGAGGCCTACAAGTACCTGATCATGCCGGTCCGCCTCAGCGGCTGAGTCGTCCGGACCTGTCCACAGGCCGTGGAGGACGTGTCCCGGCCTGTGGACGAAGCCGCAGGTGAGCGCGTCGCTGGGCAGTACGTCTGAGCGCGTGGGCCCACAGGTGTGCGTGACGGTCCGGGACTAGGCTCGGACAGGGGTGCGAAGGTGCCCCACACGCCACACAGCGACCTAAGGAACAACTGATGGAGCTCGGTCTCGTCGGCCTCGGCAAGATGGGCGGCAACATGCGCGAGCGGATCCGCCGCGCAGGCCACACCGTCGTCGGATACGACCGCAACCCGGATCTCGCGGATGTCCACAGCCTCTCCGAGCTTGTGGACGGCCTGAAGGGCCCGCGGGTCGTCTGGGTGATGGTCCCGGCCGGTGCCGCCACCCAGTCGACCGTCGACGAGCTGGCCGAACTGCTGGAGCCGGGTGACGTCGTCGTGGACGGCGGCAACTCCCGCTGGACGGACGACGAGAAGCACGCCGCGGAACTGGGCGCCAAGGGCATCGGTTTCGTCGACTGCGGCGTCTCCGGCGGGGTGTGGGGCCTGGAGAACGGCTACGCACTGATGTACGGCGGTGACCCGGAGAACGTCGCCAAGGTGCAGCCGGTCTTCGACGCGCTCAAGCCCGAGGGAGACTTCGGCGCGGTGCACGCCGGCAAGGTCGGCGCCGGGCACTTCGCGAAGATGGTCCACAACGGCATCGAGTACGCCATGATGCAGGCCTACGCCGAGGGCTGGGAGCTGCTGGAGAAGGTCGACTCGGTCACCGACGTCCGCGAGGTCTTCCGCTCCTGGCAGGAGGGCACCGTCATCCGCTCCTGGCTGCTCGACCTGGCGGTCAACGCCCTCGACGAGGACGAGCACCTGGACAAGCTGCGCGGCTACGCCCAGGACTCCGGCGAGGGTCGCTGGACCGTGGAGGCCGCCATCGACAACGCGGTGCCGCTCCCGGCCATCACGGCCTCGCTGTTCGCGCGGTTCGCCTCCCGCCAGGAGGACTCGCCCCAGATGAAGATGATCGCCGCCCTGCGCAACCAGTTCGGCGGCCACGCGGTAGAGAAGAAGTAGTCCACAGGGCCGTTTCGGCGGTCCGTCGCAGGATCGTCTCGGCGGTCCGTCACGCCGGGGAGGTCGGCGAAACGACCATGCACGTCACGCATCTGTCGCTGGCCGACTTCCGCTCGTACGCCCGGGTCGAAGTCCCGCTCGACCCGGGCGTCACCGCTTTCGTCGGACCCAACGGGCAGGGCAAGACGAACCTCGTCGAGGCCGTGGGCTATCTCGCCACCCTGGGCAGCCACCGGGTCGCCTCCGACGCGCCCCTGGTCCGCATGGGCGCCGACCGCGCCGTCGTACGGGCGCAGGTCCGGCAGGGCGAGCGGCAGCAGCTCGTCGAGCTGGAGCTGAACCCCGGCAAGGCCAACCGCGCCCGCATCAACCGGTCCTCGCAGGTCAGACCGCGTGACGTACTGGGGATCGTGCGGACCGTGCTGTTCGCGCCCGAGGACCTGGCCCTGGTGAAGGGCGATCCCGGGGAGCGGCGCCGGTTCCTCGACGAGCTGGTCACCGCGCGTTCCCCGCGGATGGCCGGGGTGCGCTCCGACTACGAGCGGGTGCTCAGGCAGCGCAACACCCTGCTGAAGTCAGCCGCGCTGGCCCGTCGGCACGGCGGCCGGACCATGGACCTGTCCACGCTCGACGTGTGGGACCAGCATCTCGCGCGGGTGGGAGCCGAGCTGCTGGCCGCCCGTCTCGACCTGCTGGCCGCGATCGAACCGCTCGCCGACAAGGCGTACGAGCAGCTCGCTCCCGGCGGCGGCCCGGTCGCGCTGGAGTACAAGGCGTCGGCGCCGGGCGAGGCGCACACGCGCGAGGACCTCTACGAGCAGCTGACGGGGGCGCTCGCCGAGGTCCGCAAGCAGGAGATCGAACGGGGCGTGACCCTCGCGGGTCCGCACCGCGACGACGTGCTGCTCAAACTCGGCCGGCTGCCCGCCAAGGGGTACGCCTCCCACGGCGAGTCCTGGTCCTGTGCGCTGGCCCTGCGGCTGGCCTCCTACGAGCTGCTGCGGGCCGAGGGCAACGAGCCGGTGCTGATCCTCGACGACGTCTTCGCCGAGCTGGACGCCCGGCGGCGGGAACGGCTGGCGGAGATGGTCGCGCCGGGTGAGCAGGTGCTGGTCACGGCCGCCGTGGACGACGACGTGCCGCAGGTGCTCGCGGGCGCGCGGTACGCCGTGGCGCAGGGGACGGTGGAGCGCGTATGACGCCGCAGGAGCCGGAGAAGGCGCCCGAGCCCTCAGGCGTCGATCTCGCGCGTGTGGCGCTGAGGGCGGCGCGCGCGCAGGCACGCGCGCGCGGGGACGCGGTGCAGCAGAAGAAGCAGGCGCGGCGCGGCGGTGGTCTGCGTTCCGGCGCGCGGGCGGACGGCCGCGATCCGATGGCGCTCGGTGCGGCGATCAACCGGCTCCTCACCGAGCGCGGCTGGGAGGCGCCGGCCGCGGTGGGCGGGGTGATGGGGCGCTGGCCGCGGATCGTCGGCGAGGACGTCGCCAAGCACTGTGAGCCGGAGAGGTACGACGAGGACGAGCGGGTGCTGTTCGTGCGCTGCGACTCCACGGCCTGGGCGACGAACCTGCGGCTGCTCGCCCCGACGCTGGTCGCCCGGCTCAACGAGGACCTCGGCCACGGCAGGGTGCGGCAGATCCGGGTGCAGGGTCCGGCGGGCCCCGCCCGCCGTTACGGCCCCCTGCGGGCCCCGGGCAGCAAGGGGCCCGGCGACACCTACGGGTGACATCTGTCACGTACTGCGGCCGGGGCGGTGCTGTCGTACCGTCCCGGCCGTCCTCGTGTGCGGGCCGTGCGGCTCAGCACCGCTGCGCGCGGGCCGTGAGGGGGCCGGGCCCGTTCCCGGGTGGTTCGGGAGGGGCCGCAACCCGCCTGCTGAGAGGCCGTGCGAGGTGCGGACGAGGCGGCGGGACCGGACCTGACTCGTCGGTAGCCAAGGGTTGACACCCGGAAGCGCTGAGTGCCTCCGTGAGCCTCTTGGAGGCCCGCTCCGCATATGGGGACCCGGTGGAGACCGGTTGAGGGCGGCACATGCGGACTCAGGTACCGGCAAACCCCCATCACTGTCGGCGCTACCGGTAGAATGGAAGCCAATCCCGCCCCGAACGTGGGGACCGCCCGGGAAACGCTGAGCAACGCTGATCAAGGCTTACCAACGCAACATGCCGCAGCCGCTCCGGCAACCCGCCGACGAGCCCGGCTCGTGCTGTGCCAGAAAGGGCGCTTCGTGGCCGATTCCGGCAACCCCAACGAGAACATCCCGTCCATCGACGCCGGCGTCACGAGCGGGGCCGACGCCTCGAACGGCGAGGTCACGGCCTCCTACGACGCCAGCGCCATCACCGTCCTCGAGGGCCTGGACGCGGTCCGCAAGCGGCCCGGCATGTACATCGGCTCGACCGGCGAGCGCGGTCTGCACCACCTGGTGCAGGAGGTCGTCGACAACTCCGTCGACGAGGCGCTGGCCGGGCACGCGGACACCATCGACGTGACGATCCTGGCCGACGGCGGCGTGCGCGTCGTCGACAACGGCCGCGGCATCCCGGTGGGCATCGTCCCCTCCGAGGGGAAGCCCGCCGTCGAGGTCGTGCTGACCGTGCTGCACGCGGGCGGCAAGTTCGGCGGCGGCGGCTACGCGGTCTCCGGCGGTCTGCACGGCGTCGGTGTCTCCGTCGTGAACGCCCTGTCGTCCAAGGTCTCCGTCGAGGTGCGGACCGACGGACACCGCTGGACGCAGGACTACAAGATGGGCGTCCCGACGGCTCCGCTCGCCCGGCACGAGGCCACCGAGGAGACCGGCACCTCGGTCACCTTCTGGGCCGACGGCGACATCTTCGAGACCACCGAGTACTCCTTCGAGACGCTGTCGCGGCGCTTCCAGGAGATGGCGTTCCTCAACAAGGGTTTGACGATCAAACTCACTGACGAGCGCGAGTCGGCGAAGGCCGTGACCGGTGCCGACGAGGCGGGCGCCGACGTGAAGGACGAGGTCAAGGCCGTCACGTACCACTACGAGGGCGGCATCGTCGACTTCGTGAAGTACCTCAACTCCCGCAAGGGGGAGGCGGTCCACCCCACCATCATCGACCTCGAGGCCGAGGACAGGGACAAGAACCTGTCCCTCGAGGTCGCGCTGCAGTGGAACAGCGGCTACAGCGAGGGCGTGTACTCCTTCGCCAACATCATCCACACCCACGAGGGCGGTACGCACGAGGAGGGCTTCCGTGCGGCGCTGACCTCGCTGATCAACAAGTACGCGCGCGACAAGAAGCTGCTGCGGGAGAAGGACGACAACCTCACGGGCGACGACATCCGCGAGGGTCTGACCGCGATCATCTCGGTGAAGCTGAGCGAGCCCCAGTTCGAGGGCCAGACCAAGACCAAGCTGGGCAACACGGAGGCGAAGACCTTCGTCCAGAAGGCGGTCTACGAGCACCTCAACGACTGGCTGGACCGCAACCCGGTCGAGGCGGCGGACATCATCCGCAAGGGTATCCAGGCGGCCACCGCGCGCGTGGCGGCCCGCAAGGCCCGCGACCTCACGCGCCGCAAGGGTCTGCTGGAGTCGGCGTCACTGCCGGGCAAGCTCTCCGACTGCCAGTCGAACGACCCCACCAAGTGCGAGATCTTCATCGTCGAGGGTGACTCCGCCGGCGGCTCGGCCAAGTCCGGCCGCAACCCGCAGTACCAGGCGATCCTCCCGATCCGCGGCAAGATCCTCAACGTCGAGAAGGCCAGGATCGACAAGATCCTGCAGAACCAGGAGATCCAGGCGCTGATCTCCGCCTTCGGCACGGGTGTGCACGAGGACTTCGACATCGAGAAGCTGCGCTATCACAAGATCATCCTGATGGCGGACGCCGACGTCGACGGCCAGCACATCAGCACCCTGCTGCTGACCTTCCTGTTCCGCTTCATGCGGCCGCTGGTGGAGGCCGGGCACGTGTACCTCTCCCGTCCTCCGCTCTACAAGATCAAGTGGGGTCGGGACGACGTGGAGTACGCGTACTCCGACCGCGAGCGGGACGCGCTGATCGAGATGGGCCGCCAGCGCGGCAAGCGGGTGCGCGAGGACTCCATCCAGCGGTTCAAGGGCCTGGGCGAGATGAACGCCGAGGAACTGCGCGTCACCACGATGGACCAGGAGCACCGCGTCCTCGGCCAGGTCACCCTCGACGACGCCGCCCAGGCCGACGACCTGTTCTCGGTCCTCATGGGCGAGGACGTCGAGGCGCGCCGCGCCTTCATCCAGCGCAACGCCAAGGACGTCCGCTTCCTCGACATCTGAGTCGGTCTCAGCTGACCGGACAGGGAAGGATCACCACCAGCAATGACCGACGAGAACACTCCCGTCACCCCTGAAGAGGGCGGCGACATCGCCATGCGCGTCGAGCCCGTCGGGCTCGAGACGGAGATGCAGCGCTCCTACCTCGACTACGCGATGTCCGTCATCGTCTCGCGTGCGCTGCCGGACGTGCGGGACGGCCTCAAGCCCGTGCACCGCCGCGTCCTGTACGCCATGTACGACGGCGGTTACCGTCCCGAGCGCGGCTTCTACAAGTGCGCCCGCGTCGTCGGCGACGTCATGGGCAACTACCACCCGCACGGCGACTCCTCGATCTACGACGCGCTGGTCCGTCTCGCGCAGCCGTGGTCGATGCGCATGCCGCTCGTGGACTCCAACGGCAACTTCGGCTCGCCGGGCAACGACCCGGCGGCGGCCATGCGCTACACCGAGTGCAAGATGGCGCCGCTGTCGATGGAGATGGTCCGCGACATCGACGAGGAGACCGTCGACTTCACGGACAACTACGACGGCCGCTCCCAGGAGCCGACCGTCCTGCCGGCCCGTTTCCCGAACCTGCTGATCAACGGTTCGGCCGGTATCGCGGTCGGCATGGCGACCAACATCCCCGCGCACAACCTGCGCGAGGTCGCGGCCGGCGCCCAGTGGTACCTGGAGAACCCGGAGGCCTCGCACGAGGAGCTCCTGGACGCGCTGATCGAGCGCATCAAGGGCCCCGACTTCCCGACCGGCGCCCTCGTGGTGGGCCGCAAGGGCATCGAGGAGGCGTACCGCACGGGCCGTGGCTCCATCACCATGCGCGCGGTCGTCGAGGTCGAGGAGATCCAGAACCGCCAGTGCCTGGTGGTCACGGAGCTGCCCTACCAGGTCAACCCGGACAACCTCGCGCAGAAGATCGCCGACCTGGTGAAGGACGGCAAGATCGGCGGCATCGCGGACGTCCGTGACGAGACGTCCTCGCGCACCGGCCAGCGCCTGGTGATCGTCCTCAAGCGGGACGCGGTCGCCAAGGTCGTCCTGAACAACCTCTACAAGCACACGGACCTGCAGACCAACTTCGGCGCCAACATGCTGGCCCTGGTCGACGGCGTCCCGCGCACCCTCTCCCTGGACGCGTTCATCCGCCACTGGGTGACGCACCAGATCGAGGTCGTCGTCCGCCGGACGAAGTTCCGGCTGCGCAAGGCCGAGGAGCGGGCGCACATCCTGCGCGGCCTGCTGAAGGCCCTGGACGCCATCGACGAGGTCATCGCGCTGATCCGGCGCAGCGACACCGTCGACATCGCGCGCACGGGCCTGCGGGACCTGCTGGAGATCGACGACATCCAGGCGAACGCCATCCTCGAGATGCAGCTGCGCCGGCTGGCCGCCCTGGAGCGCCAGAAGATCGTCCAGGAGCACGACGAGCTGCAGGCGAGGATCACGGAGTACAACGAGATCCTCTCCTCGCCGGTCCGCCAGCGCGGCATCGTCAGCGCCGAGCTGGCAGCGATCGTCGAGAAGTACGGCGACGACCGCAAGACCCAGCTGATCCCCTACGACGGTGACATGTCCATCGAGGACCTCATCGCCGAGGAGGACATCGTCGTCACCGTCACGCGCGGTGGTTACGTCAAGCGGACCAAGACCGACGACTACCGGGCGCAGAAGCGCGGCGGCAAGGGCGTGCGGGGAGCGAAGCTGAAGGAGGACGACATCGTCGACCACTTCTTCGTCTCCACCACGCACCACTGGCTGCTGTTCTTCACCAACAAGGGCCGCGTCTACCGGGCGAAGGCGTACGAGCTGCCGGACGCCGGGCGTGACGCGCGTGGACAGCACGTGGCGAACCTGCTGGCCTTCCAGCCGGACGAGGCGATCGCCGAGATCCTCGCGATCCGCGACTACGAGGCGGCGCCGTACCTGGTCCTGGCCACCAAGGGCGGTCTGGTCAAGAAGACGCCTCTGAAGGATTACGATTCGCCGCGTTCCGGCGGTGTCATCGCGATCAACCTGCGGGAGCGGGAGGACGGATCCGACGACGAACTGATCGGAGCCGAACTCGTCTCGGCCGATGATGATCTGCTGTTGATCAGCAAGAAGGCCCAATCGATCAGGTTCACCGCCTCGGACGACACTCTGCGCCCGATGGGCCGCGCCACCTCGGGCGTCAAGGGCATGAGTTTCCGTGCGAGCGACGAGCTGCTCTCGATGAATGTTGTTCGACCCGGTACGTTCGTGTTCACTGCCACAGACGGCGGGTACGCGAAGCGCACCAACGTCGACGAGTACCGCGTCCAGGGTCGCGGCGGCCTCGGCATCAAGGCCGCCAAGATCGTCGAGGACCGCGGCTCCCTCGTGGGCGCGCTGATCGTCGAGGAGACCGACGAGATCCTCGCCATCTCGCTGTCCGGCGGTGTGATTCGTACGCGAGTCAACGAGGTCAGGGAGACGGGCCGTGACACCATGGGCGTTCAACTGATCAATCTGGGCAAGCGCGATGCCGTGGTCGGCATCGCACGTAACGCCGAGGCGGGGCGCGAGGCGGAGGAGGTCGACGGCGACATCGCCGTGGACGACGTCGCCGAGGACGCCGCGACCAGCGGCACGGACGAGGGTGAGGCGCCCTCGACCGAGTAGCACGAGGAGTGAGTCATCGTGAGCGGAGCCACGGGCGCCGGTCCGGTCGGAACATCGGCCGGCACCTCTGCCGGCCCTTCGGCCGGCACCCCTGCCGGTACGGAAACGGACGGCGGCCGTGGCTCCGTCGCGGTGGGCAAGGGCGTGCGGTCCGCCGACGGGCGGGGAACCGACGCCCTGGCGGCCGACGCGCAGGCGACGGATCCGCACACGACCAACCTCCAGGCGATCACGTCGCCCGCGAAGGACTCGCACTCGCCCGACACGCATGGATCCCAGGGGGGAACTGTGACGGACACCCGAGGCTCGCAGACCCGGCAGTACGACGCCGGAGCGGGCCAGGCCGGTGAGGCCCAGCAGGCCTCCCCGCTGCCCGGCGAACGCCAGGGGCAGCAGCCCTCCGGGCCCTACCACCCGCCGCAGGCCTATTCGACCCCGGCCCCGGCCGGCGCGGTCCGCCGGCCGCGCACCGGTGCCCGGACCACGCCCCGGGTGCGCAAGGCCCGGCTGCGCGTGGCGAAGGCCGACCCGTGGTCGGTGATGAAGGTCAGCTTCCTGCTCTCGATCGCGCTGGGCATCTGCACGATCATCGCGGCCGCCGTGCTGTGGATGGTCATGGACGCGATGGGCGTCTTCTCGACGGTCGGCGGCACGATCTCCGAGGCGACCGGCTCCAACGAGTCGAACGGCTTCGACCTCCAGTCCTTCCTCTCCCTGCCCAACGTGCTGCTGTTCACGGCGATCATCGCGGTCATCGACGTCGTTCTCGCGACGGCTCTCGCGACACTCGGCGCGTTCATCTACAACCTCTCCGCGGGCTTCGTGGGCGGCGTCGAGCTGACCCTCGCCGAAGACGAGTGACGCGACCGCACCGGCCGTCCCCCACCTCTGCCGCACCTCCTGCGACAACCGATTTTGGGACTGCCCGCGTCGTGCGCTAATCTTCAGGAGTCAGCGCGCGGGACACACACCGCAAAGCGCGGCGGGGCTATAGCTCAGTTGGTTAGAGCGCATCCCTGATAAGGATGAGGCCACAGGTTCAAATCCTGTTAGCCCCACCAGCGAGAAGACCCCCAGTCGATACCGGCTGGGGGTCTTTGACATCCACGGCTGACATCAGCCGATGAGTGGATCTTCCAGAAGCTCGGCGAGCATGCCGACCGCTTCCCGCTCACTGTCGCCGACGACGTGCGTGTAGACGTCCATGGTCATGCTGATCTGGCTGTGCCGGAGGATCGCCTGGGCGACCTTCGGGTGCACCTTCAGGAAGGCCAGCAGGGTTCCGCAGGTGTGCCGGGCGAGGCGGACCGTGATCCGGCGGACGCCGGCGCGCTTGACGAGCCGGTCGAAGGTGCGGGAGAAGCCCACCGGGTCGATCATCCCGCCGTGCTCGGAGGAGAAGATCAGGTCCTGGCCCGGCTCCTGTGCCCAGCGCTCACCGGCGATCTTCCGTTCCAGCTCCTGGAGCTCCCGGCGCTCCTCGAGGACACGGGCGCAGAACTCCGGGAGCGGGAGCACAGCCTGTGAGGACTCCGTCTTGAGGTCCTTGAGGACCAGGCCCACGCCCTTGACCCGCTGCACCTGCTTGACCGGGACGAAACGGCCGGCCTCGAAGTCGATGTCCTGCCAGCGCAGCCCGAGCACCTCGCTGCGGCGGAGGCCGAGGACCAGGACCAGGACGCAGGCCGCGTAGAGGCGGTGAGCGCGGACCGAGCGAAGGAACGCGATCGCCTCCCGCGCGTTCCACGCCGTGCCCTTGTCCTTGGTCACCTTGGGCATGTCGACCAGCAGCGCGACGTTGCGCGTGACCAGCTCCTCGCGCATGGCCCGGTTGAGCGCGTTACGGAGGACGCGGAGCACCTCGAAGCGGGCCGAGGCGCCGACCTTCTCCCGCGTCAGCGTGGCCATGAAGGCGCGGATCTGCGCGGGGGTGAGCTTGACCAGTGGCTTCTTCCCGAGGTGAGGCAACAGGTAGAGCCGCACCTTGGACTCGTACTTGACGTACGTGTTGTGCTCGCGTTCCGGGGCGACGATGTGCTCCAGCCAGTAGGCCAGCCACTCGCCGAGCGTCCAGGACCGGGACGGCACGGGGATGCCGTTGCGCTCCTGGTCCTGGAGCTTGCCGAGCTTCTCGTTCGCCTCGTCCCAGGTGGCGCCGTAGACGTACTTCCGGACGCGATTGCCGTCCGTGTCGGTGACGTACGCGGCCCCCTGATAGCGGCCGTCCTTGCGCTTGGTGATGGTGCCCCCGCCATTGGGTCGACGCTTGGCCATCAGGCAGCCTCCCCGATCCGGCTGGTGATGAAGTCGCGGACCGCGTCGCTCGGGATGCGCCGGCACCCGTCGACCTTGATGGAGACCAGGCGGTGAGTACGGATCAGGTCGTAGACCTTCGTCCGGCCGACTTTGAGCCGTGCCATGACCTCCGGCACGGTCAGCAGCTCGGGTGCGGCGGTGGTCATGCAGTGGCTCCTTCCAGGTCGAGCAGGGCGGGTAGTTCTTCGCGTGCTGCTTCGCGGTTGTGTTGGATGTCGCGGCGGATGTTGGCGGCGAGCCAGGATTCGCCGGGGGTGTGGCCGTGGCCGGCGTAGGTCCAGTGGGCGAGGGTCAGGGTGGTGGCCTCCGGGTCGTCGGGGTCGGGCAGGCCGAGGGCTTCGCGTTGCTGGCGGGCGCGGTAGTCGGCGCGGGTCTGGCGCAGCGCGCCGAGGGTGGTGGAGTAGCGGCGGGACTTGGTGGAGAAGTGGCCGCGGAAGCCGAGCATGTGGGCCCAGTCGCGGAGCTTGCGGTCGGGGTAGAGCGGGTGGAGGTCGAGGCAGGCCGCGATGAGGCGGGCCGGGTGGTCGGGGACGTCGAGGAGGGCGAGGGCCTCTTTGTTGCCGATGCGGCGGTCCACGGTGCCGGTGGTCTCGGCGGCTTTGGTGGCGTACTTGGCGAGGTAGGAGGCGACGGCCTGTTCGGTGATCTCCTCGCCGTCACCGAAGGCGCGGATGGTGCGCACGTCGAGCTGGGTGCCCCAGCGCAGGGTGCGGGCGGGCTGGTTGCCGGCCGGGGGCACGTCGACGGCGACGCGGGCGGCGGCGGCGTGGATGGCGTCGGTGAGGAGGTCGAGGGTGGCCCAGGCCGGGGGCGGGGAGTCCGGGCCGTCGGGTCCGTCGAAGCGGATCACGGCATGGAAGTGCACGGCGCCGCGCTTCTGGTACTCGGCGACCTTGCCGAAGGAGACGCGGGACTGTTCGTGGGCGTCCTTCTGCGTGAGCCCGGCGCGGCGGGCGATCTCACGGCGCAGGTAGATCGTGAAGTACCGCCACAGGTCGGGGGCATGGTTGTTCCACAGCACCGCGCCCGCGTAGTCGTACGACTCGGGGTCGAGGGGGGTGCCGAGTTCGGGTGCGTCCTCGGCGTGGCGGGTGCCGCAGCGGCAGGGGCGGGTGCCGGGGCGGTTGTGGACCGGGCCGAAGGAGGGGGCGGTGAGGGTGGCGAAGACGCGGGGGTGGTCGCGGATGGTCGGCGGGGTGCCCTTGGCCGGGTCGCCGACGAGGCCGGCGCGGATGAGGTGATAGGTGTCCCCGGCGTAGGTCCAGGCGCAGGCGGGGCAGCGGGAGGCACGGCGGTTGCCGCAGGCGATCCGGAGCCGTCCGCCGGGTTCGGTGTCGGTGGAGTAGTGGTGCAGGACGTGGCCGGTGGCACGGTCGCGGGTGACGGTGGAGCCGTGCAGGTGGATGGGGGCGGCGCAGCCTCCGGTGCGGCGGAGCTGCTCCTGGAGGCGGTCGAAGCCGTAGGACCCGGCCAGCCTCAGCACGTCGGCGAGGGTGGCCGGGTCCAGGCCCGCCGCGGTGGCGGCATCGGTCACGCGGCACCGTCCGACGGGGGTTCGGTCATCTGGTCGAGAGCCGAGGCGGCCTCATCGGCGGCGCGGGCCAGGGCGCGCAGGGCGTCGGCGGTGCCCGGGTGGGCGATGAGCGCGAGGTCGACGTCGCCGCCGCCGATACGGAGGCTGACGAAGCGGCCGCCGCCGTCGGTGGAGCCGAACACGGTCACGCTGCTGGTGGTGTCGGGTTCGAGATGCGCCGAGGTGGTCAGGGACTTCATGTGGTCACCTCCCGGCGCGGACGGGGGCGGCGGGGAGGACGTGTCCGGTGCCCTTGCAGGTCGGGCAGGGGAGGCGGAGGGTGGCGCGGGTGCCGTCGGCGTGGCGGGTGTCGGTGGTGATGGCGACGGCGGCGAAGCCGTCGCAGTGGCGGCAGATCAGCCGGCGTGAGGTGTGCTGGGGCATGATGGGGCTTCCCTTTCGGGTCCGTTGGGTCTGGAAGGTGGGAAGGCGCCCGGAGCGGCGGAAGTTTGGCGACCGAGGCCGCTCCGGGGGCCGGTTACCGGCGGCGGTTGCGTCCGCGGGGGATCGGCGGGATGGCGTCGTAGGAGTCCTGGCCGGCGCGGAAGTCGCGGAGGTCGGTGACGTCCTTGTCGGTGCCGATCTCGCGCATGATGCGGTTCATGGCCCGGGTGTCGCGGTGGCGGCGGGCGATGGCGTAGTCACGGCCCAGTTCGGCCATGCGGTCGTTGCGGGCGGGTTCCGGGTCGTTGTTCTTGCGGCTGAAGAGGCCCATGGATCCTTCTTCCTTCCTGAGGTCAGTGGTGGGTGTTGCGGCGGCCGTGGCCCTTGACCGCGTACATCGCGGCGTCGGCGGCGGTCAGGGCGTCGGTGAGGGTGGGCACTGGCAGGTCGGTGCGGTGGCAGGCGCCGACCGAGGCGGAGACCGGCAGGAGGCTGCCGTCGTGCGGGACGGGCCGGGCCAGTGCGGTGCGCAGGGCGGCGAGGCCGGGGGTGTGGCCTGGGTCGGTGACGATGGCGGCGAACTCGTCTCCGCCGAGGCGGGCGGCGATGCCGTGGCGTGCGCACCAGTCGCGCAGACGGCGGGCGGTCGCGGTGAGGACCGCGTCTCCGGCGGCGTGGCCGTGGGTGTCGTTGACGGCCTTGAAGTCGTCCAGGTCGACCAGGAGGACCAGCGCGGCCGGGTGGCGGGTGAGGAGGTGTTCGGCGCGGGTGGTCCATCCGGCGCGGGTGTGCAGGCCGGTCAGGGGGTCGCGGCGGGCGGCGGTCAGGCGGCGGGCGAGGAGACCGCCGTGGACGGCCCAGCCGAGCGCGGGTAACGCGGCGGCGATCACGGTGTCCACGGCTCACCGGCCCTTGTGCAGGTCGTTGACGAGCAGGCGCAGCACGACGGCGACCACGGCGACGGAGACGCCGGTGATGGCGACGGCCAGCAGGAGCGAGACCAGGACCGCGCCGACGACGAGGACGACGGCGCCTCCGCCGGCGGCGAGGGCGAGCGCGCTGCCGGGGGTGAGCTGGACGACCGGCCGGTGCGAGGCCGGGGCCGCTGCGGGGACGACCGGGGCCGGGACGGGCTCGATGGGCGTCGGGGTGTGGACGGTCGGGGCGGTGGCCGCCGGGGGCGGCGCCGTGTCGGGGCGCGGGTACTTCGGGGTGAGCATGGGGTGGGTCCCTTCTGCTACTTGACGACGGTGCTGACGGCGGGGGCGAGGAAGCTGTCGGCGACGAGGTAGCCGCCCAGGAGGAGCACGGCGATGAGCCACCACGGCGGGCGGGCGAGCTTGATGCCGAGCGCGCCGACGGCGAGCAGGGCGAGCCAGAGCGGAACGTCCACGACGGTTCTCCTAGGCCTTGCAGCGGTGGGTGCGGGCGGCGAGTTCGGCGGCGGCGCGGCTGGAGTAGTCGGCGCTGAAGCCGCAGCGGGGGGAGGTGCAGGCGGCGGTGTGGGTGTCGCGGCCGCGGCCGTCGTAGGAGGTGGCGACCTCGACGGGGCCGATGCGGATGCGGTCGCGGAAGCGGCGGCGAGCGGTCATGGCTGTCTGTCCTTCCTGGTCAGGTGAGCTGGAGTTGTGCGGCGATGGCGTCGGTCATCGGGTCGGGCAGGCCGAGCCGGGCCGCGAGGACTTCGGCCGGCATGGGGGCGCCGGTCGTCGCCCGGTGGGTGTCGGCGAGCTTGCGGGCGTGGTCCAGCAGCGCGGTCGGGACCGTCGGAGCGGCGGGGGCGGGCCGTGCGGGGGCGGGGTCGAGTTCCGGCACGTCCACGTCTACGGATGGGGCCGGGGCGGGGGTGTCGGTGCGGTGCGTTTCGACTTCCGGCGCGGGCGTCTCGTCCACGGGCTGGGGGTGTGCGTCAGGGGCCGCGGGGGTGTGGACCAGGAGGGTTCCGCCGAGGAAGGCCAGGGCGGGCCATCCGGCGACGAGGATGCGCAGCCAGGCCGGGACGTGGCCGAGGTCGAGGAGGCCGGCGGTGGCGACGTTCGCGCCGAGCGAGGCGACCAGGGCGATGACGAACCAGGTCCAGGCGGAGCGGTCCCGGCGGACGGTACGCAGTCGGCGCCAGGCGGCGACCAACAGCAGGTCCACGGAGATCGGGTAGGCCCAGGCTTTCCAGCCGGACTGTCCGGCGGCTTCGGCCAGGTCGTGCAGGTGGGCGAAGGACAGCGCACCAGCGATGACGGCTTGGACCAGGACCGCATCCGGGCGGATCGAGCGGGACACGTGCGGCACCTCCCTTCGAAGGAGTCGGGGCATGACGGGGTAGGGACCTGGCGCGAAGGGCGGTCGCGCCGACCGTGGGTGAGGGGGTGTTACTCGGTGACCGGGCGGGGCTTGACCAGCGACGGACCGGCCGTCGGCGCCTTCGCCGGGACGAAGGGCCGGAACGGATCGAGGAACGGCAGGGCCGGGACCAGGTGGGCGAACTCCTGGCAGACCGCCACCACGTCCGCTTTCGAGATCTGCGGGGTGCGGATCTTCGACCAGCCGCCGGAGGCGTCCGCCGCGACCGCGGTTCCGGGGCGTTCCATCGGGATCAGGCTGGCGGCCGGGACCGCGTCCGGGGCCACGTCGCCCAGGCCCATCTCGGCGGTCTGTTTGTCGTTGACTCGGTGCACGACCCGGCCGGTGAGCTGGGCCCGCAGCATGGTGGCGCCCTTGCCGAGGTCGGAGCCGAAGCGCTGCCCGCAGATCTCCAGGTAGATGCCGGCCGCACGCGCCATCTGCGCCAGGCGGATCAACGCGGTGACGATCCGCTCGCGGCGCTCCTCGTCCTTGCGTGAGGAGATCAGGAAGAGTTCCGCGATCTCGTCGACCAGGACCACCACCGGCACCGGCCGCACCGGCTCGGGCAGCTCCCACAGATCCGAGGCGCCGTGGCGGGCGAGGAGGTCGAAGCGGTCCTCCATCTCCGCGACCAGGACGCCGAAGAGGGAGGCGGCCTCGTCCGGGGTGGTGGCCAGGGCCGACAAGCGGGGCGCGAAGGCGGACTGCTCCACCCCGCGCTTGCAGTCGACGCCCACCAGCGCGACCGGCAGTTGCGCCAGACCCTTGATCAGGTTGCGCAGATACATGGACTTGCCCGACTGGTTCGCGCCGAGCGTGAGGGCCATCGGGGCGTTGCGGTAGTCCCGCTCGAACGCGGTCGCATCCTCCCGCAGCGCCACCGGCACCACCATGTCCCGGGGTCGGGCGGTGCGCGGCATGCGGACCCGGCGCAGCACGTCGTAGCCGGTCATCCGCAGTTCGACGAAACCGGGCCGGGTCTCCACCACGGTCACCGAGTGCACGCCCCAGGCGTGACGCAGCCGCTCCGAGGAGGCCATCAGGTCGGCGGGCTCCAGGCCGGCCGGGAGCCGCAGGGTCACCCGCAGCCCGGTCGAGGTGGGCCGCACCCGGCGGATCTTCGGCGGGACCGGCTGCACCTCACGGCGGGCGACGTTGCGGGTCATGAATGCCCGCAGACCCGACGGCTGCACCGTCAGCCCGCACACGTCCATCGTCGACCGGTACGAGAAGGCGAACCGCCCCCAGGTGACCGGCAGCCCGACCAGCGACCAGTACACGCGCGGGGCACGCACCTTCGCGTAGCCGAGACCACCGGCCCCCGCTAACGCTCCTGTGGCCTCCAGCCACATCGTCAGGTCGGCCATGGTCAGGCCGCCGGGGTGATCGCGACCGCGCGGAACGAGATCCCGTGCCGCTTCTCGCCGTTGAACGTGTTCTCCCAGTCCCGGGCCTTCAGGCCGACCACCTGCACCGGCATGCCCGGCATCAGACCCTCCGGGTAGCCCGTCTCCGGAACGGTCACCTGGTAGAGGTTGCCCTCCCCCTCGTCCGAGACCAGCAGGCCCACCGTCGACAGGCCGGCACCGGTGTCCCGGTCGATGGCCCGCTCACCGGTCTTCTTGTTCGCCATCTTCGGTTCCGGCGCGGTCGCCACGAACACCACAGCGGTCGAAAGGTCGATCTTGAACGACGGCATCTGATACTCCCTGCGTTGACGTAGAGCAGCCCAAAGAAGGCCCTCAGAGGCTCGCTGTCCTGGGACTGCGAGCGGCTAAGCGCAATAGTGCATCGCAGTCCTGGGACTGTCAACAGTCCTGGGACTGTGCTTGACTTGTCTCCGTTAGGAAGGTGACGCGCGATGGCGCCTAAGTGGCGGGAGCTGGCAGACAAGCTGGCTGAGCAGATCAGGCGGGGCGAGTACGAGCCAGGCGAGCAGCTTCCGCAGATCAGGGAGCTTGTGGCAGCCGGTGAAGGCTCCAAATCCACCGTCCATCAGGCTTACAAGGCACTTGAGGCCGAAGGCCTGGTCACCTCGTCGCGCGGACACGGCACGGTCGTGCGGCAGCAAGTCCCTCTCAAACGACTCGGTATCGCGCGGTACGACAAGGTCAAGTGGCGCGACGGCGACGAAGTCGCGTTCATCGCGGACCGCGTCGCTTCCGGGCGCAGCTACCGCCGCAACGAGCAGACCCAGACGATCAGTCTCGTGGAAGCCCCACCAGCAGTCGCGGCCGCGCATGGTCTCTCAGAAGGGGCAGAGGTGTACGCGCGAGCGCGACTCGTGAAAGAGGGCAACCAGCCGACGCACACCCTGACCAGCTACTACCGGCCCGAGCACGTCGAGGGCACTCGACTGGTGGACCCGACTCCGGGTCCGGCCGGCCGAGGCGGCGGGTTCCGGGTGCTGTTCGACGCGGGTTACGAGATCGACCACATGAAGGAAGTGCTGTTCGCCCGTGTCCCCACGGCCGACGAGGCGAGTCTCCTCCAGCTGCCGCCGGGTGAACCCGTCGTCGAGTTGCATCGAACGACCTACACGGCCGCGGGCACGGTAGTTGAGTTCGCCATCGGTGTGCACGCGGCATCGCGGTTCGCCTGGGAGTACGACTTCAAGGTCCCGGACTCGGCGAAGGGGGAGGAGACGCAGCCATGATCTCGGCACAGGCCTGGGCCGACGCGCGGAAGCTGTGGGACTACCACCAGATGGGTCACTCCCTGCGGCCGTGCTCAGTCGCTATCGGCCTGGGCAGCCACGATCTGGGGGTGGCCGACACGGCGGTGGACCTGTACAAGCGCGGCATGGCTCCGCTGCTCCTCTTTACGGGAGCCACCAGCCCCACGACGCGGGAACGCATGCCGAGAGGTGAAGCCGTCCACTACCGCGAGCGGGCGCTCGAACTCGGCGTCCCCAGCTCGGACGTACTCGTGGAACCGCGGGCCCGCAACACCGGAGAGAACATCCGCTTCTCCAGAGACGTGCTGGAAGACGCCGGGGTGGACGTGACCTCCGTACTCCTGATCAGCAAGCCGTACGAAGAACGCCGGGCCTACGCGACAGCACGCAAGCTGTGGCCCGAAGTCGAGGTCGTCAGCGCTTCCACTCCGATGACGCTCGCCGAGTACGCCGACTCGATCCAGGATGCCCGCCTGGTTATCGACATGCTGGTGGGCGCCCTCCAGCGCTTGCTCATCTACCCGGAGCAGGGCTTCATGATCAGCCAGCTTGTACCCGACGATGTGCGCCAGGCCTACGAGCGCCTTTGCCGCGAGGGCTTCACCAGTCGGCTACTCGCCTCTGACCGGCCTGTCGCCTGAGCTGTTACAGGTTTCTCTACCTCATCAAGCCCCGGCTGCGCTCCGCTCCGCCGGGCGCGCTCCCGGCTCCGCCGCGGGCGACGCTCCTGCCTCCGGCCCGCTCCGCCCGCGCTGCGCCGACGCGCGCCCAGTGTGGATAGGGCCGAAGGCCATGAGGCGATCACCGCACAGAACGTCCACGGTCAAGACGATGCCTCCGGCGGGGGATCGGCCGGCACCGGGATGGAGGGGGCGCCGTCGCCGACCGCGGGCACGTTGGGGCGTGCGCGGGGAGCTCCCATCCCGTCCACCGCCGACCCAGGCAGAGCCGAGCAGACGCGGCCCAGGGGCGTCAAGGTCGTTCGTACAGTGGCGCGCTCCACCTTGACGCCCCTGAACCACGCCCGCTCCACGGTGTGTGGGTCGACGGCGGACGGGATGGGAGCTGGGGAAGGTCGTGGGTTCCTGTCGGAAACGGCAGTTCAGGGCGGTATCGGATCCGTGCTCTGCGAGGCCCGGCCGCGATACGGTGCTACATGAAGGGGGTTGTGGTGGAAGATCAGGTCTGGCAGTTGCGTCGAGGCCATCAGGCCATCGGCGTCCTCACACTCGAAGCCGTCGACATGTTCTGGACCGACTGCCGGTTCGAGCCCTCAACTGGCTGGCCAGCCCTCAAGCCGTTCATTGACGCATCCCGGACCGCATGGAAGCGGAAGGACGAGGACGCGGCCATCGCGGCTGACGAGGCCATCTATGCGCTTGGCCTTGAGTTGGTGCCCGAAAGCGGGGGTGAGGTCATCAGAGACTTCCTGCTGAGGATCGACGGCGATACCGCACGCTTCCGGTACTGAGTCGTTGGGCCGTCCCTGGGCCGTCCGAGGCTCGCCGGCGGGCGGAAGAAGATGTGGCAGGGCATCGTGGGACGGGCCGAGCTCCTGATGGTGGGGCAGCCTTTGTCAAGACCACGTGCGGCGCCTGACACCAGCGGCTGACACCAACGAGCACGAACAGCAGCGGTCGGCGCCGGACCTCAGTGGACGCTCGACCGAGGCCTAGGGGCCGTTGGTTTATGTCGACAGACCCCCGTGATCGACCTGATAAGGATGAGGCCACAGGTTCAAATCCTGTTAGCCCCACCATTCGGAAAACCCCCGGACCATCGGTCCGGGGGTTTTCCGTCATCACCGGCCGACACCGGTGTCCGACGCCGACGAGGGCATGCGGGACCGGTTGACGCCGTATCCCTGTGCACCGCCCTTGCCGGCGTGGCGCGGGACGAGCGGTGTCGGTGTGTTCCCGTGATCGGCCCGGCAAGGGCGAGGCCACGGGTTCACATCCTGATCGGCCCCATCGGCGCGAAGACCCCACCGTTCAGGTCGAGGGCTTTCTGCGCGTCTGTATGTCTGTGTGCCTGTGCGGGCCCGGGGCGAGGGCTGCCGGGCCGTGAGACTCGCCCGGAGCCCGGAGCCCGGAGCCCGGTCCACTCGGTGTGGGCATGGCGAAGGCCCGGTTGCTCCTGGGGAGCTGCCGGGCCTGCATCGTGCGGCTGTACGCAAGTTCGCCGTTACGTCGTGATCGTGGTCGTGGCCGGGTGTGGCACGTCGTGCCGGGGCGTCAGGACCGGAGGGCCGGTGCCGTGAGCTCGGTGGTGAGGTCGGTCACTGTGTCGCACGGGGTCGTGAGGTCGTCCGGTTCCGTCTCGGGAAGCGGGCTCCGGCGGCAGTTGGGGGACTTTCCGTGGGCCTCGGCGTGGATGCGCTGCTTCATCGTGGGAGGCAGGGACCGGGTCGGCAGCCAGGACGTCCTGGGGGTCGCCGCCGGCACGTTCGCGGGTACGGTGCTGCTGCTTTCGCCGCTGTTGCGCATCGGCTCGCTCTGCGCTACCGCCGCCGTGGCGCTGGTCGTGACGAGTCCGAGCGCGGTGCACAGCGCGAGGAAGGCGGTGATGAAGGCGGTCCAGAGCTTCGTGATCCGGTTGTCGGTCATGGCCCCTCACTTTCGGGTCGGGCGATTTGCGTACTTTCCTCATGATGTGTATGCGAGGCGCGAAGTGGTGGACCGACGCCCGTGGCGTGGTGTTGTTCCGATGAACACCACCCGGATGGGCGCAAGGGGGTCGATAACCCGCCGAAGATGGGCGAAGTGACCCTCCGTGCGGACGTGATCACTCTCCGGCCCGAGGGCGTGATCCGCTGTCGTGACCCTGCCTACAGGGCCGTCGAGGGCGGGAGTTGGAGGGCCGACGCAGGTCACCGATCGGTATCGGCCGGTGTGTATAGTCGGGCGCCAGAGGTCCCCTACGTCAAGGAAAGACGAGGTCGCGCGGTGAAGAAGCTTCTCCTGGTCGCACTGGCCGCCATCGGCGGGCTCCTCGTGTACCGCCAGATCCAGGCGGATCGCGCCGAGCAGGATCTGTGGACGGAGGCGACCGACTCCGTGCCCACGGGTTCGTGAGTACCGACACCGAATACTGATCAGGCCCCGACCGCCCCGTGCGGTCGGGGTTTTGTGTTGCGGGGGAGGCCGGCCCCGGGTAGAGGCGGCGGGACGGCCGTTTCGGACGTTCGTGCGGGATGCGGGGACGGTGTCCGGGCCGGCAGGGCAGGATGGCCCACGGCCGGGTCCGGACGGGACCGCTGCCGGCGAGGTCGAGGGGGCGTGTGATGGGCCGGCGTACGGGGTGGACGACCGCACCGCGCGGGGCCGCACCGCGCGAGGCCACGGCGCGCGGTGCCGCACCGCGCGGGGCCACGGCGCGCACGGTCGTCGGACGGGTCGTGGCCGTGGCGGCGGTGCTCTGCACGGCTTCGGCCGGGCTGCCGGGGGCCGTGGCGCGGGCCGCGGGCGCGGCGGACGCACCCGCCTACGGGTTCGACCGGAGCGCCCGCTCCGTCACCGCCGCCGGGGACACCGCCGACGCCGTGCGCCTGGAGCCGGGCACCACCTACCGCAGTGCCCTCGAGGGCCCTGAGAAGGCCTACTACCGGCTGGAACTCGACGACGCCTCGAACGCGTACGTCTCCGTCACGGCCGTCCCGCGCGCGGGCGCCGCGCTCTCCGGCGGCGACGGCGTCAGGGTCTCCGTGCAGAACGCCGACGGCAGCAGCTGCTCCTACGACACCGCGACCGTGGGCGCCTCCGGGGACCCGCATCCGGTCACCGCCTGGGGAGCGCGCGAGATCCTGGTGGGCAAGGGCCTGTGCCAGGAGGCCGGCACCTACTTCCTCGTGGTCGAGCCCACCGGGACCGGCACCGGGGGCGAGCGGCCCTGGGAGCTGGAACTGGTGCCCGTGTCCGAGCCGCCGGCGGCCGACGACGGCGGTGCGACGAGCGTGCCCGAGGTGTGGGACTCCGCCACGCCCGCACCCCTCGACGAGGAACCCGTCGACCGGCCGGGCGGCGACGGCTTCTCCGGCGCGACCGCCGTGGAACAGGGCGTCTGGCGGGACGAGATCGTCCCCGGCCAGACCCTCTACTACAAGGTGCCCGTCGACTGGGGACAGCAGCTGTACGCCACCGTCGACCTGGACGGCGCGGGCGCGGACTCCGGATTCGTGGTCCCCGCCCTCGACCTGACGGCCCACAACCCGGTGCGCGCCGAGATCGCCGGTGCGAGCGTCGGCTACGGAGGCACCGGGAAGTCGGTCTCCCTGCCCCCGCTGCCGCCGGTCCGCCACGTCAACCGGTACGCCCCCACGGATCCGTCCCAGAGCCTGCGGTTCGCGGGCTTCCACTACCTCGCCGTGCACCTCTCGGCGCACGTCGCCGAACGCTTCGGCGAGGGGCCCTACGGGGTGAGGCTGCGCGTCCGGGTCGTCGGGACCGCACAGGCCGGGCCGGGGTACGAGGGCCGCTCGGTGCCGGACGGTGTCTTCGGCACCGGGGCACGGAGCGGACAGGGCACCCCGGCCGGGGGCACGGCCGACGGCGGTGGCGGTGCCGGGGGCGACGGCGCGATGGCGGCGGTCGCCGTGGGCGGCATCGGTACCGGCAGCGCGCTGCTGCTGGTGCTCGGCGTGTGGACGGTGACGGCCAGGCGCCGCGCCTCCGCTCAGATCCGGGCCAGCGCCCAGAACCCGACGGCGTAGCAGGCCAGGGCCAGCAGCAGGAGGGGCAGCGCGACCTTGGCGGGCGGCCCGGGCCGCCGGGCCGCTCTCGCCCGGCGGTGACCGTGGCGGCGGCCGGGCTCCGGAGCCGGGGCCGCGGGAGGCGGAACCCGGGGGTCCTGAGCGGTGTAGGAGGCGGTCGAGGTGTCGACCCGCAGGGCGGACGGGGGACGGGGCGGCAGGACGAAGGTGGGGGCGTCGTGGGCACCCCCGGGGAGGGACGGTCCGGAGGCCGTGGACGGGTGCGGGGGAGCCGACGGGCGGAAGCCGTCGACGTCCGGCCGGGCCGGGCCGGGCGGTACGGCGTCGGCCGCGCCGGTCCCGTGCGCCACGACGCCCGCGGCCGGCCCCGGTCCGGCCTGCGGCACGGGGGGCCGTCCCGGTGGCATCGGGGGCTGCGCGGAGGGTGGGCCGGGGGGCGGGAGGACGGTCGCGCCGGTGGTGGGCGGTGCGGCGAGCGGGCCGGCGGGTGGGGCGGGGGGCCCGGAGGTCACGGAACCCGTGCCCGGCCACGCCGGCAGAGGATCTTGGCCCGGTCCCCCGGAAGAGGATCCTGAGGCGCCCGGCCGTGCGGGCGTCCGTCCGAAGGACGAGGAGGCCCCCGCCGCTCCCGGCGCCGGCCCCAAGGGGCCCAGGGGTCCGAAACCCTGGGGCAGCGGGCCGAGTTGGTCGAAGATCTCGATCTTTTCGTCGTCCGGACCGGGCCCGGGAAGCAGTTCGGCGGCCGCGGCCAGTGCCTTGCGCGCTCCCGTCGCGGTGCGGAAACGGGCCTCGGGGTCGGGCTGCAGCAGCGTGGCCACGACCTGCCACAGCGGTTCGGGGACCCCCTTGGGGGCGCCCGGGGTTCCGTGCTCGGCGAAGTACTGCAGGAGGGCCTTGGCGTCCGGCCTGGCGCCCTCCAGGAGGTACAGGGCGACGAGGCCGACGGCGAAGAGGTCGGCGGGGAAGTCGGGTTCGGCACCCATCATCTGTTCGGGGGCGAGGTAGCCGGGCGTCCCCACCACGAGGTCGGTGTCGGTCAGACGTGGTTCGCCCAGCCGCATCGCGATGCCGAAGTCGGACAGCCGCAGTCGTGGGCGGGCCGTGCCGGTGGCCTCCAGCAGGATGTTGGCGGGCTTGATGTCACGGTGGACGACGCCCTCCGCGTGGACCGCGGAGAGTCCGGACAGCAGCTGGTCGAGGAGGGTGCAGACGAACGGGGGAGGCAGCGGGCCGTAGTCGCCCACGAGGTGGACCAGGGAACCGCCGGTGACCAGGTCCATGGTGAACAGGACCTTGTCGTCGTCCGCGGCCCAGCTGGCGGGGGCGAGGACGTGGGGGTGGTCGATGCGCAGCGCCTGCTCGCGGACGAAGCGGAGCAGCGCGTGGGCGTCGCTCTGCTGGAGCACCTTCGCGGCGACGTAGCGGCGGCGGCGGTGGTCCCAGGCGCGCCAGACGGCGCCGACCCCTCCGCGGCCGATCGGGTCGGCGAGTTCGTACCGTGCGGCGAAGACCTCACCCATGGTGGTGCGTCGCTCCTCCCCCGTCGGGATTCCCCCTGCTGTCCCCTCGCTACCCCGGTGATGAGTGATACGACCCCCGTGGCCCGTCACGATCCGGCTCGCGTCGTCCCCCGGCGAAGAGCGCCGCTCGCGCGCTCCTCGCGGTCCTGCGCTGTGCCCTCGGCCCGGTCGCCGAACCCCCTTCGGTCACCGGGCCCGGTGCTCAGCTCTGGTGGGACTGGTAGTGCGCCACGGCGTCGGAGGTGCGGCCGGCGCCGTAGACCTTGAGGAACTCTGCCAGTTCCGGGTGGGTCGGGGCGAGGGTGTCGGCCGCGTCGATGATGTCGCCGGCGGCGGCCACCGAGCGCAGCAGCGACTGGATCTCGCGGACGACCCGCTTGACCGTGGGTGCCCCCGAACCGCTCGTGGTCTGCGTGGTGTTGCTGAGCACCGATCCTCCCTGCGACCGCTTGATCTCGTCCATGCGCTCGGTCGCCTCGGCGGCGCTGACGCTGCCGTCCGCGACCTGGGCGGCCAGTTCCTGCAACAGCTGCACCCGCTGTACGACCGCCGGGTTGCCGATCTTCGCCCGCTGCCCGCTCATCAGCTGGGACAGCATCGGTGCCGACAGCCCCAGCACCCCCGCGAGACGAGCCTGGTTGAGGCCGAGGTCGTCTATGAGCTTGCGGAAGAGCGCCCCCAGCGGCTCCCCGTACCAGTTCCGCTGCAGTTCCCGCGCTCTCGCGGTGGCTTCCTGCTGTGCGGCGTCCATGTGCGTCTCCCCATCGCTTCCCCAAGAAACCGCGGTTCGCTGTCGCGAACCACGCCGAGCATCTTACGGAGAGTGGTCATCCGCGGGGACCCCCAATCTTTTTGCGGGATACGGGGGGTGACCCGGTACTCTGGTCGTCGGCGCCCGCCGGGATCGTCTCCTCCGGCCGGATGCTTTCCCATGAGGGGCCTTAGCTCAGTTGGTAGAGCGCTGTCTTTGCATGGCAGATGTCAGGGGTTCGACTCCCCTAGGCTCCACGCGTGACATGCCTTCCGACCTGTGGAAACACGAGGTCGGAGGGCATTTTCGCGAATACGCCGTGTACCGGTGCGCGCACCGCGGCCGGCCGGGCGGCGGGGCCGCGTGAGCGGCGGTGGGCCCCCTCCCGGCTCCCGCGGCCGGGCCGGCGTCGGCGCCCCTCTTCTGTACGGCGGCGGCTCCCAGGACCTCGAGCAGGTCCTGGGAGCCGCTGTCACGCACGGGCCCGGATCGAGGGCGGCGCCCGCCGCCCGGACCGGGCTCCGCGCCCGGGCCGGACCGGGCTCCGCACCCGGGCCGGGCCGGGCCGGGCCGTCAGCTTCCCTGGAGCGTCACGTCGTCGATGACGAAGCTGGTCTGCAGGGACGAGTCCTCGGAGGCCGTGAAGGTCACCGTGACCTGCTGCCCGGCGTAGGAGCTGAGGTCGACGGACTGCTGGAGGTAGCCGCTCGCGGCGTTCACGTTGGACCTGGTGGCGAGCGTGGTGCCGTTCACCTGTACCCGGAGGACGTCGTAGGCGGTGGAACCCGCCTCGTCGGTGTCGATGTGCAGGTGGTAGGTGAGCGTGGCCCTGGTGCAGCCCTTCGGGACGGTCACCGACTGGTTGATCGTCTCGGTCCTGCTGCTGCCGTAGCCGCCGAGCCACGCGAACCGGGTGCCGGTGCGCGCCGACTGGCCGCTCTGGGCGCCGATGGTGCCGGTGTCGCCCGTCCACGGTGACGTGCCGCTCTCGAACCCGCCGTTGACGATTCTCTGGCCGGTGTCGCACGAACCGGAGCCGTTGACGGTCAGCGTGTACGTCGTCGTGTGGGTGGCCGAGGACCCGGTGCCGGTGATGGTGAGCGTGTACACGCCGGGTGCGGTGGACGCCGTCGTGGCGACGGTCATGACCGAGCTGCCGCCGGAGGTGACGGACGACGGCGCGAAGCTCACGGTGACGCCCGCGGGGGCGTTCGTCGCGGACAGCCGGACCGTCTGCGCCGAGCCGCCGGTGGTGCCGGTGGCGACGGTGGCCGTGGCGGAGGCGCCCGGGTTCACCGTGCCCGAGGAGGGGGCTGCCGAGAGGGAGAAGTCGTCGACCGGTGTTCCGGTGCCGACCGCCTGCTTCCACAGGGTGTGGGCGATGCCGTCGGACGCGCGGTCGAGGCCGGTGTCGTTGACGTTGGCGGTGGTGTCGCAGGACGAGTGGTAGCACGGGTCGTACGAACGTCCCGCGGTGCCGCCCCACTTGGCGGCCTGCGCCGAGGTCTTGGTGGCGCTCGCGCCCATCGCGTAGCCGGAGGTCGCGATGCCGTACTGCTCGAAGGAGTAGTCGTCGCTGCGGCCCGCGCCCTCGGTGTTCTCCTCGGGGGCCAGGTTCAGGGAGTCCCAGTACGCCTTCATCGGCGCGGCGGCGGCCGAGGTGATGTGGTTGATGAAGTAACCGCCGTTGGTCGAGGCGATCATGTCGAAGTTGTAGTACGCCTTGATCTGCGACCTCTGGGTGGCGGTCAGGGTCCTGGCGTAGAAGTCGGAGCCGTTGAGACCCTGCTCCTCGTCCGTCCACCAGCCGAACCGGACCCGGTTGAGCATGGTGGGGTTCTGCTGCGCGAGCGTCAGCGCGGTCTCCAGCAGTGCCGCGGATCCCGAGCCGTTGTCGTTGATGCCGGGTCCCGCGGAGACGCTGTCCAGGTGGGCGCCGAACAGGTAGACCCGGGTCGCGTCGCCCTTGGGCCATTCCGCGATCAGGTTCGTGCCCGCGCCGCTCGTGCAGCCGGAGGTGCAGGCCTGCTCGGTGACGGTGTAGCCGGCCGCCTGGAGCTTGCCCTTCACGTAGGCGAGCGACTGGGTGTAACCGGCGCCGGTGGCCCTGCGGGTGCCGCCGTTGCGGTCCGCGATCGCCTGGAACTCCGTCAGGTGCGCCTTGACCTTGGCGACGTCGATGTCGGGGGCGCCGGTGCCGGGGGTGCTCCCGCCGACGGTCAGGGTGTACTGCGCGGTGTGGTCGCTCTGGGCGCCGTCACCCCGGACCGTGAGGGTGTACGTCCCGGGTGCCGTGGAGGAGGTGGTGGACACCGTCATGGTGGCGCTGTCGCCCGAGGTCACCGACGAGGGGCTGAAGGAGACGGAGACGCCGGCCGGCGCTCCGGTCGCCGACAGGGCGACGGACTGGCCGCTGCCGCTGGTCACGGTCGTGGAGAGGGTCGCCGTGGCCGAGCCGCCCGGCTGGACGGTGGCCGAGGAGGGTCCGACGGCCAGGGAGTAGTCGGAGACCGGCGCGCCGGTGCACGTGGGGTCGGCCGACTGCGCGGGCACGCTGACCGCGTCCCAGGCGGCCTTGGTCCTGTTGAACAGAGCGCAGGTCGCGTCGAGGTTCTTGGCCGCGGTGAGGGTCGCGGTGCGGTAGCGCTTGTGGGTCATGCCGCTGGTCTTCAGCAGCATGCCGCCGTAGAAGATCTTTCCGGCGTTCTGGACGCCGACGCCGGTGAGCGTGGTGTTGTTGCAGGTGGGGCTGGCCGGCTTGCCGCCTCCGGGGTTGCTGCCCTCGGCCAGCAGGTAGAACCAGTGGTTCAGCGGGCCGGCGGCGGCGTGCACCTCGGTGGTCGGGATCGACGACGAGTAGCAGTTGGGGTCGCCGATCTTGGACGGGTCGTACATGGAGCGGATCGGGCCGCTGCCGACGAGGTCGATCATCTCGCCGACCTCGTAGTCGCCCGGGGTGTCGTAGGGCGCGGGCTGGTCGGCGTAGGCCTCGGTCAGCGCGCCGAAGATGTCGCCGGTGGCCTCGCCGAGGCCGTTCTCGTTGTCGGCGCCGCCCGGTGTGTTCTGGTCGATGCCGTGTCCGTACTCGTGGGCGACGACGTCCATGGAGGCGATCCACTTGTTCGCCTGGTTGTGGCCGATGGTGACCCTGGTGCCGTTCCAGGTGGCGTTGACGTCGTTCAGGCCGACCCTGGTCGGCCAGCTGCCGCCGTTGCCGTCGTGGCCGTTGCGGCCGAGCCAGGCGCCGAGCATGTCCCACTGCTTCTGCGCGCCGTACAGGGCGTCGACGCAGCCGGTCTCCTTGCTGCTCGCGCTGCCGGTGCCCCAGTTGTCGTCGGGGCCGCTGAACACCGTGCCGGTGCTGTGGTCGGCGCAGCTCAGTCCGGGCCGGGTCGGGTCGCTGAGCTGGTAGCTGCTCCCCGACCGGCCGGTGGTGATCGGCAGCGGGCTGGGGCCGTTCCACTCGCTGGTGCCGTTGCCCTCGCGCACGTCGTCGTACGCGTCGAGGACCTTGCCGGTGCGGGCGTCGACGAAGACGTGGAGCCGGCTCTCGTGCGCGTCGGGGGCGGCCGTGGAGCCGGTGACGACGGTCTCCCAGGCGAGTCGCGCCCTGTCGTCCTGGACCTTGATCACGAGGCGCTGGGACTCGGTCCGGTCGGCCTTCGCCAGCCTCGCCCGGCTGGTCCGCGCCGCGGCGGCCGCGCCGACCTCGGCCCGGGTGCCGGTCGAGATCCTGACGTCGGAGGCGTTGTGCGCGGCGCGGACCTTGCCCTCGCCGTCCGCGAGGACGACGGCGTCGCCGCCGACGACGGGCAGACCGCGGTAGGTCCGCTCGTACGCCACTGAGTACAGCCCCTTGAGCCAGGGCGTCACCATGCGGCGGTCGTAGCGCTCGTCGGGCCCCTTGGCCAGGGCGTCGAACCCGCTGGTGGTGGCCTTGTCCGCGGCGGCTATCGCACGGTCGACGGGTTTGGGTCCCGGCTTCCCGGCGGCCCGGGAGGGGGGTTCCGCGTGAGCGGCGGATGCGGTGGGCAGGGCCACCGTTCCCAGGGCCATGGCCAGGGAGAGGCCTGCCACGGCAAGTCTTCGGTTCACCGGTGCTCCTTGCGGGGGTCATGTGGGGAGGCGTGCTGGTTCCGGCGGCGGTGGCCGAGGAACGCCCAGGCCGTGAACACCACTTGGTGACACCGGACACAGCGGTGGAGGGCGTGGGCAGCGCCCTCGGAAGAGGCGGTGGGTAGTCATGTCCATGCCTGGGCGGCAGAACACTCACACCACCCGGCCGCACGGTCAACGGAGTTCGCCCGCCGGAGGGCCCCTTGTCAAAGAGCGGCAAACGCCGAACGATGACCGCGCACTCCTGCGGCGCGGCTCTGCGGCGGTCGTGGTCCCCCTGCCGGGCCGGCTCCGCACCACGGGCACGCCCGGCCGCGCGACGCCCCGGCCGCGCGACGCCGGTCTCGGGCGTGTGACGTCGGCCTCGGTCTCGGACGCATGATGTCCCGGAGCCGGAACGCTTCAGGCCGTGGACGCTTCAGGCGTACGGCACTTCAGGCGTACGGCACTTCAAGCCCATGGCGCCTCAGACGCGCGACGTCTCGGACGCGCGGCGCCGGCACGCCGGGCTCAGGCCCGGGGCGCCTTCACGGCGGCCCTCAGCCGTTCCTCGAACTCACGCACCTCGCGCAACCCGCCCCAGGTCGCGGAGAGCCGGGCCCCCAGCCCTTCCAGTTCCTGCGAGATCGTCCGCCTCCGGGCCGACGCCGCCTGCTCCGCCACCGTCCCCGCCAGCTCCAGCGCGGTGTCCAGATCACCCACGCAGACATGGCAGTCCGCGAGCCGCACGGTCAGCAGCAGCCGTGTCGGCAGCATTCCGTCCGGCAGTTGTCCCAGCGCCCGTTCGGCGGAGCGGGCCGCGCTGCGGGCGGCCGCCCGGTCACCCGTGACCGCGGCCAGGTCCCGCAGCCCGCCGGCGATCGAGGCCTCTATCCGCAACTGTCCCTGCCCGGCCGCCAGCCAGGGCGCCTCTTCGAGATCCCGCCCGTCCAGCCGCTCCAGGCCTTTGCGGCTCAGGTCCACCTGCCGTCTGCTCTCCGCCCCGTCACCGAGCACCGCATGGCCGCGGGCCTGGTACATGTGCGACAACGTCGTGATCCAGCCGCGCCGTCCGTCGAGCGCGCCGATGGCCCGCGCGTACGACAGCGAGGAGGCGCCGTCGCCGTCGAGCCTGGCCAGCGTGCACAGATCGGTCATCAGCGTCGTCCGCACTTCGAGGTCGCCGCCCGCTCCCGCCCAGCGCAACCCGTGACCGACCCATGCCATCGCCAGCGCGCCCTGTCCCCGGTGCATCCGCAGCCGCCCGGCGAGCTGGGCGAAGCGGGCGGCGAGCCGGAGCTGGACGGCCGGGGACCGACCCGCCGCGTCGAGCCCCCCGGCCCAGGTGGCGAGACCGGCCAGGACGTGCTCGACCGTGCCGAGCAACGCGGTCGAGGTCGTGTGCACGGCGACCCGTTCGCACGCGCCCAGCAGGGCGACCAGGGCGTGGACCACCGCGGGCTCCGCCGCGTCCGGTACGGCGACTCCGCAGGCTGTCCGCATACGGTCCAGCAGCGCCGGCAGATCGGTGAGGGCCGGTGCCTCACAGTTGTCCTCCCCGTGCAGCGGGCACGCGCCCGGGGACAGCCGGCCCGGCCAGTCGTCTCCCAGGGCCGCCGGGACCGGCCCCTGCCACGCGCCGCCCGGCAGGGGCGGGAAGAAACCGACGCCCAGACGTTCCTGCCGCACCTGCTCCAGGGGGGCCGGGGGCGGCGCGACGAGCGCCGACAGCACACCGTCCGCGTCGAGGATCCGTTCCAGACTGTCCACCGCGCCGGGCGCGGGCTCGCGGGTACCGCTCTCCCACCGGCTGATCAGACTGTGGTGGTAGCCGACCCGCTGACCGAGCTGCTGCTGGGTCAGCCCCCTCCGCCGGCGGAGGTGCTTCAACCGCTGCCCGAACTCCGCCCACGGCGCCGCCGTGGCACCGCCCTCGCCGCCGGGTCTCCCCGCGTTCGCTTCGCTCACGGGCATGGCCGCTCCTCTCGGGGTCGGCGTGTCGCCGAGGGCTGCGCCGCGATGATAGGGGCCGAGGGCGCGACGGGGAACGGCTCTCCGACGGGACCGGCGCCGGCAGAAGGACGCCGGCGTCACGAAGAGCCCCTCCGGCCGGTGAATACCGGCCGGAGGGGCTCTTCGGCGTGCGATGTCCACCCGGCCCGCCCGGGTCTCGACGGGCTGGGCGGGAGGAGGTGTTTCACGTGAAACGTGAGCGGTGAGCCGAGCGTTGAGGAGTCCGGTCTCAGCCGCGGTCCTCGCGGCGGGAGGTCTCCTCGTCCTGCTTCGCCTGTACCTCGGGGTCGAGGGCCGAGGCACCGCTGCCGTCCACCGAGGTCAGGCCGCCCGCGGCGGGCACCTCGGTGGCGGCCGGGGGCTCGACCAGCCAGTCGGGGTTGGCCTGCTTGTCCCACCACTTCCAGACGGCGAAGGCGCCTCCGGCCACGACCCCGGCCACCGCCAGTGCCTTGGCGAGCTTGCCCGCCCTGGTCCGGCGGCGGTGCTTGCGCACCAGCTTCTCGATGTCCCTCGGGGTCACCTGACCGCGCAGGGCGGCCAGCGCGGCGACGCTACGGGCGGCGGCCTCGTTCTTCACGGGCCCGGCCGCGGCCACCGCCTGTTCGATCTTCGGCCGGGAGTAGACGGCGGCCTGCCGGGCGGCCAGGCGCGTACGGAGAGCCGCTTCATGAGCGGCGTGGTCGACCTTCGGCGGGACGTGCGCCAACGCCTGCTCCAAGCGGGGCGCCACAAGGGCGTCGTACTGGACGCGGGCCTGTTCGGCGGCCTGCGACACTTTGGGCGCGAGCCGTACGCGGGCCTCGTGCGCGTAGAGCGCGGCCCTCTCCTTGGCCGTGTCGGCGTAGGGCGCCACCACTTCCGCGGCGTGCAGCACGCTGTCCTTCGCCGAACCGGTCGCGGCGCGCACGCTGTCGATGCGGGTCACGGGTTCCTCCTCCTCGGTGGCGTACGGTAATTCGACTTTCCACCCTTTTACGGATCATGCCTGTCGGCGGCCTCTGAGGCATGCGCGGACGGGCATACGGGTGCCGGACGTCCGAGTTGTCTTCATCTGATCCAAGAGCGGATGAATACGGGGTAATGGGAACTCTTCGTCGACAATGCCACGGATCGGCATGGTTCGCCCCTGTCCCGGACGGGTTCGGCGTTTTTCCTTGTGGGAAGCGGACGGTTCTCGTGCCCCGTGCACGGGACGGTGGGCGGGCGCCGGACCGCCGCAGGCGTGCGAGGATCGGTGGGTCACACGAAGACGACGGAAGGCAGACCGTGGCCGAGCAGCTCTACGCCACCCTGAAGACCAACCACGGCGACATCGAGGTCCGGCTCTTCCCGAACCATGCGCCCAAGACGGTCAGGAACTTCGTCGACCTCGCCACGGGGGGCCGGGAGTGGACCCACCCCGCCACCGGCGAGAAGTCCTCGGCCAAGCTCTACGACGGCACGGTCTTCCACCGGGTGATCAGCGGATTCATGATCCAGGGCGGTGACCCGCTGGGCAACGGCACCGGTGGGCCCGGCTACCAGTTCGAGGACGAGTTCCACCCGGACCTGCGCTTCGACCGGCCGTATCTGCTGGCGATGGCCAACGCCGGCCCGGGCACCAACGGCTCGCAGTTCTTCATCACCGTCTCCCCGACGGCCTGGCTGACCCGCAAGCACAGCATCTTCGGCGAGGTCACCGACCCGGCGAGCCGGAAGGTCGTCGACGCGATCGCGGGTGCCCAGACCAACCCGCGCACCGACCGCCCGCTGAAGGACGTCGTCATCGAGTCGGTCGTCGTCGAGGAGCGACAGTCCTGATCCCGGCTTGAGCGCGGGGCACCGGGCAGGCCGGTGCCCGGTGCCCCGTGGGAACCATTCGCCCCGCTCGTCCGTAGGGACGGTCGGGGCACAGCCTTGTTCGCGACGACATCGGGGGAGCCCATGGACCAGGCGTCAGGCAGCAGGCCGGACGACGCGCAGAGCGGTCTGCCGGTCTGTTACCGGCATGCGGACCGTGAGACCGGCGTGCGCTGCACGCGCTGTGAGCGCCCGATCTGCCCCGAGTGCATGGTGAGCGCCTCCGTCGGCTTCCAGTGCCCGGAGTGCGTGCGCAACGGCTCCGGCACGGGACACGCGCCGGACGCGAACCGGCCGCGCACCCTGGCGGGCGGGAGCGTGGCGGCCGACCCGCGACTGCTCACGAAGATCCTGATCGGGATCAACGTGGCGGTCTTCCTCGCCGTCCAGGTGCGGTCGTCGTTGCTGAACGACCTGGTGCTCGTCGGCCAGTGGCCCCCGGCGCCGTTCGGTGCCACCGAGGGGGTCGCCGAGGGGGAGTGGTACCGGCTCTTCACCTCGATGTTCACGCACGAGGCCATCTGGCACATCGCCTTCAACATGCTGAGTCTGTGGTGGCTCGGCGGCCCGTTGGAGGAGGCCTTGGGGCGTGCCCGTTACCTGGCTCTCTACCTGCTCTCCGGACTCGCGGGCAGTGCCCTGACCTATCTGCTGGCCTCACCGGGCAGCGGTTCGCTCGGTGCCTCCGGTGCGGTCTTCGGGCTTTTCGGTGCCACCGCGGTGCTGATGCGCCGCATGCGGCACGACATGCGACCGATCATCGCCCTGCTGGTGATCAACCTGATCTTCACCTTCGGGTGGAGCAACATCGCCTGGCAGGCCCACATCGGCGGCCTGGTGGCGGGTGTGGTCATCGGGTTCGCCATGGTCCACGCCCCGCGCGACCGCCGCTCCCTCGTGCAGTACGGAACCTGTGCCCTGGTGCTGGCCGTGATCGTGGTCGTCACGCTCCTGAGGACCGCTCAGCTCACCTGAGCAGGCCTTGAGTCCTCGTTGTCCACAGTGTGTGCCCGATCTTGTGCACACGGTGCGGACACCAGTGCGCCCCCTGTCGATGACCGGCGTTTCCGCAGGTCGGACAGGGGGCGAACAAGTTTTCGGTTACCGGTCGTTCTTCATACCGGCGTCAACGCCCAGAGGGGTTATCCACAGATGGTCGTTCTTTTTCCCCACTGTGGACAACGGCTGTGGATAACTCCGTGGATACCCCTGGGCAGAGGTGCTCCGGTGGCTACTTCCACTGGGTGGAGACACCGAAGCCGGCGGCGATGAAGCCGAAGCCGACCACGATGTTCCAGTTGCCCAGGGCGTCGATGGGCAACGATCCGTCGGTCACGTAGAACACGACGATCCAGGCGAGGCCGATGAGGAACATGGCCAGCATCACCGGCGCGACCCAGGCACGGCTGTTGAGCTTGAGGGCGGTCGCCTGCTTCGCGGGCGGCGGCGTGTAGTCGGCCTTCTTGCGGATACGTGACTTCGGCACGAGGGTCTCTCCTGTCGATGCGCTGCGTGGCCGCGCAGGGTACTGGGTCGGGCTCGGGTCGGCGTACAAGGGGACACTGACCGCTCCCCCGGGCGTCCGTTAGCGTAGTGCTTCTACGGCGCCGAAGGAGATAAGGGTACGTTGAGCAATTCTGCCGACTTCCCCGGGACGGGTTCAACGGGTTCCGCTCCCGGCCGCCGTCCGCGCCTGCGGCCGGTCCGGGTGCTCACCGCCGGTGTCTTCGCGCTCGCGGGTCTCATCTTCTTCACCAGCTTCGACACCGCCAAGGGCACCGACATCCGTACGGACGCCTCGCTGCTGAAGCTGTCCGACCTCATCCAGGAGCGCAGTCACAAGAACGGCGAGCTGGACGAGTCCAACGCGTCCCTGCGCGACGAGGTCGAATCACTGGCCGAGGCCGACGACGGCAGCACCCTGGCCGAGGACGAGAAACTGGCCCGGCTCGAGGACGCGGCGGGCACCCAGAAGGTCAAGGGCCGGGCGGTCACGGTCACGCTCGACGACGCCCCGCCGAACGCCACCGCCAAGCTCCCCGGCTATCCGGAGCCCCAGCCCGACTACCTGGTCATCCACCAGCAGGACCTCCAGGCCGTGGTGAACGCCCTGTGGCAGGGCGGTGCCGAGGGCATCAAGGTCATGGACCAGCGGCTGATCTCCACCAGCGCGGTGCGCTGCGTGGGCAACACCCTGATCCTCCAGGGCCGCGTCTACTCCCCGCCGTACAAGATCCAGGCGGTCGGGGACCCGGAGAAGCTCCAGCAGGCGCTCGCGAACTCCCAGGCGATCCAGAACTACATGGTGTACGTCAACGTCTACGGGCTCGGCTGGAACGTCACCGAGGACGGCACGGTGACGCTGCCCGGCTACTCGGGCACAGTGGACCTGCACTACGCGAAGCCGGTGCAGTAGCCGGACCAACCGCCTCCCGGGAGCCACCGGTGCGCGTGATCGTCCGAACCGTCAGCGAACTGTTCCTCACCGTCGGCGTCCTGATCGTCCTCCTCGTCGTCCACGTGCTCTTCTGGACCGGCGTGCGGGCCGACCACGTCATGGACGACCAGATCGACAGCCTCCGGCGGCAGTGGGCGCGGGACGCGACTGCCGCGCCCCGCACCTCCGCGCCCCGCGGCTCCGCACCTCACCCCTTCGAGACCGTGGCGTCGCCGACGCCTTACACGAACGGGGCACCTTTCGCGATCATGTACATCCCCCGGCTCGGTTTCACGTGGAACAAGCCGGTGCTCGAAGGGACGGACAGCGGCACCCTGAAGAAGGGGCTCGGCCACTACGCCGGCACCGCACGGCTCGGGCAGACCGGGAACTTCTCCGTCGCAGGTCACCGGCGCACCTACGGCGACCCCTTCAAGGACTTCCCGCGGCTGCGGCGCGGGGACGCGGTGGTGCTGACGGACGGCACGACCTGGTTCACCTACCGGATCGACCGGGGGCCGTACAAAACAGTGCCCTCGGACGTCGAGGTGATCGACCCCGTGCCACGTAAGTCGGGGTACGGGCGTCCCGGACGCTATCTGACGCTGACGACGTGCGACCCCGAGTGGGGACACAGTCACCGGCTGATCGTCTGGGCACACCTGGACTCCACACAGCCCGTGGAGACAGGCGGACCGGAAGCCCTGCGCCGCTAGTCTGGTGACGTACGGCGTGAGTCTGGTGCCGTGGTGCGACGGAAGGGACGGCATGTACGGCTGGATCTGGCGGCATCTGCCGGGAAACGCGTTGGTGAAGGCGCTGATCTCGATCGTGCTGGTTCTGGCCGCGGTGTACGTCCTCTTCCAATACGTCTTTCCGTGGGCCGAACCGCTGCTTCCCTTCAACGATGTGACGGTGGACAACCAGTGAGCGCGCGCATTCTCGTCGTCGACAACTACGACAGCTTCGTCTTCAACCTGGTCCAGTACCTGTACCAGCTGGGTGCCGAGTGCGAGGTCCTGCGCAACGACGAGGTGTCCACGGCGCACGCGCAGGACGGCTTCGACGGTGTCCTGCTGTCGCCGGGCCCCGGCACCCCGGAGGAGGCCGGCGTCTGCGTGGACATGGTCCGCCACTGCGCGAGCACCGGCGTGCCCGTCTTCGGCGTCTGTCTGGGCATGCAGTCGATGCAGGTGGCGTACGGCGGTGTGGTGGACCGGGCGCCGGAGCTGCTGCACGGCAAGACCTCGCCGGTGGAGCACGGCGGCAAGGGCGTCTTCGCGGGTCTGCCCTCGCCCTTCACGGCGACCCGCTACCACTCGCTCGCGGCCGAACCCGCGACGGTGCCGGCCGAGCTGGAGGTCACGGCCCGCACCCCGGACGGCATCGTCATGGGACTGCGCCACCGTGAACTGCCCGTCGAGGGAGTGCAGTTCCACCCGGAATCGGTCCTCACCGAGCACGGGCACCTGATGCTGGCCAACTGGCTGGTGGAGTGCGGCGACCAGGGTGCCGTGGCGAGGTCGGCGGGGCTCGCCCCGGTGGTGGGCAGGGCCACGGCGTGACCGCGGTGCGCCCCGAGCGCGAGGACCTGTACGGCGGCACGCCGTACGAGCCCCCCGTCGACGAGGAGACCGTGGCGCTGCGGATCCCGCAGTCGCCCGGGTCCGCGTTCGGCGGCGGCTCCTCCTTCGCTCACGGGGCCCCGGCGGCGCCTCCTGCCGCGGGAACCCCGGCGGGGGGCCGGGCGGCCCGCAGGAAGGCCGCCAAGGGCCGTCACGGGCGTCACGGGGGCTCTGGCGACCCCGACGGTCAGGGAGGAGGCCCCGGCGGCCCCGGAGGCCCCTCGGGGGCGGCGGCGCGGCCCCTGTCACGGGTGGAGGCCCGCCGGCAGGCGCGGGCCCGCAAGCCGGGTGCGGCGGTCGTCGCCAGCCGGGCGCTCGGCGAGGTGTTCATCACCACCGGTGTGCTGATGCTCCTCTTCGTCACCTACCAGCTGTGGTGGACGAACGTCCGGGCGCACGCGCAGGCGGACAAGGAGGCCAGCAGCCTCCAGGACGACTGGGCGAGCGGCAGGCGCAACCCCGGCACCTTCTCGCCGGGGCAGGGCTTCGCCATCCTGCACATCCCGAAGCTGGACGTGGTGGTGCCGATCGCCGAGGGCATCAGCAACAAGAAGGTGCTCGACAAGGGCATGGTCGGGCACTACGGCGAGGACGCGCTGAAGACGGCCATGCCCGACGCGAAGGCCGGCAACTTCGGCCTCGCCGGCCACCGCAACACGCACGGCGAGCCGTTCCGCTACATCAACAGGCTCCAGCCCGGCGACCCGATCGTCGTCGAGACGCAGGACGAGTACTACGTCTACAAGATGGCCTCGATGCTCCCGGTGACCTCGCCGAGCAACGTGAGCGTCCTCCAGCCCGTGCCGCCGGGATCCGGGTTCACCGGGCCGGGCCGGTACATCACGCTGACGACGTGCACACCGGAGTTCACCAGCAAGTACCGGCTGATCGTCTGGGGCAAGATGGTCGAGGAACGGCCGCGCAGCAAGGGCAAGCCGGATGCGCTCGTCGAGTAGGCGTGCAGTCGAGTAGGGGCAGATTGAACGTGTCAGCGACCACCGGCGACACCGAGCACACCGGGCACCAGGAGCACAGCGGCACACGGGACACCGCCGCCCCGCCCCCGCGGCGGCGCGGCGGACGGATCGCGCAGGCGGTCGGCGTCTTCGGTGAACTCCTCATCACGGCCGGGCTGGTGCTCGGCCTGTTCGTCGTCTACTCGCTGTGGTGGACCAACGTGGTCGCCGACCGCAAGGCCGGCCGGCAGGGCGACAAGGTCCGCGACACCTGGGCGCAGGAGGCCGGCCCGGGCGCGCTCGACACCAAGGAGGGCATCGGCTTCCTGCACGTGCCCGCCATGGGCGACGGCGAGGTCCTGGTCGAGAAGGGCACCACGTCGGAGATCCTCAACGACGGCGTGGCCGGCTACTACGTCGACCCCGTCAAGGCCACGCTGCCCACCAGCGGCAAGGACGGCAACTTCGCCCTCGCCGCCCACCGTGACGGCCACGGCGCCAAGTTCCACAACATCGACCGGCTCGAGGAGGGCGATCCGATCGTCTTCGAGACCAAGGACGACTGGTACGTCTACAAGGTGTACGCCGTCCTCCCCGAGACCTCGAAGTACAACGTCGAGGTCCTCGGCGCGGTCCCGGAGGAGTCCGGCCGGAAGAAGGCCGGCAAGTACATCACCCTGACCACCTGCACCCCGGTCTACACGAGCCGCTACCGGTACGTGGTGTGGGGCGAACTGGACCGTGTGGAGAAGGTGGACGCCCGGCGGACGCCGCCGAAGGAGCTGCGCTGAGGGTTCCGCTCCGGCCCCGCCGGACGGGGAGAAGGCCTCGGGCCCTGCCGGACGGGTGATCGTCCGGCAGGGCCCGAGGCCTTCGTGCGGTGGAGGGGCGCGGCGGTTATCCGGAGGTCCCGCCGAAGAAGACGGTGCCTCCGTTGTTGCCTCCGTTGTTCCCGCCACCGCCGCCGCCGATGGTGATCAGGTTGACCGTCTGGCCCTTGTTCACCGTGCTGCCCGGGGCCGGGTCGGAGTTGATGACGGTGGCGTTGTCGTCGTCGACGGTGACGTTGCCGACGTTCAGGCCCGCGTCCTGGAGCGCCTTCTTGGCGTCCTTCAGCTTCATGCCCTGGAGGTTGCCGGGCACCTGGGTCTGCTGGTTCTCGGGCGCCTTGCCGATCTGGATCTGGACCTGGGAGCCCTTGGTGGCCTTGGAGTTGGCCTGCGGCGTGGTCGAGATGACCTTGCCGACCAGGTTCTGGTCCTGGGTCTCGACCTCGGTGCAGTTGCCGACCAGGTTGTTGGCCTGCATCTGGGCCTTGGCCTGGTCACAGCTCTGGTTGAGGACGTCGGGCACGGTCGCCTTGTCCTCCGCCTTGGCGATGGTGAGGGTGACCTTGGAGCCCTTCTCCACCTCGGAACCCAGCTTCGGGTCCTGGCCCAGGACGGTGCCGGGCTCCTCCGAGGAGATCTCGTCCTTGGTCTCCACGACCAGCTCGTACTGGTCGCCCTCGAGGACCTTCTTGGCGTCCTCGAGGCTCTTGCCGAGGACACTGGGCACGGCAACCTTCGGTGCGCCCGTGGACACCACCAGGTTGACGGTGGACTGCTTGTCGACCTCGGCCTTGGGGGCGGGGTCCTGTTCGCAGATGTTGCCCTTGGCCTGGTTCTCGCAGGGCTTCTGCGTGACGGTTCCGACCTTGAGGTCGACGTTGGCCAACTGCTGGGTGGCCTCGGCCTGGGTCTTCCCGACGAGGGTGGGCACGGTCACCGTGTCGTTGCCGTTGCCGTTGCCGCTGAACGCCCACTTGCCGATCAGGATCGCGCCGACCAGGACCAGGACGGCGGCGACGACCAGCAGGATCGTCGAGGTGTTGGACTTCTTCTGGCGACGCCGGTCGGGGCGGTCGTCGTAGCCGAAGCCGCCGTCGTCCGGGTTCACCGGGGGCATCATCGAGGTGGCGCCGCCGTCCGCGGAGCGCAGCGCGGTGGTCGGCTGGTCGTTCGGGTAGCCGCCGTAGCCGACCGAGCCCATGGCCGCCGTGGCCGCGACGGGCTGGCCGTCGAGGCAGGCCTCGATGTCGGCGCGCATCTCGTCGGCGGACTGGTAGCGGTAGTCGGGGTCCTTGACGAGGGCCTTCAGCACGATCGCGTCCATCTCGGGCGTGATCTCGGGGTCGAAGACGCTGGGCGCCTGGGGCTCCTCGCGCACGTGCTGGTAGGCGACCGCGACCGGGGAGTCGCCGACGAACGGCGGCCGCACGGTGAGCAGTTCGTACAGCAGGCAGCCCGTGGAGTACAGGTCGGAGCGGGCGTCGACCTGCTCGCCCTTGGCCTGCTCCGGGGAGAGGTACTGGGCGGTGCCGATCACGGCCGAGGTCTGCGTCATCGTCATGCCGGAGTCGCCCATCGCGCGGGCGATGCCGAAGTCCATGACCTTGACCTGGCCGTTGCGCGTCAGCATGACGTTCGCCGGCTTGATGTCGCGGTGCACGATGCCGGCGCGGTGCGAGTACTCCAGGGCCTGGAGGATGCCGATGGTCATCTCCAGCGTCCGCTCCGGCAGCAGCTTGCGGCCGGAGTGGAGCAGTTCGCGGAGCGTGGAGCCGTCGACGTACTCCATGACGATGTACGGGATCGAGACCCCGTCGATGTAGTCCTCGCCCGTGTCGTAGACCGCGACGATCGCAGGGTGGTTGAGCGAGGCGGCCGACTGGGCCTCCCGGCGGAACCGGGCCTGGAAGGAAGGGTCGCGCGCGAGGTCCACGCGCAGCGTCTTCACCGCCACGGTGCGGCCGAGGCGGATGTCATGTGCGAGGTAGACCTCGGCCATGCCACCACGGCCGAGCACGTGGCCCAGCTCGTACCGGCCGCCGAGGCGACGCGGCTCTTCCATAGCTACCTACCAGCCCTCTCCGTCGGTCCCGACCGGCACACGTGTGCGGTCGGTGGCTGCCGTCCGGGCATACCGTACCCGGACGGCGCTGTGTCACCTGGCCAAGCCCGTCACCCGATACCGGACCGGTATCGCAACGTGCACCGATGTGTGGGCGACGTGATGGGGGTCACTTCTTGCTGTCGATGACTGCCTTCATCACGTCCCGCGCGATCGGGCCGGCGAGACCGCCACCGGTGATGTCACCGCGGTTGGCGGCGCCGTCCTCGACGACGACCGCGACGGCGACCGGCGAGCTGCCGTCGGACAGCTTCGCGTAGGAGATGAACCAGGCGTACGGCTTCTCGCTGTTGTTCAGGCCGTGCTGGGCGGTACCGGTCTTGCCGCCCACGGTGACGCCGTCGATCTTCGCCTTGCCGCCGGTGCCCTGCGGGTTGTCGACGACCGTCTCCATCATCTCCTGGAGCTTCTGCGCGGTCTCCGAGGACACCGCCTGGGACAGCTCCTCCGGCTCGGTCGTCTCGATGGTGTCGAGGTTCGCCGCCTTGAGCTGGTCGACCATGTACGGCTTCATCAGCTTGCCGTCGTTGGCGACGGCCGAGGCGACCATGGCCATCTGGAGCGGGGTGGCGCGGTTGGAGGCCTGACCGATGCCGTCCATGGCGTTCTGCGGGTCGTTGTCCTCGGGGTAGACGCTCTCGGAGGCGCGGACCGGGGTGTCCAGCTCCTTGTTGTTGTAGCCGAACTTCTGCGCCTGCTCGATCATCTTCTCGTTGCCGACGCTGTCGGACAGCTTCGCGAAGACGGTGTTGCAGGACACCATGAGCGCGTACCGCAGGCTGGCGTTCTCGCACTCACCGTGCTCGTTGGTGAGGTCGGTGGTGGTGCCCGGCAGCTGGTACGGGTCCGGCGTCTTGGTGGCGTCGTCGATGCCGGAGACCAAGCCGTTCTCCAGCGCCGCGGCCGCGGTGACGACCTTGAAGGTGGAGCCCGGCGGGTAGGTCTCGCGCAGCGCCCGGTTCAGCATCGGGTCGTCGGCGTTGTTCTTCTTCTGGACCGCGCTCCACGCCTCGGCGTCCTTGTCGGAGGCCCCGGCGAACTTCGACGGGTCGTACGACGGCGTCGAGACCAGCGCGAGGATCTTGCCGGTCGCCGGGTCGATCGCGGCGACGGCGCCCTTCTTGTCGCCCAGCCCCTTGTAGGCGGCCTTCTGCGCGGCGGCGTTGAGGGTGGTGACGACGCTGCCGCCCTCCTTCTTCTTGCCCGTGAGCATGTCGAGCGTGTTGCGGAAGAAGAGCCGGTCGTCGTTGCCGGTGAGGATGCCGTCCTCGAGCTTCTCCAGCTGGTTGGCGCCGAAGGCCTGCGAGGAGTACCCGGTGACCGGCGCCCACATGGCGCCGTTGGTCCAGGTGCGCTTGTACTTGTAGTCGCCGCTCGTGGTCTCGACGGAGCCGGTGATGGCCTTGCCGTCCACGATGATGTCGCCGCGCGGGGTGGCGTAGCGGGCGATGTTGACACGACGGTTGTCGTCGTCGGAGGCCAGGCTGTCGGCCTTGGCGTACTGGAGGTAGTTGTCGCGCAGCAGCAAGGTGAGGATCAGGAGTCCGCAGAAGATCGCGATCCGGCGCAGGGGCTTGTTCATGACGGGCGGACCACCTGGGTCATCTCGGCGTCGGGGTTGGAGGCGGGGGCCGGGGCCGGGCGGCGCGCGGTGTCGCTGATCCTGATCAGGATGCCGATCAGCGCCCAGTTGGCGATGACGGAGGAACCGCCGTAGGCCAGGAACGGCATCGTCATACCGGTCAGCGGGATGAGGCCCATGACGCCACCGGCCACCACGAAGACCTGGAGGGCGAAGGCGCCCGACAGGCCGATGGCGAGCAGCTTGCCGAACGGGTCGCGGGCGGCGAGGGCGGTGCGCACGCCGCGCTCCACGATCAGGCCGTACAGCAGCAGGAGTGCCATGAGGCCGGCCAGGCCCAGCTCCTCGCCGAAGGTGGCGAGGATGAAGTCGGAGTTGGCGGCGAACCGGATCAGCTCGGAGTGGCCCTGACCCCAGCCGGTGCCGAGGGTGCCGCCGGAGCCGAAGGCCCACAGGGCCTGCATCGCCTGCTCGGAGTGGCCCGCCTGGCCCTGCCGCGAGAGCAGGTACTCCTTCATCGGGTCGAGCCAGGCCTGGACGCGCTGCTGGACGTGCGGCTCGAAGCTGGCCACGCCGACCGCGCCGCCCGCCGACATCAGCAGACCGAAGACGATCCAGCTGGTCCGCTCGGTGGCGACGTACAGCATGATGATGAACATTCCGAAGAACAGCAGCGAGGTGCCGAGGTCCGTCTCGAAGACCAGGATGAGGATCGAGATGAACCAGACGACCAGGATCGGACCGAGGTCGCGGCCACGCGGCAGGTACAGGCCCATGAAACGGCGGCTGGCGAGTGCGAGGGCGTCGCGCTTGACCATCAGGTAGCCGGCGAAGAACACGGCCAGGACGATCTTGGCGAACTCACCGGGCTGGATGCTGAAACTGCCGACCTGGATCCAGATCTTGGCGCCGTAGATGTTCTTGCCCAGGCCCGGCACCAGCGGCAACAGCAGCAGGAGCAGCGCGCCCATCATGGAGATGTAGGTGTAGCGCTGGAGGACGCGGTGGTCCTTGAGGAAGATCAGCACCACGACGAAGAAGGCGATGCCCATCGCCGTGTACAGCAGCTGCCGGGGCGCCGCGTTGCCGGCCTGCTCGATGGACTGGAGCAGCTTGGACTGGTCCAGCCGCCAGATCGCCACGAGCCCGAGGCCGTTCAGCAGCGTCGCCAGCGGCAGCATCAACGGGTCTGCGTACGGCGCGAACTTGCGGACGACCACGTGGGCGACGCCGGCCAGCAGGCCGAGGCCCAGGCCGTAGCTGAGCAGGCCGGACGGCACCTGTTCGTTGAGCGCCAGTCCCACGTTGGCGTAGGCGAAGACCGGGATGAGGACGGCGAACACCAGGAGCGCCAGCTCGGTGTTGCGCCGGCTCGGTGTGCCGATCGAGCCGATCGTGGACGTGTGGTGCGTCGGCGTGTTGGTTGCACTGCTCATGGTGTGACGGGGCCTCTCACGGCTTGCCTACTGCTTACCGCACAGCGAGACGACCTTCTTCTCATCCTCCGAGAGGGTGGGGCCGGGGCCGGGAGTGGCGGTCGCTGATGTGGACGGAGACGTGGACGGGGACGGCACCGATTCCGACGGGTTCGGGCTCGGCGACGCCTTGGACGTGAGGGAGACGGGAGTGGTTCCCGCGGTGCCGCCGGTCTCGCCCTCACCGGCTGTGGATCCGGCCGTGGATCCGGCCGTGCCGGTGGCCGCGGTCGTCGCCTCCGCCTGCTTGCGGCACGCGGACGCCTGCACGGCCAGTTCGTCGATCTTCTTCTGGGCGGTGGTCCGGCTGCCCTCGGCGATCGTCGCCTCGACCAGCTTCTGCTGGTACTGCGGCAGGTACTTGAGTTCGATCTCGGGGTGGTCCTTCTCGACCTTCGAGAGCGAGACCCAGGCCAGGTCCTGGCTGATGCCCTGGTACAGCGCGACGTGCTCGCCCTTGGTGCCGACGTAGTACTGGGTCTGGGTCCAGCGCCAGCCGGCGTACAGCCCGCCGCCGACGACGGCGAGGGCGAGACCGCTGTACAGGGACCTCTTCAGCCACCGGCGGCCCTTGCGGGGCTTGACGAAGTCGTCGTCGGTGTAGTCGCCGAAGCCGTCGGTGGGGATGAAACCGGTGACGTCGCCGGAGCCGGGCGGACCGAACTCGCCGCCGCCCTGGCCGCGGCCCTGCCGCCCGAGGCCGGAGGCGCGGCCGGCCGGGGTCTGCATGATGCCGTTGTCGTTCGGCTGGCTCTGGTTCTCGGCGACGGCGCCGACCACGACCGGGGTGTCGGACAGCTGCCCGGCGAGGGTGTCGCCGGTGTCCAGGTCCAGCACGTCGGCGACGATCACGGTGATGTTGTCGGGGCCGCCACCGCGCAGCGCGAGCTGGATCAGCTCCTGCACGGTCTCCTGCGGGCCCTGGTAGCTGGCGAGGGTGTCCTCGAGAGTCTGGTGCGAGACGACGCCGGACAAGCCGTCGGAGCAGATCAGGTAGCGGTCGCCGGCCCGGACCTCACGGATCGACAGGTCGGGCTCCACGTGCTCACCGCTGCCCAGCGCCCGCATCAGCAGCGAGCGCTGCGGGTGGGTGGTGGCCTCCTCCTCGGTGATCCGCCCCTCGTCGACGAGGCGCTGCACCCAGGTGTGGTCCTGCGTGATCTGGCTCAGCACGCCGTCCCGCAGCAGGTAGGCGCGCGAGTCGCCGACGTGCACGAGCCCCAGCCGCTGGCCCGTCCACAGCAACGCGGTCAGCGTCGTCCCCATGCCCTCGAGCTGGGGGTCCTCCTCGACCAGTGAGCGCAGCTGGTCGTTGGCGCGCTGCACGGCCGTGCCGAGCGAGGTGAGGACGTCGGAGCCGGGCACGTCGTCGTCGAGGGCGACGATGGTGGAGATGGCCTCGGAGGAGGCGACCTCACCGGCGGCGGCGCCGCCCATGCCGTCGGCGATGGCGAGCAGGCGCGGACCGGCGTATCCGGAGTCCTCGTTGCCCTCCCGGATCATGCCCTTGTGCGATCCGGCGGCGAAGCGCAGTGACAGACTCATGCCCACCTCGCCCGTCGGCCCCGGGTACAGCCGGTCGTGTCGAGCCACACTGCCCACCCTCCGGTCGGGAGCGCGCCGGGGCCCTGGATGCCGGCCCACCTGGCGTGCTCGCTCCGCTCGCGCTCACTCATGATGTAGCACTACTTCCGCAGCTCGATGACGGTCTTGCCGATACGGATCGGCGCGCCCAGCTGGATCGGTGTGGGAGTCGTCAGCCGCGTTCGGTCGAGGTACGTGCCGTTGGTGGAGCCCAGGTCCTCGACGATCCACTGGCCGTCGCGGTCCGGGTAGATCCTGGCATGGCGGCTGGAGGCGTAGTCGTCGTCCAGCACGATGGTGCTGTCGTGCGCGCGGCCCAGGGTGATGGTCTGGCCCTGGAGCGCGACCGTCGTGCCGGTGAGGGTGCCCTCGGACACGACCAGCTTCGTGGGGGCGTTGCGCCCCCTGCGTCCGCCCCCCGTCGCGGGCTGCTGGCGCTGCTGCGGAGGCGCCTGGCGCTGGGCCTGCTGAGGCCGGGCCGCTTCCCGGCGCGCACCGCGCTGGGTGACACGCGTACCGAACAGGTCGCTGCGGATGACCTGCACGGCCACGATCACGAACAGCCACAGTACGGCCAGGAAACCCAGCCGCATGACCGTGAGGGTCAGCTCTGACATTGCCCCCGCTTCACCCTTCGGCTTGCCGGTAAATGATGGTGGTGCTGCCCACGACGATCCGCGAGCCGTCGCGGAGCGTAGCGCGGGTGGTGTGCTGCCCGTCCACCACGATGCCGTTGGTGGACCCGAGATCCTGGATCGTCGAGGGCGTTCCGGTCCGGATCTCGCAGTGCCGGCGGGAGACGCCGGGGTCGTCGATCCGCACGTCGGCCTCGGTGCTGCGGCCCAGCACGAGCGTCGCGCGGGAGATCTGGTGGCGGGTGCCGTTGATCTCGATCCAGTGGCGGGTCCGGGAACCGGGCGCCGGGGCACCTGCCGGTCCGCCGCCCGCCGGGCGCTGACCGCCGGCCGCGGGCGGATGACCGTATCCGCCGGGGCGGCCGCCGGGCGCACCGGGCGGGGGCGCGGAGGGCATGGGGGGCGCGGCCGCCGCACCGCCGGCCGCGGGCGGGTGGCCGTATCCGCCGGGGCGGCCGCCGGACGCGCGCTCGGGCGCCTGCGGGCCGCTGGTGGAGGAGGCGAGGGTGCGGCTCCGCACGCGGTACAGACCGGTGTCGAGATCGTCGGCCTTCTCCAGGTTGACCTTGATCGGCCCCATGAAGGTGTAGCGCTGCTGCTTCGCGTAGTCACGGACCATGCCGGCCAGTTCGTCGCCGAGCTGGCCGGAGTAGGGGCTGAGCCGCTCGTGGTCCGGCGTGCTCAGCTCCACGATGAAGTCGTTGGGCACGACGGTCCGGTCGCGGTTCCAGATGGTCGCGTTGTTGTCGCACTCCCGCTGGAGCGCTCCCGCGATCTCCACGGGCTGCACCTCGGACTTGAACACCTTGGCGAAGGTGCCGTTGACCAGACCCTCGAGACGCTGCTCGAATTTCTTCAGGACTCCCATGGGGCACCTCCTCCGTCGTGACCTGCGTCCCGTGTTCCGCTGCCTGCCCGGTACCGCTTGCCGATCCCGGTACTGCTTACTGATCGTATCCACGCGCGGGTGGATCGGCCGGTTCCCCCTGTCGGCCCCGCCGACCGGTGTCGACGGCGTCGTTCGGGCGTCCCTCACTCGTCCTTCTGCCCAGGATCGTAGAGGCGGCCGAGGACCAGTGTCCCGCACCTGACTGTGGAGCTCACCCGCCTACCGGGGAGACGACCGCCATAGGTACGAGGTTGATACGTGAACCGGTCGTCGCCGAGACGTACGGAGGTTGCCGCGGGCCTCTCGCGGTGTCCTCTGCCCCGGGAGAAGGGATGTGAACGCACCCTGGCGCACGTGCTAATGTTCTGCATGTCGGAAGGCGCCGGGCCGCAAGGTCAACAACCAGATGACACACCCAATGCGCGGGTGGCGGAATAGGCAGACGCGCTGGATTCAGGTTCCAGTGCCCGCAAGGGCGTGGGGGTTCAACTCCCCCCTCGCGCACGGCTGAAAGCCCCGCAGATCTTCGGATCTGCGGGGCTTTCGCGTGTTCGGATGCCGACGGCCAGGAGACCTGGAGGCGTGCGGGATGTGCGCCAGGTGCGGGGGGCGGGCGTGGGTGCGGGGGCGCACGGACAAGGGGCCTGACGCCTGCACACCTGCACGCGTGGGTGGTGCGGGTGTCCGGGTGCGGGGACGCGGCTCGGGCGCGTGAGGTATCTCACGAGGGTGGAAGGGGCCGGGCGGCGCGAGGGGGCGGGCGCGAACCGGGTGGACGGTCGCGGTCGCGGGGCGCCTCGCACGGGTGAGGCTGCCGGCGTCTTCCGCGGGTGGGGCTGGTCGGATGGTTGTCCACAGGGTCTGACGGGTTTCGGCCGTCGGCGGTACGGTCTGCACGAGTTGATGTTCGTCCGGGTGCGGGGGAGGCGGTCGTGGTGACAGAGGTCGGTGCCGGGGCAGGTGCGAGCGGGCGCACGGACGGGGGCGAGGGCGTGCGGGCGGCCCGGGGCGAGGGGCCGCGGTTCCCCAGGACGCGGGGCTTCGCCGAGTGGCCTTCCTCGGGTTCGCCGAAGCGGGAGGGCAAGGCCCTGCGCCACCAGGTGCCGCGCGCGGCACACGCCGGGTTCGACCTGGACCCCTCCCGCCCCGACGCGGTGACCGCGGTCGAGGAGTCCAGCCGGGGCCGCCTCCCCGAACTCACCCCGATCCGGGTGGGGCGGATGGCCGCCACACCGTTCGCGTTCCTGCGGGGTTCGGCGGGCCTCATGGCCCATGACCTGGCCCGCACCCCGATGACCCGTGTCACGGCGCAGATCTGCGGCGACGCGCACGCGGCCAACTTCGGGCTGTACGGCGACGCCCGCGGCGGCCTGGTCATCGACCTGAACGACTTCGACGAGACGGTCGACGGTCCCTGGGAGTGGGACCTCAAGCGGCTGGCCGTGTCCCTGGTCCTCGCGGGCCGGGAGGCCGGCGCCGACGAGGACACGTGCCGTCAGGCGGCGCACGACACGGTCGGCGCCTATCGCCGCACCATGCGCCTGCTGGCCGGACTTCCGGCGCTGGACGCGTGGAACGCCATCGCCGACGAGGAACTCGTCTCGCACGCCGACGCCCGAGACCTGCTGGGCACGCTGGAGAAGGTCTCGGAGAAGGCGCGGGCCAACACGAGCGGGCGGTTCGCCGCGAAGTCGACCGAGCCGACCCCGGAGGGCGGGCGCCGCTTCGTCGACGCGGCGCCCGTGCTGCGCCGCGTCCCCGACGCTGAGGCCGCCGCGGTGGCCGCCTCCCTCGAGCAGTACGTGACCACGCTGCCGGAGGACCGGCTGCCCCTGCTGGCCCGGCACGCGGTGCACGACGTGGCCTTCCGCATCGTCGGCACGGGCAGCGTGGGCACCCGGTCCTACGTCGTCCTGCTGCTGGACCACCGGGGCGAGCCGCTCGTGCTCCAGGTGAAGGAGGCACGGCGCTCGGCGCTGGTGCCGCATCTGGCGAGCGCCGGTTTCGAGACCCCGGCCGTCGAGCACGAGGGGCGGCGGGTGGTCCTCGGGCAGAAGCGCATGCAGGTGGTCAGCGACTCCCTGCTGGGCTGGACCACGATCGAGGGCCGGTTCTTCCAGGTCCGGCAGTTCCGCAACCGCAAGGGCAGCGTGGACGCCACCGCTCTCGCCGCCGACCAGGTCGACGACTACGGCCGCATGACCGGCGCCCTGCTGGCCCGTGCCCATTCGCACAGCGCCGACCCGCGGCTCGTCGCCGGCTACTGCGGAAAGAACGAGGAGCTGGACGAGGCGGTGGCCGCCTTCGCCGTGGCCTACGCCGACCGCACGGAGGCGGATCACGCGGACCTGGTGACGGCGGTGCGGGCGGGGAGGATCGCGGCGGAGACGGGCGTGTGAGCGCGGCGCGAGGGGTGTCCCGGTGGAGCACGTCGAGCCGGCCGGTCGGCTCGGTGACCTCTCCGGGGTCCTCGCCCCGGGACCGTACCTGGAGCTGTTGCCGGTACTGAGCGGCCAACTGCCTTCCGGGGATAGCGCGTTCGCCGCCGATCCGGACCACTGCGACTTCTCGGGCAGACGGTGCGTGAAGGATCTCCTGCCGGCTCGGGCCCGCCGGACGGGGGACGCGGACCTGGAGATCCGCTTCGCGCACAACTGCTGGAAGCACGACGAGGACCTCGTCGTCCGTCACTCGGGCGTCTCCCGCTTCAGGACCGACGTCCTCGGCGTCCGCGCCCTCGGCGTCCTCGGCGTCCGCGCCTTCGACGCCATCGGCGCGGTGGTGCTCGACGAGATCCTCCCGCACCCCGGCGGCCGCACCCACGAGCCGGCCCGCCGTCCCGGCACGCTCCTCGTGGTCCGCCCGGATCCGGAGGCGGAGTGGGTGGCTGCGGACTGCCCGGAGCACCGGGACCGACGGGGTCTCCCTCGGGGGTGGCCTACGCTGGTCGGGTGACGACCCCCGAAGCTGAGCAGCCGCGGCCCGAGGAGCGGCTCGAGAAGGCCGTGCGGGCCGCTGAGCAGGCGCTCATCGAGTTCGAGATCGCGGTGGAGACCTTCCGCGTCGAGGTGGAGAACTTCTCGCGGCTCCACCACCAGAAACTCGGTCCGATGTACACCCGGCTCGATGAGTTGGAGGCGGAGATCGCCGAGGCCACGGCCGCCCGCACCGGCGATCCGGAGGACCGGCGCAAGGCGGACGAGGCGCGGGCCCGGGTCATGCCGATGCCCGGGGTCGAGGAGCTCTTCCACGGCTGGATGGACGGCGACGGGTTGTTCCCGGAGGCCGAGGCCATGCTCACGGACCAGTCGGTGCGGCCCCCGCAGCGGGTGCGGCCCAGCGACGAGGCCCGCAAGCTCTACCGGGAGCTGGCCCGCAAGGCCCACCCCGACCTGGCGCAGGAGGACGCGGAGCGGACGCGGCGCGAGGAGTTCATCACGCGGGTCAACGCCGCCTACGCCCGGGGCGACGAGGCCGCACTGCGGGAGCTGGCCGAGGAGTGGGCGGCCGGCCCGGCCCCCGAGGAACGGCGGCCGAGCCCCAGCGAGGAGCTGTACGCCCGGCTGGAGTGGCTCGCCGAGCGCAAGGAGATGCTGGCGCTGGTGGCCCGGGAGCTGGAGGAGGGCGCGATCGGCGCGATGCTCCGGATGGCACCGGACGACCCCGACCGGCTCCTGGAGGAGATCGCCGAGCAGCTCCTGGCCGAGGTGGCGAAGCGGGAGGCCGAACTGGCGGAGCTGGCGGACTGAGGTGCTGAGGTGCTGAGGCGCTGAAGGGCTGAGGGGCTTGTGGTGTGGGCCCGGTGCCTTAGCGGCCCGCGGTGATCCCCGTCGTGCGGCGGAGGGGCCTTGCGGCCTCACCGGCCGACGGCAGGACCTGACCGCCGGGTGCACGGCGCGGCTCCACGGGCGCGGCCCTGCGGCGGATTTACCGGATCCACCGGATCCACCGGACTCTCGGCGGGGCCGTCGGTGGGTGTGGGGCGTCCGGTAGCGTCGGAACCATGAGTTTCGGAGCTGGTGTGCCCACGGTCGGGGTCGAGGACCTCAAGGACGGCGACTTCCTGCTGGACGTCCGGGAGGACGACGAGTGGAAGGCGGGTCATGCCGAAGGGGCACTGCACATTCCCATCAGCGAGTTCGTCGCGCGTTACGGCGAGCTGACCGAGGCGGCTCCGCAGGACGGGCGGGTCCATGTGATCTGCCGCTCCGGCGGCCGTTCCGCCCAGGTCACCATGTACCTCGCGCAGCAGGGCGTCGACGCGGTGAACGTGGACGGCGGCATGCAGTACTGGTCGGCCGTGGGCCGTCCGGTCGTCACCGACGACGGGCAGCCCGGCTTCGTCCTGTAGTCCGGCGTCCGCACGGGCCGCCCCCCGACGGTGTGGCTGATCCGACGGGACGGTTGATCCGGCGGGCGGTTGATCCGGCGGACCGCCGGGACAGGACACGAGGCAGGGCGGGTTCCGGGAGAAGGGGCGGGAACGGCCGGTCGTCGTGCGTCGGCCGGCCGCCGTGTCCTTCCTTCCCGGCTCACCGGTCGAAGTCCACCTCCACCGCCTCGGTCAGGGGGTGCGACTGGCACGCCAGCACATAGCCGGCCTCGGTCTCCTCCGGTTCCAGCGCGAAGTTGCGGTCCATGCGCACCTCGCCCGCGACGAGGAAGGCCCGGCAGGTGCCGCACACCCCGCCCTTGCAGGCGTAGGGCGCGTCGGGCCGGTTGCGCAGCACCGTCTCCAGGACCGATTCGCCGGCCGCCACGGCCCAGCTGCCGCCGCGACCGTCGAGCCGGGCGGTGACCGTGCTGTGCGCCGGTGCGGGGGCGGTGGACACGGGGGCGGCGACGTCCACGTGGAAGATCTCCTCGTGGACGCGGGCGCGGGCGACACCGAGCTCTCGCAGCGCCTGCTCCGCACCCTGCACCAGGCCGAACGGCCCGCACAGGAACCATCCCGCCACGTCCGCCACCGGCAGCAGCGCCGGCAGCAGCCCGGTCAGCCGCTCCCGGTCCAGCCGCCCGGACGGCAGCCCGGCCTGCTGCTCCTCCCGGGAGAGCACGGTGACCAGGTGCAGCCGCTGCGGATAGCGGTCCTTGAGGTCGGCGACCTCCTCCAGGAACATCGTGGACGCCGCCGTACGGTCGCTGCGTATCAGGCAGAACCGGGCCCCGGGTTCGCGGGCCAGCAGGGTGGAGGCGATCGACAGCACCGGGGTGATGCCGCTGCCGCCCACGATCGCCGCGTACAGACCGGGTGCGGGGTCGAGGGTGAACCGGCCCGCCGGCGTCATCACCTCCAGCTCGTCCCCGACGTTGATCTCCTTGAGCGCGTAGGTCGAGAAGGCGCCGCCCTCGACCAGCCGCACGCCCACCCGCAGGGTGCGCGGACCCTCCCCGCCGGGCTCCGGCGCGGGCGAGCAGATCGAGTACGTCCGCCGGATCTCGCTTCCGTCGGCCCTGCGCCGCAGGGCGAGGTGCTGGCCCGGCGCGTGCCGGTACTCCTCGCGCAGTGCGGCGGGGACGGCGAAGGTCAGCGCCACGGAGTCGTCGGTGAGCCGGTCCACCGCGGCCACGGGGAGCGGGTGGAAGCGGGCCATCACAACTCCTTGAAGTGGTCGAAGGGTTCACGGCAGGCCAGGCAGCGCCGCAGTGCCTTGCAGGCGGTGGAGGAGAAACGGCTTAGCAGTTCGGTGTCGGCGGAGCCGCAGTGGGGGCAGTGGACCGGGTCCCGCCCGGCGGTGCGGGTCGGTCCCAGGGTGACGCCGACCGGTCCGGCCGGGCGCTGGGCGCGCGGCGGCGCGATGCCGAACTCCCGCAGTTTGCGGCGGCCTTCGGCGGAGATGTCGTCCGTCGACCAGGCGGGGGTGAGCACCGTGCGCACGGTGACCTCGCGGACGCCGTGGTCGCGCAGCGCCCGCTCGATGTCCGTCGACATCGCCTCCACGGCCGGGCAGCCGGTGTAGGTCGGGGTCAGTTCGACCTCGACGGCGTCCGCGTCGCGCACGTGGACCGCGCGCAGGACGCCCAGTTCCCGGAGGGTGAGCACGGGCAGTTCGGGGTCGGGCACCGAACCGGCGACCGCGAGGAGTTCCGCCTCCAGGGCGGTCGGGGTCACCATGACGCCCCCGGGTGGCTGCGGTGCAGGTGCTGCATCTCGGCGAGCATCCGTCCGAAGGACTCCGTGTGCAGGCCCTGACGGCCCGCGCCCGCGCGCCACGCTCCGGTTCGCGGTCCCTGGGGAACCTCCAGTCCGGCACGGCGCAGTACGGCTCCGACCGACTCCAGCCAGCCGGACTCCAGGCCGGCCGGATCGGTGCCGACACCGTCCACCGGCTGGAACATCTCGCCGGTGAACCGCCACAGGGCGTCGCAGGCCCGCCGCATCCGCTCGTGGCTGACCTCGGTGCCGTCGCCCAAACGCAGGGTCCACTGCTCGGCGTGGTCGCGGTGGTAGGCGACCTCCTTGACGGCCTTGGCCGCGAGCCCCGCGAACGGCCCGTCGCCCGCGGCCAGCCGGTCGTAGAGCAGGTGCTGGTAGGTGGAGAAGTACAGCTGGCGGGCGATGGTGTGGGCGAAGTCGCCGTTGGGCTGCTCCACCAACTGGAGGTTGCGGAAGGCGCGTTCCTCGCGGAGGTAGGCCAGTTCGTCCTCGTCGCCGGCCATCGACAGCAGGATGCGGGCCTGGCCCAGCAGGTCGAGGGCGATGTTGGCGAGGGCGACCTCCTCCTCCAGCACGGGCGCGTGCCCCATCCACTCCCCCAGACGGTGGGAGAGCACCAGGGCGTCGTCACCGAGGGCGAGAGCGGCGGTGCCCGGGTGCGCGGTCGTGGTCACAGGTGCTTCACCCCCTCCGGGATCTCGTAGAACGTCGGGTGCCGGTAGGCCTTGTCGGCGGCCGGGTCGAAGAACGGGTCCTTCTCGTCCGGTGAGGAGGCGGTGATGGCGGCGGACGGCACGACCCAGAGCGAGACGCCCTCGCCGCGCCGGGTGTACAGGTCACGGGCGTTGCGCAGGGCGAACTCCGCGTCCGGCGCGTGCAGGCTGCCCGCGTGGGTGTGGGAGAGACCGCGGCGGGAGCGCACGAAGACCTCCCACAGGGGCCAGTCGGTGTTCGTCATGCCTGCTTCGCTCCCGTCCCACGGCTCTCGCGGTTCTCGTCGTCCTCCCGGCTGTGCCCGGTCGCTTCCCGGCTGTGCCTGGCCGCGTGGGCCGCGGCGGCCTCCCGGACCCAGGCGCCCTCCTCGTGCGCCCGGGTGCGCTGGGTGAGCCGCTGCTCGTTGCACGGGCCGTTGCCCTTGAGGACCTCCTTGAACTCCGCCCAGTCGATCGGGCCGAAGTCGTGGTGGCCCCGCTCCTCGTTCCACTTCAGGTCCGGGTCGGGGAGCGTGAGGCCCAGGGACTCCGCCTGCGGGACGCAGATGTCGACGAAGCGCTGGCGCAGTTCGTCGTTGGAGTGCCGCTTGATCTTCCAGGCCATCGACTGCGCGGAGTGCGCGGACTCGTCGTCGGGCGGGCCGAACATCATCAGCGAGGGCCACCACCAGCGGTCCACCGCGTCCTGGGCCATCGCGTGCTGTTCGGGGGTGCCGCGGCTGAGGGCCAGCAGCAGTTCGTATCCCTGGCGCTGGTGGAAGGACTCCTCCTTGCAGACGCGGACCATCGCGCGTGCGTACGGGCCGTAGGAGCAGCGGCACAGGGGGACCTGGTTGGTGATCGCGGCGCCGTCCACCAGCCAGCCGATCGCGCCGACGTCGGCCCAGGTCAGCGTCGGGTAGTTGAAGATCGAGGAGTACTTCTGACGGCCGGCGTGCAGCTTGTCCAGCAGCTCCTCGCGGCTCGTGCCGAGCGTTTCGGCCGCGCTGTAGAGGTACAGGCCGTGGCCCGCCTCGTCCTGGACCTTCGCCATGAGGATGGCCTTGCGGCGCAGGGAGGGCGCACGCGTGATCCAGTTGGCCTCCGGCTGCATGCCGATGATCTCGGAGTGGGCGTGCTGGGCGATCTGGCGGACCAGCGTCGCGCGGTAGGCCTCGGGCATCCAGTCGCGTGGCTCGATGCGTTCGTCGGCGGCCACCGCGGCGTCGAAGGCGCGCGCGAAGCCGTCCTGCTCGCCGTCGGCGGTCTCCCGGCCGCCGTACCGCTGTGTGCGGGCCGTCTGGTGCGCGGCTGCTGTCGCCATGCGGTCCCCCTCGACCTCGGGCTCTCTCCGAGCCGTCTCCCGACCGATCGTTCGGTCCGTGCGGTTCCATGGTGAGACGGCCGTCGTAAGGTGTCAACCGTTGTGGACGACCCGCGGGTCCCTCCGCGGGAGAACCCGGACGGTCCGCCGGCGGCGGGGCCTCGCGGCGTACCGGACCGGTCCCGCTCGGGGGGAGGGCTGCGCGGGCCGGGCCGGGCTGAGTACCGTTCCGTGCGACGACTGTGCGACGGCCGTGCGAAGGCCGTCCCGATCCGTGCGCGCACGCGGTGCGCGGGAGCGGGTCGACGGGGACGCGCCGGCGGGTACGAACGGGTCGCCGTGGCCCGGCGAGCAGGCGGAAGACGGACCGGAATCGGGGAACGGGGCGGAATGGACGCGTACGACGGAGGCGCCGGCCCCCCGCGGGAGGCCGGGGCGCCACGGGGGCCGCGGGAGCCGGCGGAGGAGCGGCGGGGGCGGGACGACCTGTCCGGTGTCCGGACCGAGGCCGCCCCGAGCGACGGCCTGTCCGATGTCCGGGCCGAGGCGGCCGGGGAGGACGGCACGGCCGGGTCCGAACCGCGGAGTGGTGTCGCCGCGCTCTCCCCGCGCTACCAGGTCGCCGCCGCTCTGGCGCTCGCCGTGGTCGCGGTCGCCGTATGCGTCCACATCGGCATGGTGTTCCTCCACGTCGCGCCGTCCAACACGGTCACCAAGGCGCACGGCGAGGCGATCGACGCATACGTCTATCCGGAGTTCGAGCAGAACTGGAAGCTCTTCGCGCCCAACCCGCTCCAGCAGAACATCGCCGTCCAGGTCCGCGCCGACGTCCGCACCGCCGACGGCACGGCGCGCACCACCGGCTGGTTCGACCTGTCCGCCCAGGACGGCCGGAGCATCGACGGCAACCTGGTGCCGAGCCACACCCAGCAGAACGAACTGCGCCGCGCCTGGGACTTCTACGTCGGCTCGCACGACTCCGACGACCGCTCGGCGGGCCCGCGCAGCACGCTCGCCGAGACCTACCTGCGCAACATCGTCGTGCTGCGGCTGGAACGCGGCGAGGCGGCCGGCCGGGGCGGCACCATAGAACGCGTCCAGGTCCGCTCCCGCACCACCAACGTGCCGGCGCCGTCCTGGAGCACCGACGAGGTCTCGTCGAAGCCGGTCCACCGGGTGCTGCCCTGGTGGCCCCTGGCCTCCGGCGACACCGGGGGAGGGACGCGGTGAACCGGTTCTCCCTGTCGCTGTCCGCCGTGATCGCGCGCGTCACCGGGTCGGCGCTCGGGCCGTACCAGAGCGCCGTGGTCCGCATCGGGTTCAGCCTGACCTGGCTGTTGTTCCTGCTGCGCGAGCTTCCCCACCGTGCGGAGCTGTACGGTCCCGACGGCCCGTGGAGCTGGGAGCTGGCCCGGCGGCTGATCGACGACAACGGCGCCTTCACGGCCCTGATGTGGTCGGACGGCCGGGGCTGGTTCGAGACGGTGTACGCGCTGTCGGTCCTGTCGAGCCTGCTGTTGCTGCTGGGCTGGCGCACCCGCACCATGTCGGTGCTGTTCATGGTGGGCGTGCTCTCGCTGCAGAACCGCAGTGTCTTCGTCGGGGACGGCGGCGACAACGTCCTGCACCTGATGTCGATCTACCTGGTCTTCCTGCGGTGCGGCCGGGTCTGGTCGCTGGACGCGCGGCGGGAACGGCGCGCGGCCGAGGCGCGCGCGCGGGGGGAACGGGTGACCGACCGGGTCGGGCCCGTCCTGTGGGGCGTGTCCGGCACGGTGCTGGTCGCGGCGACCGCGGGCGGCCGGCTCGACGGCGACTGGACCGTGCCGCTGATCCTGTGGGCGGTGTGGGCCGCGCTGGGTGTGCGGTGGGCCGTCGGGCGCCTGGCGACGTCCGCGGAACCCCGGGTCCTGCTCGACGTGATCACCGACGTCCTGCACAACGGCGCCCTGCTGGTGATCATGGCGGAGGCCTGTCTGATCTACGCGACGGCCGGTTGGTACAAGATCCAGGGCTCGCGCTGGCAGGACGGCACCGCCGCCTACTACCCGCTGCACCTGGACTACTTCTCCCCCTGGCCGGCGCTCGGCGATCTGTTGTCGTCCAGCGGCACCATGGTGATGCTCGTGACCTACGGGACGGTCGTCGTGCAGGTCGCCTTCCCGTTCACCCTGTTCAACCGGCGGGTGAAGAACGTCCTGCTGGTCGCCATGATCGCCGAGCACACCGCGATCGCAGTGCTCCTCGGGCTGCCGTTCTTCTCCCTGGCGATGATCGCGGCGGACGCGGTCTTCCTGCCGACGTCGTTCCTGCGGAGGCTGGGCGGCTGGGCCGCGCGCGTGTGGGAGGCGCTGCTGCCGCGGCGCGGTGCCGCGGTGCCCGGACAGCGGAAGGCGCACGAGTCCGAGGACGCCGAGGCCGGCCGCGTAGGCTTCCCGGCATGACCGATCCCGATCCGTCCGGCCGGTGGCGCCGTCACCTCGCCGACGGCTGTGTGCTGCTCGACGGCTTCCACGCCGTGAAGCACGCCGTGCGCTTCGGGGCCAGCGTGCCGGTGGCGGTCGCCGTGGACCGGCGGGCGGCACTCGCCCTCGCCGACGACCTCGCCCCCGACGTACGGGCGGCGCTGGAGGCGCTCCTGACGGAGGTGCCGGAGGCGGTCTACGCCTCGCTGGTGCCGCGGCCGCACCCCACCGCCGTGGCCGCCCTGGCGGTACGGCCCTCCCGGGAGGCCAATCTGCGGGTGCTGTCCCGCACGCCCCGTCCGGCGCCCGTCGTGGTCCTCGACGATCCGCGCAACCTGGGCAACGCGGGTGCCGTGATCCGGCTGGCCGCCGGATTCGGGGCGAGCGGCGTGGTCACCACCGGCACGCTCGACCCCTGGCACCCGACCGTGGTGCGCGGTGGCGCGGGGCTGCACTTCGCGACCGCCGTGGAGCGGCTGTCCGCCGACGAGCTGCCGGCCGGGCCGGTGTTCGCGCTCGACCCGGAAGGGGAGGACATCCGGGGCGTGAGGCTCCCGGACGACGCCGTCCTCGCCTTCGGGTCGGAGCGCAGCGGGCTGTCCGGGGCGCTGCGCGCACGGGCCGACCACCTGCTGGCCCTGCCGATGCGTCCCCAGGTCTCCAGCTACAACCTCGCGACCAGTGTGGCCATGACGCTGTACCACTGGAGCGCGACCGGGGGCGCCCCGCGCGCGTAGCCCTCGCACGGATCCTTCAGGCCTGCCGACGGATCCTTCAGGCCTGTCGGCGGACCTCGATCACGCGGAAGCGGTTCGCGACGAACGCGCCGTCGGTGAGCGCGGCGTTGGCCGCCGGGTTGCCGCCCGAGCCGTGGAAGTCGGAGAAGGCGGCCGTCTGGTTGACGTACACCCCGCCGGTGAGGTTGAGCGAGAGCTGCGCCGCCTCCTCGAGGCAGACCTCCTGGACGGCCCGCTCCACCTCGTCGTCGGTCGTGTACGCGCCGACCGTCATCGCGCCCTTCTCGCGGACCGTGCGCCGCAGCAGCTCCACGGCGTCCGTCGCCGAGTCGACCGCGACGGCGAAGGAGACCGGCCCGAAGCACTCGCTCATGCAGGCCGTCTCGTCGTCGGGCTTGGTCGCGTCGAGCTTGACGATCAGGGGCGTGCGCACGACGGCGTCCGGGAACTCGGGGTTGCTCACCTCGCGGGAGGCCAGGGCGACCTCGCCGAGACCGGCCGCGGCCTCCAGGCGGGCCTTCACGTCCGGGTTGACGATCGCGCCCAGCAGGGCGTTCGCGCGCGCGTCGTCGCCGAGGAGGCCGTCGACCGCGCGGGCCAGGTCGGCGACGACCTCGTCGTAGGTCTTGGGCCCCTCGTCGGTGCGGATGCCGTCGCGGGGGATCAGCAGGTTCTGCGGGGTGGTGCACATCTGGCCGCTGTACAGGGACAGCGAGAACGCCAGGTTGGACAGCATCCCCTTGTAGTCGGCGACCGACTCGACGAGCACCGTGTTGACGCCGGCCTTCTCGGTGTAGACCTGCGCCTGGCGGGCGTTGGCCTCCAGCCAGTCGCCGAAGGCGGTCGAGCCGGTGTAGTCGACGATCCTGATCTCGGGGCGGGTGGCCAGGGTCTTGGCGACGCCCTCGCCGGGCCGCTCGGCGGCGAGCGCCACCAGGTTCGGGTCGAAGCCCGCCTCCGCGAGCACCTCGCGCGCGACGGCCACGGTCAGCGCGAGCGGCAGCACCGCGCGCGGGTGGGGCTTCACCAGGACCGCGTTGCCGGTGGCGAGGGAGGCGAACAGGCCCGGATAGCCGTTCCACGTCGGGAAGGTGTTGCAGCCGATCATCAGGGCGATCCCGCGCGGCACCGGCGTGAACTGCTTGGTCAGCGCCAGCGGGTCGCGCTTGCCCTGCGGCTTGGTCCACTCCGCCGTGTCGGGGGTGCGGACCTGTTCCACGTACGCGTACGCCACCGCCTCCAGGCCGCGGTCCTGGGCGTGCGGGCCGCCCGCCTGGAACGCCATCAGGAAGGCCTGGCCGGAGGTGTGCATGACCGCGTGCGCGAACTCGTGGGTCCGGTCGCTGACGCGCTTGAGGATCTCCAGGCAGACCACCGCGCGCATCTCCGCGCCCGCGTCCCGCCAGGCGCGCTGACCGGCCTTCATGGCCGGCAGCAGCACGTCGACGTCCGCGTGCGGGTACTCGACGCCCAGCTCGATGCCGTACGGCGAGACCTCGCCGCCCACCCAGCCGTCGGTGCCGGGCTGGCCGAGGTCGAGGCGGGTGCCCAGGACACCGTCGAAGGCCGCCTTGCCCGCCGCCGCGTCCAGGCTGCCGTCGGCGCCGTAGGCCTTGGGGTGCTCGGGGTGCGGGGACCAGTACGCGCGGGTGCGGATCGCTTCCAGGGCCTGGTCGAGGGTGGGCCGGTGCTTGGCGATCAGGGCGTGAGCGGTGAGTTCGGCGGCCATGCGGGACCAACTCCTCGTCTGGAGAACTCTTCGTCGAGCTCTGGACCTGGACGGAAACAGGGACAGGAACGGGCGGTCAGGGTTAGAGTAACCGAACGATCGGTCGGGACAAGGGGGTCCGCCGCATCTGTGGAAAACCCCGTGCGGGAGGATCGCGCACATGACAGCACTGGACCTCAGCAGCCCCGTGGCCGTCGTCGGTACCGGCACCATGGGCCAGGGCATCGCCCAGGTCGCGCTGACCGCGGGCCACCCGGTGCGGCTGTACGACGCCGTCGCCGGGCGCGCGGGAGAAGCGGCCGCCGCGATCGGTGCCCGTCTCGACCGGCTCGTCGAGAAGGACCGTCTCACCGCCGCCGAGCGGGACGCCGCCCGCGCCCGCCTCACCGCGGCGGACAGCCTCACCGGACTGGCGGACTGCGCGCTGGTCGTGGAGGCGGTCCTGGAGCGGCTGGACGTCAAGCAGGAGCTGATGCGCGCCCTGGAGGACGTGGTCGGCGAGGACTGCCTGCTCGCCACGAACACCTCCTCCCTGTCGGTGACGGCCATCGGGGGCGCCCTGCGCAACCCGGGCCGCCTCGTCGGTCTGCACTTCTTCAACCCGGCGCCGCTGCTGCCGCTGGTCGAGGTCGTCTCGGGGTTCGCCACCGACGTCTCGTCGGCCACGCGCGCGTACGAGACCGCCCGTGCCTGGGGCAAGACGCCCGTCGCCTGCGCCGACACCCCGGGTTTCATCGTCAACCGCATCGCCCGGCCCTTCTACGCCGAGGCCTTCGCGGTCCACGAGTCGCAGGGCGCCGACCCGGCCACCATCGACGCGGTCCTGCGCGAGTCCGGCGGTTTCCGCATGGGGGCGTTCGAGCTCACCGATCTGATCGGGCAGGACGTCAACGAGTCCGTCACGCACTCCGTGTGGCACTCGTTCTTCCAGGACGTGCGCTTCGCCCCCTCCCTCTCCCAGCGCCGCCTGGTCGAGTCCGGTCGTCTGGGCCGCAAGACCGGGCAGGGCTGGTTCGACCACCGCGACGGCGCGGAGCGGGCCGAGCCGCACACCGCCGAGAAGCGCCGTCCGCCCGCCCACGTGATCGCCGAGGGCGACCTGGGGCCCGCTTCTGAGCTGCTCGCGATGATCCGCGAGGCGGGCATCCAGGTCCGTGAGGAGGACGAGGACGGCGGCACGCGCCTGGTGCTGCCGAGCGGCGGCCAGCTCGCCCTCGCCGACGGCCAGACCTCGGTGGAGTTCCGGGACGTCGTCTACTTCGACCTCGCCCTGGACTACCGCAAGGCCACCCGCGTCGCCGTGTCCGCCTCCCAGGACACCCCCCAGCAGACGCTCTCCGAGGCCATCGGCCTCTTCCAGGCGCTCGGCAAGGACGTCAGCGTCATCGGCGACGTCCCCGGCATGATCGTCGCCCGTACGGTCGCGCGGATCGTCGACCTCGCGCACGACGCCGTCGCCAAGGGCGTCGCCACCGAGGAGGACGTCGACACCGCGATGCGCCTGGGCGTCAACTATCCGCTCGGCCCCTTCGAGTGGAGCCGCAGGCTCGGCCGGGTGTGGGCCCACGACCTCCTGGAGGAGCTGCACCTGCGCGAGCCCTCCGGCCGCTACGCGCCCTCTCTGGCGCTCTACCGCCACGGACACTCCGCCGACAAGCGGGAGGGCACCTCATGACCACGGCCAAGCGCGACACGTACACCCCGGAGACCCTGCTCTCGGTCGCCGTGCAGGTCTTCATCGAGCGCGGCTACGACGGCACCTCCATGGAGCACCTCTCCAAGGCGGCCGGCATCTCCAAGTCGTCGATATACCACCACGTCAGCGGCAAGGAGGAACTGCTGCGGCGGGCGGTGAGCCGGGCGCTGGACGGCCTGTTCGCGATCCTCGACGAGGAGCACGCGCGCGTGGGGCGTGCCGTGGAGCGCCTGGAGTACGTCGTGCGGCGCATGGTCGAGGTGCTCATCTCCGAACTGCCGTACGTGACGCTGCTGCTGCGGGTGCGCGGCAACACCGCCACCGAGCGGTGGGCGCTGGAGCGACGGCGCGACTTCGACCACCGGGTGGCCGCGCTGCTGAAGGCGGCCGCCGCCGACGGGGACGTACGCGCTGACGTGGAGGTGCGGCTCGCGACCAGGCTCGTCTTCGGCATGATCAACTCGATCGTCGAGTGGTACCGCCCGGACGGGCGGGGCATGGGCGAGCGCGAGGTGGGCGACGCGGTCGCCCGGCTGGTGTTCTCAGGGCTGCGGCGGGCCTGAGGTCACCCCTGCGGCTCCAGGTCCTCCTCCTCGAACACCAGCAGCGTGCGCGTGCTGAGCACCTCCGGGATCGCCTGGAGACGGGTGAGCACCAGTTCGCGCAGTGACCTGTTGTCGGGCGTGTGCACCAGCAGCAGGACGTCGAAGTCGCCGCCCACCAGGGCGATGTGGGAGGCGCCAGGCAGCTGCCTGAGCTGCTCGCGGACCGTGCGCCAGGAGTTCTGGACGATCTTCAGCGTGACGTAGGCGGACGTTCCGTGGCCCGCGCGCTCATGGTCCACGCGCGCGCCGAAGCCGCGGATCACGCCGTCCTCGATGAGCCGGTTGATGCGTGCGTAGGCGTTGGCGCGCGAGACGTGGACCCGCTCGGCGACCGACCGTATCGAGGCGCGGCCGTCCGCCTGGAGCATCTGGAGGATGTCCTGATCGATGGCGTCGAGCGGTCGGGGCGGGGCCTTGCCCTCCGCGCGCGGCGCGGTCGTGGCCTCCGCGTGCGGCGGGGCCGTGGTCTCCGCGCGCGGCAGTGGGCTGCCGTCCGGGCTCTCGGCCATTTGTTCAGGTGTCATGTCCCCCCGCCTCTTCGCCGTGGACGTCCTGCACCCATCACAGGTTGTGGAGAACCGTTTGTCCACAGCCTGAGGGGCCCTGTAGCCAAAATGTGCCGACGACCGAACAATCGGTAGGTGAGGCGGGTCACAGCCGACCCGTCCCCCGTAGCCACTCCCACGAGGAGGTGCCGTCATGACGGTCATGGAGCAGCGGGGCGGATACCGGCCGACCCCGCCGCCCGCCTGGCAGCCCCGCACCGACCCCGCGCCGCTGCTGCCCGACGCGGAGCCGTACCGCGTCCTCGGCACCGAGGCGGCCGCGCAGGCCGACCCGGAGCTGCTGCTCCGGCTCTACGCCCAGCTGGTGCGCGGCCGTCGGTACAACGCGCAGGCCACCGCCCTGACCAAGCAGGGCCGCCTCGCCGTCTACCCCTCCAGCACCGGCCAGGAGGCCTGTGAGGTCGCCGCCGCCCTCGCCCTGCAGGAGCAGGACTGGCTCTTCCCCAGCTACCGCGACACCCTCGCGGTCGTCGCCCGCGGCGTGGACCCGGTGGAGGCCCTCACCCTGCTGCGCGGCGACTGGCACACCGGCTACGACCCGTACGAGCACCGCGTGGCCCCCTTGAGCACCCCGCTCGCCACCCAGCTTCCGCACGCCGTGGGCCTCGCCCACGCCGCCCGTCTCAAGGGCGACGACGTGGTGGCGCTCGCCATGGTCGGCGACGGCGGCACCAGCGAGGGCGACTTCCACGAGGCGCTGAACTTCGCGGCCGTCTGGCGGGCCCCGGTCGTCTTCCTCGTCCAGAACAACGGGTTCGCGATCTCCGTCCCGCTCGCCAAGCAGACCGCCGCGCCCTCGCTGGCCCACAAGGCCGTCGGATACGGCATGCCCGGCCGGCTGGTCGACGGCAACGACGCGGCCGCCGTGCACGAGGTCCTCGCCGACGCCGTCCGGCACGCGCGCGCGGGCGGCGGTCCCACGCTGGTCGAGGCGATCACCTACCGCGTGGAGGCCCACACCAACGCCGACGACGCGACCCGCTACCGCGGCGACGCCGAGGTCGAGACCTGGCGCGGGCACGACCCGATCGACCTGCTGGAGCACGAGCTGACCGCGCGCGGACTGCTCGCCGAGGAGACGCGGCAGGCGGCCCGGGACGCCGCCGAGACCATGGCCGCCGACCTGCGCGCCCGTATGAACCAGGACGCCCCGCTCGACCCCATGGACCTCTTCGCCCACGTGTACGCCGAGCCCACCACGCAACTTCGTGAACAGCGCGCCCTGCTGCAGGCCGAGATCGAGGCGGAGCAGGGAGGAACGCGCTGATGACCACCGTCGCCGTCAAGCCCGCCACCATGGCGCAGGCCCTCACGCGCGCCATGCGCGACGCGATGGCCGCCGACCCGTCCGTGCACGTCCTCGGTGAGGACGTGGGAACCCTCGGCGGCGTCTTCCGGGTCACCGACGGACTCGCCGCGGAGTTCGGCGAGGACCGTTGCACGGACACCCCGCTGGCCGAGGCGGGCATCCTCGGCACCGCGGTCGGCATGGCCATGTACGGCCTGCGCCCGGTCGTGGAGATGCAGTTCGACGCCTTCGCCTACCCGGCGTTCGAGCAGCTCGTCAGCCATGTCGCCCGCATGCGCAACCGCACCCGCGGCCGCATGCCGCTGCCCCTCACGATCCGCGTCCCCTACGGCGGCGGCATCGGCGGCGTCGAGCACCACAGCGACTCCTCCGAGGCCTACTACATGGCCACCCCCGGGCTGCACGTCGTCACGCCCGCCACGGTCGCCGACGCCTACGGTCTGCTGCGCGCCGCCATCGCCTCCGACGATCCGGTCGTCGTCCTCGAACCCAAGCGCCTGTACTGGTCGAAGGACTCCTGGAACCCGGAGGAGCCGGCAACCGTTGAACCCATCGGCCGCGCGGTGGTGCGGCGCTCGGGCCGGAGCGCCACGCTCATCACGTACGGGCCGTCGGTGCCCGTGTGCCTCGAAGCCGCCGAGGCGGCCCGGGCCGAGGGCTGGGACCTCGAAGTCGTCGACCTGCGCTCCCTGGTGCCGTTCGACGACGAGACGGTCACCGCCTCGGTGCGGCGGACCGGACGGGCGGTCGTCGTCCATGAATCGGGCTCCTTCGGAGGCCCGGGCGGGGAGATCGCGGCCCGCGTCACGGAGCGCTGCTTCCACCACCTGGAGGCACCGGTGCTGCGCGTCGCCGGGTTCGACATCCCCTACCCGCCGCCGATGCTGGAGCGCCACCACCTGCCCGGCGTCGACCGCATCCTGGACGCCGTGGCGCGTCTGCAGTGGGAGGCCGAGAGCTGATGGCACAGGTGCTGGAGTTCAAGCTCCCCGACCTCGGGGAGGGACTCACCGAGGCGGAGATCGTCCGCTGGCTGGTCGAGGTCGGTGACGTCGTCGCCGTCGACCAGCCGGTCGTCGAGGTCGAGACGGCCAAGGCCATGGTCGAGGTGCCCTGCCCCTACGGCGGCGTGGTCACCGCCCGCTTCGGCGAGGAGGGTACGGAACTGCCCGTCGGCGCCCCGCTGATCACGGTCGCCGTGGGCGCACCGGCCTCCGCCGGCCCGGCGGACGGCCCGGTCGCCCCGGCGACCGAGGACACCCGGTCCACGCCGGCCGCCGCGGACGGCCGGGGCTCGGGCAACGTCCTCGTGGGGTACGGCACCTCCGAGGCGCCGGCGCGCCGCCGCAGGGTGCGTCCGGACCGGCCGGTGCCCGCTCCCGCCCCCCTGCCCGTGGCACCGTCGGTGGCCCCGGTGAACGGGGGAGCACGGACCGCCGAAGCGGTGGAAGGACCCGTGGCGGTGATCTCCCCCCTCGTGCGCAGGCTGGCCCGGGAGAACGGCATCGACCTGAGGGAGCTGACCGGCTCCGGTCCCGACGGCCTGATCCTGCGCGCCGACGTGGAGTACGCGCTGCGGGCCGCCGCCGCGCAGGGCCGGACGACGACGGCTCCCGAGCCGCACCCGCGCGTGGCCCCGCAGACGGTGGCGGCCGCCCCCGTTCCCGCCGCGGCCGGCATCCGTGTCCCGCTCAAGGGCGTCCGCGGGGCCGTCGCCGACAAGCTCTCCCGCAGCCGGCGCGAGATTCCCGACGCGACCTGCTGGGTCGACGCGGACGCGACCGAGCTGCTGCGGGCCCGTACGGCGATGAACGCGGCCGGGGGGCCGAAGATCTCCCTCCTGGCGCTCCTGGCCCGGATCTGCACCGCGGCCCTGGCCCGGTTCCCGGAGCTCAACTCCACCGTCGACCAGGAAGCCAGGGAGGTCGTCCGCCTGGACCACGTCCACCTCGGTTTCGCCGCCCAGACCGAGCGGGGTCTCGTGGTGCCCGTCGTCCGCGACGCGCACGCCCGGGACACCGAGGGCCTCGGCGCGGAGTTCGCCCGGCTCACCGAGGTGGCCCGTACCGGCACCCTCACCCCGGCCGATCTGACCGGCGGCACGTTCACGCTGAACAACTACGGCGTCTTCGGCGTCGACGGCTCCACGCCGATCATCAACCATCCCGAGGCCGCCATGCTCGGCGTCGGCCGCATCGTCCCCAAGCCGTGGGTGCACGAGGGCGAACTGGCCGTGCGTCAGGTCGTCCAGCTCTCGCTCACCTTCGACCACCGGGTGTGCGACGGCGGCACGGCGGGCGGCTTCCTCCGTCATGTGGCGGACTGTGTGGAACAGCCGGCGGTGCTGCTGCGCGGTCTGTGACCGGTGTGGGCACTCCGACGTCCCGTGTGATCGGAGTGCCGCGCATACTCGGGGGGTGACTCCGAACGAGCAGTGGGCGGTCACCTCCGGCGATCGCCCCGCCCAGGACGCCGCCGCGCCTCTCGAGCCGGGCGTCGGCGTCCTCCTCGGCCACGAGGCCGTGGTCGACGATCTCGTGGTCCACGATGCCGTCGTGCTCGCCGGCGGCGGCGCCCGCCGGCTCGGCGGCGCCGACAAGCCCGGTGTGCGGGTGGGCGGGCGCGCCCTGCTGGACCGGGTGCTCGGCGCCTGCGCCGACGCAAGGACCACGGTCGTCGTCGCGGACCGGCGGCCGACCGCGCGGCCGGTGCGCTGGGCACGCGAGGATCCGCCCGGCGCGGGACCGGTGGCGGCACTCGGCGCCGGGCTGCGCCACGTCACCGCGGACTTCGCCGTCGTCCTCTCCGCCGACCTGCCGTTCCTCGGGGCGGACACCGTCCGGCGGCTGCTGGCCGCCCTGGACGCCGAGGGAGCAGAGGGCACCGAGGGCGCGCTGCTCACCGACGCCGACGGCCGCGACCAGCCGCTCGTCGCGGCTTACCGCACTTTTGCCCTGCGCCGCGAACTCGCGGTGCTCGGCGAGGAGCACGGCGGCCTCACGGGGCTGCCCCTGCGCCGGCTGATCGCCGGTCTCGACCTCACCCGTGTCTCCGACCCCGTCGCGTCCTTCGACTGCGACACCTGGGACGACATCGCCGCCGCCAGAGCACGCATCAGGGAGCATGGTCACGTGTTGGATGAATGGATTTCCGCAGTCAAGGACGAACTGGGCATCGACCTCGAGGTCGACACCGGCGCCCTCCTCGATCTCGCCCGCGACGCCGCCCACGGAGTGGCCCGGCCGGCGGCCCCTTTGACCACCTTCCTGGTGGGCTACGTCGCCGGTCGGGCCGGTGGCGGCCCGGAAGCCGTCGCCGAGGCGACCCGCAAGGCCGCCGCCCTGGCGATCCGCTGGGCGGACGAGGCCGGCGGGACCGAGGGGACGGACGGTTCCTCTCCCGGTGTCGGGCCCGCCCCGGGCCGGCCCGACGTGGCTCCCGACGCCACGCCCGACACCCGCCCGGACGCCGGATGACGGCCCCCGGCATCCGGGACGGCGAGGAGGCCGAAGAGGATCTCGACGTCGAGGAGGTGCTCGCCCTCGTGAACGACGGCAACCGGCCCCCCCGTCCGGCCGCCGGTGTCACACCCGGTCCGGCGGTCGCGCACGGCGAGGAGCAGGGCCCGCGCACCGGTACCGCACCCGCCGACACCGCCCCCGGCCGTGCGGCACGCCGGGAGGAGGCCGCCACCGCCTGGGCCGACGCCCGCATCCGCGCCGGTCGTGCCGCCCGTTCCCTCACCGCCCGTCGTCCATCCGTCTCCGTGACGCTGGAAGACGCCCTCGGTCTCGTTCTGGCCGCGCCCCTCGCGGCCCTCACCGACCTGCCCTCCTTCGACACCTCCGCGATGGACGGCTGGGCGGTCTCCGGGCCCGGCCCCTGGGCCGTACGCGACCAGGGCGTTCTGGCCGGAGAGGCCGGACCCGCCCGCCTCGTCGACGGCGAGGCCGTCCGGATCGCCACCGGCGCCCGGATCCCCTCGGACACGACCGCGGTGCTGCGCAGCGAACACGGCCGCACCGACGAGAAGGGCCGGCTGTATCCCGGCCGGGACCTCCAGCACGGGCAGGACATCCGTCCACGCGGCCAGGAGTGCCGCAGCGGTGACCAGCTGCTCCCCGCGGGAACGGTGGTGACCCCGGCCGTGCTCGGGCTCGCCGCGGCCGCCGGATACGACACGCTCACCGCCGTCCCCCGACCCCGGGTCGAGGTACTCGTCCTCGGCGACGAACTGCTCACCGAGGGCCGCCCGCACGACGGACTCATCCGGGACGCACTCGGGCCGATGCTCCCCCCGTGGCTGCGGGCGATGGGAGCGGAGGTGACGTCGCTGCGCAGGCTCGGCGACGACGCGGAAGCCCTGTACCAGGCCCTCACCACATCCGCGGCCGATCTGATCGTGACCACCGGGGGAACGGCCGCGGGACCCGTGGACCATGTTCACCCCACCCTGCGCCGCATCGGGGCCGAACTGCTGGTCGACGGGGTAGATGTGCGGCCCGGGCATCCGATGCTGCTGGCCCGGATCGCGGAGAACCGGCACCTCGTCGGCCTGCCGGGCAACCCCCTCGCGGCCGTCTCCGGCCTCCTCACGCTCGCAGAGCCCCTGCTGCGCACCCTCGCCGGCCGCTCCGCTCCGGAGCCGTGCACGCTGCCCCTGCGGGAGGCGGTGCACGGTCACCCGCGGGACACCCGTCTCGTCCCGGTCGTCCTGCGAGGCGATCACGTTGTGCCACTGCGCTACAACGGACCGGCGATGCTGCGGGGCGTCGCGGCGGCCGACGCGCTCGCCGTCGTGCCGCCCGGTGGTGCGCGGGCCGGTCAGGAGACGGAGCTGCTCGACCTTCCGTGGGCGGCGGCCGGAGTCGATGCCTGTTTCACGTGAAACACCCTGATGGGCCGTGCCGTCCTGTTTCACGTGAAACATCCGCACGAAAAGGCGCGCTGCCGGAAGCCCGGCAGTCGGCTCACGTTTGTTCGACCGTCTTCGCCCGGCTCACCGCGATCACCCGATCCCCCGCCTGGAGTTGAGTGAAACGGGGGTCGGCGAAGTCCAGGAGGTCCTTGCCGCGGACGACCGCCACCACCAGGTCCGTGGAGGCGCGGGGTGATGTGCCGGTCTCCTGCTGGGTGACGGGACGCTCGATGAGATCCAGGCCGCTGCCGAGAGTCATGAGGTCCTCCAGGGTTCTGGCCACGGTCGGGCTGACCATGGAGACGCCCAACAGCCGTCCGGCGGAGCTGGAGCTGGTGACCACGGTGTCCGCGCCGCTCTGTTTGAGCAGCGGCACGTTCTCGTCCTCCCTCGCGGCGACGGCGATCGTGGCGCGCCTGTTCAGCTGGCGGGCGGTGAGCGTGACCAGGGTGGCGGTGTCGTCGCGCTGCGGAGCGACGATCACCCGGGAGGCGTGGGGGACCTCGGCCTTGAGCAGCGTCTCCGAACGGGTGGCGTCCCCGATCACCGACACCAGCCCGTCGTCCCCGGCCGCGTGCGCGGCCTTGCTCTGGGCGTCCACCACGACGATCCGCTCCTTGGGTACGCCCTGTCCGATGAGTGTCTGCACCGCGTGCCGCCCCTTGGTGCCGTAGCCGACGACCACGACATGCCGGTGGGTGCGGCTGCGCCAGCGGTGGATACGGACCTGCTGACGGGTGCGCTCGGTGAGGACTTCGAGGGTCGTGCCGACCAGGATGATCAGGAACAGCACGCGCAGCGGCGTGATGACGAGGATGTTGACGAGCCGGGCCGAGTCGCTGACGGGGGTGATGTCGCCGTAGCCGGTGGTGGAGAGGGTGACGGTGGCGTAGTAGGCGGCGTCGAGGAAGTCGACGGAGCCGTCGGAGTTGTCGTTGTAGCCGCCGCGGTCGATGTAGACGATCAGTGTGGTGACCATCAACACCAGCAGGCCGAGGGCGAGGCGTCGCAGCACCTGCTGGAGCGGGGGGAGGGCGCTCTGCAGCGGCATCGTGATGGAGCGTCCCGCCTCGGCGTCGTCCCGGGCCTCGGCGCGCGAGCGGTACCACAGGGACCGGAAGAGAGAGAGCCGTCCCGGCCCGGTCGGCTGTCGTTCATGGTCTCGCATCGCGTGGCCCCCTGTGCTGGTGATCCGATCGGTGGGCACCATGGTTCACGGCGGAGTCGCACCCGTCAGGACGCGACACCCGTTTGCGTACCGAGCTTTCACCCAGCAACCCGGAGGTCCCCTTGCGCGACCACACTGTCGTCGTCGGCTTCGGCACGAAAGGCCGGTCCGCGATCCGGACCGCCTGCGCGGCCGGGCTGCGGAAGGAGCAGGTCGTCGTGATCGATCCCGGTGCCAGGATGATCGACGTGGCGACGGCCGAGGGTTATGAGGGTGTGGTCGGTGACGGTACCCGCAGCGACGTCCTGCGGCGGGCGGAGGTGCAGCGGGCGGGGCGAATCATCATCGCGACGGAACGCGACGACACGGCCGTGCTGGTGGCCCTGACGGCCCGCCAGCTCAATCCGCGGGCGAAGATCGTGGCCGCGGTGCGCGAGGAGGAGAACGCGCCGCTGCTGAAGCAGTCCGGCGCCGACGAGGTCATCACCAGCGCGGGAGCGGCCGGCCGGCTTCTCGGTCTGTCCGTGCTGAGCCCCGCGGCGGGCCGGGTGATGGAGGACCTCATCCACCAGGGCAGTGGCCTCGACCTCGTCGAGCGGCCGGTCACCAAGGCCGAGGCGGGCCGCACCCCGCGCGAGACGGACGACCTGGTGGTGAGCGTGGTGCGAGGGCACCGGGTGCTGGCCTACGACGATCCGGCCCTCGGGGTGCTGGAGCTGACGGACCGTCTCGTCACCATCGTGCGCGTGCCGCCGGAGCCGCCGAAGGCCCTGCGCTTCTGACCCGACCGCACGTTCCCGCGTGCGGCCGACGGGCGCGACCGCGGGTCGCGGCCGTGTGGAGATCCGCCACCTGCGGTCGTAGCGGTGGAGGCCCGCCACCTGCGGTTGTAGCGGTGGAGATCCGCTACCTGCGGTTGTAGCGGTGGAGGCCCGCTACCTGCGGTTGTAGAGGCGCATCGTCACCGGCCCGAAGACCAGCACGAACAGTCCCGCCCAGCCCAGGGTCCAGGCGACCTCGGCGGCCGGCCGGTCGCCGGCCATCAGTCCGCGCACCGCGGACGCGAGGTGGGTGACCGGGCTGTTGTTCACGAACGCCTGGAGCCAGCCCGGCATGGTCCTCGGGTCGACGAACACATTGGACAGGAAGGTCAGCGGGAAGATCACCATCATGCTGACGCCCATCACCGACTTCTCGGTACGCAGCAGCAGCCCGAACATGGTCCAGATCCACGAGAACGCGAAGGAGAACACGATCAGCAGGGCGATGCCGGCGACGACCCCGAGAACCCCGCCGTCCGCCCGGTAGCCGAGGGCCATGCCGACGGTGAGCATCACCACGGACGCAATGGTGTAGCGCAGGGCGTCGCCGAGGAGGTAGCCGACCATCGTCGACGGCCGCCAGATCGGCAGCGAGCGGAACCGGTCGAAGACGCCCTTCTCGATGTCCGTGTTCACCGACACGCCCGTGTACATGGTGATCATCACGACCGACATCACGAGGATGCCGGGCAGCAGGAACTGGATGTACTCCTCGGGCGACCCGGCCAGGGCGCCCCCGAAGAGGTACGTGTACATCAGCACCATCATGATCGGGAACGCCGTGACGTCGAACAGCTGCTCCGGCACGTGTTTGATCTTGAGGACAGCCCGCCATCCGAAGGTGAGGGAGGCCGACCAGGCGCTGGGCCGCCGTGGGCGTTCCCCGGCGACCAGCAGCGCCGCGAGGGAGTCGGCGCGGACCGGTGCGAGGTCCTGGGTCTCGTTCGTCGTCGCGGTACTCATGCGGCCACCTCGTCGCTCACGGCGTCGTCCGCCTGGGTGTCGTGTCCGGTGAGGGCGAGGAAGACCTCGTCCAGGCTGGGCTGCCCCAGCGAGAAGTCGTCGACCGTGACACCGGCCCCGGCCAGCTCGCCCAGGGCCCGTGCGGCCTGCTCCGCGGCCGTGTCGCCGGCCGTGGCGGCCAGCCGGGCCGTCAGGGCCACCGGGTCGGGGTCGTGCTGCACCCGCGCGTCCAGCACCCTGCCCAGCACCTCGGCGGCCCGCTGACGCTGCTCGGCGTTCCGCAGCCTCAGGTGGACGGACCCGGCGCCCACGGACGCCTTCAGCTCGCCCTTCGTCCCCTCGGCGATCACCCTGCCGCGGTCGATGACGGCGATGCGGGACGCCAGCCGGTCGGCCTCGTCCAGGTACTGCGTGGTCAGCAGCACGGTGGTGCCCTGCGCGACCACCGCTCGCACGATGTCCCACACCTGGTTGCGGCTGCGTGGGTCGAGACCGGTCGTCGGCTCGTCGAGGAAGAGCAGGTCGGGCGTGCTGAGGATGGACGCGGCGATGTCGATACGGCGGCGCATGCCGCCCGAGTAGTGCTTGACCTGCTTCGAGGCCGCCTCGGTGAGCCCGAAGGCCTCCAGCAGCTGTGCGGACCGCTCGCGCGCGGCCCTCTTGGCGTGCCCGAGGAGCCGCGCCAGCAGCACCAGGTTCTCGGCGCCGGTGAGGTCCTCGTCCACGGACGCGTACTGCCCGGTGAGGCTGACCAGCCCGCGCACCACGTCGGCCTCGCGGACGACGTCGTGGCCGAAGACGTGGGCCTGGCCGCCGTCGGGCCGCAGCAGGGTGGCGAGCATCCTCACGGTGGTGGTCTTGCCCGCGCCGTTGGGGCCGAGGACGCCGTAGACGGTGCCGGCGGGGACGACGAGGTCCACGCCGTCCACGGCCCTGGTCCCGCCGAACGTCTTCACCAGGCCCGCGGTCTCGATCGCCGGGCCGGCGGTGTGCTGGCTCATGGTGGGTGTCCCTTCCGCGCAGGGGGTGATGCAGAGGAGACCTCCACCGGTGCGCGAACTCATCGGTCGCACGCCTGGTTCTCCCGCCGCGGACCCATCCGGCGGGCGGGGCGGCCGCGACCGGTCACCGGGGGGTAGCGTCGCCCTCATGCATGCGATCACGATTCCCGAACCCGGTGGTCCCGAGGCGCTGGTGTGGGCGGAGGTCCCCGATCCCGTACCAGGTGAGGGCGAGGTCCTGGTCGAGGTGGTGGCCAGTGCCGTCAACCGTGCCGACGTCCTGCAGCGGCAGGGCTTCTACAACCCGCCGCCGGGGTCCTCGCCCTACCCCGGTCTGGAGTGCTCCGGCCGGATCGCCGCACTCGGCCCCGGCGTCTCCGGCTGGGCCGTCGGCGACGAGGTGTGCGCTCTGCTCGCGGGCGGCGGATACGCCGAGAAGGTCGCCGTACCGGCCGGACAACTGCTGCCGGTGCCGGAAGGAGCCGACCTGGTGCGGGCCGCGGCGCTGCCCGAGGTGGCCTGCACGGTCTGGTCGAACGTCTTCATGATCTCCCACCTCCGTCCCGGCGAGACGCTGTTGGTGCACGGCGGCTCCAGTGGCATCGGCACGATGGCGATCCAGCTGGCCAAGGCCGTCGGCGCCCGGGTCGCCGTCACCGCGGGCAGCGCGGAGAAGCTGGAGCGGTGCGCCGAGCTGGGCGCGGACATTCTGATCAACTACCGCGAGCAGGACTTCGTCGCCGAGATCGCGAAGGCCACCGACGGTGCCGGCGCCGACGTCATCCTCGACAACATGGGCGCCAAGTACCTGGACCGCAACGTCCAGAGCCTCGCCGTCAACGGCCGGCTGGCGATCATCGGCATGCAGGGCGGTGCCAAGGGCGAGCTGAACATCGGCGCGCTCCTCGGCAAGCGCGCCGCGATCAGCGCGACCTCGCTGCGGGCCCGTCCCCTCGGTGAGAAGGCGTCGATCGTCGCCGCCGTGCGCGAGCACGTCTGGCCGCTGCTCGCCGCCGGCCGGGTCCGTCCCGTCGTGGACCGTGAACTCCCGATGAGCGACGCGGCCGCGGCGCACCGGGTCGTCGAGGACAGCGGGCACATCGGCAAGGTCCTGCTGGTCACCGGCTGAACCGGCGCCATCGGCCCCCGCGCCTCCGGTCCGGCCGGGGCCGTGCTCCGGCCCGGCCCCGGCCGGACGGAAGACCTCGGGTCCGTCCGCCGGACGGACCCTAGCCGCGGCGCAGCCGCAGGCCGAGGAAGGTGAGGCCGAGGCCCATGCCGATGAGGACCAGACCGCTGCCGAGGGGCAGGAGCCGCAGCATCCGTCCGACGGGCCGCTGCTCGGCGGCTTCCGCCTGCCGCACGGTCCCCGGAGACGCGGAGGGCACGAGCCGGGCCTCGTCCGGGGCGGTCGCCCCTTCGTCCGCCGTCTCGGCCGACTCCTCGTCGAAGCCCTCTTCGTCACCGGCGTCCGTGTCCTCGTCGACGGCCTCGGAGTCCGTCTCGGCCGCCTCCTCGGTGCGGCCGGGTCGTGCCCGCCCCTCCCCGGCCCGGCTTCCGGCCCGCTCGGGGCCGTCGGGTGACGCCGCGGGCGGGGTGGACGGCGACCCGCTGGGGGGCACCCCCACGGAGACGGGCGACGGCACACCCGACGGCGGGGCACCGGACGGCGGGACGCGGTCGTGCCCGGCATCCTGCCGGGGCGTCGGGACGGGACGCTCGTACGCCGGACCGTTCCCGTGTTCCGGACGGGGATCGCCCCCGTCTTCCGGGCCGGCGCCGTCCTCGTGCCGCGAACCGGGACCGTCCTCGTGCCGCGGACCGGGGCCCTCCCCGTGTTTCGGGCCGGGGCCCTCCCCGTGCCGCGGGCCAGGACCGTGCGTCCCTCCGGGACCGTGCGTCGGGCCACGCCCGGAGGCGGACCGGCTCCCGTCCACCGAGCGGCTCCCCACCGACCGGCTCCCGTCCACCGAAGCGTCCCCGGACGCCGCCCTGCTCGCGTACGGCCTCCCGGGACCGTAAGCCGGTACCGCCGCGTCCGCCCGCACACCTCCGTACGGCAGCACGGCCACCAGCAGGCCGGCCCCCACTCCCACCCCGTACAGCCCCCGCCGCCATGGAGTCACGTCCGTGACCCCCTCCCGGTGCTCGGTCGTCACGAAATGAGGCCACAAGCCTCACATGACGGATCGGGCACCGCATTCCGGACTGCGCCGAACGGGAGAACGGGGAGATCGCCCTTCCCAGGGGCGCCCCGGTGGGGAGGTGAAGGGGTGCGAGAGAATGACGGCATGGAGATGCCGAGGAACGAACAGTCGCCGGAGAACGCCCAGAAGATCCTGGTCGTAGGCCAGGACGGCATGGCTCTCGGCGGCATCGACGCGGACGACGACTCCCGTGAGATCCCCGTGACCGAGCAGGTCGAGCAGCCGGCGAAGGTCATGCGGATCGGCAGCATGATCAAGCAGCTGCTGGAGGAGGTGCGTGCGGCCCCCCTCGACGAGGCCAGCCGTGTCCGTCTCAAGGAGATCCACTCGAGCTCGGTGAAGGAGCTGGAGGACGGCCTGGCGCCGGAGCTGGTCGAGGAGCTGGAGCGGCTCTCCCTGCCGTTCACCGAGGAGTCGATTCCGAGCGACGCGGAACTGCGGATCGCGCAGGCCCAGTTGGTGGGCTGGCTGGAGGGCCTGTTCCACGGCATCCAGACCACGCTGTTCGCCCAGCAGATGGCCGCGCGGGCTCAGCTGGAGCAGATGCGCCGTGCCCTGCCGCCGGGGGTGGGCGGTCCGGAGGGCCCCGACGACCCGCGCGCGGGCGGCCGTTCGGGCGGCCCCTACCTGTAGGGCCCGGCCCGGGGAACCGATCCGTACCGACCGCACCCTTACCGATTACATCCGTACCGACCACATCCGTACCGACGACGAGAAGGGCCCGGCGACCGGCGCCGGGCCCTTCTCGGTCGTCCGGGGTCAGGACGGCGGGTTGCCCGTGGAGACGCTCAGCTCGATCTCCGGCATGTCCTCCGGGTCGACGTCCGCCCCGGCGGAGGGGAACTGGTCCATGACCGTGCCGTCGCCGTAGGTGTTCTCGTCCTGGTCCTTGGTCTTGATCGACCAGCCGGCGGCCTGGAAGCAGGCCTTGACCGAGTCGATGTTCTTGAACTTGAAGCTGGGGACCCGGATCTTGTCGGGGTCGTTGTACGACTCCTGGGGCTCCGTGCACTCGGTCGTCTCGATCGTCTTGGACGTGTCCGGGCCCCGGTAGCCGGCGTCCTTCGTCGACGAGCTGGAGGCGATGGTGACGGGCTCGCCGCCCTTGTCGTCACCGCCGCCGTCGGAGGCGAGGGTGCCGATCAGGGCGCCGACGGTCGCGACGGCCACGATCGCCGCCCCGACGAGCGCTCCCGCGTTGCTCCGGCGGCCGCCGCCCGGCGCTCCCGAGACCGAGGTCTGCTGGTTCAGGTGGTACGCGGGCGGCCCCTGCTGGTGGCCGTAGGCCGGAGCGGGCGTCTGGTAGCCCTGCTGCGGATAGCCGTACGACGGGGCGGGCGTCGGGGGAGTGCCGTACGGGTTGGGCGTCGGGTTCGGCTGGTACGGCGTCTGGACGTTGCCCGCCGGGGTCTGGGGGCTCTGGCCGACCGGCGGGAACACCGCGGAGCCGACCCCCGAGCCGCTCTGCGAGGGGGCGCCGGGCACGATGCTCGGCGGCGCGGGCTGGAAGGAGGCCGCGACGCGCAGGCACTCGTCGCGCATGGCGACGGCGGTGGGGAAGCGTTCGTTCGGGTTCTTCTTCAGTGCGCGGGCGACCAGCGCGTCGACGGCCGGCGGCAGCGCGCGGTTGATCGAGGAGGGGGCCACCGGCTCCTCCTGCACGTGCGCGTACGCGATCGCCAGCGGCGAGTCGGCGTCGAACGGCAGCCGTCCGGTGACCAGCTGGAAGAGCATGATGCCGACCGAGTACAGGTCGGAGCGGGCGTCCACGCCGCGGCCGAGGGCCTGCTCGGGGGAGAGGTACTGCGGGGTGCCGACGACCATGCCGGTCTGCGTCATCGAGGTGACCCCGGACTGCATCGCGCGCGCGATGCCGAAGTCCATCACCTTGACGACGCCGCGCTTGGTCATCATCACGTTGCCGGGCTTGATGTCGCGGTGGACCAGGCCCATCTCGTGGCTGATCTCCAGCGCGGCCAGCACGTCCGCGGTGATCTTCAGCGCCTTGTCGGCGGGCATCGCGCCCTGCCGCCGCACGTCCTCGTCGAGCACCGAGCCGAGCGGGCGGCCCTCGATGTACTCCATGACGATGTACGGAGTGGTCAGGCCGTCGACGTCGTCCTCGCCGGTGTCGAAGACCGAGACGATGTTGGTGTGGGTGAGCTTGGCCACGGCCTGGGCCTCGCGGCGGAACCGCTCGCGGAAGGCCTGTTCCCGGCCGAGTTCGGTGTGGAGGGTCTTGACCGCGACCTGCCGGTCGAGCACCGAGTCGTAGGCGAGGTGGACCGAGGCCATGCCGCCCTCGCCGAGCAAGTCGCGCAGCTGATAGCGGCCGCCGGCGAGCGCCCGCCCCGCGTACCGGCCCTGTGCGCCGTCCTGGCTCATTCTCTGCGTCCCCCGTCGGGCCCTCGACACTGCCGCTCGCCGCGGCCCGCCCATTGATCGAAAGTGCTATTCCCGGCCAAGTCTGCCCCAGGGCACCGACACGTCAAGCTCGGTGCCCGTTCCGTGACCGTACGCGCAAGAAGAGTCGCGGAAGCGTTACAGGTGCCGTACCGCCGGTGCGCGGAATTTGCACGCCGGAGCGGAGTGCGGGTTTGATGGCCGATCCGTCTCCGGCCGGCGGCCGGGCCGATCCCGGATCGACGGCGTGCGCGGAGGCTGTAGCGTGGCCGACGGAGACCGTGACAACACCGCGCGCACCGCGGGCAGAAACGACGGCGAGGACTGATGGCACAGCAGCAGCGCGCCCAGGGCCCGTCCGACCCCGAGGCGACTGGCGGCGGTATGTCAGATGCGCCGGAGATGTGGGGCAACGGCGGACTTGTCGGAGACGGCCGTTACCGGCTGACCGGCAGACTCGGGCGGGGCGGAATGGCGGAGGTGTTCGCCGCCGAGGACGTACGTCTCGGCCGTACCGTCGCCGTCAAGCTGCTGCGCGCCGACCTCGCCGAGGACCCGGTGTCCAAGGCCCGCTTCACGCGCGAGGCCCAGTCGGTGGCCGGCCTCAACCACCACGCGATCGTCGCCGTGTACGACTCCGGCGAGGACGTCGTCGGCGGCCAGAGCGTGCCGTACATCGTGATGGAGCTGGTCGAGGGGCGGACGATCCGCGACCTGCTCCTCAACGCCGAGGCGCCGGGCCCCGAGCAGGCGCTGATCATCGTCTCCGGGGTGCTGGAGGCGCTCGCCTACTCGCACCAGCACGGCATCGTGCACCGCGACATCAAGCCGGCCAACGTGATCATCACCGACAACGGCGCGGTGAAGGTGATGGACTTCGGCATCGCGCGCGCCCTGCACGGGGCGTCGACGACGATGACGCAGACCGGCATGGTGATGGGCACCCCGCAGTACCTCTCCCCCGAGCAGGCGCTCGGCAAGGCCGTCGACCACCGCTCCGACCTGTACGCCACCGGCTGCCTGCTGTACGAACTGCTGGCGCTGCGGCCGCCCTTCACCGGCGAGACCCCGCTGTCGGTGGTCTACCAGCACGTGCAGGACATCCCGGTTCCGCCGTCGCGGACCTCGGACAGCGTGTGCCCGCCCGAACTCGACGGCCTCGTCATGCGTTCTCTCGCCAAGGACCCCGACGACCGGTTCCAGACCGCGGAGGAGATGCGGGGCCTCGTCCAGTACGGCCTCCAGATGCTGTACGACCAGGGCGCCCACACCGGCACCTGGAACACCGGCCCGGTCGGGGCGGGCACCGGTGCGGGTGCCGCCGCGGCGGGCTTCGCGAGCACCAGCGTGCTGCCGCAGGGCACCGACGGCTCCCACACCTCGCAGATCCCGCAGCCGATCCTGCCCGCGGGCTACGGCAGCGGCGACGACGGCGGGTTCGAGGGGCACGGCAACCAGGGCAGCGGCCGCGGCAGGCTGTGGATCCTCGCCGTCCTCGCGGTGATCGCCATCGCCGCGGGTGTCGCGCTCGCGCTGAACAACCAGGGCACGGACGGCGGCGGCGACACCGGGACCTCGACGTCGCCGAGCGCCACCCCGTCCGCCTCGGACGACCAGACGAGCGCGTCGCCGAGCGAGGAGCCGTCCGACGACTCGTCGGAGGACACCTCCGACGGCAGCACCGGGTCGAACTCCGGGTCCAACTGGACGCCGTCGTACACGCCGTCGTACGAGCCGTCCCCGAGTTACAGCAACGAGCCGTCGGAGGAGCCGAGCGCCCCGGCGTCGAGCGACCCGGCGCCGGAGGAGTCGAGCGACCCGCCGGTGTCGAGCGACCCCGGCACCACGGACGGCGGCACGTCCGACGGCGGTACGTCTCAAGGCGGCGGCACCGTCGCCGGCGTCACCGGCGCCGGCAGCACAGGCACCACCGGCTGACCCACCGCAGCGCCGGGCACGCGCGCGTGAGTCCCTTTTCACGGGGCCTCACGCGCGCGTGCCCGTTTCCGGGTGCTCCCGACCGCGCCCCCTCAGCCCGTGAACGCGTCGCACACCGCGTCGTACTCCCGTGTCCACCACACCGCGAGGGCGGAGGCGGCCGGGAACTGCGGGTCGGCGCGGGTGTCGCCGCGCTCGTAGTGCCAGCGCAGCATCCAGAAGTCGTTCAGGCGCTCCCACCACACCCGGTGCACGGCCGCCGCCAGCTCGCGGGGCGTGGCCCCGGCGGCGGGCCGGTAGGCGCGCGCGTACGCCCGCGCCCTCGGCAGGTCGAGGGTGCCGTCGGGCCGGACGAAGAAGATCGCGGCGGCACGTACGGCCTCCTCGGCACGGGGCTGCACGCCGAGCCGGTCCCAGTCGACGATGGCGGCGGGTGCCTCCCCGCGGTAGAGCAGGTTGAACGGGTGGAAGTCGCCGTGCACCCAGCCGGCCGGGCCGGCGTGCGGCGGGCGCCGGTCCGCGTGCCGTTCCAGCAGGGCACGGCGCTCCAGGAGCCGGTGGCGGGCCAGTTCGTCGAAGGAGCCGGCCGGGCGGTGCCGGCGCACGCGTGCGAGGAGGTCGTCGATCAGGGCGAAGGTGGCGGTGGGCGCGGGGCTCTCGGCGGGAGCGGCGCGGACCCGCGCGTGGGCCGGCATCACGCGTTCCAGGCTCGCGTGGACCACCCCCAGCAGTGCCCCCAGACGTCCGCACGCGCCGGGGGTCAGCTGGGCACCGTGGCGGTGCCGGCCGTCGATCCACGGGTGCAGGGCGTAGGCGTGGCCGCCGACGACGACGACCGTGCGTCCGTCGCGGCCGGGCAGCGGGGGCGCGACGGGCACGCCCAGGTCGGCCAGGCGCTGGGTGGCCCGGTGCTGACGGGCGATCGAGACCGGGTCGGCGGTGTCGGGATCGAAGTGGTGCTTGAGGAAGTAGCGGCCCCGGGTGGTGCGCAGCCGGTAGCCGCGGTTCAGCAACCCCTGGTCGACGGGTTCGCAGGCGAGCACGGAGCCGGCGGCGTAGCGCCGGAGCAGGGCGCCCACAGGGGGCGCGTGGTTCATCAGGGGTGGTACACAGGAGCGCGGCACGCGCCGATGGTAGGGCACACGGCGAGGCTGTGAGCTGCGCGTTGTCACGGAAAGTCACCGACTGTCACAAGTGATCTCGGGTGGTCGGCCTGGGGTGCGCCTCGGCCGTGAAGTGGTCCCGAGGGGGGAGCCCGCCGCGCGGACGGTCGTCCGGCTTCCGGTGCCGGGCGCCTTGGAGGTGCCCCTGGAACGTGCCTCCGGAAGGTGCCCCCGGAAGATGCCCTCGGAGGGGAACCGTGAAGAAATGTGGATATTTGTCCGCATGTGAGCGCGACGGCACTCCCGCGCGGAAACTCTTCCCGTGGCCTGGGTGCGCGGGATAACGTGCCGTTGCTCCGGCCTCCTGCAAGGCTGTGACCAGGCTCCTTCCCGACTTTGCCGATTTACTTGGAAATCCAAGCAAAAACGCAGGTCAGGTGGGGTTTCACAGAAATGTGGCGCACTGGGTAACGTGAGGTCTGCAGGGCGCTCGCCGGGGCACCTGTCACGCCTGTTCCGGCCGAGGGCACCCACCCCGTGCACGGGTTTCGGAACAGGTGAGCCGCACTGGTCACCCGGCAACCCCGGGGGCCGGACCGACGGAGGAGCACACGTGACCGTGGAGAGCACTGCCGCGCGCAAGCCGCGACGCAGCGCCGGAGGCAAGGCCGGCGCCACCGGCACCGGGACGGCGGCCGAGGCCACCGGCGCGGCGGCCAAGGCCACCGGTGCCAAGCGCACCACCCGCACCACCCGCGCCGCCGCCGGGAAGGGCACCGCCGAGCCCCAGCTCGTGCAGCTGCTGACGCCCGAGGGCGAGCGCGTGAAGAACGCCGAGTACGACCCCTACGTCGCCGACGTCACGCCCGAGGAGCTGCGCGGTCTCTACCGCGACATGGTGCTCACCCGCCGCTTCGACGCCGAGGCGACCTCCCTCCAGCGCCAGGGCGAGCTGGGCCTGTGGGCCTCGCTGCTCGGCCAGGAGGCCGCCCAGATCGGCTCCGGCCGGGCCCTGCGCGACGACGACTACGTCTTCCCGACCTACCGCGAGCACGGCGTCGCCTGGTGCCGCGGTGTCGACCCGGCGAACCTGCTCGGCATGTTCCGCGGCGTCAACAACGGCGGCTGGGACCCCAACGGCAACAACTTCCACCTGTACACGATCGTCATCGGCTCCCAGACGCTGCACGCCACGGGCTACGCCATGGGCGTGGCCAAGGACGGCGCGGACTCCGCGGTCATCGCCTACTTCGGCGACGGCGCCTCCAGCCAGGGCGACGTGGCCGAGTCGTTCACCTTCTCCGCGGTCTACAACGCGCCGGTGGTGTTCTTCTGCCAGAACAACCAGTGGGCGATCTCCGAGCCGACCGAGAAGCAGACCCGCGTGCCGCTCTACCAGCGCGCCCAGGGCTACGGCTTCCCGGGCGTGCGCGTCGACGGCAACGACGTCCTCGGCTGCCTCGCCGTCACCAAGTGGGCGCTGGAGCGGGCCCGCAGGGGCGAGGGGCCGACCCTCGTCGAGGCGTACACGTACCGCATGGGTGCCCACACCACCTCCGACGACCCGACGCGTTACCGCCACGACGACGAGCGGGTGGCCTGGGAGGCGAAGGACCCGATCCTGCGCCTGCGCCGGTACCTGGAGGCCTCAAACCACACGGACGACGGATTCTTCGCGGAACTCGAGTCCGAGAGCGAGGCGTTGGGCAGGCGAGTGCGCGAAGCGGTCCGTTCCATGCCGGACCCGGACCACTTCGCCATCTTCGAGAACGTGTACGCGGACGGGCATGCGCTCGTCGACGAGGAGCGGGCCCAGTTCGCCGCCTACCAGGCGTCGTTCGCGGACTCTCCCGAGGGGGGCAACTGACATGGCGGAGAAGATGGCCCTGGCCAAGGCGATCAACGAGTCGCTGCGCAAGGCCCTGGAGTCGGACCCCAAGGTCCTCGTCATGGGTGAGGACGTCGGCAAGCTCGGCGGAGTGTTCCGGGTGACGGACGGCCTCCAGAAGGACTTCGGCGAGTCCCGCGTCATCGACACCCCGCTGGCCGAGTCGGGCATCGTGGGCACGGCGATCGGCCTGGCCCTGCGCGGCTACCGCCCGGTGGTGGAGATCCAGTTCGACGGCTTCGTCTTCCCGGCCTACGACCAGATCGTCACCCAGCTCGCGAAGATGCACGCGCGTGCGCTCGGCAAGGTCAAGATGCCGGTCGTCATCCGCATCCCCTACGGCGGCGGCATCGGCGCCGTCGAGCACCACTCGGAGTCCCCCGAGTCGCTCTTCGCGCACGTGGCGGGCCTGAAGGTGGTCTCCCCGTCGAACGCCGGCGACGCCTACTGGATGATGCAGCAGGCCATCCAGAGCGACGACCCGGTGATCTTCTTCGAGCCCAAGCGGCGCTACTGGGACAAGGGCGAGGTCGACCCCGAGGCGATCCCCGGACCCCTGCACAAGGCGCGGGTCGTCCGCGAGGGCACCGACCTGACCCTCGTCGCCTACGGCCCGATGGTCAAGCTCTGCCAGGAGGCCGCCGCCGCGGCCGCCGAGGAGGGCAAGAGCCTGGAGGTGCTGGACCTGCGTTCGGTCTCCCCGCTCGACTTCGACTCCGTCCAGGCCTCCGTGGAGAAGACACGCCGCCTGGTCGTCGTCCACGAGGCGCCGGTGTTCTTCGGCTCGGGCGCGGAGATCGCGGCCCGGATCACGGAGCGCTGCTTCTACCACCTGGAGGCCCCGGTGCTCCGGGTCGGCGGCTACCACGCCCCGTACCCGCCGGCGCGTCTGGAAGAGGAGTACCTGCCGGGTCTGGACCGGGTACTCGACACCGTCGACCGCGCCCTGGCGTACTGAGGAGAGGGTCGTGACGACGATGACGGAAGCGTCCGTGCGCGAGTTCAAGATGCCCGACGTGGGCGAGGGACTCACCGAGGCCGAGATCCTCAAGTGGTACGTCCAGCCCGGCGACACGGTGACCGACGGCCAGGTGGTGTGCGAGGTCGAGACGGCCAAGGCGGCCGTCGAGCTGCCCATCCCCTACGACGGCGTGGTGCGGGAGCTGCGGTTCCCCGAGGGCACCACGGTCGACGTGGGTGTGTCGATCATCGCGGTGGACGTGTCGGGCGGCCCGTCCCCGGCCGAAGCGCCCGTTCCCGCTCCCGCCGCGGAGCGGGAGCCCGAGGAGCCGAAGGCCGAGGGGTCCGGCCGCCAGCCGGTCCTCGTCGGTTACGGTGTGGCCGCCTCCTCCACCAAGCGCCGTCCGCGCAAGGGCGCCGAGGTCCCGGCCCGGGAGACGGCGGCCGCCACGGCCGTGCAGGCGGAACTGAACGGACACGGCGCGGCCCCCGCGGCCGCCCCCGCCCCGGCCGCTCCCGCCGTCCCGGCCGCCGACCGCTCCCGCCCGCTGGCCAAGCCGCCGGTGCGCAAGCTGGCCAAGGACCTGGGCGTGGACCTCGCCTCGGTGGTGCCGTCCGGTCCGGACGGCATCATCACCCGCGAGGACGTCCACGCCGCGGCGGCTCCCGCACAGGCCCCGGACCTGCCGACGGCACCGCAGCCCACGCCGGCCGCCGCTCCGGCGCCGGCCACCGCACCCGCCCAGGCTCCGGCTGCCTCGTACGACATGGCGCGCGAGACCCGTGTCCCGGTCAAGGGCGTCCGCAAGGCGACGGCGGCGGCGATGGTGAGCTCGGCGTTCACGGCGCCGCACGTCACCGAGTTCGTGACGGTCGACGTCACGCGCACGATGAAGCTCGTCGAGGAGCTCAAGCGGGACCCCGACAAGTACGGGATGCAGGGCCTGCGGGTCAACCCGCTCCTGCTGATCGCCAAGGCCCTGCTGGTCGCCATCAGGCGCAACCCGGACGTCAACGCGTCCTGGGACGAGGCCGGCCAGGAGATCGTGCGCAAGCACTACGTCAACCTGGGCATCGCGGCCGCGACCCCGCGCGGGCTGATCGTGCCGAACATCAAGGACGCCCACGACAAGACGCTGCCGCAGCTGGCCGAGGCGCTCGGCGAGCTGGTGGCGACGGCGCGCGAGGGCAGGACGTCCCCGGCGGCCATGCAGGGCGGCACGGTGACCATCACCAACGTCGGCGTCTTCGGCATCGACACCGGTACGCCGATCCTCAACCCCGGCGAGTCCGCGATCCTCGCGGTCGGTGCGATCAAGCTCCAGCCGTGGGTCCACAAGGGCAAGGTGAAGCCTCGTCAGGTCACCACGCTGGCGCTGAGCTTCGACCACCGCCTGGTCGACGGCGAGCTGGGCTCCAAGGTGCTCGCCGACGTGGCGGCCGTCCTGGAGCAGCCGAAGAGACTGATCACCTGGGGCTGACCCGCTCCCGTCCCGCACGGAGGGAGCCGCGCACCCGAACGCCGGGTGCGCGGCTCCCTCCGTCTCCGGGGGCCGGGGACGGGGTCCGGGTCGGGGTCGGGAAGTCGGAGAGGGACGGGCCGGGTCGGCGTACGGGACCCGTGCCCCGGGTCACGCGGGCACGTGGACGGAGGACACGCGGCTGGCGACCAGGCGTTCCCGTTCCCGGCGGGCCGCGCGGGAGCGCAACCGCAGGATCTGGCTGACCCCGAGCGCCTGGAGCACGAACACCGAGGAGAAGGCGATCCGGTAGTCGTCGCCGGTCGCGTCCAGCAGGACGCCGATCGCGAGCAGGGTCGACATGGAGGCGACGAACCCGCCCATGTTGGTGATGCCGGACGCGGTGCCCTGCCGCTCCGGAGGATTCGCGGGCCGCGCGAAGTCGAAGCCGAGCATCGACGCCGGTCCGCAGGCGCCCAGCACGACGCACAGCACGACGAGCAGCCACATCGGCGCATGGTCGCCGGGGTAGGCCAGTGTGGCCGCCCACAGCAGCGAGGTCGCCCCGACCGTGCCGAGCGCCAGGGGGAGCCGTGCCCCGTGGTGCCGGGCGACGACCTGGCCGTAGACGAGTCCGACGGCCATGTTGGACAGGACGACCAGGGTCAGCAGTTCGCCGGCCGTGGCGCGGCTGAGGCCCTGCGCCTCGACGAGGAACGGCATCCCCCACAGCAGCAGGAACACCATCGCCGGGAACTGGGTGGTGAAGTGGACCCACAGGCCCAGCCGCGTCCCCGGCTCCTGCCAGGACCGGGCGATCTGCCGCCGTACGTAGGCGGCGCCCCGGTGCGGGAACGGTTCGGGTTCGTGGCCCTCGGGGTGGTCCTTCAGGAACAGCAGCAGCAGGACGAGGACGACGACCCCGGCGAGCGCGCTGCCCGCGAACGCGGCCGTCCATCCGATGCCGTGCAGCAGCCGGGCCAGGAGCAGGGTGGAGACCAGGTTGCCCGCCATGCCGGCCAGGCCCGCGAGCTGCGCGACGAGGGGGCCGCGCCGGGCCGGGAACCAGCGGGTGCCGAGCCGCAGCACGCTGATGAACGTCATCGCGTCGCCGCAGCCGAGCAGCGCGCGCGAGGCGAGGGCGGTGCCGTAGGTGGGGGAGAAGGCGAAGCCGAGCTGTCCGGCGGTGAACAGGACCACGCCGATGGCCAGCACCTTCTTGGTGCCGAGCCGGTCGACCAGCAGCCCGACGGGTATCTGCATGCCGGCGTAGACCAGCAGCTGGAGGATCGAGAAGGTCGACAGGGCCGAGGCGTTCACGTCGAAGCGGTCGGCGGCGTCGAGGCCGGCCACCCCGAGGGAGGTGCGGAAGATGACGGCGACGAAGTAGACGGAGACGCCGATCCCCCAGACGGCTGCCGCGCGCCGGCCGCCGGGCGGGTCGTCCGGCAGGGTGATGCCGCTCATCGGACCTCCCCCCGCGCCAGGTGCGAGAACCAGCCGACGTGCCGGTGGACGATCCCCACGGCCGCCTCCGCGTCGCCGGAGCGCAGGGCCCCGAGGATCTCCTCGTGCTCGGCGAGGGTCTTGGCGATCCGGTCGGGGTGGGAGTGCATCACGGCGACGCCCATCCGCAGCTGGCGGTCGCGCAGCTGGTCGTAGAGCCGGGACAGGATCTCGTTGCCGCCGCTGCGGACGATCTCGGCGTGGAAGCAGCGGTCGGTGACGGCGGCCCCGGCGAGATCGCCGGCGGCTGCCTGCGCCTTCTGCTGTGCCAGGAGTTCCTCCAGCCGCCGGATGAGTCCGGCGGGGGCGGGGACGGCCTTGCGCGCCGCGTGTTCCTCGACCAGCAGCCGGGTCTCCACGACGTCCTTGATCTCCTGTGCGGAGACCGGCAGGACCAGCGCGCCCTTCTTCGGGTAGAGCTTGATCAGCCCTTCGGCCTCCAGGCGCAGCAGCGCTTCGCGCACCGGCGTCCGCGAGACCCCCGTGGCCTCGGCCAGCTCGCCCTCGGTGAGGAGGGCGCCGCCCTCGTAACGGCGGTCCAGGACACCCTGTTTGACGTGCGCGTAGACGCGTTCGGCTGCGGGGGGCTGCTTGACGGGCGCGGGTGCGGCGGAAGGCATGTGGACAGCATAGATACAACAGGTGTGCAAGAGGGGAGCCGGTCCAGCATGCGGAACGGGCGTCCGCCCCGCACCGGCCCGCACCGCCCCGCGTCCGCTCGCGCCTGCCCGCGTCCACCCCCGCCTGCGCCCGCGTCCGCCCGCACCTGCCCGCGCGGGCCCGCCCGCGCCCGTGCGGTGCGCGGTACAGGCCGAGGTGCCGGGCGCGGTGCGGAGCGGGGGCGCGAGTCCGGAATTGCTCTCAGCGGATGCACAACCATCTGTGCTACTTACGTGTCACACAGATGCGGCCCCTTCTGCTTTCCCCTTCAACTCGGCCGCACCGCAGGGGCATTCGACGTAATCGGGGTATTTCAGTTGATAACCGCCATCAAGGGCTTCCGTGTCCGCAGGGCCGCAGCCGTCGCCGTCACGGCCGGCGCAGTGCTCGCGACCGGCGCCCTCACCGCGGCGCCCGCGCAGGCTGTCACGACGCCCACCATCACGGCCAAGGGCGCGTACCTGATGAACAGCGCGACCGGCACGACGCTCTACAGCAAGTCCGCCGACTACAAGAGGCTCACCGCCTCCACCACGAAGGTCATGACCGCGAAGGTCGTGCTCTCGCAGTCGAACCTGAACCTCGACACCAGGGTCACGGTCAGGAAAGAGGTCAGCGACTACATGGTTCGCGAGGGGTACCCCTCGTCGGCCAGGCTGATCGTCGGCGACAAGGTCACGGTCCGTCAGCTGCTGTACGGGATGATGCTGCCGTCCGGCTGCGACGCGGCGATGGTCCTCGCCGACAAGTTCGGCACCGGCACGACGGTCGCGGCCCGCACCAAGAACTTCATCGCCAAGATGAACACCACGGCCAAGAACCTGGGCATGACGAACACGCACTTCGACTCGTTCGACGGCCTCACCAACGGTTCCAACTACTCGACGCCGCGCGACCTGACGAAGCTCGGCCGCAGCGTGATGAAGAACTCCACGTTCAAGGCCGTCGTGAAGGCCAAGTCCTACACGGCCAAGACGATCACCAAGACCGGTGCCACCCGCACCATGAGCACCTGGGTCAACACCAACACGCTGCTCGGCTGGAACGGCACGCTCGGTGTGAAGACCGGCTCCGGCACCCAGGCCAAGTACTGCCTCATCTTCGCCGCCACGCTCAACGGCGAGTCGGTCGTGGGCACCGTCCTGACGGCTCCCGACGCGGCGAACCGCACGGCCGACGTGAAGAAGCTCATCAACTACGGCTACGCGAAGATCAGCTGACGCCGCGACTGCAACGGGACGGGCCCGCCGTGGTGATCACGGCGGGCCCGTCCCGTTGCGGTCGCACCGGCCGGCTACCGCGTCACCGCGAAGTTCCGCAGGATCGCCGCCGTCAGCTCCGGCTCGCCCTCGGCCTTCACCCGGTCCGCCACCGCCTCCGGGGTGACCCGGCCGCAGGCCAGACGGACGTATGTCTCCCAGTCGAGGGAGAAGGAGGCGGCCGGACCGAGCGCGGGGGCCGTCTCCAGCGTGCCGCGGCCCTGGATGTCGACGCGGATCGTGCGCAGGAACTCGACCGGCCCGTGGACGTCGAAGACGATCGCGGAGCTGCGCGGCGCGTCGGCCTTCTCGGCGACGACGGCCGGCAGCGCGTCGAGCAGCACGTCGCGGGCGACGTGCGCGCCGGGGGAGTCGAGGTTGCCGGGGTGGCCGAGGGCGGCCCGCAGGTCCTGCTCGTGCGCCCACACGGCGAACGCGTGGTTGCGCATCGACTCCTCGAGGGTCAGCTCGGTGCCGAGGGGGCCTCGGACCATGGTGCCCGGCTGACGCGTCTCGTTCCGCAGCTGGCGGTTGCGACGGATGATCATGAGTTCCAGCTCGGAGGTCATCTCCGGCGCCGTGTGGTGGCGGCGGACGTCGACCTGCATCTCCATGTAGCGCTGGAAGTCGTTCGTGACGTGGAACAGGTCGCGCGGGAGCGTGTGGATGGGGCGCGGATCGCCGTACATCTCGCTGTCCAGGCCGATGACGTGCGAGACGAGGTCGCGGACCGACCAGCCGGGGCACGGCGTCCGCCTGTTCCACTCACCCTCGACAAGCGGCTGCACCAGCTCGGATATCGCTTCGATGGAGTGGGTCCAGGCGTCGGCGTAGGGCTGGAGGGTGGGATGCAGACTCACGGAACGGGACCCCTCGGCGGTCGGTACACGGGCGGGCGATGGCGGCGTTGCCAGCGGGAGGCGGCTCTCGGCGGTGTCTCGAAACGCTAAGTTACGCTGCTGTGAGGCACCCCGGCAGTGCTTTCGTGTGACGATCGTAGGCCCGTGTGGACGGCTCGAATGCCAGGACGGTGGTAGTGTGCGCGCCTCTCTGATCCAAATCGCCGTGGATGAGGGTGAATCGGCCGAATCGCGGCGGGGCAGAGTCGCGGCCCTGGTGCGGGATCAGGCCGGTGTCGCCGACCTGGTGGTCCTGCCCGAGCTGTGGACGACCGGTGCCTTCGCCTACGAGGAGTTCGCCGCCCGCGCCGAGCCGCTGGACGGACCGACGCACGAGGCGATGGCCCGGGCGGCGAGCGACGCGGGGGTGTGGCTGCACGCGGGCTCGATCCCCGAGCGCGCCCCCTCCGGCAGCGGCGCCGACGAGGGACGTGGCGCCCTCTACAACACCTCGCTGGTCTTCTCCCCCTCCGGTGAGCTGGCCGCCTCCTACCGCAAGATCCACCGCTTCGGCTTCGACAAGGGCGAGGCCGTGCTGATGGGCGCGGGCCGGGACCTGGTGACGGTGCGCCTGCCGGGGACGACGCTGGGCGTGGCGACCTGCTACGACCTGAGGTTCCCCGAACTCTTCCGCGGTCTCGTCGACGCCGGCGCCGAGACCCTGGTCGTCGCCGCGGGCTGGCCGGAGCGCCGCAGGGCGCACTGGACGCTGCTGGCCCGGGCGCGGGCGGTGGAGAACCAGGCGTTCGTGCTCGCGTGCGGAACGGCCGGGACGCACGCCGGGGTTCCGCAGGCCGGTCACTCGATCGTGGTCGATCCGTGGGGCGAGGTGCTGGCCGAGGCCGGCCCCGGCGAGGAGGTCCTCACGGTGGAGTTCGACCCCGCGAAGGTCGCGGTGACCCGGGAGCAGTTCCCGGCCCTGAAGGACCGGGTCCTGGGACTCGAGCCGCCGCGCGGCTGACGGACCGGGGTCCCGGAGCCCTGGGCCCCGGGTCCTCAGGCCCGTCCCGGCTCCCGGAGCCTCAGGCCCGTCCCGGCTCCCGGAGCCTCCGGGCCGCCCTCAGTCCTCGCGTTCCTTCCCCGCCAGGTGGATCACGCACACCGCGATCGCGATCAGCAGCGCCGGATCGGCGTCGTCGCGGACGACGTCGACGCCGTACGTGTCGCGCACGTGCAGCCGGCGCCGGGAGATGACGGCGAGCAGTTCGCCGTCGTACTCGACGGCGAACTCGCGGTCGAGGATCCGGCCGCTGACGTCCAGCACGGTGCGGCCGTCGGCGAGGGAGACGCGGTAGTGGTTGCGCAGCAGGGACAGTCGTTTGCGGCGGATGGTGGCCAGGTCCTCGCCGTCCCGCTCGATCACCATCGTGTCGCGCAGCGCGAACATCTTCTGGCGGATGTCGATCAGGACCCGTCCCTGGGTGTCCTTCAGTTCGAAGGTGTCCCGCAGCCGGATCGCCTTGCCGTCGACGAGGAAGACCTTGTTGCCGTGGTCGTCCTCGATCCAGTAGTCGTCGCCGAAGCCGAGGACACGGTCGCGCACGAGGAATCTCATGGCACTACGGCTTCCCCGCGGGGCCGCGCGGAACGCCGCCCGTAGGCCGTACGGGCCGACCCCGCCGCGTCCCGCGCCGACGGGACCGCGCCGCGGCCCCCTTCACCGCCCCGGCCGGGACGCCGGAGGTGACCCCGCGCAGCGGTCACACGCCGTATCCGTCGCGGTGGTGGTGGCGTTCCGTCTCGACCACGGTCGTCGAGGCCGGGGGGACCATCACGCGGCGACGCCGGGCGATGCTGCTGAAGGTCGTCACGCCGATCAGGCCGACGATCATCAGAATGACGCCGACCAGGTCGATGTTGACGCCCTGCATGTCCCAGTCGGTCGCGAACGTGAGAATGGCTCCCACGGCGATGAGGATGATGCACCCGCCGAGGCCCATGATGTCGCCTCCCTGCTCGGTGTACCGGCCGTTCCGGTCACGGCAACCGGGTACCCCGGCGGGCAACTCCCATGCGGGATCACTTCCTTGACGGCCGGCGGCTAGCCCTCCAGGAACGCCGTCAGCGCGTTGGCCAGCAGGTACGGGTCGTCAGCTCCGCACAACTCCCGTGCGCTGTGCATGGACAGGATGGCCACGCCGATGTCGACCGTGCGGATGCCGTGCCGGGCCGCGGTGATCGGGCCGATGGTGGTGCCGCACGGCATGGAGTTGTTGGAGACGAACGACTGGAACGGCACGCCCGCCTTCTCGCAGGCGGCGGCGAAGACGGCCCGCCCCGAACCGTCCGTGGCGTAGCGGTTGTTGACGTTGACCTTGAGGATCGGGCCGCCGTTGACGCGCGGGTGGTGCGTGGGGTCGTGCCGCTCCGCGTAGTTGGGGTGGACCGCGTGCCCGGTGTCCGAGGACAGGCAGACGGTGGCCGCGAGGGCCCGCGCCCGGTCCTCGTACGATCCTCCGCGCGCGAACACCGAACGCTCCAGCACCGTGCCCAGCAGCGGCCCGTCCGCGCCGGTGTCCGACTGGGAGCCGTTCTCCTCGTGGTCGAAGGCGGCGAGCACCGGGATGTACGGCAGGTCCGCGCCGCTCGTCGCGACGGCCGCCAGGGCCGCGGTGGCGGCGTGCACGGACAGCAGGTTGTCCATGCGGGGGCCGGCCAGCAGTTCCTCGTCGCGGCCCAGGTAGGCGGACGGCTCGACGGGGTGCACCATCAGGTCCCAGCCGGTGACCTCGCCCGCGGCCAGCCCGGACTCCTCCGCCAGGAAGGCGATCAGATCGCCGTCGCGCACGTCGCCGCCGAGGCCCCAGACGGGCTGGAGGTGGCGCTGCTTGTCCAGCTTGAGGCCGTCGGTGTTGACCGCCCGGTCGAGGTGGACGGCGAGCTGCGGCACCCGCAGCAGCGGCCGGCCGACGTCGACCAGGCGGGTGGAGCCGTCGCGCAGGGTGAGGCGGCCGGCCAGGCCCAGGTCGCGGTCGAGCCAGGAGTTGAGCAGCGGCCCGCCGTAGATCTCCACGGCGACCTGGCGCCAGCCGTGCGCGCCGGTGTCGGGCAGCGGCTTGACGCGGAGGTTGGGCGAGTCGGTGTGCGCGCCGATGATCCGGAAGGGGGTGTGCGGCGCGGCGCCCTCGGGGACGTACCAGGCCACGATCGCGCCCCCGCGGAGCACGTACTTGCCGCCGCTCGTCCCTTCCCAGGCGTCCGTCTCGGCGACCTGGCGGAACCCTGCCTTCTCCAGCCGTTCGGCGGCGGTCGCCACGGCGTGGTACGGCGAGGGGCTCGCCGCCAGGAAGGACATGAGGTCGTCGGTGTGGCCGCGGTCGAAGCGGGAGGGTTCGCTCATGGGGTTCACCTTAACGACGTACGAAAGCCCGCTCCCGGTGATGGGGAGCGGGCCTTCGTGTGAAGGGTGTGGAGTTCGGGCAACCGTGCCGAAGTGGACGGGTGCCGGTCCGGGCGGCGCGCGCCGACGGCGTGCCGGCGGGCGCCGGCACGCCCGCGGGGGCTCCGTCCGGGGCTCTAGAAGGCGGCCTCGTCCAGCTCCATCAGGTCCAGCTCGACGCCGGTCGCGACCTTGCGGGCGAGCGTGACGCCCGGCAGGACGTTGGCCGCGAAGAACTTCGCCGCGGCGATCTTGCCGGTGTAGAAGGCCACGTCCTTGGCGGAGGCCGTCTCCAGCTTCTCGACGGCGATCGCGGCGCCCCTGAGCAGCAGGTAGCCGACGACGACGTCGCCGGAGGCCATCAGCAGGCGGGTGGTGTTCAGGCCCACCTTGTAGATGTTCTTGACGTCCTGCTCGGTGGCCGCGAGGTCGGTCAGCATCAGGCCGACGATGGCCTCCAGCTCGACGGCGGCCTTGGCGAGGTGCTCGCGGGCGCCCGCCAGCTCCTCGCCGCCCGTGCCGAGCTCCAGGAACTTCTTGATGTCCTCGGCGAGGGAGTTCAGCGCGGCGCCCTGGTTGCGGACGATCTTCCGGAAGAAGAAGTCCTGGCCCTGGATCGCGGTGGTGCCCTCGTAGAGGGTGTCGATCTTGGCGTCGCGGATGTACTGCTCGATCGGGTACTCCTGGAGGAACCCGGAGCCGCCGAAGGTCTGGAGCGACTGGGCGAGCTGCTCGTAGCCCTTCTCGGAGCCGTAGCCCTTGACGATCGGCAGGAGCAGGTCGTTGAGCGCGTGCTCGGCCTTCGCGTCCTCGCCGTTCGCCTCCTTCACGGCGATCGCGTCCTGGACGGAGGCCGTGTGGAGGACGAGGGCGCGCATGCCCTCCGCGTACGCCTTCTGCGTGATCAGCGAGCGGCGCACGTCGGGGTGGTGGGTGATGGTGACCTTGGGCGCGGCCTTGTCCATGAAGTTCGCCAGGTCGGGACCCTGGACGCGCTCCTTGGCGTACTCCAGCGCGTTGAGGTAGCCGGTGGAGAGGGTGGAGATCGCCTTCGTGCCGACCATCATGCGGGCGAACTCGATGATGCGGAACATCTGGCGGATGCCGTCGTGCTTGTCGCCGATCAGCCAGCCCTTGGCGGGGTGCCGGTCGCCGAAGGTCATCTCGCAGGTGTTGGAGGCCTTCAGGCCCATCTTGTGCTCGACGTTGGTGGCGTAGACGCCGTTGCGCTCGCCCAGCTCGCCGGTCTCGAAGTCGAAGAGGTACTTCGGGACGAGGAAGAGGGACAGGCCCTTGGTGCCGGGGCCGGCGCCCTCGGGACGGGCCAGCACGTAGTGGAGGATGTTCTCCGACATGTCGTGCTCGCCGGAGGTGATGAAGCGCTTCACGCCCTCGATGTGCCAGGAGCCGTCCTCCTGCTGCACGGCCTTGGTGCGGCCGGCGCCCACGTCCGAGCCGGCGTCCGGCTCGGTGAGGACCATCGTGGAGCCCCACTGCTTCTCGGCGGCGAACTTCGCGATGTGCTTCTGCGTCTCGTTGCCCTCGTCGAAGAGGATGCCCGCGAAGGCCGGGCCGGAGGAGTACATCCACACGGCCGGGTTGGCGCCGAGGATCAGTTCCGCGTACGCCCAGATCAGCGACGGCGGCGCGGTGGTGCCGCCGATCTCCTCGGGCAGGCCGAGGCGCCAGTACTCGGAGTCCATGAAGGCCTGGTAGCTCTTCTTGAAGGACGCGGGGACCGGCGCGGTGTTGGTCTCGGGGTCGAAGACCGGCGGGTTGCGGTCGGCGTCCGTGAAGGACTCGGCCAGCTCGTTCTCCGAGAGGCGGGTCAGCTCCTCGAGGATGCTTTTCGCGGTCTCGGTGTCCATCTCCTCGAAGGGGCCGGTGCCGTACAGCTTGTCGCGCCCGAGTACTTCGAAGAGGTTGAACTCGATGTCGCGGAGATTCGACTTGTAGTGCCCCATGGCGACTGCGCTCCGTAGAGAGAGATCGGCGAGGCACTTGATCCTCGCGCTAGTTCACGTACCGACAAGTAGCTCCGATGATGCTACCCACCGGTAATAAGGCGCAACCCCGCCCGGTCAAGTGTGAGAAGGGTCTACCCCCGGACGCCGGGATCCCCCCTCGGTACGCTTGCGCCCATGTATGGATACGGCCAGCCCATGGACGGTGGCGCCGCGCAGCAGCAGTACGCCCAGCAGCAACAGCCGGGCGGTCTCGGGGGGTACGGCCAGCAGCCGCCCCTGTACCCCGAGCCGTCCGCGCCCTCGCTCGCGGACGCGGTGCGGGCCTTCACCACCGGGCAGCTGGCCGCCGAGGACTTCCAGCAGGTCTTCGCCACCTCGAAGGTCTACTGCCCGCGCGGCGACAACCCCGGCTTCCTCGCCCTGCACAACACCCAGCAGCCGGTGATCCCGATGTTCACCACGCTCAAGGAGCTGCGCCGGTACGCGGGCAAGGAGTCGAAGTACTTCGTCATCACCGGCGCCGAGGTGCTCGACCTGCTGCCCACCGGCTACGGCTTCGTCCTCGACATGGAGGGCGAGCACCGGATGGTCTTCGACGCGAAGGCCGTCGAGCAGATGGTCGACTTCGCGATGCGCCGGATGTACGGCTGAGCCACGATGCGCCGGATGCGCGGCTGACCCGCGATGCTCCGGATGCGCGGCTGACGCCTCCCGTCCGGTCGCCGGGCGCGGAGGTGCCCGCGACCGGCGGCGGACGGCGACCGCCCAGACGACCCGGGCCCGGAGGGAATGTCCTCCGGGCTCTCGTCGTTCTGGGTGGCAGAAAGTTCAACGCTCAACTAAACTCGGACGTACGCCGCCCAAGGAGGTACGGACATGCCTGCAGTGACCGTCGAGAACCCGCTGACCCTGCCCCGTGTGACCGCGCAGGCCGACGCCGTGGCGCGTCCCGTGCTCACCGTCACCACCGCGCCCGGCGGGTTCGAGGGCGAGGGCTTCCCGGTGCGCCGGGCCTTCGCGGGGATCAACTACCGTCACCTCGACCCGTTCATCATGATGGACCAGATGGGTGAGGTGGAGTACGCGCCGGGCGAGCCGAAGGGCACCCCGTGGCACCCGCACCGCGGCTTCGAGACCGTCACCTACATCATCGACGGCATCTTCGACCACCAGGACAGCCAGGGCGGCGGCGGCACCATCACCAACGGCGACACCCAGTGGATGACGGCCGGTTCCGGTCTCCTGCACATCGAGGCGCCGCCGGAGTCGCTGGTGATGTCCGGCGGTCTCTTCCACGGCCTCCAGCTGTGGGTGAACCTGCCGGCCAAGGACAAGATGATGGCCCCGCGCTACCAGGACATCCGCGGCGGCAGCGTCCAGCTGCTCACCTCCCCCGACGGCGGCGCCCTGCTGCGCGTCATCGCCGGTGAGCTGGACGGCCACGCCGGGCCCGGTATCACCCACACCCCGATCACCATGGTCCACGCGACGCTGGCGCCGGGCGCGGAGATCACCCTGCCCTGGCGCGAGGACTTCAACGGCCTCGCCTACGTCATGGCGGGCAGGGGCACGGTCGGCGCGGAGCGCCGCCCGGTCCACCTGGGGCAGACGGCCGTCTTCGGAGCCGGCTCCTCCCTGACCGTGCGCGCGGACGAGAAGCAGGACTCCCACACGCCGGACCTGGAGGTCGTGCTCCTCGGCGGCCGGCCGATCCGCGAGCCGATGGCCCACTACGGCCCGTTCGTCATGAACACCCGTGAGGAACTCCAGCAGGCGTTCGAGGACTTCCAGAAGGGACGCTTGGGTACCGTCCCGGCGGTGCACGGAATGTCCGAGAGCGGTCCGCAGGCCTGAAGGAGCCGCTAACGTACGAGAGGGCCCGAAGCCGCAACACCGCTTTGCGACTTCGGGCCCGTCTTCGTGGTGGCGCCCCTACGGCAGCACGTAGACGGGCGCCCCGTCCGCGGTGCAGCCCGTCTGCCGCATGCAGCCGCGCTTGAGCAGTGTGCGCAGGCAGTCGTGGACGCGAGCGGTGGACAGCCCCGTGCGAGCGGCGATCTCCTCCATGCGGTAGCCGGCCTCGCCCCGGACGAGCGCGGGCGCCAGGCAGGCCGCCACCGCGTGGATGTCCTCGGTGAAGACCAGGTTCCCGGCCTTCCAGGAGGCGAGGAGCTGCTGAGGCGTCAGCTTCGGTGCCGGGGCGGTGTCGGGGCGGCTTCCCCCGAGGACGTGCAAGATCTCCTGGAGCGCCTCGGCGATCCGGTCCTGACTGCGCACGAGCGCGGTCTGGCTGCGGGCGATCGCCTGCCGGCTGCGGCTGATGTCCCGCAGGAGTTCGGTGTGCCGCTCCTGGGTCGCCGCCAGCATCTCGTCGGCCTGGATGTTGCGCGTCTCCAGCCGCACGATCGCGTCGGCGACCTGCTGGGGCATGACGTACGCCGTGCCACCGGTGGGGGCGGGCTGCACGACGGCCGGCTCCAGGGAGTAGGAGCCGTCGCGCTGGATGGTCGTGATGACGTCGCAGACCCAGGTCTTGAAGGGCTCGCACTCGGGTTTGGTGCAGCCGTTGACGAGGGCGATGAGGCCGTTGAGGTTCACCATCTTCATGGACTTTTTGAGCCCGTGACCTGCAATCTTGCTCGAGGTGTCTACTCCATAGACGCTTCGGGCAAGATCGTTCAAGGTGGTTTGCCGATCTTGCGCGACATGCCAGTCGAGCGCCTGCCGCGTATTTGCGTACCCCAGTTCCGTGGCCAGGTCCGCCGCCACGAACCAGTGCTCCCCGTCCGGTGTCGTCAGCCTCCGTACCCGCGCCCCCGTGGCCGCGAACACGAAGTCGTCGACGTCGATCGCTTCCTTCCGTGCCGTCGTCCCGTCGGACGGCATGTCGTTCTGCTCGTGCATCGAGCATCACCTCCGCCTCGGAAGGTAGGAGGACGGTGGTTCAATTGATGTGCCAAATGGGTATGTTCACTCTTTTGTGCGCTGGTCCATCGACTCTGTCGAGAGACGCGACCGGGTGAGAGGGGCCGCTCACCCGTCCGGCCCGTTCGCGCAGGACAGCCCGCCGGGCGCGTGGTCGGCTGGGGGCGTGCTGTCGTCGCTTCCCGCTCCCGTTCGCCGTCTCGCCGCCTGGTGCGTGGTGATCCTGCTGGTCTCGGGGGTCGCGTACGTCGGGATCCTGCTGTGCGCGGAGTTCCGCACGGCCGTCGTGCCGGTGCTGCTCGCGCTGCTGGGGACGGCGTTGCTGGGGCCGTTCCACCGGCGGCTCGTCAAGGCGGGGGTGAACCGGTCGGTGTCCGCGGGGCTCACGTGCCTGGCGGTTCTGGCGGTGGTGGGAGGGGCCGTGTACATCGTCGTCGCCGCGCTCGTGGACAGCGGGGACGAGATCGTCGCCTCGCTGAAGGAGGCGGCGCGCGCGGTCGCCGAGCACTTCGGGGCGGCCGGGACCTCGCTCGACGACCTCGCCTCCAACGCCCGGCAACTGGCGACGAAGTTCGGCGGGACGGCGGCCTCCGGAGTGATCAGCGGGGTGAGCGTGGTGGGCGAGACCATCGCCATGGCCGTACTGGCGCTGCTGCTCGTCTTCTTCTTCCTGCGGGACTCCGGGCGGGCCGTGGCGACGTTGCGGGCCGCCGCCCCGGAGGGCACCGCGGACGGCCTGGAGGCGATGGCGCGGCGGGCCTTCCAGGCCGTCGAGGGATTCATGCGGGGGACTTCGCTCATCGCGCTCATCGACGCCCTGTGCATCACCGTCGGGCTGCTCGTCCTCGACGTGCCCGGCGCGGTCGGGCTGGGGGCGCTCGTCTTCGTCGGCGCGTACGTCCCCTATCTCGGCGCGTTCCTCTCGGGTGCCGTCGCCGTGCTGGTCGCGCTCGCCGACCGGGGGTTCGTCATCGCCCTGTGGGCGCTCGGGGTGGTGCTCGCCGTGCAGGTGCTGGAGGGGCACGTGCTGCAGCCGATGATCCAGAGCCGGACCGTGCAGATGCATCCGGCGGTGGTGATGCTCACGATCACCGCGGGGGCGTCGGTCGCCGGGGTCCTCGGCATGCTGCTCGCCGTGCCGCTGACGGCGGCGGCCTTCGGGGTGCTGTACGAGCTGCGGCAGCGTTACGCCGGTCCCGGCTCGCCGGGGGACCCGCCGGGCGGTCCCGCGGCGCCGTCGCCGCCGGAGCCCCCGTCCGCCCCCTCCGCACCGCCCGTCGCCGGCTCGTAGAACTCGAACCAGATGGTCTTGCCCTCGCCCCGCGGGGTCACCCCCCACGCGTCGGCGAGCAGCTCGGTCAGGACCAGGCCGCGGCCGGACGAGGCCAGCTCGCCGGGCCGGCGCTTGTGGGGCAGGGAGTCGCTGGTGTCGGTGACCTCGATCCGTATCCGGCGTTCGCCGGGGTCGCCGGCCACCTCCGCCACCAGCAGCGCGTCGGCGTCGGTGTGCACGAGGACGTTCGTGAGCATCTCGGAGACGAGGAGGACGGACGAGTCGACCTGGTCTTCGCTGGGCCAGTCGTGCAGCAGGTCGCGCAGTTGCCCGCGGGCCTCGGCGATCCGCTCGGGCTCGGCCTGGGCGATCGTCAGCATGGAACGCCGCAGGGCGGGCCGGGCCGGTGCGGCGGTGCTCGGTCCGCCGCAGCCCACCCCCCCGCCCCCGCGGCAGGCGAGCAGAAGGGCGATGTCGTCCTCGCGGCGGTCGGCCAGCGGACCGGTGGTGTGGTGCGACGACGGCCCGTGCACCGCCTGGACCAGCGCGTCCGCCAGCTCCTCCAGGCCGCCCTGGTGCGTCTCCAGGGTCTTGCGGACGCGCCGCCAGCCGGTGTCGAGGTCGTGCCCGCCGGTCTCCAGCAGGCCGTCGGTGCACAGCATGAGCGCCTCGCCGGGCTCCAGGCCGAGACGGCTGGTGGGGTAGTCGGCGTCCGGGTCGATGCCGAGGGGCAGCCCGCCGGCCGTGGCGCGGATCAGGACGGTGCCGTCGGCCATCCGGATCGCCGGGTCCAGGTGCCCGGCGCGGGCGGTGGTCAGGACGCCGCTGACGGGGTCGACCTCGATGTAGAGGCAGGTCGCGAAGCGCAGGTCGGAGTGGGCGTCGGAGTCGGCGTCGTCGGTGTGGGTGAGGCCGTAGAGGAAGCGGGAGGCGCGGGAGAGGACGGCGTCGGGGCCGTGGCCCTCGGACGCGTACGCCCGCAGGGCGATGCGGAGCTGGCCCATGAGGCTCGCCGCCCGCACGTCGTGGCCCTGCACGTCCCCGATGACCAGCGCGAACCGTTTGTGGGGCAGCGGGATCAGGTCGTACCAGTCACCGCCGACCTGGAGGCCGCCGCCGGTCGGTATGTAGCGGGCGGCGAGGGTCATGCCGGGGATCTCGGTACCGAGGCTGGGCAGCATGGAGCGCTGCAGCCCGTCCGTCAGCTCCCGCTGGGTCTCGGCGGCCCCGGCCCGGGTGAGGGCCTGGGCGAGCATGCGGGCCACGGTGGTGAGCACGGACCGCTCGTCGGGGGTGAACGCGACGGGGTAGGCGAAGGCGGCCATCCAGGCGCCCATGGTGCGTCCGGCCACCGTCAGCGGCAGATAGGCCCAGGAGTGGCGGCCGAACTGCTCGATGAGGGGCCAGGTGAGGGGGTAGCGGGACTTGTACTGCTCGGGCGAGGAGAGGTAGACGGCCTTGCCGGTGCGGACGACCTCCGCCGCCGGGTATTCCGTCTGGAGCGACATCTGGGTGAAGGGGAGTTCGTCGTCGTTCCGTTGCCCGCGGTGCCCGATGATCGTCAGGCGGTCGCCTTCCACGCCGAACACGGCGAGCCCGTCCGGTGAGAAGCCCGGCATCGACAGACCGGCCGCGACCCGCAGCACCTCTTGCGTGGACCGGGCCTCCGCCAGCGCCCGGCCCGCGTCCAGCAGGAACGCCTCGCGGGAGCGCCGCCAGTCGCCGGTGACCGCGCTGCGGCCCGCCGGGGTGCCCGGCGAGGGCTCGGTGACCTCCTGGAGGGTGCCGATCAGCTCGTACGCCTTCTTGACCCGGTCGAAGGACGGCTTGGAGCGGCTGCGGACGACCCGGACGATCCGCCCGCGTTCGTCCATGATCCGGATGCGGACTTCGGCGAGGGTGCCCTCGGCGACGGCCAGCTGGACCACGCCGGTGATCTCGTTCCAGTCGACCGGGTGCAGGCGGGCCCGGGTCTGGGCCTCCGTGAGGACGGTTCCCTCGGCGGGCAGCCCGAGCAGCCGGGCCGCCTCGGCATCGACCGTGACCAGCCCGGTGGCGGTGTCCCAGTGCCACACGCCGGTCGCGAGGGAAGCCAGGACCTCCCCCACGGCGGGCAGGGGCTCACCAGTGCGCATTGCCCCACTTTAAGAACATGCGATCGGGGAATGCCACTGATCGCCGGGCCCGTAATGGTGGGAGCCGATCATGGGGCGCCCGGTACCCTGGGGGTTGTTTCACGTGAAACACGCCCCCGATCCGCGAAGACTGGATGAACGACGATGCATCGGTACAGGTCCCACACCTGCGGCGAGCTCCGCGCCTCTGACGTCGGCACCGACGTCCGGCTGAGCGGCTGGCTGCACAATCGGCGCGACCTGGGCGGCATCCTCTTCATCGATCTGCGCGATCACTACGGCATCACGCAGCTCGTCGCCCGCCCGGGCACGCCCGCGTACGAGGCCCTCGACAAGCTGACCAAGGAGTCGACGGTCCGCATCGACGGCAAGGTCGTCTCCCGCGGCGCCGAGAACGTCAACGCGGACCTGCCCACCGGCGAGGTCGAGGTCGAGGTCGGTGAGGTCGAGCTGCTCGGCGCGGCCCAGCCGCTGCCCTTCACGATCAACGCCGAGGACGGGGTCAACGAGGAGCGGCGCCTGGAGTACCGCTTCCTCGACCTGCGCCGCGAGCGCATGCACCGCAACATCATGCTGCGCACGGCCGTCATCTCGGCGATCCGCCACAAGATGACGGCGCTGGGCTTCAACGAGATGGCGACGCCGATCCTGTCCGCGACCTCCCCCGAGGGCGCCCGTGACTTCGTCGTCCCCTCCCGCCTGAACCCGGGCAAGTTCTACGCCCTGCCGCAGGCCCCGCAGCAGTTCAAGCAGCTGCTGATGATCTCCGGATTCGACCGGTACTTCCAGATCGCGCCCTGCTTCCGGGACGAGGACGCCCGCGCGGACCGTTCGCCGGGCGAGTTCTACCAGCTCGACGTGGAGATGTCCTTCGTCGAGCAGGAGGACGTCTTCCAGCCGATCGAGAAGCTCATGACGGAGCTGTTCGAGGAGTTCGGCAACGGCCGGCACGTGACGTCCCCCTTCCCGCGCATCCCGTTCCGGGAGGCGATGCTGAAGTACGGCTCGGACAAGCCGGACCTGCGGGCCCAGCTGGAGCTGGTGGACATCACCGACATCTTCGAGGGCTCCGAGTTCAAGGCCTTCGCCGGCAAGCACGTGCGTGCCCTGCCGGTGCCGGACGTGGCGGCGCAGCCCCGCAAGTTCTTCGACCAGCTCGGCGACTACGCCGTCACGCTGGGCGCCAAGGGCCTGGCCTGGGTGCGCGTGGCGGAGGACGGCTCGCTGACCGGCCCGATCGCGAAGTTCCTCACCGAGGACGACGTGGCCGAGCTGACCAAGCGGCTCTCCCTGGCCGCCGGGCACGCCGTGTTCTTCGGAGCGGGCGAGTTCGACGAGGTCTCGAAGATCATGGGCGCCGTGCGGGTCGAGGCCGCCAAGCGCGCCGGACACTTCGAGGAGAACGTCTTCCGCTTCTGCTGGATCGTCGACTTCCCGATGTACGAGAAGGACGAGGACACCGGCGCGATCGACTTCTCGCACAACCCCTTCTCGATGCCGCAGGGTGGTCTGGAGGCCCTGGAGAGCCAGGACCCGCTGGACATCCTGGGCTGGCAGTACGACATCGTCTGCAACGGCGTCGAGCTGTCCTCCGGCGCGATCCGCAACCACGAGCCCGAGATCATGCTCAAGGCCTTCGAGATCGCCGGCTACGACCGCGAGACCGTCGAGGAGAAGTTCGCCGGCATGCTGCGCGCCTTCCGCTTCGGCGCCCCGCCGCACGGCGGCATCGCCCCCGGTGTCGACCGCATCGTCATGCTGCTCGCGGACGAGCCGAACATCCGCGAGACGATCGCCTTCCCGCTCAACGGCAACGCCCAGGACCTGATGATGGGCGCGCCGACGGAGCTGGAGGAGACCCGGCTGCGTGAGCTGCACCTGACGGTGCGCAAGCCGCAGCCCAAGTAGACGGTGTGACGCAAGTGGCCCGGAACCGACGTCGGTTCCGGGCCACTTCCGTCTTCTCCGGTGGCTGACAGCCCCCACCCATGCTCCTGACAGGTTTCCGTCCTAGGTTCCCGGGCCCATGACGGGACATCAGAAACCACTCAGTGAACGGGACATGACCCGCCGCACGGCCGTGGCGGTCGGGGCCGGCGCCCTCGCGGCGGCGGGCCTGGGCGGCAGCGCCTTCGCCGTGGGCGGCATGACAGGGTCCACGAGCCCGGCCGCCGGGTCCGACGCGCAGACCGGGACCGATGCGCAGGACTGCTACCGGCTCACCTCGGAGACCGTCGAGGGCCCCTACTACATCGACGCCGACAAGATCCGCCGGGACGTCACCGAGGACCGCGAGGGCATCCCCCTCCTGCTCAGCCTCAAGGTCATCGACTCCGAGACCTGCGCGCCGGTCCGCGACGCCGCCGTCGACATCTGGCACTGCGACGCGGTGGGCGTCTACTCGGGCTACGAGGACCAGGGCAGCGGCGGTGGCGGCCCCGCCCCCACCGGCGAGCCGCCCACCGGCGCCCCGACCGGCGCCCCCACCGGTGCGCCTCCCGGCGGCGGCCACCAGGAGCCCACCGACGACACGCGGTACCTGCGCGGCACCTGGCGGACCGACCGGCAGGGCCGGGTGACGTTCCGGACCGTCTTCCCCGGCTGGTACCGGGGCCGTTGCGTCCACATCCACACCAAGGTCCATGTGGACGGCGAGTGGACCGACGCCGGTTACGAGGGCGGCCACACCTGCCACACCGGCCAGTTCTTCTTCGACGAGGAGTCCGTCCTGGCCGCGGCGGCCGAGGAGCCGTACGCGAGCAACACCACCGAGCGCACGACCCTCACCGAGGACACGATCTACGACCAGAGCGGTGCCCAGGGAGGCCTGCTGAAGCTGCGCTACGCCAAGAGGAACATCGCCGAGGGCGTCCACGCGTCCCTGACGGTGGGCGTGGACCCGGAGGCGACGGAGGACGGCCAGGGCGGACCCCCGCCGAGCGCCCCGGCGTCGCCGTCGGCGACCTGACGAACCCCTGTCCCGGCCCGCCGCCGTGCCCGGGCGGCGGCGGGGCCGGGTCCCCTCCGGGGGGGACCTCACCGGCGCCCCACAGGAACCCCGGGGCCCGTCCACAGCGGGGCGGCGTCTCATGGGGAGGCGCAGACGGGTGCGGTGGTGAGGGAGGAACGCAGGCATGGGGTTCATGGTCGTGTGGTCGGTGGCGCTGCTCGTCGGCGCGGTCGCCGCGGTCGGCGTGGTCTCCGGGACGGCCGCCCGGCGCCGTTCGCGGCGGCCCCGCCCCCCGTCCGGTCTGGACGCGGAGGCGGAGGCCAACCAGTGGCTCGTCCGCCTCGGCGCGGGCCTGGGTCCGCCGGACGCGCGGGCCTGGGCGGGAGCCGGTGAGGACACGGCCCGGGCGCTGACCGGCGCGGCGGAGTGCCACCGCGTGGCCCGGACGCTGCTGGCGCGGGCCCGTACGGCGGCGGAGTACACGGAGGTGACGCGGACGGCGCGGCAGGGACTGGACCACCTGCACAGGGCACGGGCGGAACTGGACGGAAAGCCGGACGGGAGGACGACTCCGGTTCCGGTTCCGGCCCCGGCCCCGGTGCCACCAGCGGTGAGCTGAACACGGGCGGAGGGCGGCTCCGGGGGACGGTTCGGGCGGGCGGAGAAAAATTTCTCGCCGCGCGGCAACCCTTTCCGCGGCGGCGACCACTGACAGGACGTAACCCCGCTCCTCCCCCGTAAGGATCCCCCGTGGCTGCTCCCTCCCACCGCCGGTCCCTCCGCTCGCGTCGCACCCTCGGGCTCTGCGCCGCCGTCGTGGCCGCGGGCGTCGGCGCCGGTGTCGTCGTGATGAACGCCAACGCCGGGACCGCCGACCTGTACCACCAGACGCTGGCCGCCAAGGACGGCTGGGCGTCGTCGGGTACGGGCACCACCGGTGGTACGAAGGCCGACGCCGCCCACACCTTCACCGTCTCCACCCGCGCCCAGCTCGTGAAGGCGCTCGGTTCCGCGACCGACACCACGCCCCGGATCATCAAGGTCAGCGGCACCATCGACGCCAACACCAATGACTCCGGCAAGAAGCTGACCTGCGCCGACTACGCGTCCGGCACCGGCTACTCGCTGTCGGCCTACCTCAAGGCCTACGACCCGGCCACCTACGGCCGCTCCAAGCTGCCCTCCGGCACCCAGGAGAGCGCCCGCGCCGCCGCCCAGAAGAAGCAGGCGCTCAACGTCACCTTCAAGGTGCCGGCCAACACGACGATCGTGGGCGTCCCCGGCACGAACGCGGGTCTGACCGGGGCGATGCTCCAGGTGCAGAACGTGGACAACGTCATCGTCCGCAACCTGACCTTCGCCGCCACCGAGGACTGCTTCCCGCAGTGGGACCCGACCGACGGCGACGACGGCAACTGGAACTCCAACTACGACTCGGTCACCCTGCGCGGGGCGACCCACGTGTGGGCGGACCACAACACGTTCACCGACGCGCCGCACTTCGACAGCGCCAACCCGAAGTACTTCGGCCGCGAGTACCAGATCCACGACGGCGCCCTCGACATCACCAAGGGCTCCGACCTGGTGACCGTCTCGCGCAACCAGTTCACCAACCACGACAAGACGATGCTGATCGGCAGCAGCGACACCGACAGCGTCGGCAAGCTGCGCGTCTCCCTCCACCACAACGTGTGGAAGGGCATCATGCAGCGCGCCCCCCTGGCCCGCATCGGCCAGATCCACATCTACAACAACTACTACGACGTCACGACCCTCAACGGTTACGCGCCGCAGTACAGCATCAACTCGCGCGCCAAGGCCCAGGTCGTCGCCGAGAACAACTACTGGAAGCTCCCGTCCGGCGCGAAGGCCGCCAAGCTCCTCAGCAGCGACGGCACCGGCTCGATCAAGGGCTCCGGCAACCAGGTCAACGGCACGGTGACCGACCTCGTCGCCGCCTACAACGCCGCCTCCTCCAAGGACCTGAAGACCACGGTCAACTGGACCCCGACCCTGACCTCGGGCCTGGAGACCTCGGCCTCCGGTCTGCCGACGTCGCTGGCCACGACGACGGGTGCGGGCGTGCTCAAGTAGGGCACCCGAGACGCGCGAGGGCCGGGAGACCACGAGCCCCCGGCCCTCGCGTACCCACGCGGCCCGCACGGGAGTACCCGTGCGGGCCGTACCCCTGCGCGGCCCGTGCGGGCCGTACCCCTGCGCGGCCCGCGCGGCGTACTCGTGCGGGCCGCGCGCCGGCCGTCCGGGACCGCGGTCGCGTCAGCCGCCCTGGGCCGACGCCTTCTCCGCCAGGTCCGCCTCCTCCCGCACGGCGGCGTCGACGTCGACACCGTCGAGCAGGGCGTCGGTGAGGTCGGCTCCGATGAGGACCGTGCCGGTGACGGTCGCGGCCGGGAGGCCCTGGGCGGTTTCCCGCCCGAGATCGGCCTGCACCAGGTTCACCCCCCTCAGGTCGGCGTCCGTCAGGTCTGTGGCCGTCAGGTCGGCGTTGAAGAACTGGGCCGACCGGCCTTCGTAGTTGCCGTGGACGCCGACGAGCTTCGCCTGCGTCAGATCCGCGTTCTGGAACTGCCCGCCATCCAGCCAGGCACCACTCAGGTCCGTTCCGAGGAAGTCCGCCTCCGTGTAGGTGCCGTCGCTCAGGTAGGCGTCGTTCATGCGGGCGTTGTCGAACCAGGCGAGGGCGAACCGGCCGCTCTGCAGGTCGGCCCGGGTGAGGTCGGCGCCCCGCAGGTCGGCGTTGTCGAAGGTCCCGTAGAGGGCGGCGCCCACCAGGAAGGTGTCGCGCAGGTCGATCGTCGGTTCGCCCTCCGGGGCCTCCGGGCGTGAGCCCAGCACGTCGAGGGCGGCCTGGACGTCGCCGGGGGCGCGCGTCTTGTCGTTCTTGCGCAGGCGCTCCGCCGCCGCCGTGCCGGGCATCTTCGCGTGCTCCCGTATGTAGGCGCTCAGTATGCTGACGATCGTCGGCTGTTCGCTGCGTGATTCCCGCATGATGCGTCCCAGCGCGTGGATGCTGCTGGACCTCACGTCGATGGACTCGTCCCCCAGGTTGGCGACGGTCTCGTTGTACGTGGACGCCACCTGGTTGCGTTCGGTGAGACCGAGGTTCTGGTTGGCCTGGCTGATCGTCATGGCGGTGAAGACGAGGGCCAGCAGGGCCGGTACCGCGGGCATCGCGGTGGCCACCCACATGTAGCGCTGCCAGCGGCCCGCGTCGGCGGAGGGCGCGGCCGCCGGGGCGGCGGCCGGGACCGGGCCGGGGGCGGGGGTGGGGATGAGCTGGGCGGGGTCGAGCAGGGCGAACCACCGGGAGGCGTGCAGCCGGTCCTGGAGGGTGGCCAGCAGAGCGACGAGGGCGGGCAGTGCCGTGGCGCCGTCGCGCAGGTACCGGCCCGTCGCCTCCTCCAGGGTCTCGGTCACGCGCGTGGTGTGCGCCTCCAGTTCGGCGCGCCGTTCCCGCGCGAGGGGGAGGCCCTCCCGGGCGAAGGCGCGCAGGGCGGCGGTGAGCCCGACCGTGCGCTCGTCGAGCACGGTCGCCTCCGGCGGTGCCGGGCGCAGGGCGTCGCGGCAGGCCGTCAGCGCGTCCAGGCAGGCGAGGAGGGGTGGTTCCTGCCGTGCCCAGAGGGCGAAACTCCGCGCGGCCGCCCGCCGTACGCGCCACGCGGCGACGAGGGACGCGAACGCGAGCCCGAACAGCAGCCCCGACTCCGTGCCGTACCACCACGGCCGCACGTCCGGGTCGCACCCGCTCAGCACGGACCACGAGGAGCAGGCCTCGTCGTTCGCGATGTACCAGCCGTCCGTGCCGAAGAGCCTGGCCAGGTAGGGGTAAGGGCCGTCGACCGCGGCGAGGGGGCCCGCCATCACGTACTCGAACACGAGGAGCCACGTCCCGAGCAGGACGGCGCCCGCGAGCAGCGTGAGCGGGACGGCCAGGCACCACACCCGGCGGCCGGCCGCCAGCACGCGCGCCGAGCGGTCCGCCTCCACCAGGCGCCGCAGCAGTTCGGCGGCCGGGACGGAACCCGTCACGCCCTGGTGCCGGCGCAGTGCCAGCGCGGTGTGCAGCCGCCGGCGCAGGGCCTCCGTCCGCGGCCGGACGGCGCGGCGCGGCACGAAGGCGACGCGGCGGCCGCTGTGCCGGTGCGGATCACCGAAGGCGGCCGCGCGGGCGACCGCCCACCAGCCCGCCATGAGCAGCGGGTACGACACCGCCGCACCCAGGCATGCGCGTGCCCAGTCCCCCCAGGACGTGAAATCCACTGTGCCGGCCCCCCGCCGTCCCCGCCACGGGCCGGCCCCCCGGCCGGCTGCCCGTGGAGTATGCCCGTGGCGGGCCGCGCGAGTCCCCGGAACGGTGAAGATGGCCGTGCGGACCGGTCCTGCCGGTACGGGGCGGCGTCACCGGGCCGCGACCGGCGCCGGTGAGGGGGAGCGGGGGCCGGGCCTACTCGTCCGTGAAGACGTCCTCGGCCGTCGGGGCCGTGACCGCACGCCGGTGCCGGCGGCGCGGGATCTCGGGGTCGCCGCAGCCGGTGACGCGTTCCCGGACCGCCTCGGGGACGTCGATGCCGCGCACCTCCAGGATGTCCAGGACGTCCTCGGCGGCGCGCTGAGCTCGGCCCTCGTCGCGGGTTTCCTCGGAGAGGGGTGACGTGTAGAAGGAGAGGTCCACGGCCACCGGGTTCCTCCGCAGGTGTGCGGCCGGCTGCTTGCCCAGGCCTTGTGCGACGAGTTCGACGATCGGGTCGGTGATGCTCTGCGGCGCATCCCGTAGAACGGTCGTCATCGATTTCAGTACCCCAGGTAGGTGATCTGGACGATGTAGACACGCTCGCTGCGTACGACGACCTGGTATCTGAACATACCGCCGGGGACGATGACGTCGCCCCCCTTCGGGTCGATGCCCTCGTGGGCCCGGCCGTGAAGGTGGACGGCTTCGGCGGCTCCGACCAGCTCGTCCGCCTTCCTTTTCACACCGGCGAGGAAGTCGGCGGGTGCGGTGCGGGCGGTTTCCTCCGCACCGAAGGCGTACTCCCACTTCCAGCTCAACCGCGCACTGCTTTCATGGCTTCGTCCAGGACAGCGCTCAGCTCTCGCAGAGCCTCCTCGGCGATGACGGGATTCTCGTGCTCCAGCCTGCTCTGTGCCTGCGCGAAGCGGGAGGACAGAGCAGGACGCCGGGCGATCTCGATGTCTCGGGCCCAGGTGAGGACCCAGCTCCGCACGGGGCTCAGGGACTGCCACTCCACGGCTTTGGTGAAGGCGTCGTCCTTCGTGGCCTGCATCTCGTCCAGGCGCCCCGGATCGACCACGGCGAGAGCCGTGCGCAGGGCGTCAGGAGTCTGCTCGGGACGTGGGATCAGCTCGTGTCCGTGATCGGCCTGAGTGCTCATGGTGTCCTCCACAGGGTGCCCTGGCCAGGGTATCCGGACGGGGCCACGGAGGAGCCGGACCGGGAACCGGGCAGGCTGCGAGCGGCCTGTCACGGCCGGCCCTGTTCACCGAGGGACGGCTCGTCGGTTTTGGTGTCGGGGACACCGGAACCGACACCCGCTGAGGCGCAGCCCCGGCAGTGGTGGGGGTCGGGGCCTCGGTAGCCGAGGTCGCAGGTGTCGCAGAAGCGCAGGGGGTGCCGGACGGGCGGTGGTGGCTCGGGAGCGCGGTACGGCGGGAGGGGCGGCAGTTTGTCCGTCAGGCGGTGGGCCAGGAAGGCGGCGGGCCGGACCAGGGGCTCCAGCGGCAGGTCGCGGGCCAGTGCCTTGCGTACGGCGGTGGGGGTGAGGTCGCGCTCCAGCCAGGCGACGACGCCGGGGGCGAGGTGTTCGGCGTCGGTGGCGGAGAGCAGCAGGCGGGGGTCCTCGCGGCGCAGGCCGGCGAGGACGTCGGTGGCCGTCCGCAGGAGGGCGGGGGAGCTGTACGAGGGTTTCGGTACGGCGGGGAGGGCGCGGCGGCGTGCGGGTTCCCGCTGCGGGGCGTCGGCCGCGCGGCGGGCGGGGGGCTTGGGCTTGGGCTCGGTCGCCTGGCCCGCTCCGGACGTGGCGTCGCCTCGGCCGGGCTGGTTGCAGGAGACGGTGCGGGTGACGATGCGGCCGGCCGGGGTGCGTTCCCGGGTGCGCCGCAGGTAGCCGTGGGTCTCCAGCTCGCGCAGGGCGGCGGCGATCCGGGTCGGGCCCTCGGGGAAGCGGGCGGCCAGGGTCTTGATGCCGATGGGGGCGCCGGCGGGGAGGGACTGGATGTGGCAGGCCAGTCCGATCGCCAGCAGGGAGAGGTCCGGGTGCTGGGTGAGGTGGTTGCCGATCACCGTGAAGCGGGTGGTGTGGCGGCTGTTGTCGTGGGTGACGCCACCGGGGTGCCCCTGGGCGTGAGCGCGCCGGTAAGGGTGGTTTTTCCCGCTGTTACGAGACTGGGCGTGCGGGTGCACGCTAGGGTTTTCGGTGTCCATCGGGAAGGTGCTTCTTCCTTGGTGGTCAGGCCCTCGCCGTGGGATGCCAGTCCCGGCGGGGGCCGTTTGCGTGTCTGGGGCGGTACGTGCGCTGGTGTGCCGTACTGCGCTGAGCGTAGGGCAGGCAACCCGTCACAAATCCACTCCAGTTGGTGATGTTCACTCGCGAGAGTGAGCCTGCGCCGTGGGCGGGAGGGGTGGGGCTTGGTGGGGTTTCTTTCTCCCCGGTGGTCCTTGAAAAAGACGGCCGACGGCATCGGAACCCGCGCGATCGGGTTCCGGTGCCGGTGGCGTTTCCGCTGGTCAGAGTGGCGGTAGGTCGAGTTCTGCCCATACGGTCTTGCGGGGGACCGGCCCGAGCCGCACGCCCCAGCGGTCGGCGAGGGCCTCGACGAGGAGCAGGCCGCGTCCGGACTCGGCGTCGGGGGCGGGCCGCCGGCGGTGCGGGAGGTCGTCACCGCGGGTGTCCGTGACCTCGACGCGGAGGACCGCGCCACGGGCCAGCAGAGCGAGGCGGAAGTCGCGTCCGGGGAGCCGGCCGTGGACGACCGCGTTCGCGGCGAGTTCGGCGACGAGGTGTTCGGCGGCCTCGGCGACGCGGTGGGGCAGGTCCCGGTCGCGCATCCAGTCCACGGCGAGCAGCCGGGCGAGGCGGGCGCCGCGGGGCGTGGGTGACAGGAGCACGCTGAAGTGGTCGGCAGGCGGCAGAAGTTGGGTGGACTTTTCGCTGTTCACGTGACCGAGCGTGGCCGCACGTGCTTACCGTGAACAGTGACAGTGCTGATACGTAGGGTGACTGTCCGGAGCTTGTCGGCCGCTGTCCGGACCGTCGGAGACGGGCCCGCGGACAAGGGCGTCACGGCACGGCGGTACGACGGAGGGGTGCGGTATGTCGGTGGACGGCGAGGCGGTGCGGCTCCGGACCGAGGCGGACGAGCCGGGGTGGGAGGTGGACCCCGACGACGAGTGGGGTGTGGCCGTACTCGCCACGGTGGGGCGGCAGTTGAGGCTGCGGCGGGAGTCGGTGGGGATGCGGGCCGCCGACTTCGCGGTGGCGGTCGGGTACGGGGAGGACCTGGTCTACAAGGTCGAGGGCGGCAAGCGGATCCCCCGGCAGGAGTACCTGGACAGGGCCGACGAGGTGCTGGGCGCGGGCGGACTCCTCGCGGCGGCCTGGGAGGACGTGAAGAAGGTCCGGTATCCGAAGAAGGTTCGAGAGCTGGGGAAGCTGGAGGCCAAGGCTGTCGAGATCGCGTTGTACGAGTGCCACATCGTCCCTGGGCTATTGCAGACGCCGGAGCACGCACGATCGGTGATCGGGGCGGCGCAGCCGCCGTACTCGCCGGACGATGTGGAACGCATGGTGGCCGCGCGTCTGGCCCGGCAGTCGGTCTTCGAGCGCTCGCCCGCGCCGGCGCTCAGCTTCGTCCTGGAAGAGGGGGTCTTGCGGCGTCCCATCGGAGGCAGAATGGTGTGGCGTCAGCAGCTTGAACATCTGCTGGAGGTGGGGCGGTTGCACAACGTCGTGCTTCAGGTGATGCCGATGGACTGCGACACCCACTCCGGCCTGGACGGTCGGATCGAGCTGCTGAAGTTCCCAGACGGTACGGCGGTGGGCCGCTCCGACGGCGCCTTCAACGGTCGGCCGATCCACGAACTCAAACACTTGCGCATCCTTGAGCTGCGGTATGGCACCATCCGGGCTCAGGCGCTCTCACCACGGGAGTCGCTGGCCTTCGTCGAGCAACTGCTGGGAGAGACATGATCCGCAAGACCACTGCCGGGGACGGCTCAGAACTGGCGTGGTTCAAGAGCAGCTACAGCGGCGGAAACGACGGCAACTCCTGCGTCGAGCTTGCCGTCACGCACCACGCAGTGCATGTGCGTGACTCCAAGCATGTCGAAGGCCCCCGTCTCGCGCTCTCCCCCGGCGCCTGGGCGGACTTCGTGGGGTACGCCTCCGTACGCTGAGGTACGGGTCCGGCTACCCCGCCACGAACTGGGTCAGGATCGCCTGGACCTCGTAGATGTCCACGCCCTTGGTGAACGTCTTCTGGATCGGCGTCGCCGTGCCCGACACCCAGATCTTCAGCTCGGCGTCGAGGTCGAAGGTGCCGGCGGTCTCCACCGCGAAGTGCGTGATGCTGCGGTACGGGACGGAGTGGTACTCCACCTTCTTCCCGGTGATGCCCTGCTTGTCGACCAGCAGCAGCCGCCGGTCGGTGAACAGGATGGTGTCGCGGATCAGCAGGTACGCGGCGTGCACCCGCTCCCCCTGCCCCAGCAGCCGCGCGTAGTCCTGCTGGGCCGTGCCGGAGTCGATGGTGTGCGCGTTGCCGAACAGAGCCATGAAGGTGTCCCCCACTGTGTCGTCGCTGTCGTGGTGAGGGACGCCGCCGGGATGCCGGACAGTTGCGCGGCCGTGTCGGGCGGGGGTTCCCGTCAGGTGTCGTAGGTGCCGTCCCACGGGGCGCCGAAGCCGAGCCGGTCCGGGTACAGCTCCGCCCAGTCCTCGTCCTCGTCGCCGTCCTCGTCCTTGCGGACCACCAGGCCGAACAGGACGTCCTCGTGGGTGACCTGGAAGGGGCGGACGGCGATGTCCGTGTACGAGCGGCGGGGCAGGCTGCGCAGGAGGCCGGCCAGGCGGACGCGGGCGCGGGTCAGGGGCGAGTCGTCGCCGTGGGGGTCGCGCTGCTGCTGCGCCCAGGTGCCGGCGCACCAGATGTCCGAGTCCCGGTAGCGGCCCTCGGCGTCGAAGGTGTGCAGCACGGTGTAGAGGCGCTTGTGCTCCTCCCAGCCGTCGTCGGGACGGAAGCCCTGCGGGAAGGCGTACGTGACCGACGCGAGGAACTGGCCGTCCGCGTACCGCCCGATGGACTCGGTGCGGTGCTTCGGCCGGTAGGCGATCGGAACGACCTCGGGAACTGCCATGGCGGAAACCATACGGCTCGGCAAGAACATGGCGGAGCGGGGGACACCCCTGCGCCGGTTCCGCCACACCCTGTCCGGATTGGCCTCCGCTCCGGGCGGACGCGGACGCGGGCGCGGACACGGGCGAGGGACACGGCCGGTCCCTCGCCCGCGTGCCGCGGCTTCGCGGTCAGGAAGCCTGGGGCGAGTCGTCCCCGGGAGCGTCGGCGAACAGGTCCTCGGCCGTGGTCGCGGTGAGGGACCGGTCGAACCAGAGGGTGAGGGTGTCGAGGTCGGTGCAGGAGGTGATGCGCTCGCGCGTGTCCTCCGGGACGTCGACGCCCCGCTTGTCGAGCACGCGCAGGACGAGCGAGGCACGGTCCTCGGCCTTGCCCTCGGTCAGGCCTTCCGCCTTGCCCTCCAGGTACGTCTCCTCGAACAGCGTCCCGTGCCCCGGGAAGTAGGTGATGACCTTCGACATCAGCTCTCTCCATTTCACTTTGACCGGAGTGTTCTCCAGGCCGACTTCGGTTGCCTCGCACCAGTACTTCGTGGGGCCCCGGCCGAGCGACTGGAATCCGCGGGCCAGCGTTTCCAGTATGGCGGGGGCCCTGCGGCTCTCGCTGTGGACGATCGCGGAGAGCACTGCCAACGCCGGCTGCCGGGCCACCGTCGACTCGTCGGTGATCTCCGGGACGGTGTCCGGCCCCAGCACGAAGGGGTGTGTGACCTGTGTGGTCCACGTGCCCACGGTGCACGGGAAGGGGCCCGCGGCCCAGTTCGCCGTGGGCCGGTCCCGGCAGACCACGACCAACAGCACCGGCATGGCGTACTTCGCGCTCAGGTACGCCACGTAGTAGGACCAGCTCGTCGCCTTGTCCGGGTCCTGTTTGGTCTGGGACTCGATGGCGAGCAGATAGCTCTCCCCCTCGGGCGGTTCGACCTTGAGCACCGTGTCGACCCGGCGTTCCAGCGGTCGGATCTCCGTGGCGTCAGGGCTGAGCGCCTTGTAGTCCTCCTTGGCCGGGGGAGGGACCCCCAGCGTCTCGAAGACGAGGTCGAGGGCTTCCGGATGGTCCTGGAAGATCCGGTGTGCGGCCTCGTGGGTTGATGTGACCATGTGCGCACCGTAGATCGACCTATGGGCGACTATCGGGCTGATACAGAGGAGTTCACCCTTTCGAGGAGCGAAGAAACGTTCAACGGCCTTGCTCGTCGGTGTCGGTGAAGAACCAGACCCGCTCACCCGTCGGCGGTGCCGGTGGGTGAGCGGGTCTGGTGACTGCTCCGGGGGCGTCGGGACGTACTACGTCGTCGACGAGGTCATGCCTCCTGGCCGCCGAAGCGCTCCTTGTACGTCTCCAGGTCCTCGTCCGTGAGCTTGGCGAAGAGGACCGGGGGGACCGTGAAGGGGGTGCCGGCCGGGACCGCGGTGAGGGCCTTCGCCTCCGCCTCGGTGACCCAGGTGGCCGTGTCGGAGGGGAGGGAGAACGCCTCGCGCATGACCTTCGCCGTCGCCGGGATGAAGGGCTCCGAGACCACCGCGTACAGGTGGATCAGGTTCATCGCCGTGCGCAGCGTCAGGGCCGCGGCGTCCTTGTCGGTCTTGATCTCCAGCCAGGGGGCCTTCTCCTCCAGGTAGGAGTTGCCCGCCGACCACAGCGCACGCAGCGCGGCGGCCGCCTTGCGGAACTGGAGCGCCTCCATCTGCTCCTCGTACTCGGCGAGGAGACGCGCGATCTCCGTGCCGAGCCTCGCCTCGGCCTCGCCGGGCGCGCTGCCCGCCGGGACCTCCTCGCCGAAGCGCTTCTTCGAGAACGACAGCACGCGGTTGACGAAGTTGCCGAGGGTGTCGGCGAGGTCCTTGTTGACCGTGGCGGTGAAGTGCTCCCAGGTGAAGGACGAGTCGTCCGACTCGGGGGCGTTGGCGATGAGGAAGTAGCGCCAGTAGTCGGCGGGCAGGAGGTCCAGCGCCTGGTCGGTGAAGACGCCGCGCTTCTGGGACGTGGAGAACTTCCCGCCGTAGTACGTCAGCCAGTTGAAGGCCTTGACGTAGTCGACCATCTTCCACGGCTCGCGCACGCCCAGCTCGGTGGCGGGGAACATCACCGTGTGGAACGGGACGTTGTCCTTGGCCATGAACTCGGTGTAGCGGACGGGGTTCTCACCCGCGTCGGCCTCGTACCACCACGACTTCCAGTCGCGGACCTCTCCGTCGGGCGCCGCGTCCGCCCATTCCTTCGTCGCCGCGATGTACTCGATCGGGGCGTCGAACCAGACGTAGAAGACCTTGCCCTCGGCGGCCAGGTCCGGCCAGGTGTCGGCCGGGACCGGGACGCCCCAGTCCAGGTCGCGGGTGATGGCGCGGTCGTGCAGGCCCTCCGTCAGCCACTTGCGGGCGATGGAGGAGGCCAGCTGGGGCCACTGCGCCTCGTGCCGGGACACCCACTCCTCGACCTCGTGCTGGAGCTTGGACTGGAGGAGGAAGAGGTGCTTGGTCTCGCGGACCTCCAGGTCCGTGGAGCCGGAGATCGCCGAGCGGGGGTCGATCAGGTCCGTGGGGTCCAGGACGCGGGTGCAGTTCTCGCACTGGTCGCCGCGGGCCTTGTCGTAGCCGCAGTGGGGGCAGGTGCCCTCCACGTAGCGGTCCGGGAGGAAACGGCCGTCGGTGGGCGAGTACACCTGACGGATCGCCCGCTCCTCGATGAAGCCGTTCTCGTGCAGGCGGCGGGCGAAGTGCTGGGTGATCTCGACGTTCTGCTGCGAGGAGCTGCGGCCGAAGTGGTCGAAGGCCAGCGCGAAGCCGTCGTAGACCGCCTTCTGGGCGTCGTGCGCCTGCGCGCAGAACTCCGCCACCGGCAGGCCCTGCTCCTTCGCCGCCAGCTCGGCCGGCGTGCCGTGCTCGTCCGTCGCGCAGATGTACAGGACGTCGTGGCCGCGCAGGCGGAGGTACCGGGAGTACACGTCCGCCGGGAGCATGGACCCCACCATGTTGCCCAGGTGCTTGATTCCGTTGATGTACGGAAGGGCGCTGGTGATGAGGTGTCGAGCCATCGGGGGCTGCTCCCAGGTTGCTATGTACGGATCCTTCAAATCGTAGCCGACACGGGTACGCCGCCCGCTTCCCGTTTTACGGGGTGAGAAGCGGGCGGCGTCGGGGCGGTGCGGGAGGGGAGCCCCGCGAGGGCTCCCTCCGGTGGGGCGGGAGGCTCCCGCCGGTGGGGCTACGGGCGCCAGGTGGCCAGTACGCCCTCGTACAGCTCCTGGTCCGTGAGTTCCAGGGGGGTGGGACCGGCGTGGAAGAACGACGTGTTGCCGGTCTTCAGCTTGCGGAGGTAGTCGAACGCCTTGTTGTCGTGCTCACCGAAGGCGACGAAGGAGAAGAAGAGGGCGGGGTGGTTCTCCGCCGCGTCCGCGAGGGACTGGGTGGCGGGGGTCTTGGCGTCCGGGGCGCCGTCCGTCTGGAAGACCACCAGGGCGGGGCGGCGGGGGGACGACGCGTGCTCCTCGTTCCGCTTCTCGTGGTGGGCCGTCACGGCCTCCACGGCGGCGTGGTAGCTGGTACGGCCCATGCGGCCCAGCTCCGCGTGCAGGTCGTCGATCCTGCTCTCGGGGTCGGCGAGGGTGAGGTCGGCGGTGCCGTCCAGCTCGGTCGAGAAGAAGACGACGTGGACGGCCGCCTCCTCGTCGCCGGTGAGGTGGGCGGCGAGGGCCAGGGTCTGGTCGGCCAGGGCCTGGACGGAGCCGTCCTTGTAGTACGGGCGCATGGACGCGGAGCGGTCCAGGACGAGGTAGACGTCCGCCTCGGCGGCGGCGAGGTCCAGCTTGGTGAGGGTGGCCGCGGCGGCCTTGTGGGCGGTGGTGAGGTGCGGGGGGACGGGGGCGGGGGTCACGTCCGCCTCGGCTTCGCCTTCGGCGGAGTCGTTCCCACCCGCACCACCCGTGCGGGTCTCGACGTCGTCCGCGGGTGCCCCCTGTGGGGCGTCCTCGCCGTCGGCGGCCGCGGGCTCGGTGTCCTTTGCCGCGTCGGCCTCGGCGGCAGGCGCCTCGGCCTCGGCCGAGGACGCGGCCTCGGGCTCGGGCTCGTCTTCTGCCGCGGCCTCGGGCGTGGCCTCGGCCTCGGTCTCGGACGCGGCCTCGTCCTCTGCCCCGGGCGTGGCCTCGGGGCCGGGCGCGGCCTCGGTCTCGGATGCGGCCTCGGTCTCGACCTGGGGCGCGTCTTCGGCCTTGGTCTCGTCTTCTGCCGCGGGCTCGGGTGCTGCCGCGGCCTCGGGCTCCTGAGCGACCTCGGGGGCCTCCGCGGGCTCCGTCGCCGTCGGGGCCCGCTCCTCGACGGCCGGCTCGGTCACGTCCTCGGCCGGCTCCTCGGCGACGGGCTCCTCGACCGCAGGCGCGGCCGCCTCGGTGACCGGCTCCACGACAGCCGGTTCGTCCTTCTCCGCGACCGGCTCGGTGGTCGTTTCCAGCTCGGTGGCGGCCTTCGCCTCCGGCTCGGTGACAGTCTCCGCCTCCGGTTCGGTTGCGGCCTCCGCCTTCGGCTCGGTGGGCGTCTCCGTGATCGGGTCGGCCGTCTCCTCCGCCGATGCGGTGGTCGTCTCCGCGACCGGCTCGGCCGTGGCCTCCGGCTCCGGTTCCGTGAGCGGCTCGGCGGCCGTTTCAGGCTCCGGCTCGGCCGCGGGCTCGACCGCGGTCTCCGCGACCGGCTCCGTCGTCGCCTCCGCCTCCGGCTCCCGTTCCTCCGAGGCCGCAGGCTCTTCCGCAGCTGCGGACTCCTTCGACGCCTCGGGCTCCTCCGCAGCCGGCTGCTCCTCCGCAGCTGCGGGCTCCTCCGACGCCTCGGGCCCCTCGGAAGCCGCAGGCTCCTCCGGAGTCGCGGGCTTCTCCGAGGTCGGAGTCGCGGGCTTCTCCGAGGTCGGAGTCGCGGGCTTCTCCGAGGTCGGAGTCGCGGGCTCCTCCGAGGTCGGGGTGGGGGTTTTCGGGGGGGTCGTCTGGTCCGGGACCGTGACGTTGTCGAAGGCCGCCGCGACCAGTTCGTGTTCCTCGGCCGCCGTGCGGGGCTCGGGGACCTGGGCCGCCGGCTCGGGCGCGGGGGCGGAGGCGGCCGGTGCGGGAGCCGCCGGCTCGGCCGGCTGCGGCTCGGGGTGGTTCGCGGGTTCGGACTGCGAAGGAATCCCTGCCGCACCCTCCGCCTCGGCGGTCCGCTCCTTGCGTGAACGGCCGAACGCGTTCCGCAGGAGAGTGAGAATGCCCATGTGCGCAACCCTTCGCGTGAGTTGTTCCCGTCGATCCCTGGCCAGGACGGACACGTAAGGTTAGCGGCCCCCGGGGGTGATCTTCGGCAGGGGTGAGTGGGCGTCGGGCTGGTGTGTCAACACCGCCTCCCGGTCCGGTGGACCCCCTGGTGGCAGCCGGGGATTCACCCGCCGTTCACTCAGCGTCAGCGCCTGCGCACATACGTGCCCCTACCGTCACGCTCACACCCAAGGGCACGCAAGGGGAGATTCAAGGTGCGCAAGCTGCTGCCGCTGATCGGAACGCCGTCCCAGTCGCATCCGGGCGGACGTTCCGCCATGACCTGTCGTTTCCGGTGTGGTGACGCCTGCTTCCACGAGGTGCCCAACACCAGCGACAACGAGTACGTCGGTGACGTCATCGCGGGGGCCCTCAGCCGCCGCTCGATGATGCGCGCCGCCGCCGTCGTCACGGTGGCGGGTGCCGCCGGGGCGGCCGGTGTCGCCGGGGCGCGTCCGGCCGACGCGGCTGTCCCCGGCCACGGGAAGCCGTCGAAGCCCTCGAAGCCGTCGAAGCCGTCCGGCGCGCGCGGGCTGCGCTACGGCAGCGTCGCGCCGAACACCGTCGACGCCGTCGTCGTACCGGACGGCTACGACCAGAACGTCGTGATCCGCTGGGGCGAGCCCATCCTGCGCGGGGCGCCGGCCTTCGACCCGGAGAACCAGACGGCGGCCGCCCAGGCGGGCCAGTTCGGGTACAACAACGACTTCCTGGCGCTGCTGCCGCTGCCGGGCGAGCGGAACCGGCAGCTGCTGGTCGCGAACCACGAGTACACCGACGAGGTGCTCATGTTCCGCGGCTACGACGCCGCCAACCCCACCCGGCAGCAGGTCGAGGTGGCCTGGGCCGCGCACGGCCTGTCCGCCGTCGTCGTCGAGGGCGACCGCAGGACCGGCAAGCTCGTCGCCGTTCCGCGTCACCAGCTGAACCGGCGGGTCACCGCCACCACCGAGTTCCGGCTGACCGGGCCCGCCGCCGGGTCCGACCTGCTGAAGACCTCCGCCGACCCGACCGGCACCAAGGTGTACGGCACGCTCAACAACTGCTCGGGCGGCACCACCCCGTGGGGCACGACGCTGCACGGCGAGGAGAACTTCAACCAGTACTTCGCCAACAGCGGCCGGGCGACGGACAAGCGCTACGGCATCGGGACCGGGGCCACCGAGCGCAAGTGGGAGCGGTTCGACAAGCGCTTCGACGTCGCCCAGGAGCCGAACGAGGTGCACCGCTTCGGCTACGTCGTCGAGTTCGACCCGTACGACCCGACGTCCACGCCCCGCAAGCACACCGCGCTGGGACGCTTCAAGCACGAGGCCGCGACCGTCCGGCTCACGCACGACGGCCGTCCGGTCGTCTACTCCGGTGACGACGAGCGCTTCGACTACTTCTACAAGTTCGTCGGCAGCAAGCGGATGAGGCACGGCAGCAGCCGGTCGGTGCGCGAGCACAACCTCTCCCTGCTGGACGAGGGCACGCTGTACGTCGCCAGGCTCACCGGCGACTCCCCCGCGATCGAGATCGACGGCACGGGCAAGCTCCCGGCCGACGGCGAGTTCGACGGCGCCGGCGAGTGGATCCCGCTGGCGACCGCCACCGCGAAGGGCGCCGTCTCGCACGTCGAGGGCATGACCGCCGAGGAGGTGTTCGTCTTCACCCGCCTCGCCGGTGACAAGGTCGGCGCGACGAAGATGGACCGCCCCGAGGACATCGAGCCGAACCCGGTCACGGGCAAGGTGTACGTGGCCCTGACCAACAACAGCAACCGCGGGGTCGGCTCCAACGCCAAGGCGGACGAGGCCAACCCGCGCAACGCCAACAAGCACGGGCACGTCCTGGAGCTGACCGAGCGCTGGAACCGTCCGGAGTCGACGAGGTTCGCCTGGTCGCTGTTCCTGGTGGCCGGTGACCCGGCGGACCCGGCGACGTACTTCGCGGGCTTCCCGAAGGACGCCGTCAGCCCGATCTCCTGCCCGGACAACGTCGCCTTCGACTCCCACGGCAACCTGTGGATCTCCACGGACGGCGCGCAGCTCGGCTCGCACGACGGGCTGTTCGGGGTCGCCACCCGCGGCTCGCGGCGCGGTGAGCTGAAGCAGTTCCTGACGGTGCCGTCGGGCGCCGAGACCTGCGGTCCGCTCATCCAGGAGCGGCGCGTGCTGATCGCCGTGCAGCACCCGGGCGAGCTGGACGGCGCCTCCGTGGAGAACCCGAAGAGCACCTGGCCCGACGGGCCCGGCCGGATCGTCCGCCCGGCGGTCGTGTCGGTGTGGCGCGAGGACGGCCAGGACATCGGCGTCTGAGACACCCCGCCCCGCACGAGGGGCACGCACGCGGCCGGTGGCGGTGAGGACGGTCGTCCTCACCGCCACCGTCGTGAGGCGGGGGGAAGAGAGACGGGGCCGGCGCGTCGTCCGGTCCCTCCGCCGGGGACGGCGGCCCGGCGCCCCGTCCCCGGCCGTACGTCAGCGGAACTCCCCCACGACCTCGATGGTCCCGACGATGTGCGCGTTGAGGTCGTCCAGTTCCTCCGCGGGGATCCAGAGTTCGAGGATGGTCTTTCCGCCGGCCTGTCGCACCGGGTAGCGCGCGAGGAAGTCGCTCTCCACCTCGAACCGTGTCACGTAGCCGACCCCGGACGCGGGGACGTTCCAGTCGCGGGCGATGCGGATCGCGTAGTCCTCGTTCAGCACCGGGTAGAAGATCGGCTGTTCCGGCAGGCGCGGCGGCCATCCCCGCCATCCGGAGGCCTCGACCAGCGCCAGTTCCTCCGGGCCGGTGGGCCGCCAGAGGGTCGTTGTCGTCGTGCTGCTCATGGGGTGACGGTAGAGGCGGGGGCGGCCGGCGGGCCAAGGGTTTGCGGCCCCGCCGGGCGTGTCACCCGTCGCGTCACCGGCCGTGTCACCCGCCGTGCCGGTCGCCTCACCGTTCGTCGTGCCGGTCCCCGTCCACGCGTGCCAGGAACTCCCCCAGCACCGCGTCGAAAGCGGCCGGGCGCTCCAGGTTCGGCAGGTGGCCGCAGCCGTCGATCACCCGCAGGTCCGCGTCGGGGAGGAGGGCGTGCAGGGTCTCCGCGTCGCGGACGGGGGTGAACTCGTCGTCCGCGCCGACGACGACGAGGGCGGGGACGGTGACGCGACGGAGCAGCGGGCGGTGGTCGGGCCGTTCGGCCCGGCCGCGCAGGGCCGCCGCGGCGCCCTCGGGGGGTGCGGACGTCATCATGCGGTGGACGTGGGCCTTGACGGCGGGCGGGGCGTGCGGGGCGACCATCTTGAGGAGGACCTCGTCGGCGTAGCCGCGCATGCCCTCGGTGAGGAGGCGGTCGGCGAGGGCGTTGCGGGCGGTCCGGCCGGCGGGGGTCTCGGGCTCGGCGGAGGTGTCGGCGAGGACCAGGCCCCGGACCCGGTCGCCGAGGCGGGCCAGGCACTCCATCGCGATCTGGCCGCCCATCGACAGCCCGGCGAGGACGAGGGCGTCCACCCCCAGGTGGTCGAGGAGGTCCTCGACGTCCTCGGCGAAGCGGGAGAGGGGCGTGGTGCCGGGGGTGACCGGGGAGGCGCCGTAACCGCGCAGGTCGGGGGCGACGACGCGGCGGGAGGGGGCGAAGGACTCCAGCTGCGGGGCCCACATCGTGCGGTCGAAGGGATGGCCGTGGACGAGGACCAGGGGGACACGTCCGGCGGTATCCGCTCCTTCGTCCTGGTACGCGAGGAAGGGGGGCATGCGTCGACCCTAGGTCCGCTCAACTCGTCGGTGCAATAAGATCTTTGCCCTCGGTGCAATGCCGGAGGAGCCGGGAGGACGGGGAGGGAACGTGGGGGACTACCGGGCGATCGCCGACCGCATCGCCGACGACATCGCGTGCGGACGGCTGGCGCCGGGCCAACGGCTGCCGCCGCAGCGGCGGTTCGCGCGCACGCACCGGATCGCCCCCTCGACGGCCGGGCGGGTCTACGGCGAACTCGTGCGGCGCGGACTGGTGGTGGGCGAGGTCGGCCGGGGCACCTTCGTGCGGGCCGCGCCGCCCGTCCCCCAGGGGCGCGCGCTGGTCGAACCGGCCACGGCCGCGCCGGTCAACCTGGAGCTCAACTATCCCGTGGCGCCGGGCCAGTCCGAGCTGCTCGCGCCCGGACTCGCACCGCTGCTGCGGGCCGACGTGCTGACCGCGGCGATGCGCACCGCCGCGGCCGACGGCACCGCCGCCGCCCGTGCCGCCGCGGCCCGGCTGCTCGCCGTCCCCGGCTGGCGCCCCGAACCCGCGCGGCTCCTCTTCACGGGCAACGCCCGCCAGGCCGTCGCCGCGGCCCTCGCCTCCCTGGCCCGGCCGGGCGGCCGGGTCGGCGTGGAGGAGCTGACGTATCCGCTGGTCAAGGAGATCGCCGCCCGGCTGGGAATCGTGCTCGTGCCGATCGGCGGCGACGGCGAGGGGCCGCGGCCGGACGCCCTGCGCGCCGCGCACCGGACCGCCCCCCTCGCCGCCCTGTACGTCCAGCCGGTCCTGCACAACCCGACGTCGCTGACCACGAGCGAGCGCCGCCTGCGAGAACTCGCGCGCACGGTGGAGGAGTTGGCGCTGCCCGTCATCGAGGACCGCGTCTGGTCCTTCCTCCGGCCGGACGCCGTCCCGCTCGCCGCCCACGCGCCCGGCCTGACCCACGTCGTCGACGGCCTGTCCAAGCGGGTCGCGCCGGGGCTGACGGCCGGTTTCCTCGTCGTACCGCCGGACCGGACGGACGCGGTGGCCGCCGCCGTGCGGTCCGGGGGGTGGAGCGCGGGGCGGTTCGCGCTGGAGGCGGCCGTGCGGTGGACCGGGGACGGGACGGTCGCGCGGCTGGTGGCGGCGAAGCGGGCGGACGCCGCCCGGCGTCAGCGGATCCTCGCGGACCACCTGGGGGCGTTCGCCGTACGGACCGATCCGTACGGCTACTTCGCCTGGTGGGAGTTGCCCGCGCCGTGGCGGGCGGACACCTTCACGGCCGCCGCCGCCGCGCACGGCATCGCCGTCACCCCCGGCACCGCCTTCACCGTCGACCCGCACCGCACCCCGGACGCGGTCAGACTCGGCCTGGCGTCCGCGACGGAGGGGGAGCTGGAGCGGGCGCTGCGGCGGCTGGCCCGGATCGCGGCGGAATGGCCGGTGCCGTCGGGGCAGCGGGAGTCGCCGGGGCCGACGGGGTGGCCGGAGCTGCCGGAACCGCCCCGGCCGCCCCGGCCGTCACCCGGCGTCGGCGGACCAGGAGTGCCACCCACACGTACCGCGTGAGCCGCACCCCCGCCGCCACCGCCAGGCCCGCGCCCACCAGGGACCAGGAGGCGGTGCGCAGGCCGGCGGTGAGGGCGTCGTAGACGGCGGCCGCGGCGGGGCGGCCCGCCCCGCCGGCCGGCCCCGTGAGGGTGAGGTGCCGGGCGACGGCGATCGCGAGGCCGAGCAACGCGCCGCCCAGCGCCGTGCCCAGCGCCGCCGCGGTGAGGGCGCGGCGGCGGCGGGCCGCGACGGCGACGCCGGTCACGGCGAGGGCGGCGGCGGCCAGGGGGAGCCAGAGACCGGCGAGGTCGAGCACGCGGTAGCCCTTTCGGAGGGTGGCCGGCTCATCGGCCGGCAGCAGTGCGACGCGGGTGTGCGCGAGCGGCACCCGGTCGGCGAACGCGACGTGGTCGGAGGCCGGTCGGGCGCGGACGCGGAGGGCGACCGGGGCCAGGTCGACGGTGACGTCGCGGTCGCGGTCGTCGTGCGGGGCCGGCATCACGGCGCTGTGCGCGGCCTCGTCGCCCGCCACCCACGCGGTGCGGCAGGCGCGGGTGCGGGTGAAGGAGCGCGGCGCGTCGTGCACGAAGGGGGTGGTCTCCGGGGCGCAGCGGGCCGCGTTCGGCGGCCGCCCTGCGCGGGACGCCGTCGCCGACCGCGTCGACCACGGCGTCCCGCACGGCCGGGTCGGTGGCGAGCGGAGCCGTGGTGGTGCCGTACCGGCCGGTGTCCGTGAGGCCGTACGCCGCCCAGGCCGCCAGTGCGCCGAAGGGCGTCAGGAGGCAGGACAGGGCGATGAGGGCGGCCGGCACGGCGGTCCGCGGACGTCGGGACACGCCTCCAGGCAAGGCCGTGCGCGCCGGACGCGCGAGCGGGGGCGGCCACTCGGGTGGACCGCGACGGGACGGTGGCGGGACGGCGGCGGGACGGCGACGGGACCGCGGCGGTCGCTCGGGTGGGTCTCGGCCGGGACCGGGCCCGGACCGGGTCGCGCCGGGTCGCGTCGGGCCGGACCCGGCCGGACCTGGGGATTCCGCCCTCCGGTGGAGTGTTCACCCGAACGGGTGTCTCATGGATCTGGGGAGAAGAGAGGCGATCATGCGCGTCACTCCGGCCTCGCGGACAGCCGCCCGCAGGACGGCCGCCCTGCGGACACCGGCTCCGTGGAGCGTCGCCGGAGGCGCCACCGGAACCTCCTCGGAGGAGCGGGAGTGGGTCCCGCCCCTCCGGTGAGTGGAGGGATGAGGGAAGACGTGGGCCCCGGCGAGAACCGCCGGGGCCCACGTACGGCAGGGGACGGGTGGCTATCCGATGCGGTGCCCCTCCGCGTCCTCGTGCGTGTAGTAGCGGTAGAACATCACCGCGAAGAAGCCCGCCGCGACCGCGAGCGAGACGCCCGCGGAGTACACCGTGCTCGATCCGCTCTGGTTGACGAGGAAACCGACCGCGCAGCCGGCGAACACCGCCCACAGCAGGGCGTGCACTTCGCGCGGCAGCTTCGGGGCCACGGCGCGGACGGCGACGTACAGCGCGATGAAGACGAGCGCGGTCACGAGGCCGAACAGGACGTTCCAGCCGGTGATCGGCCCGCCGCTGCGCCGGTTCGCCGCGGCCCAGTAGCCGTAGACCAGGCCGAGCCCGACGGGCATGGCCCACTTCATGACCAGGTGGGTGCGTGCGCCGAAGACGTCGGGCAGGCCGCCCGCGCGGGACTCCGTCAGCGCCGGTGCCCGCGTGCCCGGTGTGGGTGCCGCATGAGCCATGGGAGCACTCCTCTCTGCCGGCCCCCGCTTCCAGGGCACACCTGGGCGGGGGCCCCGGCAAGTCGGTGGGAGGCGCTTTCCGCGCGGGGCGCGCCGGGAGGCGGCGCCCGCGGACGGAGACGAAGGCCCCGTAGGGGGACGTTTGCTGACCTGAGGCCCCCGTTTGCAGCAGCAGCGGTTACGGTGCTGACGTACGTGATCGAGGGGGAGGGACCATGCCCGGAACCGTGCTGCTGCTCGCGGCCTCACCCGTGGGCAAGGGGTGTCTGGTGGACGCGGCGTCCGTGCTCCCCGTGCTCGCGGCCGTGCCGCCCGCCGTCCTGGCCGGCACCGACACGGCCAACGTCGTCGAACTCGCCGATCCGCTGGAGCCGCAGGCCGTGCTGACCCGGCTGCGGGCCGCGGCGGCGGCGCCCGGACCGCTGACCGTGTTCGTCGCCGGACAGCTCCAGCTCGACCGCAGGCAGCGGCTGCCGCACCTGGCGCTGGCCCGTACGACGCCGTCGACCGTGCGCTACACCGGCTTCCCCTGGCACTGGTTCCGCGAGGAGCTGCGGTTGCGGGCGGCCGGGACGACGACGCTGCTGCTCGACCTGCACGCGGACGCCGAGACCTGGGGATGGCTGCGGGGGCGGGGGCTGGAGTGCGGGGCGGGCGTCGCCGTGTACGGGCGGGTCGCGCCGCCGGCGGGGCGGCGGAGGGTGGCCGCGCCCACGTACATGAAGGCGGTCGCCACCGTGCTGCGGAGCGGAGGGCGGCCGACGCCGGAGCAGCTGCACCAGACGGCGCTGGCGCGGATCGCGGGAGAGGGGGAGGTGGGGGACCTGGTGCTGTGGGGTGCGGGGCCGGTGCCGGGCGGGGTCTCCGTGCCCGCGGGTCCCGTGCCGGGTGGAGGCCCCGTGCCGGGTGCGGGCTCCGTGCCGGGCGCGGGTGGGGGTGCCCCGGGTGAGTTCGCTCCCGTCGGCCCTCCCCTTCCCGTCCCCGGGGGCGGTGCCATCGGCCCCCTGCCGCCGGTCCCGGACGGGTCTCGCCCTCGGACGCCGGACGGGTCGGCGGACGAGCCGGCGGACGACCCCCACGCCCGTATCGCGGCGGCCGTCCAGGCCGGCGACCATCCCGCCGCCGACGATCTCGCCGCCGGTCGGGAGCAGGCCGCGCTCGTCGCGCACGGGGCCGGGTCGGAGGAGGCGTTGCACTGGTCCGAGGTGCGGGCTGACCTGGCGATGTTCGCGGGCGACGCCGAGCGCAGCTGCCGTACCTGGATGGCGGTCGCGGAGGCGAGGCTGAGCGCGGGGCAGCCCGCCGACGCGGCGCCGGTCGAGGCGGCCGTGGACCGGGCCCACCACCAGTGGGGGCGCATCACGGACCGGAGCCGGGCCCGCGATCTCGGCCCGGCGCTCGCGGAGCTGCGCGGCCGGGTGCCGGGCCGCCGGCAGGGCGCCCTCGACCACGTCCGCGAGCAGCTCCGCCAGCTCCAGACGCAGGGTTAGGACCGGTCAGGGCCGGTCAGGACCGGCCCGTATCCGGGGCTGGTCCGGCCGGCTGCCGGGCCCGTCGACCGTCGGATCCGCACCGTCTCCTGGCCGGGTCCGGTCCGGCCGGGCGTCAGCCGCGTCCCGCCTCCGGCAGCCGGGGCCGCCGTGGCGTGTCCGCGTGCCTCACTCGCCGGCCTGCTCCGCGCCGGTCGACAGCCGGGGGGTGTCCGTGGCGGGGGCCGGGACCGCGTTGGCGGCGGTGACGAGGGCCGCCACGGCTATGAGGGCCGCCGCGAGGGCCCTGGCGTACCGCCACGAGGGGCGCCCGTGGGGTGCGGATGTGCGTTCCTGCACGGCAACCTCGCAACGTCGGCGGCGACCAGGGGCGAAAAGCGACGGTGGACAAAAAGCGGGAACGGCAGCGGCCGTCGCGTCAACCGTGTATTAAGCATGCTTAACACGCCGTTTAACCTAGGGGCTGCGCAAGCCGAACGGCAAGAGGGTCAGGGGTAGTTGAGGGTGATTCGGGCCGTGGGCGAGCGGGACGAACCGGAGGTCATCGGACGCCGGGTGCAGCGGCTGCGGGTCGAACAGGGGCTCACGCAGCGCCAGCTGGCCGAGCCGACCTACACCCCGGCCTACGTCTCGACCCTGGAGGCCGGCCGGGTGCGGCCCTCCGACGAGGCGCTCAAGCACATCGCGGAGCGGCTCGGCGTCGACTTCGAGGAGCTGGCCACCGGCCGCTCCGCCCGGCTCGTCACCGGTCTGCGGATGCGCCTCACCGAGGCCCAGCGCGCCCTGGCCACCGGGGAGGCGGAGCAGGCGGCGCGGCAGTTCGCGGAGCTGCTCGCGGAGACCGAGGAGCACCGTCTCGTCGAGGAGCAGGCCGCCGCCCTGCTGGGGCTCGGGGAGTGCGGGATCGACACCGGCGAGCTGGAGGCGGCCCGCGGGCACTTCGAGCGGGCGGAGCGGTGTCTGGCGCACGCCCCGCTCCCGGCCCGCGTCCCCGCCCTGCGCGGCCGGGCCGTCGCCCACTACCTGGCGGGTGAACTCCGTTACGCCGTCTACCTGCTGGAGTCCACCCTCGACGAGCTGAACCGCGGCGGCCTGCACGACCCCGACGCGCTGCTGCTGCTCTACGCCTCCGTCATCGGCCCCTACATGGACATGGGCGCCCAGGCCCGCGCCGCCCAGGCCGCGGAGTTCGCCCTGGCGCTCGCGCCGCAGGCGGGCGATCCCGCCCTCGTCGCCCGGATGCACCGCTCGGTGGCCCGCACCCTCCTCGCCGAGGGCCGTCTCGCCGAGGCCGACGCCTCCCTGGCCAAGGCCGCCGAGCTGTACCGCCGGCTCCAGCTGCGCACCGAACTCGCCAACTGCCACTGGATGCGCGGCTACGTCTACGCCCAGAACGACGAGCTGGAGCGGGCCGAGGACGAGCTGAGGCAGGCGCAGGCCATGCTCTCGGCCCAGCGCGCCGCCCTCTACACCAGCCAGGTCGCCGTCGAGCTGGCCGACGTCCTGCACCGCCGGGGCAAGTCCGAGGAGGCCGCCGCCCTGCTGCACGGGGTGCTCGACGACCTGTCCTCGGAGCGCGGCGCCGTGCACGCGGCCGGTGCGCACCGGCTGCTCGGCATCATCGCCGAGGACGCCCGCGACACCGACGCGGCCGAGGAGCACTACGTCCGCGCCCTGAGCCTGCTGGAACGCGCGGGCGCCGCCGGCGACCTCGCCGACCTGTGCCGTCTCCTCGGCGACCTGCTGCGCCGCAACGGCCGGGTGGAGGCCGCCCTGGACGCCTACCGCACGGGCCTCGGCCACCGTACGGCCCCCGGCACGACGACCCTGGGACCGGCACCGGCCCAGCCGCCCCTGTGACCCCCGCGGGGCCTCCCGCCGGGTTCCGGCCCGCACGGGACGCTCTCCGCCGAAGCCGGGTTCCCGCACCGGCGGCGTCGCCGACGGGCCGCACCGTCCGGCTGACGGGGGAGGAGGCCCGGGGAGGCCTGAGCCGGGTCGGTTTCCGGCGCCGGTCGGGCGGTACCCGGCGGGTTGTGAGCAGTCCGGAGCCGGACTCCCGGAGGGAGGTGAACGCCGTGCCGGAGGACCGGGACCGGGAACGGGCCGCCGAGGTGATCGCCCGGGAGGTGCGGGGCGCCGAACCCCGGGACGTGCCGGAGCGGCTGTGCGCCGCGGCGGTACGGCTGCTGCCGGTGATCGGCGCGAGCGTCTCGCTGCGCGGTGAGGGGGTGCCCGTGCCGGTGAGCGCGAGCAGCGAGCGGGCCGCGCACCTGATGGAGGTGCAGGCCACGCTGGGTGACGGCCCCTGCCTCGCGGCGGCGGAGACCGGAGCGCCGGTGTTCGCCGCCGACCTCACGGCGGGCCGGGACGCCTCGCGCTGGCCGGTCTTCGCGCAGCAGGCGGCGGCCGCCGGGGTCCGGGCGGTGTACGCGCTGCCCCTGGGCGACCCGGCGGTGTGCGTGGGCACCCTGGACCTCTACCGGGACGTCCCCGGCGAGCTGGCCGCCGACGAGGTCCGTACGGCGCGGCTGGTGGCGGACTTGCTGACGACGGCCCTCATGGCCCTGCCCCACGACGAGGACGCCGGCCGGTACGGCGACGGCGTCTGGCTGAGCCCCCTGGCCACCGGTCACGACGGCGTGCACCAGGCGGTCGGCATGGTCATGGCCCAGCGGGGCGTCCACCCCGACGAGGCACTCTCCCTGCTGCGGGCCCACGCCTTCGCGCAGGGCCGCACGGTCATGGACGTGGCCCAGGAGGTCGTGGCCGGCACGGCCCGCTTCGACCCGGACTGAGCCGGCGCCCGACGGTCCCGGCCCCTTCCGGACCCGCCCCTCACACCTGCACCCGCCCCTGCCGGCGCACCTCGGTGAGGCGTTGCACGCCCAGCTGGACGGCGATCTGGGTCGCCTCGTTGGGGACGTCGGTGAGGCCGCCGTTGGTGAGGGCGAAGGTGTCCTGGCCGGCGCGGACGGCGGCGACGTCGAGGGCGAGGGCGACGGGGTCGCCGTCGGTGCCCCAGTCGGTGAGGGTGACGCGCAGGCCCTGGCGGACGTCGCCCACCTCGGGCAGCGACTGCCCGGTGACGGTGGCGTCGAGGACCGTGCCGTCCGGTGCCTTGGCGGTGAACCGGGCGCACTTCCGCGGCAGGGTCTCCAGCCAGGCGAGGGCGCGGTCCGCGTCGGCGGGCCGCCGGTCGGAGACCTGGTAGCGGAGCTGGGCGCCGGTGTCGGCGTCGTCGAGGGCGACGACCGCGCGGGGCGGGGCGCCGAGCAGTTCGTCGCTGTAGAGGCCGTCGAGGAGTTTCTGGCAGTCGGCGGTGGGGGTGGTGGCCTTGAGCATGCCGTCCCGCCAGGTGGCGGCGCCGCGTGTCGGGGTCCAGGGTTCGCCGAGGTCGGTGCCCGTGAGGAGCGCGGCGTGCGCCTGCGCGTCGGTGAGGACGGAGGCGGCGGCCGGCACGCTGGGCCGGGCCGGGGCGGACTTCTCGACGGTGGGCAGGGCGCGCCGGGCGGTCGGCGGGTGCTCCAGCCCGAGGGTGGCGCAGGAGGTGACGGCGACCAGCGCGGCGACGGCGAGGACGGAGGCGAGGAGGGTGCGGCGGGTCATCGGGGGCCTCCTGGAGTGGCCGGTGCGCACCGGATCGGATGACGCGGGGCGAGGGGGAGGGGGGAGGGGGACGGGAGCCCTGGGGCCCGTGGGGGTCCCCGCCCCGGCTCGCGGAAGTGCTCCCTCCCACGGCACCACCGCCGCCCCCGGCCGACCAGCGCGGTGGTCCGTCCGGGGCAACCACCGCCCCGCCGGCACCCCCCGGCCGCCTTCCTCACGACGTCGCCGGCACCCGCCCGGCCGCCTTCCCGCCGATGCCGCCGCCGGGGCGTGTCCCGGCGGCGCACCGGCCGACGGACGGCGGACGGCGGACGGCCGGGCCGGAGGGAGCCGCCGGACCGGGACCGCCGGACCGGGACCGCCGGGCCGGGAGCGCCCGACCGGGAGCGCAGCCCGGGGCCGGCTTCCCGCCGAGTCCACCTTCCTTCCGGCACCGCCGCAGTGCGTCCCGGCGGCGCACCGGCCGACGGCGGCGGGCGACGAACGGTGGTGGGCGACGGACGGTGGTGGGCGGCGGACTTCCGGGGTGCCGCCGGGCCGGAGCCGTTGCCCCGGAACCGTTGCCCGGAGCTGCCGGGACGGGCCCACCGGGCCGGGGCCCGCCGGATCAGGGCCCGCCGTCCCCGGCCCGCCGCGCCCGTCGCGGAACGCGGGGCCGGACCGCGGCCCGCTGCGTAGGGTCACCGGGGTAACCGCCTCGCCCACCGCACACCGCCCACAGAGGAGCACCGCCGTGACCGGTCAGCCCATTCCGGTGATCATCGACTGCGACACCGGGGTCGACGACGCCCTGGCCCTGCTGTTCGCCGTACGGCATCCGGGGCTGGACGTGCGGGCGATCACCTGTGTGGCCGGGAACACCGACGTGGACGGCGTCGTCCGCAACACCTTGACGGTGCTGGAGCAGGCCGGGGCCGGGGACGTCCCGGTGGCGCGGGGGGCCGAGCGCCCGCTGATCGAGCCGGTGCGCACGGCACGGCACGTGCACGGGGCGGACGGGATGGGCGACCTCGGGCTGCCCGCGCCCACCCGCCGCCCGGTCGACGTGGACGCGGTGACGCTGCTGCGCCGCGAGATCCTCGCCTCGCCGCGGCCGGTGACGCTGGTCCCCACCGCGCCCCTGACCAACATCGCCCTGCTGCTGCGCACACACCCCGAGGTGGTGGGCAACATCGAGCGGATCGTGTTCATGGGCGGCGCGGTGGCGGCCGGCAACGCGACGGCGGTCGCGGAGTTCAACGTGTGGCACGACCCGGAGGCGGCCGCGATCCTGCTCACGGCCGGGGTCCCGATCACGATGTACGGCCTGGACGTCTTCAAGAGGGTCCTGGTCCCGGCCGCCGACGTCCAGCGGCTGCGGGCCAGTGCGGAGCCGCGCCTGCGGATGGCGGGCGAACTCCTCGCCCACCGCGACCCGGCGACCTCGGGCGACCCCACCCCCACGGGCGGCCTCGGCGACGCGGGCGCGGTCTGCGCGGTCGTCGACCCCGGCGGCCTGACCACCGAACCGCTCCCCGTCGAGGTGAGCCTGGCCCCGGGTCCCACTCGGGGGCAGACCGTCGTCGACCGCCGCCCCCGCCACGGCGAGTCCGAGATCCACCACGGCACCCGCGAACAGACCCTGGTGGACGTGGGGCTGGGCGTGGACGCGGAGCGGTACGTGAAGCTGTGGCTGACGGTCGTCGAGGGGGCTTAGGGGTGTACTGACCTCCGCGTGCCGAGAAAGGAACGGACAGGGGGGATTTCTTAGGACTACACTCCTTAGGGGTGTGGTCCTAAGGAGTCCTCTTGCCCTTTCAGCATCGGCGGGACAAGCCGTCGCGCGTGTTCGACCGCGGTACCGAGTGGGACGCGCTGGCCGCCTTCGCGGGACGACCGGTCCCGCACGCCATGCTCGGGATCGTCAGCGGCCGACGGCGCATGGGCAAGACGTATCTGCTAAGGGCACTCGTCGAGCAGTACGGCGGTTTCTACTTCGGTGCCACGGCGGCGACGGAGGCCGAGTCCCTGCGGCAGTTCAGCTCCGCGCTGGCCGAGTTCACCGGCTCTCCCGTGTCCTTCTCCTTCGCCACCTGGGACGATGCGGTCTCCTATCTCTTCGGGGTCGCCGCCCCCGAACGCCGGGCTGCCGGTGGGGCGACGACGGACGCCCCGCTGCTCGTGGTCATCGACGAGTTTCCGTACCTGGTGAAGGTGGCTCCGGAACTGCCTTCACTCATCCAGCGTGAGATCGACCGTCACCAGGTGGAGGAGAGCCGTATGCGGTTGCTCCTGTGCGGTTCGGCCATGTCCGTCATGGGCGGGCTGCTGGCCAGTACCGCTCCTCTGCGTGGCCGGGCGCAGCTGGAACTGGTCGTACGGCCCTTCGGATACCGGGCCGCTGCGGACTTCTGGAGCGTCGGCGACGACCCCGCGCTCGCCGTACGGCTGCACGCCGTCCTCGGAGGCACTCCCGCATACCGTCGTCAGTTCCTGGCGGACGACGTGCCGGTGAGCATGGGCGACTTCGACGACTGGGTCTGCCGCACCGTCCTCGCACCGTTCAGCCCGCTGTTCCGGGAAGCGCGGTATCTGCTTGCCGAGGAGGCGGACATCCGTGACACCGCGCTCTATCACTCGGTGCTCGCCGCTGTGGCGCAGGGCAACACGACGCGAGGTGGCATCGCCGGTTACATAGGGCGCAAGTCCGTGGACATCTCTCATCCGCTCAATGTCCTGGAGGACAGCCACCTGCTGGCGCGGGAGACGGACGTTTTCCGGGCCGGGAAGTCCCAGTACCGCATCACCGAGCCGCTGATCAACTTCTATGAGGCCGTCATGCGCCCGGCCTGGGCACGCCTCGAGAGCGGACAGGCCGCAGAGGTGTGGGCGCAGTCGTCCGAGCGCTTCGCGGCCCAGGTGGCCGGTCCGCACTTCGAGGCCGTGTGCCGGGAGTACGTGCTCGGGCCGGGGCGTTCTCTGCTCGGCACGTCACTGGGAGAGGTCGGCCACGGGGTGGTGACCGATCCGAGGGAACGCCGGCAGATCCAGGTCGACGTGGCCGCGGTCGAACCGGGATCCGGGGGGACCAGGGCCGCCGTCACCCTGCTCGGTGAGGCGAAGTGGGGGACGGTCATGGGTCTGAACCACCTGGAGCGGCTCCGCCGGGCGAAGGATCTCCTGACGGGACGAGGCATGGACACCACGCGATGCGGACTGGCCTGTTTCAGCGCCGCGGGATTCAGCGACGCGCTCAGGGCCGAAGCGGAGCGAGGCCATGCCCTGCTGATCGGGCTCGACGAACTCTACGGTCGTGCGATGCCGACGGCCATGCCGTCCTGACGGGTGGGACCGGGCTCAGGGAGCCTCGTGCGGGAACCGCGCCGGTCGACGGCGAGGGGCGACGGGAGGAAAAACCGGCCGCCCCGCGCCTCGGAGGCGTCGGGGCGGCCGGTCCGCGAGATCGCCCACCGCGGTTCGCGGCAGGGTCAGGCCTGGCTGCTGCGGGTGACGGCGACTCGGTGAGCCGCCGTCACCCGCACGGCGGTCGGGGCGCTACGCCTGGCTGCCCTTGCGGCGGCGGGTCGCCACGACGATCGCCGCGCCGCCCAGGAGCAGGGCCGCCGCGCCGCCCGCGATGACGGGGGTGTTGCTGTCGGCGCCGGTCTCGGCGAGGTCGCCGCCACCGCCGTTCGGGGTGGGGGCCGCGGCCGGGGTGGACTCCGAGGCGGAGGGCTCCGGCGCGGAGGGCGACGGGGTCCCCGCGGGAGCGGTCTCCGAGGGCGTCCCGGTGGACGGCGTCGACGGCGTCGACGGCGGGGCCTCCGTGGACGGGGAGGCCGGCGGCTGCTCGGCGGCGGGCGGCTCCTCGGCCGGGGGTTCCTCGGCCGGCGGCTGCCCGGCCGGGGTGCAGTCCTTCGTGCCGCCGTTCCAGGCCGCGATCAGCTTGTCCTTGATGACCGGGCGGTCCGGGCCCTCGGGCAGGTCGCCGTGGTCGAAGCCGTCCTTCGCGTCGAGCCTGCCGTCGAACTTCACGGCGCCCCGGTAGAGGTCGATCTGCGCGTGGCAGCCCGCGTCGGGCACGGCGATGTCGAGGGTGGCGGTCTCACCGGCCCGGACCGTCACGGTGTCGAAGTCGACGAAGACCTGCTTGCCCGAGGTCCGGAAGTCCGGGCCGTGGGCCAGGTAGGAGGCGAGCGAGGCGGTGCAGGTGGTGGCCTTGTCGGCGGCCCGCACGGTGAGGTGGACCTGGCCGTCGCCGGTCGGCTTCAGGTTCTGGTCGTCGACCTTGACGGAGTCGTGGAAGCGGACGCCGTCGAGGGAGAACTGGCAGCGGTCGGTCTCCGTCTCGGTGCCCGCCCCGGTGCCCGGCTGGTACTGACCGCCGGACTTCCAGCCGTCGCCGCCGGGCGTCCCGGTGCCGGCCCAGGCCCCGGAGGCGGCGGCGACGGACGCGGTGCACAGGGCGAGTGACACGGCGCCCGTCCCCAGCAGGCGGCGTACGGAAACACGTCTCGCTATGGACATGCGATTCCCATCTTGGCGAGTGCGAGTGCCCGTCACGGCGGCGTCGCGGCACGGCGATGCCCGGGTGACGGCGCAGTTCGGCGGTTCGGAAGAAACACCGGGCCCATCGGTCACATGCGCCACGGCGTGCGCTCATCGTGGGTCGCGGAGCGGAGGCCTGTCAACCTGCGTCAAACACAGGGGAGTTCAAGATTCCGTCACATCTCCCCCACGTACGGAGTGATCCACTCCGCAAGGGGCGGACGTTCGCCTTCCCGGCAAAGTGGACAGGCTGGTGGACGTGACCGACTTCGTGCCCGACTTCGTGCCCGCACCCGGGACGGACCAGCCGTCCACCCCCGACTTCTCCGCCCACGACCCCCACTGGTGGCGCCAGGCCGTCGTCTACCAGGTCTATCCGCGCAGCTTCGCCGACGCCGACGGTGACGGCGTGGGCGACCTGAGGGGGATCACCGGGCGCCTCGCGCACCTCGGCGCGCTCGGCGTCGACGCGCTCTGGCTCAGCCCGTTCTACCCGTCCGAGCTGGCCGACGGCGGCTACGACGTCATCGACCCCCGCGCCGTCGACCCGCGCCTGGGCTCCCTGGCCGACTTCGACGCGCTGGTCGCCGAGGCCCACCGCCTCGGGCTGAAGGTGATCGTCGACATCGTCCCCAACCACACCTCGCACCGGCACGCCTGGTTCCGGGAGGCCCTCGCCGCCGCCCCCGGCTCCCCGGCCCGCGACCGCTACGTCTTCCGCGACGGGCGCGGCGCGCACGGCGAACTCCCGCCCACCGACTGGCGGTCGGTGTTCGGCGGCAGCGCCTGGCAGCGCGTCCCGGACGGCCAGTGGTACCTGCACCTCTTCGCCCGCGAGCAGCCCGACCTCAACTGGGACCACGACGAGGTCCGCGAGGACTTCCGCACCACCCTGCGCTTCTGGGCGGACCGGGGCGTCGACGGCTTCCGCGTGGACGTGGCGCACGCCCTGGCCAAGGACCTGACCGAGCCGCTGCGCGACCTCGGTGCCGCGGGGGCGGGCGCCGAGGACGTGCTCGCGACCCTCACCCCCGGCAGTCACCCCTTCTACGACCGCGACGAGGTCCACGACGTCTACCGCGACTGGCGCCGCGTCCTGGACTCCTACTCCCCGCCCCGTACGGCGGTCGCCGAGGCCTGGGTGCCGGGCACCCGCCGCGCGCTGTACGCCCGCCCCGACGAACTGAACCAGGCCTTCAACTTCGAGTACCTCCAGACCCCCTGGGACGCCGAGGCGATCCGCGAGGTCGTCACGTCCTCGCTCGCCACGGCCCGCGCGGTCGGCGCCTCCGCGACCTGGGTGCTCTCCAACCACGACGTCGTGCGCCACGCCTCGCGCCTGATGCTCCCGCCGGGCACGGACGAGAACACCTGGCTGCTGTCCGGCGGCCGCGCCCCGCACGTCGACGAGGAGGCAGGCCTGCGCCGGGCCCGCGCGGCCACCCTGCTGATGCTGGCGCTGCCGGGGTCGTCGTACGTCTACCAGGGGGAGGAACTCGGCCTGCCCGAGGTCGCCGGCCTGCCCGTGGAGGTGCTCCAGGACCCGCTGTGGGAGCAGACGGGCCGGGTCCGCAAGGGCCGCGACGGCTGCCGGGTGCCGCTGCCGTGGACGACCACGGGCCCGTCGTACGGCTTCGGCGCGGGCGGCGCGTGGCTGCCGCAGCCGGAGTCCTTCGCGCGGTACGCCGTCCAGGCCCAGGACGGCACGGACGGCTCGACCCTGGAGCTGTACCGCACCGCCCTGCGCCTGCGCCGCAAGCTGCTGGACGGCGAGGAGCTCACCTGGGCGCGGGAGACCCCGCCCGGTGTGCTGTCCTTCGCCCGCTCGGACGGCTGGCGGTGCGTCACCAACCTGTCGGACGCGCCGGTGCCGTGTCCGCCGGGCGAGGTGCTGCTGAGCAGCGCCCCGCCGGCCGGGGACGGCGGGATCGGCCCGGACACGACGGTGTGGCTGGCCTGAGGCCGCCGGTCTCACCCCGTCGGTGTGGGGGCGGGCGCCGGGGCGACCCCGGCTCCCGCCGCCGCGGCGTCGATGTCCACGGGCACGGCCGTGGCGGTGGGCGGCGGGGTGAGGACGACCATCGGCTGGCCCGCGGGCGGTGGCGGCGGGGTCAGGTCGGAGCTGGGGAGCTTCGGCGGGGTGGTCTGCTGGAAGAGGGTCTGCTCGAAGTCGACCAGACCGGTCTTCTCCATCACCGTGATGTGGTCCAGGACGGTGTCGTTGGCCTGGTCGGCCAAGGCCCGGATGAGGGTGTTCTTGGTGGTGGAACGGACCTTCGCGATGGTGTTGAAGATCGAGCCGTGCGTCATGCGCAGGATGTTCGCGAAGTCGACGTCGAAGTCCTTGCCTGTCTTCGCGTTGATCTGGTTGACGAACGCCACCTGCTGCGGACTGGCCACGTTGGGCAGGGTGATGTTCAGCATGGGCGCCATCTTGCGGCAGGTCGTGTCCAGGGCGGCGTGACCGTCGATCAGGTGCTCGCTGGCCGTCTTGACCGCCGGGCTCTGCCCCTTCTGCAGTCCGATCACTCCGAGGGGGTACTCCCAGAGCCCGGCCGCCCGCACCTTGACCACGAAGTCCCGGTCGCCCTCCGTCAGGGGCCCCCACTGGGTGTTGGCGATGATCCGGTCGCCCGAGGTGGACACCGTGTCCAGCCCCAGCATCGACGGATAGGCCAGAGCCGCGAGGGTCAAGCTCAGGGCGCCGCCCACGAAGGCAGTTCCCATCGCGTTCCGCGAAAAGCGCACCGTTCCTCCTGCCTGATCGGGAACACCGCCCGTACTCGTCCGTGCCCGGCGGGGTCCAATACCCAGGAGTACGGACGAACGGCCGCCGGAACTCACCGCTTCCGGCAAAACTTGTCGTATCAGCCGACGGGGGAGGGAGTCGCCGTGCCGGAACGGGCGAGGGTGACCGCACTGACGTACTACCCGGTGAAGAGCTGCGCCGGGGTCCCGCTGTCCGGGACGCGGATCACGCCCGACGGGCTGCCGCACGACCGGGCCTACGTGATCACCGACGAGGCGGGGGGACCGCGCTGGCAGGGCGGCGACCCGGGGATGGCGCTGATCGTTCCCCGGCTCGTGGACGACGGCGCCGGGCTGGTCCTGCGCGCGCCGGGCCGGGACGCACTCCGGGTCACCGGGAAGGACGAGGCGGACGAGGAGGTCGTCGAGGTGCCGGGACAGCCGTACGGCGCGGTCGACCAGGGCGCGGAGGCCGCCGCGTGGGTGAGCGGGGTCCTCGGCCGTCCGAGCCGGCTGCTGCGCGTGCGGCCGGTCCCCGGCGGCACCGCGGCCAACGACAGCCGCCTGCACGTGGTCTCGCGCGCGAGCCTGGACCTGCTGAACCGGCGCCTGGCCGCGCGCGGTGCCGCCCCGCTCCCCATGAACCGCTTCCGCCCCAACGTCGTCGTGGACGGCTGGGACACCCCGCACACGGAGGACACCGCCGCCCGCCTCCTGGTCGGCGACGCCCGACTCGCCCTCACCGAGCTGACGGTCCGCTGCGCGATCACGATGGTCGACCAGGAGACGGGCCGCAGGGCGGGTCCGGAACCCCTGCGCACCCTGGCGGACCACCGCCGCGCGCAGGACGGCGGCACCGTCTTCGGGGCGTACTTCAGGGTGGTGCGGGAGGGGAGGGTGGCGGTCGGGGACGCGGTGGAGGTCCTGGACGCCGCGGAGGCCTAGGGCCTTTCGTTCGAATCAGGCCGGGCTCGCGGGCCTGGGCACCGCACCCCGCCGCGTCGTCGTCGGTCGCCAGGGCTCCGCCCTGACTCCCTCCTCCGCCTCGCGAGGCACGGCACCGGACCCCGCTCCCCGATCCGGCCTGGTCCGAACGAAAGACCCTGGGACCGGGATCGGAACGAGGCGCTCGCCGTTGTGGAGTGACGGGGTGTCGGGTCCCGTTCGTCAGGGAGGGGGTGAGTGCGACCGACAGGTGGGGTGGGGCAAGCCGAGGCTGGTCGAGGACGGGCCCGGGAAACGGTCCAGGTGCTACGGCGCGGGCGGCTTGCCCGGCGGCTCCCAGCCGTGGGTGAGGATGTCGAAGACTGCCTCGACGGCGGCCCGGCGGTCCTGCCGGCCGCGAGCGAGCACCGGGATCTCGAGTACGAATCGGGCGAGAGCCACACATGCGAGGTCGTCGTGCCCCACGCCGGACTCGTCGGCGATGACTGCGCTGAGGCTGTCGGTGTACCGGGTCCACATGCGTTCGGCGTAGGCGCGCAGCGCCGGCGTCGAGTTCACCAGGTCGGTGAACTCGGCCGCCTGGGGATGTGCCTCGATCGACGGCCAGGTGTCCAGGACGTGCTGTCGAAGGGCATCGAGGATGCTCTGATCGGAGCGGCGCTGCCGCACCGCGGCGATCAGCTGCGACTCCCGGTCGTCGTCCTGGTCGAACACCAGTGCTTCCTTGCCGCTGAAGTGCTTGAACACCGTAGCGGTCGACACGTCGGCGGCGTCGGCGATGTCACGGATGCTCACCTGATCGTAGCCGCGCTCCAGGAAGAGTCGCAGTGCGGCGTCGGCGATCGCCTGCCGGGTGGCCGCCTTCTTGCGGTCGCGGCGGCTGACAGAGGGCACAGTCATGACTACAGCGTACTCGATAGTCGAATCAGTCGCTAAGTAGAGTCGTTGCACTTTTCTACTCGCTCTGATTCCATGGATCTGCGCGAGCACCTGGGCGGCACGTCCTCGTCGGCCCGGTCATCGTCCGCACCGCGCCGACCTGTTCACCTGAGAGGCCCTCCGCGGGGCACGTCCGGTGTCGGTGCCGAGGTCGACGACGCCCGGCCTGCTCGCCTCTCCTCGCCGACCGAAAGGGACAACCATGAACTCTCCAGAACCCGCCCGGGCACGCATCAGCGTCATCGGTGCCGGCCCCGGCGGACTGACCTGCGCCCGCATCCTCCAGCAGCACGGCATGGCGGTCACCGTCTACGACCGCGACCGGGGCCCCGACGCCCGCAACCAGGGCGGCACCCTCGACCTGCACGCCGACAACGGCCAGATCGCCCTGCGCGAAGCCGGTCTGCTCGACGAGTTCTTCCAGCTCGCCCGCCCCGAAGGGCAGGAAATGCGCCGGATGGACCCGACCGGCACGATCACGTCCCATGAAGTCCCGGCGCCCGACGAACTCTTCAAGCCGGAAATCGACCGTGGCCAGCTGCGCAACCTGCTACTCGACTCCCTGCGACCGGGAACCGTGCGCTGGGGCCGCGCCGTCGACAGGATCAGTGGACCCGACGACGGTCCGCGGCGATTGCACTTCACCGACGGCACGACCGTCCAGACCGATCTGGTCATCGGCGCCGACGGCGCCTCCTCCCGCGTCCGCCCGGCCGTGTCCCCCGCCGTCCCCGAATACACCGGGGTGAGCTTCCTGGAAGCATGGTTCTCAGACGTCGAGAACCGGCACCCGGACCTGGCCGAGCTGGTCGGCCAGGGCAGCGCCCACGCAGCCGACGGCGAGCGCGGCCTGTTCGCCCAGCGCAACAGTGGAAACCACATCCGCGTCTACATCATCCGACGCGTCCCGGTCGACTGGATCAGCACGAGCGGCCTGACGGTCGAGGACACCGACGGCATCCGCGCCCTGCTCCTGGGCGAGTACGCCCACTGGTCGCCCCGCATGCGCCGGATGATCACCGAGAACGACGGCCCCTACGTCGACCGTCCGATCTTCGCCCTCCCGGTCCCGCACACGTGGGAACACAACCCGACGGTGACCCTGCTCGGAGATGCCGCCCACCTCATGCCCCCGCTCGGCGTCGGCGTCAACCTCGCCATGCTCGACGCCAGCGAGATCGCCCTCGCTCTCGCGAACGCCACCACCGTCGCCGACGCGATCCGCACCTACGAGAAGACCATGCTCCCCCGCTCCACCGAGACGGCCAAGGCCCTCGAAGGCGGCGCCGAACACCTGTTGTCCACCGACGCACCCGACGTCGGCAGCGACAACGACGCCCGGCGCTAGGTGCATTGCCCTGTGAGGTCGGGGACGCGGCCGGCGGGTGGTCGGCCCTTCAGCGCGGTGTGTCCGCGGTGGTGATGGTGGGTGTGGAGCCAGCCGGGGAACGCTTCGCGTCGTCCGGTCCCGTCAGCGGTACTGGCCCACCACGTAGTCCCCGGCGGGCTGCTGGGTGATCACGTTGGCACGGTTGAAGGCGTTGATGAGGGCGATCTGGGCGACCAGGACGGCGAGCTGGTCGTCGTCGTAGTGCTTGGCGGCTTCGGCCCACACCTCGTCGGGGACGCCGCCGGCCGCGTCGGCGATGCGGGTGCCCTCCTCCGCCAGTCGGAGGGCCGCGCGTTCGGCGTCGGTGAAGACCTTCGCCTCGCGCCAGGCCGCGACCAGGTGGAGACGCTGCGCGGTCTCCCCGGCCGCCGCGGCGTCCTTGGTGTGCATGTCGACGCAGCCCGCGCAGCCGTTGATCTGGCTGGCGCGCAGCATGACCAGTTCACGGGTCGAGGCGGGCAGCGTCGACTCCCCGAGGGTCATGGCGGCGGCGACGACGTGCTTCATCGCCTTGGCCGCGACCGGGCTGGCCACGAAGTTCAACCGGGCTTCCATGGTGGGCTCCTGTGTCGTCGTGGGTGGTGCGGCGGGTGTGCCCGCACTCCCTTGACCGGACGGCCTCCGTCGTTCTGACACCAGAGGGAAGTGACCTGCGTCACCCGGACCGCGGTGGCGGTCCCGGCGCCGTGCCCGGTGGTCCCGGTCGACTCCTCGGCCGCGACGTCTCAGTACCGCACCGCCCGCGGCACCTTCGCCTCGACCTCGCCCGAGAGCCGGCGGTTGCTGCGGGCCGTCGCCGTGCCGGGCTTGCCGGCCGGGACGTCGGGGACGGTGACGACGACCGTGTCGAGCCAGGTGCCGTCCTGGTCGGTGAAGTCGACCTGGACGGCGAAGGACCTCGTCGTGTCGTCGGTGTTGGTGGCGGTCACCTCGACCACGGTGCGGTCGCCGTCCGCCTTCGGGGTGCCGGCCTTCACGTCGTCCTTCGCCTCCGCCCCGCCCGTGATCCCGTCCAGCTTGCGGCCCGCCTCCGCGGTCGCCGACGCGAAGCCCTCCGTGGCCCGGGAGGCGAGCGAGGACGCGGCGGCGGTCGCCCGGTCGCGAGCCGACTCCGCCGCGGACGCGGCCCGGCTGGCCACCCCCGAAGGGCTGTCCCCGTCCGAGCAGCCCGTGAGGACGGTGAGGCCGAGCAGCGCGGCGGCGCAGGTCGCGGTGCGGGCGGTCGCCCTGGCCGGGCGGGTGCGGTGGGCGGGCATGGTGCCTCCGGCGTCGTGGGTCGGCGGGGTTCCCGTGATCTCCCCCAGTGAAGGCCGGACCGTCCCGCCGCGCATGCCGGCTCACCCGTGCGGCCCACTCCCCGTGGTGGTGTCCCGCGCCCGGACGGATCGTCGGGGGGACGGAACACCCCACGGACGGACAGAGAGGCGGGTACGGCCATGGCCGAGACGGCGCAGCCCGGAAAACGCGGGGGTTCCCCCGTCTGGGACCCCTCGCACCAGGGCACCGGTCCCGCCGGTGCGGACGGCCGGTCCTCGGGACCGTCCGCCGAGAGCGGCCTGGCCGCCGGCGGAGCCACCTTCGCGGGCGTGCTGATGCTGGTCAACGGATTCCTCGCGGTCTTCCAGGGCATCGCCGCGATCTCCGAGGACGACGTGTACGGCCGGATCGGCGACTACGTCTACGAGATCAGCCTCACCGGCTGGGGCTGGATCCTGCTGATCGTCGGCGTGGTGGCCGCGGTGGCCGGCTGGGGCGTCCTCCAGGGCGCGACCTGGGCCCGAGTCACCGGCATCGTCCTCGCCTCCGTCAGCCTGGTCCTGCAGTTCCTGTTCCTGCCGTACGCCCCCGTCTGGTCGATCGTCCTGATCGCCATCGACGTCTTCGTGATCTGGGCCCTCGCGGTGTACCGGCCGGGGCGGGCGCGCTGAGGGCGCCGGGGCGGCCGGGGCGGGCCCGAAGGCGCCGGGAGGGGCGCACGTCACCCGCCGATGTCGACCGACTTCCTCCGCAGCCACGGCAGCGGTGACACCGCGGACCCCATGTACGGCGTGATCCGCACCTCGAAGTGCAGGTGCGGACCGGTGGTGTTGCCGGTCGCGCCGGCGAGGCCGAGGCGCCGGCCCGCCGCGATCCGTTCGCCCTTGCGGACGTCGATGCGGGACAGGTGGGCGTACTGCGTGAAGTAGCCGTCCGGGTGGCGGACGACGACCTGGTTGCCGAAGCCGTCGCCGCAGGTCGTCGCGCGGACGGTGCCGGGGCCGACGGCGTGCACGGGGGTCCCGGCGGGCACGGCGAAGTCCTGGCCGGTGTGCCGGTGGGCCCAGTGGGAGCCGCGGGCGGCGTAACCGGCGGAGAGGCGGAAGCGGCGGGTCGGAGCCGTCCAGTTCCCGTCGCTCTCAGTCCTGTCGTTCCTGTCGTTCCTGTCGTTCCTGTCGTTCCTGTCGGTCCCGTCGGTCCCGACGGCCCGGCCCCCGGGCGCGCGGCCGCGGCCGTGGGCGGCCGGGCAGTGGCCCGCGCGTCCGGAGGGGTCGACGGCGACGGGGTCGCGCAGGCCGCGGGCCACCGACCACAGCGCGTCCCACAACCCGGCCCGGATCGCCTTGCGGCGCCGCTCGGCGGACCTGACCTTCTCGGGCAGGGCGTCCCGCGCGCGCAGCCGGTCGACGCGGGCGCGGGCCTTCTCGTGCGCGCGCACGGCCCGGGCGGTCCCCCCGCGGAGCACCGCGTTCCCCGTCCCGCCGGGCGGCGCGGCGGCCGGGACCGTGCGGCCCGCCGCCCCGGCGGACGGCGCGGTGAGCGCCACCAGTGCACCCGCGAGCAGCACACCCGCGAGCAGCGCGGCCACCAGGGCGGACGGGAGGGCGGCCAGGGGCTTTCGCGCCGGGGCGAGGCACGTCCGCGGAAGGCGCGCGTGGTGTTCTCGTCGCATCTTGGGATCATCGGACCGCCGGTCGCGACGGGCGGAACGGCACGCCCGGCGTTCAGCCGAACGGATGCGCCGCCGACACGTCGCCGCGACCCGCCGTACGGCCGGCCCGCCGCTCCGCGAGACCCGCACGGTAGGCGGCCGACGCCCGCGGATTGTCCCGGCACCGCCACACCCCGTGCGGGCAGTAGTCGGTGACGGTCTGGTACAGCGGCCGGTGCCGGGCGAACCAGCCGAGCATGCCCCGCACATAGGCGGCGTCGTCCCCGTTGCGGAACAGTCCCCACTCCGGGTACGACACCGGCTTGCCGTGCTCCGCCGCGAACCGCACGTGCGCCGCCAGCCCGTACGGCTCGCTCACCTGCTCCGCGAAGGACATGCCCGCCGGCTGGTCGTAGGCGTCCATGCCGATGACGTCGACGTGGGCGTCGCCGGGGTAACAGTCGGTCCACGGGACGGCGTCCCGCCCCCGGCTCGGCGTGAACTCGAACCGGAACCGCTGCCCCGCCACCGACCGCATCACCGTCACGATCCGCGCCCAGTAGGCCTTCCAGGCGGCGGGGTCCGGCCCGCAGCGGTGGGTGTAGGTGGTCCCGTTCATCTCCCAGCCGACGACGAGCACGCTGTCCGGCACCCCGAGGCCGACCAGCCGCCGGCCGAGCGTCCGGAAGTGGCCGTCGTACGCGCCGCGCGCGCCCGCCCGCAGCTCCGCCCGGACGACGGCGTCGGGCAGCGGCTCCTCGGTGCGTTCCAGCATGGGCACGTTCAGCACGAACATCCGGTCCGCGCGGGCCGTCCGCCACCGCGCCCAGTGCTCCAGGTAGCCGGGCGCCCCCTCGATGTTGCTCCACCGGTCCCCGGGCAGGTACGCCCGCCCGACCCGGGGCGTCGCCGCCCCCACCCACCCGTCCAGCCCCGCGATCCGCCGCACCCCGTCGGCGTCGTACCCGACGTACGCCCCGAACGCCCCCGCGGGCACCGGCGGTCCGCCCCCGGACGGCACGCAGGGGGGCCAGGCGACCAGGGCGACCGCGGCGAGGACCGCCCCGAGGACGACACGCAGGAGCTGAGGCACCGGCTCATGATGACGACCGCACGCACCCCGGAAGGCACGACCGGTCCCGCGGCACCCGGACGGAGACGGACCCAAAGAGCAGTTCGGACCCCGCCCCCGGACCGGACCCCGCCCCCGGACCGGACCCCGCCCCCGGACCGGGAGCACCTCGACGGCGTCCTCCCGCGCCGGTCCGTGACGGACGACGGGCCCGGGCCGCCGCCACGCTTCCCGCGTGCCACCGGCCCTCCCCGGCCTCCTCGCCCGTACGGCGCTCCCGGGCGAGCCCCCGCGAGCTGCTCCGCGGGGGGCGCCTGCCCCGGGCGTACGGCCACGGCGACCTGGAGACGCTCGTCCACCGGCGCGGGCGGGTGCTGCCGGTGACCGTGCGGCCGCGGGCGCAATCGCCGGGACCGCCGGGCGACGGACACGTGTGCCCGTCCTGACGGGAGAGGGCAACCATCCGGCCCGTACCGGAGTCTGGTGAGACGTCAGGGGTATCCGGGACGTATGTCTACCCGCATGTAGGGTTTCGTCGTCCACGAAGATCCAACACCGGACGATCCGAGCACGGTGTACGGGGTGAAGAACGGCCGAGGCGGAGGCGAGCGCCGGTGAGCGGGACGAGAAGGCGTGGACACATCCAGGCGGCGGCGACCGGCCGCGGGAGCGGGGCGCGGCGCGGCGGCGGAGACCGGGGCGGACCCGGCGGGACGCGGCTGACCCGGCGCGGACGGGTCGTGGCCTGGGGCGCCGGGGCGACCGCCGTGGTCGTCCTCGGTGTCGGCGGTGTCGGTGCGTGGGTCTACAACGACCTCAACAACAACATCGACTCCGCCGCCGTGGACGACAAACTGGGCGGCGACCGGCCCGAGAACCTCAGCCCGGGCTCGAAGAACATCATGATCGTGGGCTCCGACAGCCGGGACGGCGCGAACGCCGAGTACGGCAAGGACCTGACCACCATGCAGTCGGACACGCTCATGGTGCTGCACATACCGGCGAACCGGGAATGGGCCGCGGTGGTGTCCTTCCCGCGCGACTCCTGGGTGGACATACCCTCCTGCGAGATGGGCGGGGGCAAGACCTCCACCCCGCACAAGGCCAAGATCAACGAGGCGTTCGCGATAGGCGGCACCAGCGGCGAGGTCGCCGAGGCCGCCGCGTGCAGCATCAAGACCGTCGAGGCCCACACCGGCCTGCGCATCGACCACTTCATGTCGGTCGACTTCTCCGGCTTCAAGGGCATGGTCGACGCGCTCGACGGCATCGAGGTCTGCCCGAAGGAGCCCATCAAGTCCGACAAGGCCAAGCTGGAGATGGACGCCGGCTGCCAGACGGTCGACGGCGAGAAGGCCCTCGGCTACGTCCGGGTCCGCTACGGCGTCGGCGACGGCTCCGACATCGGCCGCATCGGCCGCCAGCAGGAGTTCATGGACGCCCTCGCGGAGAAGGCCCAGTCGAAACTGACCAGCCCCAACGCCCTCTACGGCTTCCTGCAGTCCGCGACCAAGTCGCTGACCACGGACCCGGACCTGGCCGGCATCAAGCAGATCTACGGGCTGGCCGACGAACTCAAGGGCATACCCAGCGACCGGCTGGCCTTCCTCACCGTGCCCAACTACCCGCGTGAGGCCGACGTCCCGACGGACAAGGCCAACGTGGTCTGGCAGTACCCGCAGGCGGCCGACCTGTTCACCTCCCTGGCCAAGGACAAGGAGACGACCAAGGCCCGGCTGCAGGCCGCGGCGAAGGACCTCGTGTACGCCTCCCAGGTCAGCGTCCGGGTCCTCAACGGCACCGGGCGGTCCGGACGGGCCGCTGCCGTCGCCGAGAAGCTCCGCACGATGGGCTTCACCGTGAGCGGCACGGGCAACGCCCCCGAGACGGTGACCCGTACGTCCGTCGGTTTCCCGGCCGGGCTGGAGAAGCAGGCCGCGGTGCTGTCCTCGCGGCTGCCGAAGGCGCGGTCGGCCGCGGCGGCGGACGCGCAGGCGGGGGTCGTCACGCTGGTCGTCGGGCCGGACCTGGACGTCGACGAGATGGGCTGACGGGGTCCTCCGCGGCCCGGGTTGGCGGGGCGCGGACAACCGTGTAACATTGATCTTGAGCTGGTCGCCACAACAGCGGCGAATCGGTTCTGCGTTGGTGGTCCAAGGAAAGACGCCCCACTTCCTGTGGGGAAATGCAGGTGCAAGGCCTGCCCGGCGCTCCGCTGAACGAGTCCCATCCCGTGCCGAACGGGGTGGGACTCGTCGTTTTCCGCCTCCGCCCCGTCCCGCCCTCGCCTCCCGCGCGTCCGGGGCGGCCGCCCGTGCGGCGGCCGCCCCCGTCGCCGTCAGGACGTGTTCGCGCTGGACCGGCCGAAGAACTCGATCTCCGCGATGGCGACCTGCTTGGCCGCCGAGGCGCCGTACGCCGACTCCAGGGTGAAGCGGACCTTCGTCACCTCGCCGACGCGGAACGACCGCCGCTGGCCGCCCGCGCTCTGGTCGAGGACGATGTCCCGGGTCGTCGTCCCGCCGTCCTTCGTCGTGATCGTCGCCTTGATGCGATGCGGCAGGGCCGACTGGGACAGCTGGTCGGCGCGGGTGGAGGTGCCCGGCGTGATGATCAGGTCCAGCAGCCGGGTCGGCTCGGCGAACCGGGCCTCGACCCACTCGCCCTCGCCCGACTGCGAGACGCCCGGCCCCCACCAGGTGTTGTTCACCTTGTCGAGGAGCAGGTCGGGCTTGTGTCCCGGGTAGGAGCGGGACGCCAGGATCTGGTCGGGGACGACCTGGGCACGCTTGGCGAAGTGGTCGCGGGTGGCCTGGATCCAGCCCGGCAGGCTCACCCCGACCCAGATCAGCAGGCTGAGGACGGCGGCGGCCACCACCCAGGTCACGACGCGGTCGAAGGTGCGCCGCAGCCGGGGCCGGTCGCCCGCCCACGGGGTCTCGCGGTTGCGGAAGTCCAGCACCCGGCGCCACCACGGGCGGTGCTGGACCGCGTGGTCCTCCCTGGTCATCGGCATCGCGCAGCGCGTGCAGTAGTGCCGGTCGGGGCGGTTCGGGGTCGAGCACCAGGGACACGGGAGCCCGTTCTCGTCGCCCTGCTGCGGACCGGGCGCCCGCACCTGGGGCCGGTCCGCCACCGGCCGCCCCGGCAGCACCGGCACGACCGACGGGGGCGGCGTGGGACGGGCCTCGGGGTCGGCGACGGGGACCAGGAGGGAACGGGCCCGGGCGTTCAGGGCCTCGGCCTCGGCGTCGGCGTCGGAACGGGTGGCGTCGCCGGCCGTGGGCGTCGGCACCGTGGGGGCGGCGGCCGGCACGGGCTCGGTGGCCGCCGTGTCGTCGGACGGGGGCACGGGCGGGAGCACGTTCTCCGCCGTGTCCTCGCTGTCGGAACCGGTCGTCCGGGAGGAGGCCGCCGGGGAGGAGGACGGGGCCGCGGCGCCGGGACCCGGAGCGCCAGCGGCCGTGCCGGCGGGTGCCGCCGCGCGGGCGGGGGCGCGGTCCGTCCAGCTCAGGACGGCACCGCAGGCGTCGCAGAAGGACTGACCCGGCTCCGCCCGGGTGCCGCATTCGGCGCAGTTCAGGGTGGTCATCTCTCCGGGGTCCTTTCGGCGACGGTCACCTTGACCGTGTACGGCATGTGGGCGGGGCGGGCGGCCGCCACGAGGGCGTCGAGGCGGTGTTCGTCCGCCGGACCCGGGTCGGGCAGGCGGAGCGTGACGTGCAGGTGGGGGCGGGGTGCGCCGGGGACCGGGCCGAGCGGGCGGGCGCTCCAGGCGGCGGCGCCGCTCTCGGAGATCTCCGGCTCCGCCCCGAAGGCCAGCCGGACCGCCTCCGCGAGGCCGCGCCGGGTGCCGCGCACCCGGTGCAGGTAGGCGGCCGCCGCGACCGCCGCGCGCAGCCGTTCCTCCGGTTCCGTCCCGTCGGTCTCGGCGCCGACCCAGCCGGTCAGCCACCGGGTGAAGTCGACGGGGGCGAGGGCCGGGTCGAAGTAGGCGGGCAGACAGTCGAGGACGTTGAAGATCGGGGCGATCACCTCGTCGAGTCCGGCGACGAACCGCTGGGCGAGGTCGTCGTCGGCGAACACGGCGGGCAGCATGACGCCGATCGGCGCGGACGAGGCGAGCCCGTCGATCGAGCCCCTCATCCCGACACCCCTTCCGCACGCGCGGAGGCCGGGCGTGCGGCGGCCGGGTGGACGGAGACCGGGTTCACGAGCCGTCCCCGATCACCCGGACGCGGTGGTCGTAGGAGAAGACCAGGGCGGGCGCGGACAGGTCGATGCGGTCGGTGGCCTCGCCGCGTTTGCCGGTGAGCGGGTCGGCGGGGTGCAGGATGACCTGGTCGACGAGTTCGACGCCGGGGACGCGCTGCAGGACGGCGAAGACCTCGCCCGACTGGACGGGCCGCCCGAAGGGCCAGCCGCGGCCGTCGGCGCCGCCGGTCAGCGGGTCGAGGTGCCGGTAGAGGGCGTCGTGGGCCCGGCGGCGCACCCGGTCGGTGTCGACGCCGCGGAAGGCGTGCACCGTGGCGACGACGGTGACGCCCTGGTAGTACGGCGGTCCGACGGCCAGTCGGGTGCCGATCAGGCGCCGTTCGTCGAGGTGCCGGGTGATCCGGTCCAGCAGGGCGTCCCCGGGGACGAGCTGCTCGAAGCGGAGCCGCCCGCCCGGGTCGGGGACGGCCTGCGGGACCACCAGCACCCGCACGGCGTAGGCCCCGTGCTCGTCGGGTTCGCCCTCCAGGCAGGTGATGCGGGCGGTCTCGGGGGCGGCGCGGCGGGCGAGTTCCTCGTAGTCGCGCAGCGTCACGGCACGCTCCTGGGCGCGCAGGGTGATGGGGGCGCGCACCTTCGCCTCGTCGACCGTCTCGCCGTCGACACCGCCGCGCGCGGCCTCCCGGTTGACGACCTCGGAGACGTACGGCACGGAGGTGCGCAGCACCTGTACGGCGCCGCGGGCCACGTTGCCCGCCCGGCCGCCGCCGGTGCGGTAGCGGCGGGCGCGGACGACGGAGCCCTTGGGGGCGACGGCCCCGTACTGGCGGAGGGTGCCGTCGGGTTCGCGCACGGCCGGGCCGAAGGCGATCTCGCCGGTCGCCGCGTCGAGGGTGACGTGGCGGTCGGCGGGACCGGACGCGGCGAAGTGCGGGACGACCCGCCAGTCGGTCCAGCCCTCGTGTTCGGCGGTCTGCAGCAGCAGCGGCGGGTCGTCGCCGACGACCGGGGCGTGGGCCAGGCGCAGCCGCTGGCCGGGCAGGCCGGTCGACTCGCCGAGCGCCTCGTCGTACACCGTCTCGGCGTGGACCGTGGGGGCGGTGCCGCCGACCGTGAAGGCCTCGGCGGAGCGCACGGTGGGCGAGGTGGTGTAGAAGGGCTGGCCGGGCAGCGGTTCGGTGACGCGGCAGCGCAGCCAGCCGGCCTCCTGGCCGCCCGAGCGGGACAGCACGTGGCCGGCGGGGACGTGCAGGACGACCTCGCCGGGCCGGTTGAGGCCGCCGGTGCCGTCGCGGTCGACCTCGCAGGCCTGCCAGCCGTCCTCCGTCCACGCCTCCCACACCAGCGGGGGCTGGCGCGGGTCGACGCCGACGCCGTCCACCCGGCTGTCGAGTTCGAGGGCGACCGCGCAGTGCGGGACGGCCGCGCTGAGACCGAGCAGCATGCAGTCGCCGGGCTGCGGGGCCTCCGAGAAGCACAGCAGGTCCTTGCCCTCGACGAGGTCGGTGGTCCGGTCGGTGACCGGCTCGCCCTGGTGCTGGACCACGAGGTGGCGCAACTCGCACGGGATGACGGACAGTTCGCGTTCCGTCGCGAAGACCACCGCCTCCTCGCTCTCCGTGCGCACGGTCGCCACCTCGGTGCCCACCGGCAGCAGCACGGTCTCCTCCTGCGGCGCCGACAGCCAGAAGGTGACGTCGGTGCGGGCCGCGGACGGCGGGAACAGGTGGATGCCGACCAGGTCGAGGAAGGCGAGGTGGTTCTTCTCCGGCACCCGGTTGAGGCGGTAGACGATCTGGTCGGCCATGTGGGCGACCGTCTCGACGAGGGTGACGCCGGGGTCGGAGACGTTGTGGTCGGTCCACTCCGGGGCGCGCTGCTGGATGTAGCGCTTGGCGTCGTCGACGAACTGCTGGAAGCGGCGGTCGTCCAGATTGGGGGAGGGCAGGGCCATCAGCGGTCGCTTTCGGGAGCCGTACCCGAGGAGGCCGGGGCGTCCGGCTCGTCGTGGGACGGAATGACGTAGAAGGGGAAGACGAGGCTGCGCGGGTTGTTGGTGCCGCGGATCGCGTAGCGGACGTCGATGAACAGCACGCCCTGCTCGGCGCCCGCGGTGACCTCGACGTCGGTGACCTCGATGCGCGGCTCCCAGCGGTCGAGGCTGGTGTACACCTCGTGCTGGATGCGGCCCGCGGTGGCCTCGTTGACCGGGGCGAACACGAGGTCGTGGATGGCGCAGCCGAACTCCGGCCGCATCGGGCGCTCGCCCGGCGCGGTCGCCAGGACCAGCCGGATCGCCTCCTCGATCTCGCGCTCGCCGCTCACCAGGGCGATGCCCCCGGTGGGGCCGATGCGGAGCGGGAACGCCCAGCCCGATCCGACGAATTGCTCGGCCATCAGAGGGCCACCTGCCTTTTCCTGGTTCTCACGGCGTACGGTCCGCGCGTCACGGCAGCGGGTACGGCTTGGCGTTGACCATGACCATGCCCTGGAGCATGAGGGTCGCGGCCCGGATGCCCACGTTGGCGGTGGAGTTGATCTGGACGGCGGCTCCCGCGCTCAGGGTGGCGGCGGCGCCCGCCTTGAGGTTCAGCAGGCCCGCCGCGTCCATCGACACCATGCCCGTCATGGACCTGATGTTGACCAGGCTGCCCCGGAGGGTGAGGGAGCCGCCGCTGCGGATGGCGATGTTGCGGCCCGCGCTGAGGGTGAGGTCGGTGCCCGCCTTGACGGACACCGAGCGGCTGCCCGTGATGCTGACGGTGCCCTTGCTGTCCACGGTGATCTCGGTCTGCGCCCGGTCGAGGTTGATGACGAGCTTGTCGTCGCCGCTGGCCACCCGCACGCCCTGCTTGCCGCCGACCCGCTGGCTGAGCAGGTCCACGCGGTTGCCCTCGCGGTCGGACAGGGTGTGCCGGGAGGCGCGCTGGCGGGCACCGTCGTGCAGGGGGACGTCCTTGACGGGGGTCGGCTTGTCCTTGCCGTTGTAGAGGCCGCCGATGACGTACGGGTGGTCGAGGGCACCCCGGTCGAAGGCGACCAGCACCTCGTCGCCCACGTCGAGGGGGAAGATCGAACCGCCGCGCTTGCCGCCCCACTGCACCACGCGCGTCCAGTCGCTGACGTAGGCGTCGTCGAGCCAGGGGAACTGGAGCTTGACGCGGCCCTGGAGGAGGGGGTCCCGGACGTCGGTGACCAGCGCGTTGACGGTACCGGGCAGGTGGAGGCCGTTGACGGTGCCGCCGCCGCCGGAGGCGAGCCCGTACAGGGACCGCCACTGCCGCCCGCTGACCGTGACCCACGCCTCGTAGTGCTTGCCGTCGCCGAAGACGTGCCGTACGGAGGTGGCGGTGTACTTGCCCTCGAAGGGGGCGCCGACGTCGGCGAGGGTGACGGGCAGGCCGGGACGCAGTCGGGGGGTGCCGCGCGCGGCGACCTCCAGCTCGGCGAACGAGCCGGTCACGTCGTCGGCGAGGGCCTCGGCGGCGAACTTCACCTCGGACTGCCGGTCGTACGGCGTCTGCGCGTCCACCAGCTTGGCCGGCTTGAACTTGGCGGCGGCCTCGCCGGGGGTGGTGCCGATGCTGATGCCGGGGTTGCCGGTGGCGGGGGTGGTCGCGGTGAGCTTCTTCTTCGTCGTCACGTCCCAGCCGCGTGCCTCGACGGTCGCGACCTGCTCGGCGGAGGTGACGGCGGCGCGCAGCCGGAGGATGTCGGTGCCGGCCTCGAGGACGAAGGGGCTCTTGTCGCCGGGGGTCGAGGTGGGCGGCGCGCCGGACGCCGGGTCGGGCTTGACGAACTGGAACCTGCCCTTGGCGTCCACCGACATGACCATCTCGTTCTCGTCGGCCAGCCGGGCGAGGAAGTCCCAGTCGGTGACGTTGGCCTGGCTGATGAACTCGTAGACGGTCTTGGTGGACTCGATCCTCCCGACCGGGACGCCGTCCTGCGCGGCCAGCTTGCGGGCGATGTCCGAGGCGCTCTGGTTGCGGTAGGCGGCGACCCGGCGCTGGCGCATCAGGCGGTGGCCGAAGTCGTAGCCGCGGATGACGGTGAAGGTGCCGGTGCCGTCGTAGTCGGCCTCCAGACCGCAGACCTCACCGGTGAGGAGGGGGTCCGAGGCGCCCTTGCCGTCGGCGACCGGGGCGAGGACGACGGGGGTGCCGAACGTGACGCCCAGCTTGCCGAGGACCTGGCGGTAGGGGTCGCGGAAGGTGAGCCGGAACGCCGCCGGCACGCCCAGACCCTGGTCCACCCAGCCCTCCACGAGGAGCGGCGCGAAGTCGGGGGGCAGCGGGCTGCCGCCGAGGGTGACCTGGATGACGCTCGAGTACGCCGACTGCACCATCAGAAACGCACCTCCTCGACGGCGGGCAGCACCAGTTCGGTGCCGGTGGCCAGCCGGTTCGGGTCGTCGATGCCGTTCGCCTCGGCGATGGTCCGCCAGGCCGCCGTGTCGCCGTACTCCCGCCAGGCCAGCGACTGCAGGGAGTCGCCCGCGACGACCCGGTGCACGCGCTGCGCGGTCAGCGCGCCCGAGGTCGGGTTCTGGCCCTTGGTCTTGCTGGGGATCTCGTGCAGCCGCACCTGGCAGGTGGCCCGGATGGGCACGCCCGTCGTCCCGAACAGCGAGTAGTTCACCTCGACGCTGCTGACGTACGCCGTGAAGCGGGCCGTCGAGAACGAGCCCCACTGGAACACCACCCACGGCGGCGACGGCTGCTTGGCGCCGATGCTCTTGGTGGTCACCTCGCAGCACTCCAGGAGCGATTCCACCTTCTTCAGGACCGTGTTGCTGCCCGGCCGCTCGGACGAGTCCAGGAAGATCTCGACCGTCATCTCGCGCGGCTCCGGACCCATGAACTCCGGTACGGAGCCGTCGCGGACGGCGGCCGTCGGCGTCACCTTCCACTGGGCGCGGCGGCCCAGCTGGAGCCGCGACGGGTTGAAGTCGAACCCGAACGACCTGATGAGCCCGCCCGGCGTGGTGCTGGAGCCGACGGGCGGCTCGTGGATGGCGAGCGTGGCCCGCACCAGGCTCTTGCCCGCGCCGCCTTTGCTTCCCTTGGCCATGAGTTGCTTCCCTCTGTCCCTCTGCCTGTGCCTCTGCCTGTCCCTCGGTCGGCTCGGTCGGCTCAGTCGGTGAAGCCGTGGTGGGTGATCTCCAGGACCTCCGTCGCGACGCCCGGGTTCGCCGGATCCAGCGACGGCCCCTGCCAGCTGACCGGCAGCACGTCGATCAGGCCCCACCGCGCCACCTCGGAACCGTCCGCGCGCAGCGCCGCGATCTGGGCCGTCGGCCGGGACACGCCGGTGGTGACCGACGAGATCCACTTGGCGACCTTGGTGGTGTCCGGGGTGAGGGGCCGGGTCAGCCGGATCGTGGAGAAGGTGACGCGGGACGGGAGCTGCCAGACGAACCCGTTGTTGCCGCCCTCCTGCCGGTGCTCGATCTCCACCTTGGAGGACAGGCCGTCGCACCCGTTGAAGTAACCGAGGCTCTCCCCGTCGATGGTCAGGGTGAAGAAGATGGTGGAGCCCGGGTCGAGATCGCGGGACATCGAGGGGCCTTTCTGGTTCAGCGGGGAAGCGGGCGGCGGGCGCGGACGCGGTCGGTGCCGGAGCGGTCGGTGGCGGGGCCGTCGGTGGCGGGGCCGTCAGTGGCGGGGGTCGCGGAGACGGCCGACGCGTTCGCGGTCCATGCGGAGTTCGGTGCGCAGGAGACGGGTGATGCGGCCCGTCAGGCGGTGGGTGAGTTCGTCCAGCTGGAAGTCGGTGAGCGCGCGGGGGTCGAAGCCGCCCTTCGGGACCTCCGAGTAGGCGGGCGGCGGGGAGCCCTGGTCGTACGGGGGCGGGTCGTCGGAGTACGGAGGCGGGCCGTCGGAGTGCGCGGCGGGGAGCGGTGTGTGGGCGTCCGGGGTGCGCTGGACGGCCGGGGCACGCTGGATCACCGGGGCGGGCGGCGCCGTGCGGGCCACCGGGGCGGGCGGGGCCGCCGAGGTGCGTCGGATCACCGGCGCGGACGGGGTGGGCGGAGCCGACGGGGACAGCGGGAGAGGCGCCGGGGCCGCGGGCGGGGCGGGGCGTTCCGCCGGGAGGGTCGCCGAGGGCGTCGTCCGCAGGGGCTGGACGACGGGCCGGGGTCCGGCACCGGGCGCGGTACGGCGCAGCGGTACGGCGACGGGGACCGGGCCGAGGGACCGCGGGCCGACGGGGGGTGTGGTCTTCATGGGCCTCGTCCGGGCGGGGGCGGTCGTGGATCCACTCGCGTGCGGTGTCGTGGAGGGCGTCGCCCGTGGTGTCACGTGCGGTGTCGCGCGCTGTACGGCGGGCCGCACGGGCGGGACGGCGGATGCCGGGGCGGGCACCGGGCGGGCCGGGGCGGACGCGCCGGTCGCCGGTGGGGCCGACGGGGCCGGTGAGGTGGGCGGGGCGGGCGGGACCGGTGTGCTCGACGCCGGCGCCGGGGCGGGGACGGGCCCCGGGGACGCGGGGGCGTCGGGCAGGGACATGCCGGGGAGCGGGGTGGGCGGCGTCGCCGGACGGCCGGCGGTGGTGCGCGGCGCGGTGGCGCGCTGCACGGCGGGCGGGGTCGCGGGGGCACCGGGGGACACCGCCTCCGGGGGGCGGCCGGTGAGCGGGGCGCCGAGGGCGGGACGCGGGCGGCCGACGGGGACGGCCGCACCGGGAGCGCGCCGCGCGGAGGGCCGCGGGGGCACCGGGCGGGCGGACGCCGTCGGCACGGCGGAGCCGGTGGGCGGCGCGAACGCGGTGGCGGCGGGCGGCGGCACGGCGGCCGGGGACGGGTCGGTGCCGTCCGGGTTCCCGCGCGCGGGGGCGCCCAGACCGGCGCGGCGCGTGCTCCGCTGGACGGGGGATGCCGTCGGGGCCGTCGCTCCGGTGCGGGCCGCGGGGGCGGCCGGCGGCAGGGGGGCGGAGGGGACCGTCGGAGGTGTCGGTGACGTCGGCGATGTCGGTACGGGCCGGTCGGGCGCGGTCGGGCGCCGGCCGTCCAGGGCGGCGTCCGGGGTGGCGCCGGAGGGGCCGCCCGGGGTGGGCGACGAGGGGGCCGCCGGTGCGGTGCGGCCGTCCGTGCCCGCCCGCGGCGCACCGGTCGGGTCGGCCGGCCGGCCGGCCCGGGCGGCCTTGTGGACGAGGGGGGAGGGGGCGCCGGGGATGCCGGGGGCGGCGGTGTCGCGGCCCGACGCCACCGGCGCACCCGCACCGGGTACGGCCGAGCGCTGCACGGCGGAGGGACCCGCGGCGGCGGACGGCGCCGGCGTCGGTGTGCCGGTCGAGGACGGCCGGGCCTCGGAGTCGACCACCGGGACGGAAGAGGCGGACAGGGCGTGCGGGGCGTGCGGTGAAGGGGAGCCGAGGGCGGAGCGCCGCACGTCCCTGCCGCCGCCGTCCCTGCCGCTCGCGGCGCGGGAACCGGACACGGGCCTGACGACGGGAGCGGTGCGGGGGGCCGGCGCGGCGGCGGGCGGGCCGGCCGGGCCCGGTGCGGGGACGGCCGCCCCCGTGGCGTCGCCGGGGGCGGGACGGGGTGCTGCCGGGGCGGGGCGGCCGGGGGTGCGTTGCACGACGGAGGGGCTCTGCGCGCCGCCCGGCGTCCCGGCGGCCGGAGCGGACCCGGTGCCGGACGCGGGTGCGGGACCGGCACTGGTGGCCTGCCCGGCGGCGGACGCGGGCCGGTCACCGGACACGCCGGTCCGGGCCGGCGAGGAGGAGGGGGAGGGGGAGGGCACGGCGGTCCGTGCGGCACCACCGGACGTGGGCGGGGTGCCGGAGAGGCCGGGCAGGCCTGCCGTGCGCCGGACGGTCACAGGGATCGGTGCGGTGCCCGGGGTCCCGGCGTCCGGAGCGGGCCCGGTGCCGGGGGCGGCCGGGGCACCGGGAGCGGTGCCGGTGGCCGGTGCGGTGCCGGGCGTGGTGCGGCCGCCGGACGGGGCGGGCCGGCTGACGGCGCGCTGCACGGCGACGGGACCCGGTGCGCCACCCGGGGTTCCGGTGGGCGACGCGGTTCCCGTGCCGGGGACCGACGCCGTGCCGGACGCGGGTGTGGGTGCGGTGCGTGGCGCGGGCCCGTCGCCGGTGGCCGGTGCGGTGCCGGGCGTGGGGCGGCCGCCGGACGCGGCGGGCCGGCCGGTGGCGCGTTGTGCGACGACCGGGTGCGGCGCGCTCCCCGGCGTACCGGTACCGGTCGCGGGCATGAGTGCGGGCCCGCTGCCGGGCGTGGGCGGGGTGCCGGGCGCCGGTCCGTCGCCGGCCGCGGACCGGCCGGTGGCGCGTTGCACGACGGCGGGACCCGGAGCGCCGCCCGGCGTACCGGCGCCGGTCGGGGCCGGGCCCGCGCCGGGGCGTGCCGAGGGGGCCGGGCCGCCGGGCGGACCGGCATGCGGAACGGCGGCCGCGCCGGGTGCGGCGCTCCGCCGGGTGACCGGCAGGGGCGCGGCGTCGGACGGCGGGTTCACGGCCGGTCCGGGACCGATCGTCCGGTTCGCCGAGGGCACCGGCACCGGACCGCTCCGGTCCCGGGCTTCCCCGTCCACCGCCCGTTGCACGGACGGCGTCGTCGGCTCACCGGCCGGTGTCCGGGCCGGGGCCGGCGACGGGACCGGGCCGGGCGGGGGCGTCGTCGCGGCCGGTGAAACGGGCTCCTTGCCCGGTGCCGCGGGCGCGCCCCCGGCCTCACCGCTGCCGGCACCGGTGCCGGCAGCGGCAGCGGCCGGTCGCGGGGCCGGCGGGACCCGTGCGGGCAGGGTGCGCCGCTGTACCGGGGCGGCCGCGGCCGCCTTCGTCAGGGGCACCTGCGCCGGGGCGGGGCGGGCGGGGGCCGGCTGCACCCGGATGCCCCGCGCCGGTGCGGCGGGCGCGGGGGGAGCGGACGGCACCGGCAGGACGGCGGAGGGCTGCGCCGACGCCGGCACCGGCGCGGGCGTCCGCGCCCCGCCCACGGCGGGTCCCGCCGCGGGTCCCGCGACGGGGGCCGCCACCGGTACCACCGGCGCGGGGCGTTCGGCCGGTGCCGGCGCCGGTGACGCCGGCTGCCGGGGCGGGACCGACGTCAGGTGGTCCAGCAGGCCACCCGACCGGCCGTCCAGGACCGCGGGTGAGGGCGCGCCGGTGAACGAGGGGTTCTGCCAGGTGGCCAGGCGGCCGCCGAAGCCGGGGTCGGCGACACCGGCCGCGCCCCTGCCGCCCGTCGCCCGCTGCACGGGCGGCAGGGCGGACCAGGCGGCCGTGCGCGGACGCACCGGCGCGGAGCCCGCGCCGGCCGCCGACGCCGTACCGGCGGCCGGCACGTCCGGTCCCGGCTCCGGTGCGCCGCCCCGCGCGGAACGGTCCTCGGGGCGGTCCGCCGAACGGTCCTCGGAGCGGCGGAAGCGGTCCAGGAAGCCCATCGCTCAGCCCTCCGCGCGCGTCACGAGGGACGCGATGCTGTCCGTGTAGCGGCGGCGGTCGTGGTGTTCCAGGTCCAGGATCTCGTCGTGGCCCCAGTGGAAGTGGAAGGCGACGTACGCGATCTCCTCGTGCAGCCGGTCGGTCGCGTACGTCACGATTCCCCCAGGCGGCTCCCGCCGAGTTCGACCTCGAAGGGCTCCGCGCAGTGCGGGCACTCCACGGTCGCGCGGGTGTGGCCCTCCGCGTTCACCTGGCGGTAGAAGTCCTGGAGGAACGCCAGGTCGGAGGCGAACATGTTCTCCACGATCCCGTCGTGGACGAGCGGGAGCGTGCCGAGGCGGGTGATGACCCGGCCCAGCAGGACCACCGACAGGTACGCCGGGTTCTCCTGGACGCGGATGTCCCGCAGCGGGACGAGTTCGTCCCGTGCCGTCGCCAGCCGCATCACGCCGTCGCGGTGGACGGTGCCCGCCTCGTCGACGTAGCCCCTCGGCAGTTCGAAGGGGAACTCCGTCCGCAGGCGCTGCGCGACGGGCGCGGGCGCCGGCGCCGCGGGCGGGAGCGGAGTGTTCTCCTGCTCCCCGCCCGCGGGCGCCGCCGCCCGCACAGCAGTACGTCGCATTACTCGATGACCAGTTCTTCGAACGTGATGGTCACCGTCTCGGTCAGCGCGGACGCCTCGCCGGCCTTCACCGTGCTGGTGTCGATCTTGCTGCACCAGGCGTTGCGCATGTTGTACCGCTTGACCGGGTTGTTCTGGTAGTCCATCACCATGATCGTGGCGTTCTTGCGGGCGGAGCCCATCACGCCGTTGATCGACTCGGTGATCCAGGTGTTGAACGCCGCGGACTGCGTCATGCCGCGTACGACCGTGCAGGTCCCGGCCTTCTTCACGCCCGGCAGCTTCTTGGTGACCGGCTTGCCCTGCGCGGAGACCTGCTGGTACTCGATGACGTCCTGTTCCAGGCTGAGGCCGCTGACCTCGGCGAGGTACTCGACCATCACGCCGTCGATCTGGAGGCCGAAATTGTGCGAAGTGAGAGCATCACCCGGCTGGAGACTCATCTTGCTTTCCTTCTAAGGGAGTTGACTGCGATGGGGGTGGTGGGAGGAGCGGTTACTCCTCCAGCTCCCCGTTGCCGCTGGAGAACTGGGCCAGCCGGAAGATGACGAACTCGGCGGGCTTGACCGGCGCGATGCCGATCTCGCACACGACGCGGCCGACGTCGACCGACTCCTGCGGGTTGGTCTCCTCGTCGCACTTGACGTAGTACGCGTCCTCGGGCCGGGCCCCGAACAGGGCGCCGCTGCGCCACTCGTTGACCAGGAACGCCGACACGTTGCGCCGGATCCGCGCCCACAGGGCGTGGTCGTTCGGCTCGAACACCACCCACTGGGTGCCGATCAGGATCGACTCCTCCAGGTAGTTGAAGTACCGGCGGACGTTCAGGTAGCGCCAGGCCGGGTCGGAGGAGAGGGTGCGGGCTCCCCAGACGCGGATGCCGCGGCCCGGGAAGGCGCGGATGCAGTTCACGCCGATGGGGTTGAGCAGGTCCTGCTCGCCGCGGGTGATCTGGATCTCCAGGTCCACCGCGCCGCGCACGACCTCGTTCGCCGGGGCCTTGTGGACGCCGCGCTCGGAGTCGTTGCGGGCCCAGACACCGGCGACGTGGCCGCTCGGCGGGACCAGGCGGGACTGGCCGGTCGCCGGGTCGAAGGACTTGATCCACGGGTAGTACAGGGCCGCGTACTTGGAGTCGTAGCCGGCCGTCTCCTGGCGCCAGACGCGGATCTGGCGGGCGTTGAGGCCCGGCGGCGGGTCGATGATCGCGACGCGGTCGCCCATCAGCTCGCAGTGCGCGATCAGGCCGAGCTGGACGGCCTTGACCTGCTCCAGGTCGATCGCGCCCCGCTGGTAGGCGGCCATCAGGTCGGGCACCGCGACCATGGAGATCTCGTCGACGGCCTCCAGGCCGCCGAAGCCGGTGCGGTCGGCGCTGTCGCCGAGGTACTGGGCGGGGCCGGCCTGCCGGGTGTCGTCCGCGGGGGCGGCCGGGGCGACGGCGGCGGCGGGCGGGGCGGCGAGCGCCACGGTCTGGTTGTCCGGGCGCGCCAGCTGGGCTGCGGGCGCCGCCTCCTGCACGGTGATGAGCTTGGAGCGCTCCTTCACCTGCGTGACGACGTAGTTGCGGCCGCCCTTCTTGGCGGTCACGTCGAAGGTCTCGACCGGCTTGTCGCCGTCCTTGACGATCAGCTTGAACCGCTCGGCGGGGCCCTCGCCCTCGGGGTCGGCGACCTCGACGCTGAGCGGGCCGGAGCCGCCGGCCACCGCGGTCACGGTGAACGTGCCGAGCTGCCGGGGCTCGCCCTGGGGCAGCGCGGCGCGCTCGTCGCCGCCGGTCACCGCGGCGGGGGCGGCGGACGTCTCGCCGGCGGCGCCGCCGGGGGCACCGCCCACGCGGACGACGTAGGCGGCGCTGCCGCCGTTGTTGAAGAAGCCGTAGACGGAGTGCGCGAGGTAGTACCCGTCGGCGAAGTCACCGAACGCCGCCACGTACTGCGTCCAGTTGGTGACCAGCGTCGGCTCGTTCAGCGGACCGGTCGGCGCGAGTCCGACGAAGGCCGCCACCGAGGTGCCCACCCCCTCGATCGGGCGTGAGCCGCTGGCCACCTCCTCGACGTAAACGCCGGGTGACAGGTAGGACGGCATGCTCTGCTCTCCTCGGGGTACGAGTCAGGTCGACTCCCACCCTCACGCGCGAGGCACGCCCGTCGAAACGTCCTCCGGTGCCTGTCCGGGGGCATGAAGCGTGCCCGTAGGGGCAACGCGGGCGTGCCCTACTTCCGCAGTCCGCCGTACTCCGCGCGGTACGCGTCCTTCTCGGCCTCCGTGGGCGTGGCCGGACGGGTGCCGCGCAGGGGCTCGGGTGGGGCGCCGGGGGTGCCGGTCAGCGCCTCCTCCACGTCGGTCCCCATGGTGAACACCTGCATGCTCACCAGGTCCACCGGGCCGCGGGCCTGGATCTCGCCGCCGTTGTAGAAGCCGACGTCGTGCTCCGGGCCGACCCGGACGGTCACCATCATGCCGACCTCGTGCTCGCCCTGCCTGCTGTATCCCTCCACGAACTGGGCCCGGTCGCCCGGCCCCATGCCCGAGGTGCCCACGGCGGCGCCGCGGGCGATGTCCTCCCGGGGGGCGAAGGGGATGAACGAGGTGTTGTGGGTGTCGAAGTCCGGCAGCCACCCGGAGCCCAGGGGCGGGATGACACCCTCCCCGATCACCTGGTGCCAGGTCGGGTGCCAGCGTGGGATGCCCCGGTACAGCACCAGGCCGCCGTTCAGGTAGCGCGTGATGTGCCCGGCCAGTTCCGGACCGACGACCCCGTTGTTCACCGCCACGTCGTGGATGAAGGCGTTTCCGCCGGCCGGCGTCCTGAAGTGGTAGTAGGCGCCCTGACGGGTCGTGGTGATCGATTCGTCGCCGACGCGCAGGGTGACCGGTGCCGGGCCCTGCTGTTCCTGCTTCCCCTCCTTCTGCCAGGGCATCCGCATCCGCTGCACGGCCGGCTCCCCGTGGCCCGCGGACCGCTCCGGACCCGGCCCGCCCCCGTCCTCCCGCCGTTGCGGTACCGGGCCCGCCATCACCTGGCGGGCGTTGGCCTCCGCGGCCTGCTCGAACCGGTCCGAGGGGTCGCTGACGCGCAGTCCGCCGCCGTCGTCCGTGCCCGCCACGGGGCCCTGCCGCTGCTGGATGACGTGCGTCAGCTCGTGGGCCAGGGTGTGCTTGTCCGAGCCGCCCTCGCCGATGACCACGTGACTGCCGGAGGTGTAGGCGCGGGCCCCGATCTCGGCCGCGGACCGCTGCGCCACCGTGTCGGTGTGCAGGCGCACGTCGGAGAAGTCGGCGCCCAGCCGGGCCTCCATCTCCGTGCGCGTCCCGGTGTCGAGCGGGGTGCCCGCGCCGCGCAGCACGTCGTGCACCGCGGACCGCTGCACCGGGGCCCCGTGCCCGCAGCCGGGGCTGTGCTCGTGGCTGTCGCGCGCCATGGCCGCGGTGACCGCCGCGTTGCCGGCCGCGCGCTGCAGGGCGGTGACGGCGGCGGGGGCGAACCCCCCGCCGGGCAGCGGGCCGAGCGGCGCCTCCGAGGGACCCCGCGTGTCTCGCGCGGACGGCCGCGGAGCCGGCCTGCCCGCCTTGTCGCGCGCCTCGTCCGCCTGTTGTTCCCGCATCGTCCGCCTTCCGGTCGTCCGGAGTTCCAGGTGCGGCCGCCCGACTGCGGTTACACCACTGCCGTGAGCATGATGCGGACGGCTACCCCGGACCGCGCAAGGGTTCCGGTGCCTCGTCCCGCGCAGACCTCCTGCCCGAAAGGGCCGTCCGCCCGGCCGTGCCGGGGCCGGCCCGCACCGTCCACGACCCGGTGGCGCGGTGCCCGCCCCGCGCGGTCCCCTCCCCTCACCCGCCGGACGAGGCGTCCGTCCCCGGTGCGCCGTCGCCGGGAACCCTTGTCCGCAAGGGCAGCGACGTCTGCCCCGGCGGCCCCTGATCCCGTACGGCGCCTCCCGTAGCGTCCTCGTGTGAGCCTGTGGACCTCCCTCGAACCCGCCTCCGCGACCGTCGATCCCGGCGCCGAGACCCGTGTGCGGCTGCGGGTGCGCAACACCGGTGACGTCGTCGACGAGTACCGCTTCGAACCGGTGGGCCCGACGTCCTCCTGGACGGTGGTGGAGCCGTCGACGCTGCGGCTCTACCCGGGGACGACGGGGACGGTGGAGCTGACGTTCTCGCCGCCGCGCACTCCGGACGCGACCGCCGGTCCGAACCCCTACGCCGTGCGCATCACGCCGACGGAGCATCCGGACGCGGTGACCGTGCCCGAGGGGAACCTGACGATCACGCCGTTCACCGAGGTGCGGGCCGAGCTGGTGCCGCCGACGGTGAAGGGCCGGCTGCGGGGCCGCCCCCGCCTCGCCATCGACAACCTCGGCAACACCGCGTTGACGGCGTCGGTGAGCGGTGGTGACACGGGTGACCACCTGTCGTACGACGTGCGGCCGGGGAGCGTGCGGATCGAGCCGGGGCGGGCGGCGTTCGTGGACGCGACGCTGCGGCCGCGGAACGTGATCTGGTTCGGGTCGAAGGAGCAGCGGCCGTACGCGCTGACCGTGCAGCGGTCGGGGAAGAGCCCGCTGGCGGTGGACGGCACGTTCGTGCAGCGCGGGTTCCTGCCGCGCTGGCTGGCCACCGCGCTCAGCATCTCGCTGGCGCTGGCCCTGGCGTTCCTCTTCCTGTGGATCGGCAACAAGCCCCGCGTGATCACCGGCGCGGTGGAGCGGACGGACGGGGTCGCCGCCGTCGAACTGCCCGCCCCGCCCAGCCCGCAGGTGTCGGCGCCCTCGCCGAAGGTCTCGGAGGCGGCCCCGCCCGACCTCGCGGACGGAACCGGGGGCGGGCAGGACGGCGGCGGCTCCTCGGCGGCCGCCGAGGAGGACCCGAAGGAGGAGGACGAGCAGCCGAGCGGCCCGCTGCCCTTCAAGCCGGGTGACGGACCCAACCTCTTCGTGCAATTCGCGCAGGTCAGGATGGAGAAGTACCGGGAGGGAGACCCCTGCCGGCTCACCGCGCCGCACACCAAGGGCGTCATGGACGCGGCGACGGTCGCGGCCCTGAAGTGCTCCCAGAAGAAGCTCGACGACGTCTACGACGGCGCCGTCGTGAAGACGGACGGCCTCGGCAACCTGGGCCGGTCCACCATGACGGCCCTGGTGATGGCCCACTTCACCCTGGACGTCTCCGGCGTCCAGCCCGGGGACGACAGCCCGGAGATCGTGTGGGTCAACAGCGCGCTGCTGTGGGCCGGTCACGACACCTACGGCGACAACGTCGTCAGGGCGCAGATCCAGCACCTGTGGGCCAACATGCAGTACCTGCAGAGCTCCGAGAACCGTGCCCACGCCCTCGCGGACGACACCCTGCGCACCCGGGTGGTCCTCTACCAGCAGGCGATGGGGCTGCCCGCGACCGGCACCATCGACGGGGCGACGTTCACGCTGCTGCACGGCGGGAGGGTCAAGTCGCAGGACGACCCGGGGAGGATCACCGCCGACCCCTATCCGCCGGCCCCGGCCCTCGACCGGTGACCGGGCGGCGCGCCCTGCCGGAGGGCGGGGGCGCCGAGGGCAGCGGGAGGGGCGTACGGGGCAGCGATCGTGCCCCTGCGCCTCTGACCGTCTCCGGCGGAACGCTCTAGCGTGTGCGGGTGAGCCTGTGGACCTCTCTTGAACCCTCCTCCGCGACCGTCGATCCCGGCGCCGAGACCCGTGTGCGGCTGCGGGTGCGCAACACCGGTGACGTCGTCGACGAGTACCGCTTCGAGCCGGTGGGGAGCGTGGCTCCCTGGACGTCGGTGGAGCCGCCCACGCTGCGGCTCTACCCGGGGACGACGGGGACGGTGGAGCTGACGTTCTCGCCGCCGCGCACCCCGGACGCGACCGCCGGTCCGAACCCCTACGCCGTGCGCATCACGCCGACGGAGCATCCGGACGCGGTGACCGTGCCCGAGGGGAACCTGACGATCACGCCGTTCACCGAGGTGCGGGCCGAGCTGGTGCCGCCGACGGTGAAGGGCCGGCTGCGGGGCCGCCCCCGCCTCGCCATCGACAACCTCGGCAACACCCGCGTCACCGCCTCCCTCAGCGGCACCGACACCGGCGACCGCCTGACCTACGACCTCCAGCCCGGCAACGTCCAGATCGATCCGGGACGCGCGGCGTTCGTGGACGCGACGCTGCGGCCCCGGAACATCATCTGGTTCGGCTCCAAGGAGGAGCAGCCGTACAGCCTCGCCGTACGGCGGTCGGGGGCCCAGCCCCTGGAGGTGGACGGCACGTTCGTGCAGCGCGGGTTCCTGCCGCGCTGGCTGGCCACCGCGCTCAGCGTGGGCCTCGCGCTGACCATCGCGTTCGTGATGATCTGGCTGGCCTACCGGCCCCAGGTCGTCAGTCTGGCCAAGGAGAAGATGGAGCAGGCCGGGGCCACCTCCCTGCCCGCGCCGAGCCCGAGCGCCCCGAGCAAGGCGAACGCCGCCCCGCCGCCGCCGCCCGCCTCGGAGCCGGCCGCCGAGCCGGAGGCCTCGGCCACTTCGGGCGCCGGGGGCGACGGCGGGGGCGGGGGCGGTGCCTCCGAGGAGCCCGAGCCGGAGGAGCGGACCGCCGCCACCGCCGTGCAGGAACTGGCGGCCCGCAGCGAGGGCCGGCACATCTGCTACCGCGCCTACGTCGCCGACCGCGGCTGGCAGGAGCCGGTGTGCGACGGCGCGGAGGCGGGCACGGTCGGCAAGGACCTGCCGATCAAGGCGCTCAACATCGCGGTGTCGGGGGTCGAGGGCACGGCGGGCAACGGCGCCTACGTGGTCGAGGGCTGGAAGACGGGTGACAAGTGGGCCTCGGCGGCCGACGGCGTCGACATGTACTTCGGGTCCACCAAGGAGTCCCTCTCCCCGCTCCAGGGCTACACCATCAAGGTCAACGACGGCTCGGTCTGCCAGAACGCCCACGTCGCCGACAAGGGCTGGATGGGCCTGGGCTGCACGAAGCCGGGCGACTGGATGTACGGCGGCAGCCCGATGGAGGAGGCCAAGAACCTGGAGGCGGTCCGCTTCACCGTCTGAGACGGTCCGAGACGGTCCGAGACCGTCCGCGGCGCCGGGGGCCGGGGCGGGGCCGGCGGCGGGGCGTCCCGCCGTCCCCTTCGGGCACCGGCCCCGTGCGGTGGCCCTCCGGCCGCCCGGTGACCCCGGCCGGCCGGTGACCCCGGCCGGCCGTGCGCGACGGCCCCGGTCGAGACCGTCGCCCGGCGGCCCGGAGGCGCCCGGGAACCGTCCGTCTACCAGCCCGCCCCGCCCGGCACCAGCCGCCCGGCCTTGCGGTACTCGCGGCGGGCGCCCTCCAGCAGGTCCCCGTCGCCGACCGGTTCGCCCCGCCCGGCCGCCAGGTAGGCGGCCGTGACGACGGCGCTGCGGATCGAGCCGCCCGCCAGCTCGAAGTCCTTCGCCGCCGGGGCCGGGTCGATGCCCGGCGCGCACGGCACGTGGGAGAGGCAGTGCCGCCACAGGGCCCCGCGCTGCCCGGCGTCGGGGAAGGGGAAGTCGACGACCAGGTCGAGCCGGCGGGTGAACGCCTCGTCGATGTTGGCGCGCAGGTTGGTGGTGAGCAGCGCGATGCCGTCGAAGGACTCCAGGCGCTGGAGCAGGTAGGCGCTCTCCATGTTGGCGTAGCGGTCGTGGGAGTCCTTGACCTCCGACCGTTTGCCGAAGACCGCGTCGGCCTCGTCGAACAGCAGCACGGCGTCGGTGCGGTCGGCCTCGGTGAAGATGCGCTCCAGGTTCTTCTCGGTCTCGCCGACGTACTTGTCGACGATGGAGGAGAGCTGCACGACGTAGAGGTCGAGGCCGAGTTCGGCGGCGACGACCTCGGCGGCCAGGGTCTTGCCGGTGCCGGACTCGCCCGCGAACAGGCCGAGCACGCCCCGGCCCCGGCCGCCGCCCGCGCTGAGCCGCCAGTCGCCGAGGACCCGGTCGCGGTGGCGGGCGCGCAGGGCGAGTTCGTGCAGCTGGGTCAGCGGCCGCTCGGGCAGGACGAGGTCCTCCCAGCCGACCGCGGGCCGGATCCGGCGGGCGTGCCGCTCCAGTCCGGACGCCGACTGCTGCCGGGCGGCCAGCCGGACGTGGGCGGCGGTGAGCGGGCCGCCGTCGAAGGCGGCGAGGGCGAGGGCGCCGTGGGCGGCCCGCGCCACCCGTTCCCCGCCCAGCCGGTACGGCGCCACGGCGGTCGCCAGGTCGAACGTCTCCGCCTGCGGTCCGAGCGCCGCCGCCCAGGCCGCCGTCGAGCCCGTCGGCCGGCGCGGTGCGTCCAGCACCAGCGGGTCGTGGGCGCACCAGTGCGGGTCGTAGGGGCGGGGGTCGGCCAGCAGCACGGTCACGTCGGTGGCCGCCGTCAACGCGGCCACCAGCGCGGCCGGTTGCTCGGGCAGCGCGGACAGCACGACGGCCCGTCCGCCCAGCCGGGCCTCGCGCAGCAGCTCGGGGACGCGGTCCTCGGGGCCGGTGTAGCGCAGCGCGCCGAGACCGGCCGCGTCCAGGGCGGCGGCGATGCCGGCCAGTCCGTCGCCCTCGCGGTGCTCGCGCAGGTGGACGGCGAGGGGGCCCTGCCGCAGCCGGGCGGCGAGCCGGGCGACGAAGCCGGCGTGGCCGGCGTCCTCGGCGGGCAGCACCTCCGGCATGGGCAGGAGGTGGCCGTGCAGGGCGGCGTCCGGGGTGTCGTCGCCGAGGAGGTGGGAGAGGAGCCGGTCGGGCACGCGCAACGAGCGGGAGAGGAAAGGGCGTTCGGGTTCCTCGACGTCCAGCAGGCCGAGCGCGCGCAGGGGTGCGGCGGAGTGGAGGCGGGCCCGTGCCGCCGCGAGGTGCGCCGGTGTCCCGCACAGGTCCAGGGCCAGTCCGACGGTGGCCCGCCGGCGGCTCACGTCGTCGTTGAGGTAGCCGTAGAGCGGTTCGAAACCCCGGTCGAGGTCGGGGGCGAGGGCGATGAGCAGGATCGCCGCGTCGAGCGGGGTGAGGGCGAGCCGGCCGGCGAGCCGGTCGAGCGGGTCGCCGTCGGCGGGCGGGGGGACCGTGTCCGGCGGCGAGGCGGGCGGCTCCGCGGCGAGCAGGTGCCGCACCGCCTCCTCGGAGAGGTAGAGGCCGCGCAGCGGGTCGTCGGCCGTGGGATCGCCGGCGCTCCGGTGGGCGACCAGGTCGGCGACCCGCGCGCGCAGGCCGGCGAGGCGGGTGAGCAGGGGGGCGTCCGTCATCGGGGCTTGCGGGCCTCTCGGGCGGCCGCCACCTGGTGCGGGCGGTGGGCGCGTTCGCCGGAGGAGGGCGGGTCGCCGTCCAGGCCGCGGACGCGGACGGCCGCGCCCTCGGTGACGGGCGGCCCGGCGTCGTACTCGGGGTACGCCGGGAAGGGCGCGGTCACCACCAGGTCCAGGGACGGCTTGAGTTCACCGCCGAGCGCGGACCAGATCTCCGCGAGGGACCGCGACTCGGTGTGCAGTCCGGCGACCGTCAGCGGGACGGCGAGACCGAGGGAGCCCAGCGCGCCGGGCAGTTCGTCGGCGGGAAGCAGCTCGCGCGGCAACAGGGTCGCCAGCACGGCCGACAGCAGCCGGTGTTCGTCCTGCGGGGTCTTGGTCCACGCGGTGACGAGGTACGACAGCCGGAACCAGCGCGGGGGCTGGCGGCGCCGCACGACGATGTCCCGTTCGTCGCGCACCGGGATCTGGCCGCGCTGCCGCCGGGAGACGTCCTCGCGGATGTCGTACAAGTAGGAGTTGATCGTCGGGGCGTTGCGGCGGGCCGCCCAGTCGCGGGTCGGTGCCTCGAAGGAGACGTCGATGCCGGAACCCGCCAGCGCGCCGCCGCCGAGGAGGCCCTTGAGGACCTCGTCCACCTCGTGGATCACTTTCGCGCGCTCCTCGACCGCTGTGCCGGGCGGGTTCTTCCGGACTTCTTCCGGCTTCTTTCCGTCCGCACGGCGTACCCCGCCGAGTGTGCCGTCCGGGCCGTCCGCGGCGCAGGCGCGCCGGGGTCGGCGGGCGGGCACCGGGCGCTGCCCGCGTGTCCGCCTTCGATTGCCCGTTCGGTCAGATGTAGCCTTCCCGGAGGGCATATGCCACGGCGTGCGCCCGGTTGCGCAGGTGCAGTCGTGTGGTCAGCCCGTGCATGACGTTCTTGACGGTCCGTTCGGAGTAGGACAGCTTGCTGGCGATCTCTCCGGTGTCCAGGCCCTCGGCGACCAGCCGCAGGACGTCCACCTCACGGGGCGCGAGCCCCAGCGAGGGGGCGCCGGGCCGGTTCGCCGCCCCCCGGTGCAGGCTGCCTACCTGGCTGATCAGCCGGCCGAGCAGGTCGGCGGGCAGGTCGCCGTCACCGCGCGAGGCGGCCGTCACCGCCTGCACCAGCCGGTGGGCGGTGGCCTCGCGGCGCCAGACGATCGCGCCGACCCCGCACTCGAGGACGTCGAGCAGTTCGTTCTCGCGGATCGTGCCCACGACCAGTACGGCCCGACCGCCCTCGCTGCGCACGACCCGGCGCAGCCGGGCCAGCGCGGCCTCGTCGAGGGTGTCCTCGATCAGCAGCGTCACCGTGCCGACGCCGGACTCCGTCCGGATCTCCACCTCCGGGCGGGTGCGGAGCTGGCTCACGGCCCCCTCGCGGGAGATGGGGTCGCAGGCCTGCACGGAGACCGGCGTACGGCGCGGGGCGCCGGCTCCGGTACGGGTGCCGACGTGGGCGCTGACGGCGACGCCGGCGGTGGTGGTCTCTGGTGTCCGGGGTGCGTTGAGCAACCGTTTCCCCCCTGTTCGCGAGCCCGCCGTCCGGCGCGGGCCGGTGGCGGTAGGAGATGTTCCACCTTTCTGCGGCGGCCGGGGAGGGCGCAATCGTGGAGCACCACGAGGCGGACCACGAGACCAGCGGACCGGCCACCACGAGAAAGCTCGCGAAGGAACATCACAGCAGGTCAAGGGGGGTATGAGGGGCGAGGCGCGGGAGCCTCGGAACCCTCCGCTCCCGGCTGTGGGCATCGCCACAGCGACCGTACGCCCCCGGCGGAACCCGCGCACGGGATTTCGCGTCCAGCCCAGGAGGCAGGCATGACCGGACCGTTGCGCGAGCGCGAGCGGGCCCATGCGCTGCTCGCGGCCGAGGCCGAGCGCGCCCGAGCGGGCGGCGGCCGTTTCGTCCTGCTGCGCGGAGCCACCGGGACCGGCCGCTCCGCCATGCTGGAGGCCGCCGTCGCCCACGCGGCCGGCCGCGGCCTGCGCGTGCTGCGCGCCCGCTGCTCCCCCGAGGACACCGCCGTGCCCTTCTCCTGCGTCCTCCATCTCCTCGGCCCGGTACCGGAGTTCGCCGACCTGACGCCCGGCTTCGGCGACCGCGGCAGCGCGGCCCGGCTGTGGCGGCTGCTGCGCTCGTACGCCGAACGGTCCCCGGTGCTGCTGGCGGTGGACGACGTCCACCTCGCGGACGAGTCCTCCCGCCGCTGGTTCGTGGAGGCGGCCCACCGCCTCGACCGATTACCGGTACTGGTGGTGGCCACCGAACGCAGCCAGTACGACATCGACCAGCGGCCCGCGGGGCTGACCCACGCCCTCTCGCCGTCCCTGGTCCGCACCCACACCCTCGCGCCGCTCACCGACGCCGCCGCCGCCCGTCTCGTGCGGACCGCCTTCCCCGCGGCCCCCGACGACTGGACCGCCGACTGCGTCCGGGCCGGCGCGGGCAGTCCGCTGCTCCTGCACGCCCTCCTGGACGACCTGCGCGACACCCCGCCGCCGGCTCCCGTGCCGCGGACCTGCGCCGCCCTGTACCCCGGCTCCTACCCGGCCGCGGTCTCCTGGTGGCTGGAGGCCGCGGGCCCGGCGACGGCGGCGACCGCCCGCACCCTGGCGACCCTGGAACAGGAGGGGCGGGACCTCCCCGAGGCCCCGCCCCGCACGGCCGCCGCCCCGCTCCCCAGCACGGCCGCCGCCGTCACCGCCGCCGCCCCTCTCGCCGCCACGGCCGCCCTCCTCGCCGACGCCACCGGCGCGGACCCCGCACGGGTGGCCGGCTGGCTCACCGCGATGACCCGGCTCGGGCTGCTGCGGGCGGACGCGCGGGGCCGGCCCCGCTACGCCCACCCCCTGCTGCGCGACGCCGTGCTCGCCGGCTGGCCGGCCGCCCGCCGCCGGGCCGCGCACCTCGCCGTCGCCGAGGCCATGCTGCGGCGCGGGGACCGGGCCGACGGCGTGGCCCGCCACCTGCTGGGCAGCGGGCCCGTCGGATTGCCCTGGGCGCTGCGGGTGCTGCGGGACGCCGTCGCCGCGGCCGTCCGCGAGGGCCGCCCCGACGACGCGGCCGGCTACCTCCGCCGGGCCCTCGACGAGCCCCTCCCCGACGACCTGCGCCAACGGCTCCTGACCGAACTGGGCTCCCTGGAGTACGCCTTCGCCGACGCCCCCGCCGACGCCCCCGCCGGCATCCCCCGGCTCACCGAGGCCCTCGACCTCCCGGCCGGACCCGGCGACCGGGTCCGCACCGCCCTCGCGCTGGGCACCGCCCTCGCGGGCCGCGGCGAGGTCCGGGCGGCGGTGGAGGTGCTGCGCGCGCTGGAGGACCGGCTGACCGGCCACCCCGGCCTGATCCGCACCGTGCGGGCCGCGTCCGCCCTGCTGTCCGACCAGGACCAGACGGTCCGCCGCGAGGCCTACCGCCGGCTCACCGACACCGCCGAGCACTCACCGGAACTGGCCGGAGCCACCGGCCAGGCCCTGCTCGTGCGGTACGCGGCGACCGCCGGGGCCAGTTCGGCGCGGGCGGCGATGGCCCGGCTGCGGGCCCTGCTGACCGAACCGGCGGAACCGTTCGCCGAGCCCTTCCTGCTGGGCACCACGGCGGCCGTGGCCCAGTGGGCCGACGAACTCGACGAGGCCGAGAGCCTGGTGGAACGCGGCCTGGCGGGCCAGCGCCCCTCCCTCCTGCACCCCATGCAACGGGCCCTGCACAACGTCCGCCTGGACATCACCGCCGCCCGCGGCGACTACGCCCGCCTCCTCACGGACGCCGGTACGACCGTCCCGGCCGACGCCCCCGCCCCGGCCGCCGGGCCCACCAACGCCGACGCGCACGCCCTCCTCGCCCTGGTCGAGACCGGCCGCACGACGCGGGCACGGCAGCTCGCGGCCCGCTTCGACCTGCTCGACGCGCCCGACTCCTGGGAGCTGAACCGCTTCCTGTACGCACGCGGCACCCTGCGCCTCGCGGAGGGGGACGCCGCCGGCGCCCTGCACGACTTCCTGGAGTGCGGCCGCCGCCAGTCGGCCCGCGCCGTGCTCAGCCCCGTCGTCACCCCCTGGCGCACGGCGGCGGCCCGCTGCCGGCTGGCCCTCGGCAGTCCCCACGAGGCGATCGCCCTGGCCGAGGAGGAACTGCGGCTGGCCCGCGTGTGGGACACCCCCCGCACGGTCGGCCGGGCCCTGCGCGTCCTCGCCCGTGCGACCGGCGGCCGGCGCGGCCTGGACCTGGCCGAGGAGTCGGTGACCCTGCTGCGCGGCTCCCCGGCCGACGCCGAACTGGTCGCCGCCCTCCTCACCCGGGGCCGTCTGCTGTCCACCACCGGCGACCGGACCCGCGCCCGCGAGAGCCTGCGCGAGGCCGCCGAACGCGCCGAACGCCTGGGCGCCGTACGCCTGCGCTCCCGGGCCGAGGAGGCCCTGCGCGCGGGCGGTGCCCGCCGCACCACCGCCCGCACCGGCTCCGCCTCCCTCACCGGCAGCGAACGCCGCATCGCCGAACTGGCCGCCGCCGGCCGCGGCAACACCGAGATAGCCGACCTCCTCCACGTGGCCCGACGCACCGTGGAGACCCACCTGACCAGCACCTACCGCAAGCTCGGCATACGCCGCCGGGCCGAACTGGAAGGGGCGCTGCGGGAGGAGTCCTAGGGCGCGCCCGACGGGAATCGTCGGACACGCCCTGGAGCCGGCCCGGTACCCGCGCGCCTTCCTCCGCCGTCCCACGGCCCCCGTGTCGCCTCCCGCGGCTTTCTCGCGGCTTCCTCGCGATGCCCGGAGCGGCTGCCCCGCGCCCTCCGCGCGGCCGGTCCGCGGGGCGGGCGGACCCGTCGCCCCGGCGCCGCGCGAGGTCGATTACCTCACCGGCGGCCGCACAAAAATCTGTGCTCGCCGGAGTAGACATTGGGTCGTGACGTGGTTATGGTTTCTCTCGTAGCCAGAAGGACCGAAGGGCCCGGCAGACACGAACTGCCGGGCGGCAGTACCGAAACAGCAGTGCGCAGGACGGTCCGGTGGTGGAGTTTCGAAGCCAGGTTTTCCGCAGGAAGGCGACGGGACTGACGACCGGACCGGGTGGCCCGCAGTGGTCAGGGACCGCCATGAGCAGTACCGCAGTGAAAGCAGTGGCAGTACCCGCAAGTGAGGTCCGCAGTACCTGTTCGACAAGCAGTTGATCACCGAGGGAAGGACGGAGGAGCAGACGCCATCAGGATCGCCCGGGCGGAAGCCTTGAGCCCGGGTACCGCAGGACATCGATAGTGAGGTGGTCTCCGGTCGAGCAACCGCGATCCCAGCAGCCCCGACAGTGTCCCCTTCGGGTCTGCGGAAACAGAGGGCCGGCACGGTACGAAGGCCGGCAGATGGTGTAGCAGTTCCTTCGGGCCCTGGCGTCGTACGGCGCCAGGGCCCTCGACATGTTCCCCAGAGGGGCGCCGCCGGCACCCGGGCCGCACGCCGCGGCGTCGCGCCGGGCCGCCCGCCCCAGCCGACTCCAGAATACGGACGCATGATCGCCGAAGACGCCCAGCCGCCGGCCCACGGACGGGAATCCCGGCCCCGCCCCGGCACCACGCCCGACCCCCTCCGTACCCCTGCCGCCGACGCGCCCGCCGACACGCCTGGCCGGCAGGCCGCGGCCGTGCTGAAACCGAGGATGCGCGGCTGGCTGCACGCCGGTGTGTTCCCCCTCGCGCTGGCCGGCGGCATCCTCCTGGTCGCCGTCTCACGCTCGGCCGCGGCAGTGGTGGCCTGTTCCGTGTACGCGCTGTCGGCCTGCCTGCTGTTCGGCACCAGCGGGATCTACCACCGCGGAACGTGGGGACCGCGCGGGGAGGCGGTCCTGCGGCGGCTGGACCACGCGAACATCTTCCTGATCATCGCCGGCACCTACACCCCGCTGGCGGTCCTGCTGCTCGACGCGGACCGGCAGCGGGTGCTGCTGGCCGCGGTGTGGGCGGGGGCCCTGGCCGGCATCGCCTTCCGCGTCCTGTGGATCGGGGCTCCCCGGTGGCTGTACACGCCGTGCTACATCGCGCTCGGCTGGGTGGCCGTCTTCAACCTGCCCGACTTCGCGCGCGCCGGCGGCACCGCGATCGTCGTCCTCGTCGTCACGGGCGGTCTGCTGTACACCGCGGGCGCCGTCGTCTACGGACTCAAGCGCCCCGACCCCTCCCCGGCCTGGTTCGGCTTCCACGAGGTCTTCCACGCCCTGACCATCGCCGCCTTCGCCGCGCACTACACGGCCATCCTCCTGGCGGCCACGTGACACCCGCGCGCGGTCACGGACGCGGGACCCGGAGGGCCGGCCCTCCACCGTACGGCGAGCGCCCGGACGAGGAGCAGCCCCCCGACCCGCCGTCTCCCGCCGCACGGGCCCTGACCCCGCCCGCCGGGATATAACCGGACGATGATCTACCACCTGGTCCCCGAGGCGGAGTGGGACGCCCGTCCCGGCCGGCCGTACGCGCCCGCGTCCCTCGGCGAGGAGGGCTTCGTGCACTGTTCGCCGGACGAGGCGACGACGCTGGCCGTCGCCAACGCCTTCTACCGCACGGCCCCCAGGCCGCTCCTGGCGCTCCTCGTCGACGAGGAGCGCCTGACCGCCCGCTGCGCCTGGGAGGCGGCGGCCCCGGCCCCGCCGCCCGGCGTCTCCGACGCCACCCTGTTCCCCCACGTCTTCGGCCCCCTCGACCGCGCCGCGGTCACCGCTGTCCTGGAAGTCCGGTGGGACGAGACCGGCACGGCGACGGGACTGGCTACGTTGGGCACATGTCGCTGAAGCGTGTCACCGTCCACGCCGACCCCGAGGACCTGGCGATCATCAGGGAGGCGTCCGTGCGGCGGGGTGTGAGCGAGGCGGAGATCCTCCGGGAGGGCATCCACCTCGCGGCGATGGCCCACCGGGTCCGGGACGAACCGCCGTTCTCCCGCACCCCGGGGGGACCCGGCCGTACGGCGTCCCGGGCCGAGGTCCGTGACGCGGTCGCCGACGCCGTGCGCCGCCAGAGCGGATCGTCGTAGGAGCGTCGCGGGCGCCCCGGGACCCGCACGGCGTCCGTCTCCGCGACGCCGGCCACCCCGGCCACGGGGTCGGCACCGAGGGGACCCCGCCCGGTCCGCGACGATCTCCGCGGGAGACCGGCCGCGCCGGCCGCCCGTCCGCGCCGAAGTGCGCGGTCGTACCGCCCACTTGCCCGGTGAAGCAGCCGGCCGGGCCGTACCGCCCCGGCCGGCGCCTTCACGCCAAGTCCGTTCAGGGGGAAGGACGTCGGCCCGTCGGTGCCGGGTCCCAGCGGTCGTCGGGGTCGTCGCGCGGCACCAGCGTGACCCGGTGCAGGTTGCAGGTGAAGGGGGAGGGCGCCGGGGCGGCCACCGGTCCCTGGGAGAGGTGGGCCTTGAGGGCGACGCTGACCAGGCTCATCAGCAGGTCCACGTCGGTGTCGCAGTCGAGGTGGACGGTGACCCAGCGCGAACCGGGCACCACCCGCACGGCCGTCGACCCCATGAGGTCGGAGTGGATGCGCAGGATGGCCGGGACGGTCAGATGCAGGTCGACGTCCCGGTCGGAGTGGAAGTGGAGTATCTCGCTGTGTACGGAGCGCAAGGCCCGTCCTGCGCCACAACTGGCCTGTCCCGTACTGAGGTCGGGCCAGACTTCCAGTCGCGCCATGGCGCGCTCGGCCAGAGTCATGGGGCCATGGTCGCTCGCTGACCGCCCGGCGACCAGGGGTTGAACGAAACGTGACCGGGGTGTGAGCTCATCACCACGCGCCGTACGTGGCCCGTGACGTTTCAAGCACCTTCCCGGGGCTCCTGCGCACGCGCGCCGGTCGCGCACGCGCCGGTCGTACGCGCGCCGGTCGCACGCGTGCCGGTCGCACGCGTGCCGGTCGCGCACGCGTGCCCGATACCGGTCTCGGGTCGCGCACCCGCCCGACGCGAGTGTCCGGCGGCGGTGGCCGCGGTACGGGAGGGCCGGGCCGGCAGGTCCCGCCCCGCCGGCCCCGCCTCCCTTCAGCGCTCCGTCACTGGTCCGCGTACCTGAGGTCCCCGACCGTCCACGCGCTCACGTCCTCCAGGGCGACGCGGTACATGCCGCCCGTGTCGGGGAGGCCGAGGTTGCCCTGCAGGATGCGGGCCACGTGGAAGTGCAGATGGGTGGGTCGGTCGGGCCGCGGCTCGGGTGGTGCGCCGGTCGCCTGCGGGCGGGTGAACACCGAGGAGAAGGCCCCGAGTTGGTCGGAGGCCTCCAGCACCTCCGCCACCCGCTGCTTCCACAGGGTCTCCGGTGCGAGCCGGCCCGTGATCACGGCTCCGGGGATCACCACGGTGAGGGACATCCGGCTGTCGTGCTCCGACTCCACCCTTGCGGCGATGTCGACGAGCAGGTCATCAGCGTGCGCCATGAGTGTGGAGCCTACTCGGTGGCGGGTCCGCTCCGCCCGGGGGAGGCTTGTTGGACCACCTCGAAGGACCACAGCGTGGCACCCGAGGCGGCCGGCTTCGGCCGCTCACCGCCCTCGGCGCCGCCCCCGTCGCCGTGCGCGGCCTGGGCCCGCCCGGACATCCAGTTCCGGAAGTCCTCCTCGCTGCGCCAGCGCGTGTAGACGAGGTAGGTGTCGGTGCCCTCCACCGGACGCAGCAGCTCGAACCACTCGAACCCGTCCGAGTTCTCCACCGCGCCCGCCCGCGCGGCGAACCGCTTCTCCAGCGTCTCGCGCTGCTCCTCGGGAACGGTCAGCACATTGATCTTGACGATGCTCATGCCCCCATTGTCCGCCGTCCGCGGGGCGGGCGCCCATCGGCCCCGCTCCCGGTCCGGCCGGCGTCCACGGCTGACGCGCCGTCATCGCCACCGCCGTTCGCACGGGTTGTCGCCCACCGGCTCCGCCGAGCAGGCCACCCGCGAAACCAGCACATCCGTACGAGTACGGCCGTCAGGTCGACCCCATGGAACAGGGCGGGCGACCACGACCCCCGTCGCGCCGACGGGCCGGCACCGGCGTCCACGACGGCTTCGCGCCGTGGACGCGGCGCTTCGAGGACGAGCGCGAGCGCCGCGAGGCCCGGGGCGACCCGGACCGGGCCCGGGGCGCGGTGCTGCACCCGGCGGTGCGGTCCGGCATCCAGCGCTTCCAGGTCGGCGAGGACGGCGACGGCGCCGCCCTCGTCGCCAAGGCCGACCGGGCCGGCGACCCCGACTACGCGCGGGCGGTCCGGCTGTTCGTCGCCGAGGAGCGCAACCACGCCCGCCTCCTGGCCCGGCTGCCGGCCGCGGGCGGCAGGCCGACCCTGGCCGGCCACTGGACCGACACGGTCTTCGTACGGCTGCGGCGACTCATGGGCCTGCGCCTGGAACTGCTCGTGCTGACGATCGCGGAAGTGGTGGCACCGCGGTACCACCGCGCCCTGCGCGACGGCGCCGGCGACCCGCTGACCGCGGACGTCGCCGGCCGGATCCTCGCCGACGAAGAACGCCACGTGCCCTTCCACCGCGAGCGGCTGCACGCCTGCCCGGCGGAGCTGCCCCGCCCGGTCCGGCGCCCCGTGACGGCCTCGTGGCGGCTGCTCCTGTTCGCGGTGTCGCTGGTCGTCGCCGTCGACCACGGGCCGGGGCTGCGCCGGCTCGGCCTCGGACGCCGGCGGTTCGTGGCGGACGTCATGGCCTCCTCCGGCGAGGTGGTCCGCGCCGTGCTCGCGCCGGTCAGCCGGAGCCCCGTCCCGAACCGGAACCCGAACCCGAGGGGGAGTGCGCGGGCGAGGAGGACTCCGGGGCCTCGCTCGCGGCCCGACGGTACTCGGCGTTGATCCGCCGGGCCTCCTCGAGCTGGTCCTCCAGGATGACGATGCGGCACGCGGCCTCGATCGGGGTGCCCTTGTCGACCAGCTCGCGGGCGCGGGCGGCGATCCGCAGCTGGTAGCGCGAGTACCGGCGGTGCCCGCCCTCCGAGCGCAGCGGACTGATCAGGCGGGCCTCCCCGATGGCCCGGAGGAAACCGGGGGTGGTGCCGAGCATCTCGGCCGCCCGGCCCATCGAGTACGCCGGGTAGTCGTCGTCGTCCAGACGACCGCTGAGCGGGTTGTCTGCTGTCATGTCACCTCGTTGATCGCCGCGTAGCAGGGGGCCCCGCCGCTGTCCGGCACCCGGGCCCCTGAGGAGATTCAACACCGTCCACCGGTTCCGCCGCCGTGCCGGTCCACCGTTACGGGTACCCCGCGCCGTCGTCCACCGCGCCGGACCGCCCCCGGCCGGGCACGCGGAAGGGCCCCGCCGGCGACTGCCGACGGGGCCCTTCCGTGCAGGTGGGAGGCGGTTTCAGCCGCCCCCGCACGCCCTGGGGCGTGGTGTCCGTGGCCGGTCAGGCCGCCGAATCGAAGGAGGACCGGCGCTGGGACCGGCCGCGCGAGGACGACGCGTCGCCGCCGGACCGGCCGCGCTCGCCACCGCGCTCACCACCGCGTGCGCCCCGGTCGCCGCCGCGCTCGCCGCCGCCACCGCGACCGCGGCGGCCGCGGGAGGACGAACCGCCCGAGGAGGCGGAGCGCCGGGGGCGCTCCACGACCGGCGCGGTGATCACGACGGGGACGCCGGAGGGGGCCTGGGCACCGGTGATACGGCCCAGCTCCTCCTCGCCCGAGCGGACCGAGGTCACCTGCGCGGTGACACCGGCGGCGGCCGTCAGCCGGCTCATGGCGCGCCGCTGGTCCGGGGTCACCAGGGTGACCACGCTGCCGGACTCGCCCGCACGCGCGGTACGGCCGCCGCGGTGCAGGTAATCCTTGGGGTCGGTCGGCGGATCCACGTTGACGACCAGGTCCAGGCTGTCGACGTGGATGCCGCGCGCGGCCACGTTGGTCGCGACGAGCACGGTCACGTGGCCCGTCTTGAACTGGTCCAGCGTCCGGGTGCGCTGCGGCTGGGACTTGCCGCCGTGCAGGGCGGCGGCGCGCACGCCGCTGTTCAGCAGGTGCTTGGTCAGCCGGTCCACCGCGTGCTTGGTGTCCAAGAACATGATCACGCGGCCGTCGCGGGCCGCGATCTCGGTGGTCGTGCGCTGCTTGTCGGCGTCCTGGACGTGCAGGACGTGGTGCTCCATCGTGGTGACCGCGCCGGCCGACGGGTCGACGGAGTGGACGACCGGGTCGGAGAGGTAGCGGCGGACCAGCCGGTCGACGTTGCGGTCCAGCGTGGCCGAGAACAGCATCCGCTGCCCGTCGGGCTTCACCTGGTCGAGCAGCGCGGTGACCTGCGGCATGAAGCCCATGTCGGCCATCTGGTCGGCCTCGTCGAGGACGGTGATGCGGACCTCGCCGAGACGGCAGTCGCCCCGGTCGATGAGGTCCTTCAGCCGTCCCGGCGTGGCGACGACGACCTCGGCGCCGGCCCGCAGGGCGCTCGCCTGGCGGCCGATCGACATGCCGCCGACGACGGTGGCCAGCCGCAGCCGCACGGAGCGGGCGTACGGCGTGAGCGCGTCGGTGACCTGCTGGGCCAGCTCGCGGGTCGGCACCAGGACGAGGGCCAGCGGCTCGCGCGGCTCGGCCCGCAGGCCCGCCGTACGGGCCAGCAGCGCGAGGCCGAACGCGAGGGTCTTGCCGGAGCCGGTGCGGCCGCGGCCGAGGACGTCACGGCCGGCCAGGGAGTTCGGCAGGGTCGCGCCCTGGATGGGGAACGGGACGGTCACGCCCTCGCCGGCGAGCGCGGCCGACATCGGCGCGGGCAGGCCCAGGTCGCCGAACGACTCGACGGCGGGCAGCGGGGGCGTCACCGTCTCCGGCAGCGCGAACTCGCCCTGCTGCGCCATCGGCCGGCGGCCGGAGCCGCCCTGCGAACGGCGGGGCCCGGAGGAGCGGTTGCCGGAGGAGCGCTGCGGGGCGCCGCCGGTGGAGCGGCCGTAGGAGCGGGCGCCGGAACGTGCACGGTTCATGCGGGGGGAACCTTCCTTGATGCGGCGCGTATCAAGGAATTCCCGGAGCACAGGAAAGGCGCGGAGAATTGCGAGAACGAGCCGGAGTGGGTGGGGCCGGAACAAGTGGACGGGAAACGCGTCACCGTCCTGCGGGAAATCAGGTAATCCCGCGCGGCACCCGGAAAAGCGGCGAGCCGGGGCCCGCACCCCACGGTGCGGGTCCCGGCTGCGTCACGCGTCAGACAGGGTCAGGCGGAAACGATGTTCTCCGCCGTCGGGCCCTTCTGGCCCTGCGCGATGTCGAACGTGACCTTCTGGCCTTCCTGGAGCTCACGGAAGCCCTGGGAGGCGATGTTCGAGTAGTGGGCGAAGACGTCGGGACCGCCGCCGTCCTGCTCGATGAAGCCGAAGCCCTTTTCAGAGTTGAACCACTTCACGGTGCCGCTGGCCATTTTTTTCTCCTTCGGGACGGTTCGGAGTCACTCTGTGTGCCTCCGGTCGCCGTGATGATCACCCCGATGGAAAAACCTTCTGGCAACCACAACTGCAACTGACGACGACACTAGCACGGCGCGTTCGGCCGAGTGGGCGGCACAATTTCGCCTGGTGGGCGGGGTGCGGGAATATTCCCCGGGCGCTGCGTCAATTTCTCATCCGGTGACCACAGATATTGGTCCGCCCGCGCCCCCGCCTTCCCGCCGGGACGCCGGTCGCACCCCTGTGACCTCGCATGACGACCGGTACGGGTGCCGTCCCGCGGGAAACCCCGTACTCCCGAATTCCCTCCGAGTGCGACGAACGACACATCGGTGGGAACACGAGTCCGACGAGCGGACGCCCCCCTCGCGGTCCGCCCGGCACGATCCGACGGACGGGCCCTGGTCCTGCCGGTGGATCCCGGTTGGTCCTGTCGGTGGATCCCGCGGGGCCCGCCGTACTGCGTTCCGAGTAGGGGGATTGTCGGCAGGCGGACGACGACGGGCCGGGGGTGGTCGGGCGAGGCTGGGCGGACAGTCGGCACCAGATGCGGAGACCCCCTGTCGTGGCTACTTTCCTCTATCGCGTGGGCCGCCTGGCCTTCCGGCGGCGCTGGTACGTCGCCCTGGTCTGGGCGGCGGTCCTGGCCGCCGTCGGGCTGGGCGCCCTCAAGGCCCCCGGGGCCGCCGACGAGCAGTTCTCGATGCCGGGCATCGAGTCCCAGAAGGCGTTCGACCTGCTGGAGCAGCGCTTCCCCGGCACCTCCGCCGACGGCGCCACCGCACGGGTCGTCTTCGTCGCACCGGACGGACAGAAGGTGACCGCGGCCGGGAACCGGCGGGCCGTCGAGGACACGGTGGCCGGCCTGGCCGACGGGCCGCAGGTGGCGAGCGCCGCCGACCCGTTCCAGGCACGGGCGGTCAGCGAGGACGGTTCGACGGCGTACGCGACCGTCACCTACGAGGTCGCGGCGAACGAGCTCACCGACGACAGCAGGACCCGCCTGGAGCGGGCCCTCACGGACGCCCGTGACGCCGGGCTGACCGTCGAGGCCGGCGGCGACGCGCTGGAGAACGGCGCGGGACCGGGCGGCGTCGCCGAGATCATCGGCATCTCGATCGCCGCGGTCGTCCTGCTGGTCACCTTCGGTTCGCTCGCCGCGGCCGGACTGCCCCTGCTGACCGCGATCATCGGCGTCGGCGTGAGCATGGCCACGATCACGGCCCTCTCCGACGCCCTCGGCCTGTCCACGACGACCGGCACGCTGGCGATGATGCTGGGCCTGGCGGTCGGCATCGACTACGCCCTGTTCGTCGTCTCCCGCTACCGGGAGGAACGCGGTCACGGCCGCACGCCCGAGGAGGCGACCGGGCTCGCGGTCGGCACCGCCGGGTCGGCGGTCGTCTTCGCGGGCCTCACCGTGGTCATCGCCCTGGCCGGACTCTCCGTCGTCGGCATCCCGATGCTCACCAAGATGGGTCTCGCCGCGGCGGGCGCGGTCGTCCTGGCCGTGCTGATCGCGCTGACGCTGGTGCCGGCGTTCCTCGGGTTCTGGCCGAACGCCGTACTGGCGCGCAGGTCCCGCCGGACCGGCCCGGCCGCGGGCGGCGCCGCCGACAACGGCGGCACCCGCTGGGCGCGGTTCGTGCTGCGCCGCCCGCTGCCCGTGCTGCTGCTGGGCGTGGTGGGCCTGGGCGCACTCGCCCTGCCCGTGGCCGATCTGCAGCTGGGCATGCCCGGTGACGAGGCCAAGCCCACCTCCACCACCGAGCGCCGGGCCTACGACGCGCTCGCCGACGGCTTCGGACCCGGCTTCAACGGGCCCCTGACCGTCGTCGTCGACGCGCGCGGCGGCTCCGACCCGAAGGCGGCCGCGCAGGCCGTCGTCGACAGGATCGGCGGCACCGAGGGCGTCGTCTCCGTCTCCCCGGCCCGCTTCAACGAGGCCGGCGACACCGCCGTCTTCTCGGTCGTGCCGTCCACCGCGCCGACCGACGAGCGCACCAAGGACCTGGTGAAGGCCATCCGGGGCGAGCGCCCCGGCGTCGAGTCCGGGACCGGCGCGACCTTCGAGGTCACCGGCAGCACCGCGCTGAACATCGACATCGCCGACAAGGTCCAGGCCGCGCTGGTGCCGTACCTGATCGTCGTGGTCGGTCTGGCGGTCGTGCTGCTGATGCTGGTCTTCCGGTCCCTGCTGGTCCCGCTGAAGGCGGCCCTCGGGTTCCTGCTGTCGGTGCTGGCCTCCCTCGGCGCGGTCGTCGTGGTCTTCCAGCAGGGCCACGGCGCCGGGATCCTCGGCGTGGAACAGACCGGCCCGATCATGAGCCTGATGCCGATCTTCCTGGTGGGCATCGTGTTCGGCCTCGCCATGGACTACGAGGTCTTCCTCGTCTCCCGCATGCGCGAGGCGTACGTCCACGGCGAGCGGCCCGGCCAGGCGGTCACGTCCGGCTTCCGGCACAGCGCCCGGGTGGTCGTGGCCGCCGCGCTGATCATGATCGCGGTCTTCGCCGGGTTCATCGGCGAGCACGACTCCATGATCAAGATGATCGGGTTCGGGCTGGCCGGAGCCGTCCTCTTCGACGCCTTCGTCGTCCGGATGGCGATCGTGCCCGCCGTGCTCGCCCTGCTCGGCCACAAGGCCTGGTGGCTGCCCGCGTGGCTGGACCGGATCCTGCCCCGCGTCGACGTGGAGGGCGAGGCGCTCGCCCACCGGCCCGGCCCCGGCGAGGGGCACCCGGCCGACGAGCCGGCCGCCGACAGGGAGCCGGCCCGCGCCTGAGCCCGTCCGCCCCGCCGGACCGGGACCGTCCGTGGTGAACGCCACGGGCGGTCCCGTCGCCCGCCGCGGCGGCGGGGGCCACGATGGACCCAGCACCACCGACCGGAGAGCCGAACCCCGATGAGCAGCAGCCTCGAGCGCTACACGGACCGCCTGGAGAAATACTCGGAACGCGTCGGGAAGTACGCGGACCGCCACACCCGCCTCATCGACCTGGCGGTGGTCCTGGCGCTGATGGGCTGCGCGAGCCTCGGCAGCTCCCTCACCATGCCCGGCATCCCCCCGCCCGACCACGGCGGGACCGCCACCGCCCTGATGGGCGTCTCCTGTCTCGCCCTGCTGCAGTACCGCTGCCGTCCGCGCACCGCCGTCGTCGTCACCGCGGTCTGCACGGTGGTCGCGGTCGCGCTCGGGTACCTGGTCACCCCGCTGCTGCTGGGCCCGATCATGGCGGCGCTCTACTGGCTGGCCACGATGACCGACCCCAGGACGACCCGGGCCTTCGGCGTCGTCACGACCGGGGCGGTGACGGCCGCGGCCGTCTTCTCCGACAGCATGGACGACCTCTCCCTGCTGCTCAGGACGATCGGCCCGGTCTTCTGGCTGATGCTGCCGCTCGCCGCCGGCACCATGACCCGGCTGCGGCGCGCCTACCTCCAGGCCGTCCAGGCCCGCGCCGAGCACGCCGAGCGCACCCGCGAGGAGGAGGCCCGGCTGCGCGTCACGGAGGAGCGCATGCGCATCGCCCGGGAACTGCACGACGTCGTCGCGCACCACCTGGCGCTGGCCAACGCCCAGGCCGGCACCGCCGCCCACCTCGCGCTCACCCGCCCGGAGCAGACGAAGAGGATCCTCACCGACCTGACCGGCACCACGTCCTCCGCGCTGCGCGAGCTGAAGGCGACGCTGGGACTGCTGCGCCAGAACGACGACCCGGCCGCCGGCCCGCTGGAACCGGCCCCCGGCCTGGCCCGCCTGCCCGAGCTGGTCGCGGCGTGCGAGTCCGCGGGGCTCACCGTCACGGTCACCACCGAGGGGGAGCCCCGGCCGCTGTCGCCGGGGGCGGACCTGACCGCGTTCCGCATCGTGCAGGAGGCGCTCACCAACGTCACCAAGCACGCGGGCAGTCACTGCGCGCGCGTACGGCTGGTGTACTCCGGGGCCCGGCTGGTGATCACGGTCAGCGACGACGGCCCGGCCGCCGCCGCGGCGCCGCCCGCCACCGCGCAGGGCCGCGGCTTCGGCGTCCTGGGCATGCGCGAACGGGCCCACTCCATCGGCGGCGAACTGCGCCTGGGCCCCCGCCCGGAGGGCGGCTTCGAGGTCACGACGGCGCTGCCGCTGATCCCCGAGGCCTGACCGCCGCCGGGCCGGGGGAGGGACTCAGAGGCCGAACTCCTGCGCCGACAGGCCGAGGACCGAGCAGGCCTCGCGCAGGACCTGCTCCTCGGCCGGCGCGACGTACCCGTCCGCACCCGCGACGACGAACCCGGTCTGGACGACGGCTCTGGCCTCCGTCGGCTTCTTCGCGGCCTTGGCGATCTCCTGGAGGACCTCGGCCTTGCCCTGGGGGAAGTCGAACGCCAGCCGGTCGACGTGCTGGTTGAAGCGCTGGCGCAGCTGCTCGGGCGGGAAGTTCTGCAGGACGTCGTTGTGCAGGATGAGCGACTCCACGTGCTGCCGCTCGGCCGGGTCGACGTGCCCGTCGGCGGCGGCGACCAGGGCGCACATCGCCATGCTGGCGTCGCGGTAGGCGCCGCTCTTCAACTCGGTCTTGAGGGAGGTGAGCTGGGACTTGAGCGTGCTCACCAGCTGGGCGCGCGAACCGCCGGCGCCCCCCGGCCGCCCGTGGCCGCCGGAGCCCCGCGCCCCCTGTGCCTGCTGGAGCCCCTTGGCCTGGTCCTTGATCCGATCCCACATCGCCACGTGTGCCACCCTCGGCTTCAGCCCTGTCGTTCCGGTCCGACGCGCGGCTCGCACGCGTCACCCTGCCAACGCCCGCCACGACGACGAAGTTCCGCACGGACCGGGCCGCGGGGCGGAGCCGCTCCCGGGGGCCGGAGCGGCCGGGGACACGGCGCCGACATCCCGTCACCCTGTCACTCCGTCACCCTGTCGCTCCGTCGCTCCGTCACTCGGACCTCCCGGCGTTCCGTCATCCCGGCCGACGGCCGGGCAGCCGACGGCCGAGCGGCCCCCGCCGGCCGGTGCCCCCGGCCGGATCCTCGCCCCCGCCCCGCGGGGCGAACCCCTCGTCCCGCGGGTCCGGGCCCCCGCCCCGCGGCCCGTGCGGGCTAGGATCCCGGCCATGGCCCTGACCGTGAACGACGTGGAACGGTTCGAGGCCTCCAGGTCACGCCTGGAGGCCATCGCCTATCGGCTGCTCGGTTCGGCGAGCGAGGCCGAGGACGCCGTGCAGGAGACGTTTCTGCGCTGGCAGGCCGCCGACGTCGCGCGCGTCGAGGTTCCCGAGGCCTGGCTGACGAAGGTCCTCACCAACCTGTGCCTCAACCAGCTCACCTCGGCCCGCGCCCGGCGCGAGACCTACGTCGGCCAGTGGCTCCCCGAGCCGCTGCTCGCCGGGGACCCGATGCTCGGCCCCGCCGACACCGCCGAACAGCGCGAGTCGGTGTCGTACGCGGTCCTCGCGCTGCTGGAGCGGCTGTCGCCCGGCGAGCGGGCGGTGTACGTGCTGCGGGAGGCCTTCGGCTACCCGCACCGGGAGATCGCCGGGATCCTCGACATCACCGAGGCCGCCAGCCAGCAGCTGTTCCACCGCGCGAAGAAGCACGTCGCCGACGGCAGGGCCCGCACCGAGATCGACGAGGCCGCCGCCCGGCGGATCGTCGACGAGTTCCTCGCGGCCGCCGTCAGCGGCCGGACCGAGCCGCTCGTGCGGCTGCTCACCCAGGACGCCGTCTCGATCGGCGACGGCGGCGGCAAGGTCCCGGCCCGCGCCAGGGCGTTCGAGGGCGCGCTCGCGATCGCGAAGTTCCTGCGCGGCCTGTTCCGGCCCGGCAAGGCCAAGCGCGCCCTGATCGGCGACGCGGTCGAGATGTACGCCGCCGTCGCCAACGGCGACCCCGCGGTCGTCGTGGTCGCCGACGGCCGCGTCGTCGGCGTCATGTGCCTGGAGGTCACCCCGGAGGGCATCGCCGGGCTCCGCAACCAGGTCAACCCCGACAAGCTCGAACGCGCGACGCGGCACTGGGTGGCCGCCGGCGGCGGCGCGCCCGTCCGCGTCACGTTCTGACGCGGGTGTGACGCGCCTCACACGCCGCTCCCGTCAGGAAACGCGGGGCCGCCCGGTTCAAGGGGCGAACCCGCTCAAGACAGGAGCATGGAGATGCAGCACCGCATCATCGTCCTCGGAGCCGGATACTCCGGAGCCGTCGCCGCCGGGCGCCTCGCCAGGCGGCTGCACCGCGAAGACGTCGCCATCACCCTCGTCAACGCCGAGCCCGACTTCGTCGAGCGCGTGCGGATGCACCAGCTCGCCGTCGGCCAGGACCTCAGGCCCCGGCCCTTCGCCGAGATGTTCGCGGGCACCGGCGTGGAGACGGTGCTCGCGAGGGTCACCGCCGTGGACGCCGACCGCCGGACGGTCACGGTCACCGGTACGGGCGCCGGCACGGACACCGGCGGGGACGCCGGCACCGGGACCGCCGGGCAGCGGGAGCTGGTGTACGACACCCTCGTCTACGCCCTCGGCAGCGCCTGGGACGACCAGGGCGTCCCCGGTGCCGCCGAGCACGCCCACGAGATCGCGAGCCGCCCCGGAGCCCTCCGGCTGCGCGAGCGCCTGGCCCGCCTGGACGCCGGGCAGCCCGTGGTGGTGGTCGGCGGCGGCCTCACCGGCGTGGAGGCGGTGACCGAGATCGCCGAGGCCCGCCCCGACCTCGACGTCGCCCTCGCCGTCCGCGGCGGCCTCGGTGACTGGCTCTCGCCCAAGGGCCGCGGGCACCTGCGGAAGGTCTTCGACGGCCTCGGCATCACCGTGCACGAGCACGCCCCCGTCACCGCCGTGGGCGCCGACCGCGTCACCACCGCCGACGGCACGTCCCTGCCGGCCGCGGTCACCGTGTGGACCACCGGCTTCGCCGTCCACCCGATCGCGCGGGACACCACCCTGGAGGTCACCGGCACCGGCCAGATCGTCGTCGACGGGACCATGCGCTCGCTCTCCCACCCGGACGTGTACGCCGTCGGCGACGCGGCCGCGGTGACGGGTCCCGCCGGCAAGCCGCTGCGCATGTCGTGCGCCTCCGGGGTGCCCACGGCCTGGCAGGCCGCCGACGCCGTCGCGGCCCGCCTGACCGGCACGAAGATCCCGCAGGTGTCCGTCCGGTACTTCAACCAGTGCGTCTCCCTGGGCCGCGGGCAGGGTCTGATCCAGTACGTCACCGCGGACGACCGGGCCCTCCGCGCGGCCCTGACCGGACGCGCCGCCGCCCTGTACAAGGAACTGGTCTGCAAGGGCGCGGCCTGGGGGGTGGCCCACCCCACCCTGGGCCTGCCGGTCCGCCGCCGCCGGATCGCGGGCGGAGCGGCGCGGACGCCGGCCCCGGCCGGGACGCCGGCCTGACGGGCGGCGCGCGGGAGCCGGTCCCGGAGCGGCCCGGCTCCCGGGGCGGTTCGCTCCCCGCGACCGGCCCGGCCCTCGTGACAGGCCCTCGTGACAGGCCCTCGTGACCGGCCAGGCCCTCGTGACCGCTCCGGTCCCCGCGCCCGGCCCGGTCCCCGCGAGGCGTCCGGTCCCCGCGAGGCGTGAGGCGTCCGGTTTCCGTGACCCTCCCGGGTGACTCCTCCTACACTCGCCGTCACACGCCGTGCCGACGGAAGGGGGACCGGATGCCGCCGGAGGCGATGGCCGGGCCGGGGGGCGACGCGGTGCCGGGTCCGACGCTGGACCGGCTGCTGTCGGTCATGGGGACCGGTGCGCTGGAGCTGTGCGTGGCGCCGCGCGGCCTCGGGGCGGTGGTCGAGGGCGTCACGGTGCTGGACCCGCTGGAGCGGGGGCCGGCGCGGGGGCGGGTGCTGCTGGCGGTGGGCGTCGATCCGAGCTCGGCCGCCGCCGTCGACGCCGTGCGCGAGGCCGCCGGAGCGGGCGCCGCCGCGGTCGTGTTCGGGCGGGGCCGGTCGGGCCCGCCGTCCGAGGCGCTGCGGGCGGCGGCCGAGGAGGGCGGGACGGCGCTGCTGCTGCGGACGCCGTGGTGCGGCTGGACCGAGCTGGTCGGGGCGCTGCGGGCCGGTCTGGTGCTGTCCGGGGTGCCCGCCGATCCGGCGGTGTCCGCCGTGCCGCCGGGCGATCTGAACGCGCTGGCCGACGCGGTCGCGGTCCTGGTCGGCGGCGCGGTGACGATCGAGGACCTGGAGTCCCGCGTCCTGGCGTACTCCTCCACCGAGGAGGAGGTGGACGAGCTGCGCCGGCTGACGATCCTCGGCCGCCGGGTGCCGCAGTGGCGGGTCTCCGCCATGCGGGAGGCCGGGTTCTTCCGGGCCGTGTGGGGATCGGGGGACGTCGTCCACCGGCCGGCGCACGGGGACGATCCCGAACGCCTGGTGGTGGCCGTCCGGGCGGGCGGTGAGGTCCTCGGCTCGATCTGGGTGGCGGCCGCGGGCGGCGACCTGCCGCCGCACGCCTCCGACACCCTGCGGTCGGCGGCACGGGTGGCCGCCGCACATCTGCTGCACCACCGCTCCCACCGGTCGCCCGCCCGCCTGGCCGAGGACGCGGCCCGCGCCCTGCTCGACGGACTCGGGTCCGCCGCCGTCCTGACCGAACGCACCGGGATGCCCGCGCGGGGGCACTGCGCCGTGCTCGCGGTGCACGCCGGGACGGCGGGCGGGGCCGAGGAGGCCGCGAGGCTGTGCGCGCTGCTGGCGGTGCGGTGCGGCGCGTACGACGTCACCCCGGTGGTGCTGCCGGCCGACCGGGGTGCCCTGGTCCTGCTCGGCGCACTGCACCAGGACGTGGCGCGGGCCCGTGAGCAGGTGGCGCGGACGGGGGCGGCGCTGGTCCGGCAGGTGGCCGACACGTTCGGTCCCGACGCGAGGATCGGTCTCGGCACCGTGGTCGGGGCCCTGGCGGACCTGCCCGAGTCCCGCCGGTCGGCGGACCTGGCCCTGCGGGCCCTGCTCTCGCCGGGAGAGCACCGCACGGCAGCCTTCGCGAGCGAGGTGGCCGAGACCGTCGCCCTGAACCAGATGCTGGACACGCTGACGGACACGCCGGCGGGCACGGTACCGGCGCCGGACACGCCGGTGGCGCGACTGGTGGCGTACGACGCCGGGCACGGCGGGGGCACGATGGTGGAGACCCTGCGCGCCTACCTCGACCACTTCGGTCATGTGCCGGACACCGCGCGGGCGCTGGGCGTGCACGCCAACAGCCTGCGGCACCGGATCGGCCGGCTCACCGAGCTGTCCGGGCTCGACCTCGGCGACCCGGACGCCCGGCTCCTCGCGCAGCTGCAGCTGCGGCTGCTGGAGCGCGACGGCGGACCGGCCCGAGCCCCGGACGCGAGCCGCAGTGCATGAGCCGCAGTGCATGAGGCGCAGTGCATGAGCCGTCGAGGGTGAGCTCCCGGGTGTGAGCCCTCCGGGCGCGAGCCGTCGGACGGTACCCCCTCGGACACCTCCGTCGGACGCTCCACGCCGTCGGACGCCCACGCCGTCGGGTGCCGCCACGAGGAAGGGGTGCCTCCTTCGTGCCCGCGCACCACGACGAGCGCCCCGCGCCCGCCGTGTCGCCCCCCGGTGAGAACCGCGGCGCACGACACCGGAACTCCCGACGAAGACATCCGCACCGCCGCGTGGGGAACCTGGTGGTCCCGCCGCACGGCAGGCGTGCGGTGGTCGGAACCCAGGGCTCCGGGAGGGTGCGGGATGAGCGTTTCCGCCACGAACAGCAGGCACGAGGGTGAGGCCGGGGCGGCCCGGCGCGAGCGCATACTGCGGGCGGCCGTGCGGCAGGGCCTCCTGGACCCCGACACGGCGCTGCTGGCCGGGTTCGTCGACCTCGACGGCGTGGACGCGACCGTCGCCTCCCTGCGGAAGGCGTTCCCCGGCTCCCTCCGTGTCCTGCACGCCTTCGCGGCCAAGGCGAACTGCCTGGTCCCCGTCCTGGAGGAACTGCGCCGGGGCGGCATGGGCTGCGAGGTGGCCAGTGCCGGTGAACTGGACCTGGCGCTGGAGGCCGGCTTCGACCCCGCGCACGTCGTGTTCGACTCGCCGGCCAAGACCCGGGCGGAACTCGCCCGCGCCCTGGACCTCGGCGTCGCCGTGAACGTGGACAGCTTCCAGGAACTCGCGCGCGTCGACGACCTCCTCGCCGTCCGCGACACCGCCTCCCGGATCGGCGTGCGCGTCAACCCGCAGGTCGGCGGCGGTTCGATCGGCGCCATGAGCACGGCCACCGCGACCTCCAAGTTCGGCGTCCCGCTGACGGACGAGGGCAGCCGGCGGCGGCTGCTGCGGGCGTACCGCGACCGCCCCTGGCTCACCTGGGTGCACACGCACGTCGGCTCGCAGGGCTGCCCCCTGGACCTGATCGCCGAGGGCGTCGCCGCGGCGGTGGCGTTCGCCGAGGAGGTCAACGCCCACCTCGGCCGGCGCCAGGTCACCGGCATCGACATCGGGGGAGGACTGCCCGTCAACTTCGCCGACGACGAGACGGCCCCCGGCTTCGACACCTACGTGGACCACCTGCGCACGCACGCCCCGGCCCTGTTCTCCGGCGCCTACGAGATCGTCACCGAGTTCGGCCGCTCCGTCCTGGCCAAGAACGGGTTCATGGCCGCGTACGTCGAGTACACCAAGACAGTCGGCGGCCGCCCCGTCGCCATCACCCACGCCGGTGCCCAGGTCGCCACCCGCACCGTGTTCGCCCCCGACGCCTGGCCCCTGCGGATCGAGGCCCACGACCCCCGGGGCGCCGCCAAGCACGGGCCGTCCGTCGCCCAGGACGTCGCGGGCCCGTGCTGCTTCGCCGGCGACCTGCTGGCCCGCGGCCGCGCGCTGCCCCTCCTCGACGCCGGCGACCTCGTCGTCGTACCGGACACCGGCGCCTACTACTTCTCCACGCCGTTCCACTACAACAGCCTGCCCGAGCCCGCCGTCCACGGCGTCCGGGTCGACGCCGACGGCCACGTCGTCTTCCGGCCGATCCGGCCCGCCCCGGCCGCCGGTAGCGCCGGCCCGGTCGTCGCGGGGCGATGACCGGCTCTCCGCCGAAAGGAAGGTGCAGCAGCCATGAACGCACGGCGCGCCCGGTCGGGGCGCCCCACGGAGCCGCCCCGGCGGGAGGCCGCCCGGCGGCGGTCGTCCACCGCGGCCGCGCGCTGCCGCCGTACCGCGTGCGACCTCACCCGGTGGCTCTCGCGCCGGCGCCGCGCGGCGGCCGACCAGTTCCTGCGGGGCGCCTGCTACGGCGCCGGCACGACCGTGGCCGGCCTCCTGGCGGTGTGGCTGCGGACCCGCTGACGGCGGCGGTCCGCGAGCGGGTCGCGCGCACGTGGTCGACGAGGAGGGTCCACCCGCTTCTCGCGGATCCTGATCACGCGGTGCGCAGCTCCCGGCTGCTCCTCCGCGTCCCTGTACGGGCCCTCCCCGTCACCCACAGGAGACCACGGACGCCGCCGCGCGCAGAAGGGCCGTCCGGCCCCTCGCCCGGGGCCGGACGGCGCGGGCGGAGGGGGCGCGGGTCCGGCGCACGGCGTGCCGTCACCGCGGGGGAGGCGCCGTACGGTCCCCACGGGGGCGCCGGCCGGCCCCGTGCCGAAGGGCGGCGCCGGGGTGACCCTGGAGGGGGGAGCGAACGCGCTCCCCCGGACGTCGGTCGTACGGCGGGAGGCGTGATGAGCGGTGTGGTGGTCGTCGGTGTGGACGGGGCGTCGTCGAGTCTCGCCGCGGTGGAGGAGGCGGCGCGGGAGGCGCGGGCGCGGGGCGCGGCCCTGCGGATCGTGCACGCGTTCCTCTGGCCCGCGATGCACGTGCCCACGGGCCCCTCGCCGCTGGGGCCGCCCGACGGCGGGATCCGCACCATGGTCGACCGGCTGACGGCCGAGGCGGTCGAGCGGGCGCGGGCGACGGCGCCGGACGTCGACGTCCGGCACGCGGTGGTGGCCGGTGAACCGCTGACGGTCCTGGAGGCGCAGTCGCGCGAGGCGGAGCTGGTGGTCGTCGGGTCGCGGGGGATGGGCGGGTTCGTCGGTCTCCTGGTCGGGTCGACCGCGGTGCACCTGGCGGCGCACGGCCGGTGCCCGGTGCTGGTGGTGCGCGAGCCGGCCCGCGCCGACGGTCCGGTCGTCGTGGGCGTCGACGGCTCGGCGGCGGGCCGTCGGGCGGTGGAGTTCGCGTTCGCCGAGGCGGAGCTGCGCAAGGTGCCGCTGGTGGCGCTGCACGCCTGGACCACGTGGAACGCGCCGCTACCCGCCCCGCAGGACGCGGCGGAGCCGTACGCGAACCCGTCGGGCGCCCTCGCCGGCGAGGAGGACCGCCTGCTGTCCGAGGCGCTCGCCGGCTGCCGCGAGCGGTTCCCCGGCGTGGTGGCGGACCACCGGGTCGTGCACGGCGGGACACGGGAGGCCCTGATCGGGGCCAGCGGGTCCGCGCAGCTGCTCGTGGTCGGCGCCCGGGGCCGCGGCGGCTTCACCGGCCTGCTGCTCGGCTCCGTCAGCCAGGCCCTGCTGCACCACGCCCGCTGCCCGGTCGCGGTGGTGCGGGGAGCGGAGGCGTCCGGCTGATCGCACCCCCGCGCACCCCCGCGCACCCCCGCGCCCGGCCCGCGCCCCCGCGGGCCCTCCCGCGGCGCGGGCGGGCGGCGGGCCGGGGCCGGCCGTGCGGGGGCACCGGGCAGGGCCGGGCAGCCCCTGGGAACGGCCCCGGAGCCCCGCGGAGGCGCGGAGCGACCGTACCGGGCCCGGGACCCGGACCGGACCTGCTCCGGACGCCCGGCGGGCACGGGACCCGGACACCGGCCGTCCAACCGTTCGGCCATCCGTTCGGCCATCCGTCCGGACCGCGGTTCGTCCGGCGGTTCGTCCGGCCGTCCGAACGGCGATATTTCGCTCCTTGATTGTCACTGGCATGCCATACGCTGCTCTCCTCGGCAGCGTCCACACACCCGTCGTCGGTGTGAGGGGGGACGCGCGGCCGCTCATCTCCGCCCGGTGACCACCGGGCCGGTTTCTGTGGGGGTTCACATCACCGTGCGCACGCGCACCATCTCGACCGCGACCGCGCTGGCGGTCGTCTTCAGCTCCGCGGTCCTCGCCGTGGGCACCGCGGGGACGGCCGCGGCCGACTCCGCCAGGACGCTTCCGGTGAAGTCGGTCGGCGACCTCGTCGTGGACGGCGCCCACCAGCGCGTCTACGTCTCCGACCCGACCGGCGGCAAGATCGTCGTCACCGACTACACGGGCGCCGTGAAGGCCACGCTGACCGGGCTCCCCGGCGTGAGCGGCCTCGCCCTGTCCGCCGACTCCGGGCAGGTGTACGCCGCCGTGACGAACGGCGGCCGGATCGTGTCGGTGGACACGGCGACGTACGCGCAGACCGCGAGTCACCCGGTCGGCGCCGCCCCGGGCGACCTGGAGGTGGTGGACGGCCGGATCTGGTTCGCCCACGACACCGACTTCGGCTCGCTGGACCTCTCCGGCGCCGAACCCGTCGTCCACCTCGCCGAGCGGGGCGACGTCGGCTTCCACGGCGCGTACGGCATGTTCCTGGCGGCCGACCCGGCCGTCCCGGGCGTCCTGGTGGCGGGCAACGGCGGCACGCTCGCCGTGTACGACGTCACCGCCGACGGAGCCGTGCTGCGGACCAAGGGCGACATGGACACCGCCGTGAAGCAGCTGGACCTGACGCCGGACGGCGGCCAGGTCCTCACCTCGTGGGGCAGCCCCGAGTACGGCTACGGCATCGGCGCCTACTCGGCCACCGACCTCACGGAGGCGGCGGGCTACCCCATCGACGCGTACCCGAACGCCGTACGGGTCGCGCCCGACGGCAGCGTCGCGGGCGGCAGCTTCTCCTGGTACGACCCCGACGTCCACGTCCACCGGCCCGGCGACCCGACGCCGACGCGGGAGTACGACTTCCCCAACACCGGCAACAGCAGCGGTGCCGACACCCTCGTGGACGGCGCGCTGGCCTGGGCGCCGGACTCGAGCCGCGTCTTCGCCGTCTCGGTGAACACCTACGGCACGTACACCCTGCGCGCCCTGACCGACCCGACCAAGGAGCTGCCCGCCCTCACGGTGGCGGCCCCCGCGACGGCGGAGCGGGCCAAGAAGCTCACCGTCACCGGCCGGCTGACCTCGAGGACGGCCCTGCCCGCGGGCACCGCCCTGAGGGTGATCCGCACCGACGTGGAGTCCCCGGCCGGCAAGGCCCTGGCCACCGTCAGGACGAGGGCCGACGGCGGTTTCTCCTTCACGGACACCCCGCCCGCCGGCGGCAAGGTCACCTACAAGGTGTCCTACGCGGGTGACGCCACGCACGCCCCCGCCGCCGGCTACGACGCGGTGCAGGTCTCGCGCAAGGCGACCGCGCTGACCCTGACCAACAACGGCAAGCTGTACGCGTACGGCAAGGACGTCACGTTCACCGCGCACCTCGGCGCGACGTACAAGAACCGCACCGTCTCGATCTACACGGACCCCTTCGGCTCCGACAAGCCGAAGAGGCTGCTGAAGAAGGCCAGGGTCAACTCCGCGGGCAACCTGTCGGCGGTCGTCGACATGACCCGTGACACCACCGTCACCGCCGTCTTCGACGGTGACGCCCGGTACGCGTCCAGGACCGCGAAGTCGACCGCGTACGCCCAGGCGAAGATCTCCACCGCCGTCTCCCGGCACTACAAGACGGGCAGGATCGGCTCCACGACGTACCACTACTTCCGCAAGAACACCGACCCGGTGTTCACCACGACGATGAACTACTACGCGGGCCGCAAGCAGCGGTTCCAGCTCCAGGTCTACTACCAGGGTTCCTGGTACGACTCCGGTTCCGAGTACTTCGCCGTGGGCACCGACGGCAAGTCGGCCGTACGCCTGGAGGCGCCCGGTGAGTCCGGCATCCGGGCCCGGATGCGCTCGTCGTACGTCAACGGCTCCTCCGGCGACTCCGTCAACTCCACCACCCACGGCGCCTGGAAGTACTTCGTCTTCACCGACTGACGGCGACACCACACCCGCTCCGGCCGACGACGTCGCGCCGGGGCGGGTGACGTGTGTCGGTCCCCCTCCCGCGCAGGCGGATTCGACGGGTCCTGTTCCTCCGCGCGGTGAACTCCCCGGGAAAAGAGCCGGAGACCGGCATGGACGGTCCGGTCAGGACTGCCGGGATCCGGCAATGCGGCGCGACGCCGGCACGGGCAGGATGCGGGTGAGGGGAGCACGCCAGGAAGGTCTCGATGCCGGGCACCGGCAGGTGCCCGGCATCGGACCGCCCGGGCGCGCCGAGGCCGTCGCGGGACGGAACCGATCGGGGGTGGGGAATGCGGACGTTCGTCACGGTCGCCACGGGGCTGCCGGTCTCCCCGTCCCCCGTCTCCTCGTCCCCCGCCCCCCTGACGGCGTCCGCCGACGTCCGCGGGGCCGATGAGGACGCGGCCCCCGGCACGGTCCTCCTGCCGGAGCAGCCCGCCTCCCCGGGACCGGCGCGTGCCCTGACGGGGCCCTCCGCCCCCGCCGCCGTTCCCGCGACCGCCCGGGACGCGACCCGGGCGCCGGTACGGCTGCCGTACCGCCTTCGCCCCGACGAACCCGGGCCGTCCACGCCGGACTCCGCCGGACCGCGCCGCACGGTCCGTCCGGAGCGGGCGGACGACGGCCTCCTCCGGGGCGACCGCCCCGACGCGGCACCCCGGGCGCACGACCGGACCGCCTGAGCCACAGCCACAGCCATCACCGCGGCCGTACACCGCTCGGGCCCGCGGAGGCGCCCTCGCGCGGCCGTACGGAGGCGCGGGTCCGCTTTTGGGCCCCGGCACGCGCCTCCCCCTGATCCTTCCGACTCCCGAGGACATCCGGGCCCGCCCGGCCTCGGGCACCTCACCCGCCAAGGATGCTTGCCATGACCACCATCACCGTGGGCGTCGGCGTCTGCCTGCTCACCGCGCTCCTCCTCTTCCTCGCCGTCTCCCTGCTGTTCCGCAAGGTCGAGCAGGGCAAGGCCCTGATCGTCTCCAAGCTGCGCAAGGTCGACGTGACCTTCACCGGGCAGGTCGTGCTGCCCGTGCTCCACAAGGCCGAGGTGATGGACATCTCGGTGAAGACCATCGAGATCACCCGGGCCGGCAAGGAGGGGCTGATCTGCCGGGACAACATCCGCGCCGACATCCGCATCTCGTTCTTCGTGAAGGTCAACAAGACCGTCGAGGACGTCGTCAAGGTCGCCCAGGCCGTCGGCACGGCGCGGGCGAGCGACCGCGACACCCTGCAGGAGCTGTTCCACGCGAAGTTCTCCGAGGCCCTCAAGACCGTCGGCAAGCAGCTGGACTTCACCGACCTGTACACCAAGCGGGAGGAGCTGCGGTACCGGATCATCGAGGTCATCGGCGTCGACCTCAACGGCTACCACCTGGAGGACGCGGCGATCGACTACCTGGAGCAGACGCCGATCACCCAGCTCGACCCGGCCAACGTCCTCGACGCCCAGGGCATCCGCAAGATCACCGAGTTGACGGCCGTGGAGCACGTGCGCACCAACGAGGCCCAGCGCACCGAGGAGAAGGAGATCACCCGGCAGAACGTCGACGCCCGCGAGGCCGTCCTGGAGCTGGAGCGCCGCCAGGCCGACGCCGAGATCAAGCAGCGGCGGGAGATCGAGACCGTGCGGGCCAGGGAGGAGGCCGAGACGGCGAGGGTGGTGGAGGAGGAGCGGCTGCGGGCGCAGAGCGCCTTCCTGCGGACCGAGGAGCAGCTCGGGGTGCAGCGCGAGAACCAGGCCCGCGAGGTCGCCGTCGCCGCGAAGAACCGCGAGCGGGTCATCGCCGTCGAGAGCGAGCGGATCGAGAAGGACCGGCTGCTCGAGGTCATCGCCCGCGAGCGGGAGACCGGACTGACGCGGATCGCCGCCGAGAAGGAGGTCGAGGCGGAGCGGCGGGAGATCGCCGAGGTGATCCGCGAGCGGGTCGCCGTGGACCGCACGGTCGCCGAGCAGGAGGAGTCGATCAAGAGGCTGCGTGCCGTGGAGGAGGCGGAGCGGCAGCGGCAGGCCGTCGTCATCGCCGCGGAGGCCGAGGCGCAGGAGAGGCTGGTCAAGGACATCAAGGCCGCGGAGGCCGCCGAGCAGGCCGCCGTGCACCGTGCCGCCGAGGAACTCACCCTCGCCGAGGCCCGGTTGAAGAGCGCCGACCTCGACGCCCGGGCCAAACTGCGGCTGGCGGAGGGCGTCCAGGCGGAGGCCGCCGCGGAGGGCCTGGCGGCCGTCCGGGTCCGGGACAAGGAGGCCGAGGTCGTCGAGAAGACCGGCCGTGCCGAGGCCGGGGCGACCGAGGCGCGGATGCGGGCCGAGGCGGAGGGCGCCCGGGCGAAGGCGCTCGCCGAGGCCGAGGGCGTCGGCGAGAAGCTGAAGGCGGAGGCGGCCGGCCTGACGGAGAAGGCGGCGGCGATGGCCGCGCTCGACGAGGCGTCCCGCGGCCACGAGGAGTACCGGCTGCGGCTCCAGGCGGAGAAGGACGTCCGGCTGGCCGGACTCGAGACGCAGAGGCACGTCGCCGAGGCGCAGGCCACCGTCCTCGCCACCGGCCTGGAGAACGCCGACATCACCGTCGTGGGCGGCGAGTCCGTCTTCTTCGACCGGCTGGTCTCCTCGATCTCGCTCGGCAAGAGCGTCGACGGGTTCGTCCGGCACTCCGAGACGGCACAGGCCCTCGCGGGGCCCTGGCTGGACGGTTCGTCGAGCTTCACCGACGACCTCGGCCGCGTCCTCGGCTCGGTCTCCACGGCCGACGTGCGGGACCTGACCGTCTCCGCGCTGCTGATGAAGCTGATGAAGACGGGCGGGGCCGACTCCGGCGCCCTGCGGCAACTGCTCGACAGGGCGGGCGAGCTGGGGGTCGCGGACGCCTCGCTCGCGGCCCTGAACGGCAGCGCGAAGGCCTGACAGCCGTGGTCCGGAGCTGCCGCACAGGGGACGGCAGCTCCGGGCCGCTCCCCCGACGTCCGAGAGGGACCCCATGACCACCGGCCCGGCCACCGGCCCGCGCGAGGCGCTCGACACGAGCCCGCACGACGCGCTCGACACCGGCACGTACGAGGTGCTGCGCGACCGGCTCGCCGCGCAGGCCGCCGAACTCGCCCGCCGCGCCGAGGCGCTCGACAGCCGCCGCGTCGAGGAGTTCGGCGCGGCGCGCCTGGAACTCACCGGCACCGGGCGGCTGGACACCGCGCACGGCTGCGTGCCCCGCGACCTCGTCGCCGTCGGCGACGTCCTGCTCCTCGGCCACGACGCCCCCGCCGGCCGGGGGCCCGCCACGGCCGTCGGCGACGTCTTCACGCTGTACGACCGCGACCTGGGCCGGCTGCCCGACGACGCCGTGCCCGGCTTCCTCGACGACCCCGGTTTCGTACGGGAGTTCGCGGCACTGCACCGCTACTACAGCCAGACCCGGCTGGTGCGTCTGCGCCGCGTCGAGGGCCGGCTCCTGGCCGTCTTCCGGACCGGCGCCGAGGCGGGCGACCTGCGCGTCCTGCGCTGGGGGATCGCCGACGACGGACGGGTGTCCTTCCTCGACGCGCGCGGCGACCGCGACCACGTCCCGCCGCCTGCCCACGACTTCACCTGGACCGCGACGACCCGCGAGGACCACGTCCTCGGCCGCCACCCGCACGTGTCCGTCGAGGGCGAACTCTTCGTCACCACCGTCGGCGGCGCCCTCACCGTCAAGACCGAGAACGACACGGAGACGGACGAGGGCGTCCACTCCGAACCCGTCGACGAGCCGCTGCAGGCGCTCGCCGACGCCGACATCGCGTACGCGCGGGTGGGCGTCCTGATCCTGCTGCGGGTCCGCCCCTACAAGGAGGACGCCCACCGGTACCTGGTGTTCCACACGCTCACCGGGAGCGTCGTCCGCCTCGACGGCCTCGGGCGGGCGTGCCGCCGCCTGCCCGAGGACCAGGGCATCGTCTTCCCCGGCGGCTACTGCCTGGCCAACGGCTCGTACCGGACCTTCGACGGTGCCGCCGGCCCCGAGGACCGGGCGGCGCCGGAGCACGAGCGGACGGTCCGCTCGCCCGACGGCGAGCACGTCCTCTTCGCGTTCCGCGCGCCCGCGGCGGGCCGCGGCGTCCTGCTGCCGTACGACGTGGTCCGCAAGGAGGTCGCGGCGCCGCTGACCTGCCGGGGCTGGGCCCTCCTCGACGACGGCACGATGGTCCTGCTGCGCGGCGACGGCGACGAGCCGCGACGCGCGCATCCCGTCCAGGTCTGGAGCTCCCCCCACCTCTCCGACGCCCGGGCCGCCGACCGGCCGGTCGGCGACGGGCCGCTCGCCCGCGTCGGCAACGCCGACCTCGTGCGGGGCGTCTCCGCGTGCCTGTCCGTCGCCGGGGCGGCCACCGCGACCGCCCCGACGAGCGAGGTGTACGAGGAGCTGATCGCGGCCTGCGACCGGACGGCCGACGCCTGCCACTGGCTGGGGGACCCCGCGCTCGGGGACCTGCGGGAGCCGCTCACGCGGGTGCGGACGACGGCCGGGCAGGTGCTGGCCGAGTTCGGGACCGTCCGGGAACTGACCCGGCGGGCCGCCGACGCGCTCGACGAGGCGGCGGACCGTGCCGGCCGGGTGGTGCGCCGGCTGCGGGGCGAGGTCCCGCGGGGCGCCGCCGCCTGGGTGGCCGGCCTGACCGAACTGCGGCGGGCGCACGGCCACCTGCTCACGCTCAGGGACCTGCGGTACGCCGACACGGACCGCGTCGACGAACTGGCCGCGGACCTCGAGGCCGACCTCGTCTCGTTCGGGCAGCGGGCGGTCGCGCAGCTGGCCCGCGACGACGCGTTCGCCGACGGGCACGCGGAGGCCGGGCGGCTCGTCGCGGACGCGGCCGCCGTCACCACCGTCGACGGGGCCGGACCCGTCGCCGCCCGCATCGACGAACTCGCGGCCGGGCTGGGCACGGTGACCGAGGTCGTCGCGGGTCTCGACATCGGCGACACGACCGTCCGCACGGCCGTCCTGGAACGGATCTCCGAGGTGCTGGCCGGTGTCAACCGCGCCCGCGCCGTCCTCGACGGCCGCCGCCGCGAGCTGCGCCACCGCGAGGGCCGCGCCGGGTTCGCCGCCGAGTCCGCCCTGCTCGGCCAGGCCGTCACCGGCGCCCTCGCGTCCGCCGACAGCCCCGAGGCGTGCGACGAACACCTCGCCCGCCTGCTCCTGCGGGTGGAGGACCTGGAGGCGCGGTTCGCGCAGTCCGACGGGTCCGACGACGTCCTCGGCGAACTCGCCGACCGGCGCGACGAGATCACCGAGGCGTTCGCCGTCCGCAAGCAGGACCTCGCCGACGCCCGGGCCCGCCGCGCCGAGCGCCTGGCCGACTCCGCGGTCCGGGTCCTGGGGACGGTCGCCCGCCGGGCCCGCGCGCTCCCCGACGAGGACGCCGTCGCCACGTACTTCGCCTCCGACCCGATGCCCGCCAAGGTCCGCCGCACCGCCGGCGACCTGCGCGCGCTCGGCGACCCGGTCCGGGCCGAGGAGCTGGAGGGCCGTCTGGAGGCCGCCCGCCAGGAGGCCGGCCGCGCCCTGCGCGACCGCGCCGACCTGTACGGCGACGACGGCCGCACCGTCCGCCTGGGCACCCACCGCTTCGCGGTGAACACCCAGCCGCTCGACCTCACCCTCGTCCCGCACGGCGACGGCCTGGCCTTCGCGGTCACCGGCACCGACTACCGCTCCCCGGTCACCGGCCCCGGCTTCGAGGCGGGCGACCCCGACGCGGACCGTCCGCTGCCGTCGGAGTCGCCCGCGGTCTACCGCGCCGAGCACCTCGCCGCCCGGCTGCTCGACGAGCACGGCCCGGCGGGCCTCGCCGGGGCCGACCTGCCCGCCCTCGTGCGCCGGGCGGCCCAGGAGGCGTACGACGAGGGGTACGAACGCGGCGTCCACGACCATGACGCGGTCCTGATCCTCACCCTGCTGCTCCGCCTGCACGAGGGCGCGGGCCCGCTCCGGCACGAGCCGGCGGCCCGCGCGGCCGCCCAGCTGTTCTGGGCGCACCGCACGACGGCCGGCGAACGCGGGGCGTGGACCCGGCGGGCGGTGTCCCTCGCCCGCGCCCGGGAGACGTTCGGGCTCGCGCCCGCCGTCGCCGACCTGTGCCGGGAGCTGGCGGAAGCGATCGGCGGAGAGTCCGCGGACGCCGCCTCCGCCTACCTCTTTGACGAACTGACCGGCGGTCCCGAGGGCTTCGTCGTCAGCGCCGGTGCCCGCGCCCTGCTCGACGCGTTCCACCGCGCGGTGGCCGCGACCGCGTACCACGAGGACCTCACCGCCCTCGACGACCCGGGCGCACGCCGGCAGCTGGCCGAGGCCTGGCTGTCCGCGTACGCCGCCGCCACCGGCGCGGACGTCGCGCCCGGCGACCTGGCGGAGGCGGTGGCCGCCGAGCTGTGCCCGGAGCTGGTCCGGTACGGGTCCGACGCGCCCCTGACCGGGACGGTCGAGGGCCTGCTCGGCACCCACCCCCGCATCGACGGCGGCACGCTCACGGTCCGGGTCGACGAACTCCTCGCGCGGACACGGGCGTTCCGGACGCACGAGGTGCCCGCCCACCGGGACCGCCGGCGTCGCCGCACGGCCCTGGCGGCGGCGGAACGCGCCCGGCTGCGCCTGGACGAACACCGTCCGGCGGTCCCGCCGGGGTTCGTCCGTAACCGGCTCGTGGACGAGGTGTACCTGCCGCTCGTCGGGGACAGCCTGGCCAAGCAGCTCGGCACCACGGGCGAGTCCGGGCACGCCGCCACCGGCGGCCTGCTGCTGCTCCTCTCCCCGCCCGGTTACGGCAAGACGACCCTCGTGGAGTACGTCGCCGACCGCCTCGGCCTGATGCTGGTGAAGGTCAGCGGCCCCGCCCTCGGCCGCGCGGTGACCTCGCTCGACCCGGCCGAGGCCCCGGACGCCACCGCCCGCCGGGAGGTCGAGAAGATCAACTTCGCGCTGGCGGCGGGCGGCAACACCCTCCTCCACCTCGACGACATCCAGCACGCCTCGCCCGAACTGCTGCAGCGGTTCATCCCGCTGTGCGACGCCACCCGGCGCGTCGAGGGAGTGCGGGACGGCGAGCCGCACACGTACGACCTGCGCGGCAAGCGCTTCGCGGTGTGCATGGCCGGCAACCCCTACACCGAGTCCGGCGACCGCTTCCAGGTGCCCGACATGCTCGCCAACCGCGCCGACGTGTGGAACCTCGGCGACGTCCTGACGGGCAAGGAGGACGCCTTCGCCGCGAGCTTCGTCGAGAACGCCCTCACCGCCAACCCGGTCCTCGCCCCGCTCGCCGGGCGCTCCCCGGCCGACCTCGACCTGCTCGTCCGGCTCGCCGGGCACGACCCCACGGCCCGCGCCGACCGGCTCGCCCACCCGTACGCCCCCGCGGAGCTGGAACGCGTCCTCGCGGTCCTGGGCCACCTGCTCACGGTCCGCGAGACGGTCCTGGCCGTGAACGCCGCGTACATCGCCTCCGCCGCGCAGTCCGAGGCGGCCCGCACCGAGCCGCCCTTCCGGCTCCAGGGCTCGTACCGCAACATGAACAAGATCGCCCAGCGGGTCCGGCCCGTCATGGACGCCGCCGAGGTGGCGGCCCTGGTCGACGACCACTACCGGGCCGAGGCCCAGACCCTCACCACCGGCGCCGAGGCCGGCCTGCTCAAGCTGGCCGAACTGCGGGGCACGCTCACGCCCGGACAGGCGGCCCGCTGGGCGGAGGTGAGGGCCGCCCACGTCCGCACCCGGGCCCCCGGCGGTCCGCAGGACGACCAGCTCGTCCGCGCGGTCGCCGCCCTCGGCCTCCTGGCCGACCGGATCGCCGCCGTGGAGGCGGCCATCGCGCGGGCCGCCGCTCCGCGCACCCCGCCCGCGTCCCCGAACGGCCGGCACGCGGCCCACCCGGTCCGCCGCACCGAGGGGGCCTAGGGTCTTTCGTTCGGATCAGGCCGGATCGGGGAGCGGGGTGCGGTGCCGGGGCCCGCGAGCCCGGCCTGATCCAGACGAGAGGCCCTGAGGTGCCCCCGGCCCGTGGGGTACGTTTCCGGCACGGTCGTGTCCCCCTTCGCCCGTCACCCCCTCGTTCTTCCCGGAGCCGCCCGATGTCCCCCGCCCCCACCGGACGTCCCGTCGCCCGTTCCCTGACGGCCGCCGGCGAGGTGCTCGTGCTCGCCGGCATCGTGATGTGGGTGCTGCCCGGGCCCGGCCTGCCCGCACTGCTGCTCGGCGTCCTGTGCCTGGCGGCCGCCGGAGCGGTCCGGTTGGCCGGCCGGGCCCGGGGCGGGAAGGACGCGGCGTGAACGGCGATCCGCCGTACCACGGGATCGCCCCGGCCGTCGCCGCCGTCCTGTTCCCGCTGTCCGCGGCCGGGGACCACCGGGCCCGGGGCTGAACCCCGGCGGCGGCTCCGGCGAGGACGGAGCACCCTCCTGCGGCGGTGCGCTTTTTGCGATCATGCGTCGGGAAGGCGTCCGGGGAGAAGCCGGGGCGACGCATGCGATTCGGGGGGCCTGCATGGCGGGACGGGACGTGCCGGAGGGGCACGAGGGGTGCGAGACCTACCTGGAGGGGTACGCCCGCATCCTCGCCGACGCCTCGGCGACCGGCCGCCGGCTCTCCCGCGACGAACTGGCGTCGCGCCGCGCCCTGGGCGAACGGGCCGCGGAGACGGGGGTCGGCCTGCGTGCCCTGGTCGGGGCCCACCTGGCGGCCACCCGCGCGCACTGGCCCACCGGGCGCGGTGTGTCCGCGGACGACGTGCTGTCCGCCGCCGCGCAGGCCGTCGACGCCTTCGCCGAGGGCTACGAACGGGCCCAGCGGCACGCCGTACGCCAGGAGGAGGCCGCCCGGCGGGAGTTCATCGACGACCTGTTGTACGGCCGCAGCGACCTGGGGCGGCTGGCCCAGCGCGCGGAACGCTACGGGCTGCGGCTCTCGTACGAGCACGCGGTCGCCGTGGCCCGTGACGCGGCCACCCACGACGAGGGCGATCCGGTGCTGCGGGAGGTGGAGCGCGCGCTGATAGGCCGGTTCGGCGACCGCAGCATCCTCCTCACCACCAAGGACGGCCGGCTCGTCTGCGTCGCCCCCGGCGACCAGGGCGACGTCCTGGCGTACTTCGCCAAACAGGCGTTCGCCGCGACCGGCGGCGGCCAGGTGGCGATCGGCCGCCCGCACGGCGGCCCGGCGGGCGTCGTCCAGTCGTACGAGGAGGCGCTGAACGCCCTGGACCTGGCCGAACGCCTGGAGTTCGACGAACCCGTGCTGCGCGCCGCCGACCTCCTCGTCTATCCCGTCCTCACCCGCGACCGGCAGGCCATGGCCGACCTGGTGGAGAACGCCCTCGGCCCCCTGCGCCGGGCCCGCGGCGGTGCCCAGCCGCTCCTCGACACCCTCACCGCCTACTTCGACTCCGGCTGCGTCCGCGCGGAGGCGGCCCGGCGGCTGTCCCTGAGCGTGCGCGCCTTCACCTACCGTCTGGAGCGCATCCACCAGCTCACCGGCGCCGACCCGTCCGACCCGGTGCACCGCTACAGCCTCCAGACCGCGGTGATCGGCGCGCGGCTGCTCGACTGGCCGGAGAAACCCCTCTGACCCGTCCGGGCCGCCCGCGGGGCACCGGCGCCGACACCGACACCGGCAATGCCCGTCGCCTCCGCGCGGGCGGCGGTCCGCGGCGGCTCCGCGGACGACGGGGCGGGGCTTTCCCGGGCCCTTCCGGGGCTCTCCGGGCGCCGGACCGGTCGGCGGGGCGTCTATACGATGACCGCACGGCGAACGGGCGGCGGTGGAAGGGAGACGGGCGTGACGGAGCGGCGGCAGGGGTCCCGGCGGGGGCAGGGCGAGCTGGAGGCGCTGGTCCTGTCGGCGCTGCGGGAGGCGGACGGGCCGGCGACGGCCGGGTGGGTGCAGGAGCGCCTCGGCGGCGGCCTCGCCTACACGACCGTCATCACCATCCTGACCCGGCTGCTGGCCAAGGGGGCGGTCACCCGGGAGCGCGCGGGCCGGTCCTTCGCCTGGACCTCCGCGTCGGACCAGGCGGGGCTGGCGGCCCACCGGATGCGCAGGGTGCTGGACTCCGAGAGCGACCGGGAGGCGGTGCTGGCCAGTTTCGTGACCGGCCTGGGCCCGGACGACGAGCGGCTGCTGCGGGAGCTGCTGGGCCGGTCGAAGGACGAAGGGGAAGACTGAGGCCTCATGGGGGTGTTCGTCTTTCTGCCGCTGGTGCTGCCGCTGACGGCGTGGCCGATCGCGCGTCTCGCCGAGCAGCACCTGCATCCACGGGCCGCGACCCGGCTGCTGACCGGGGTGGCGGCCCTGATGGCCGCGTGCAGCACGCTGTGCCTCGGCCTGGTGATGGTGGTCGGCACCGCCCAACTGCCCGGCAACCCGCTGCCGGACGGCTGGTCGGACCCCGAGGTGCGCGCGGCGGTCCCGTACGACGAGGTCGTCGGCAAGGCGGCGATCCCCGCCCTCGGCGTGGTGCTGGCGGCGTGCGGCAGGGCGCTGTGGCGGCACGGGCGGGTGCGCCGTCGTGCCCACCGGGCGCTGGCCGGCCTGCGGGGGACGGCGGTGGCCGTCCTCGTGGACGACGTCCCCTACGCGTACGCGCTGCCGGGCGGGCGGCGGGACCGCGTGGTCGTGACCACGGCCATGCTGGAGTGCCTCGAACCGGCCGAGCGCCGGGCGCTGTTCGCCCACGAGCGGGCCCATCTGGCCGCCCGCCACCACCGCTTCCTCCTCGCGGTCCGGCTGGCCGCGCTGGCCAACCCGTTCCTGCGGCCGCTGCGCACGGCGGTGGCGTACACGACGGAGCGGTGGGCGGACGAGGACGCGGCCCGGGCCGTCGGCAGCCGCCGGACCGTGGCGCGTGCGATCGGCAAGGCGGCCCTGGTCACCCGGAGCGCCCCGGCGGGGACCCTGGCGGGCTTCGCCGCGGCGGGCCCGGTGCCGCGCCGGGTGGCGGCCCTGCTCGGCCCCGCCCCGGCGGTGCGCAGCTGGCCGTCGCTGTTCACGTCCGTCGGCGCGGCGATGTGGGGCGCGGCGGTGGGAGCGGCCGTGTCGGCGATGTCCTCGGCGAACTCCGCCGTGACGATGGTCCTCATCCTGCACGCGGCCACGCCCCTGTGACGTGGGCGCGGCCACGACGGGCGGGCGCCGGTCACAGGGGCGTGGCCGCCCGCCGCACGGCCCGGACCGGCCGGAGACGTGATCGGACGCCGAGCCGGAAGCCGGGGCGGAGGCCGGGGCGGAGTCCGGATCAGAGGTCGAACTCGTGGGGCGGCAGGTCGAGGGCGTAGCACGCCTCGCGGACCACGGCCTGCTCGTCCTTGTCGAAGTCGCCGTCGGCGCCGCCGATGACGATGCCGATCTGGACGACGGCCCGTGCCTCGGCGGGCTTCTTCCGGGCCTTGGCGATCTCCTGCATCACGCTCACCTTGCCGAAGTCGAAGTCGGCGGTGAGCCGGTCGAGGTTCGCCTCGAAGCGGCGGCGCAGGTCGTCGGCGTCGAAGTTCTGCAGCACCTCGTTGGCGGCGATGAGCTGGGCCACCCGCCGCCGCTCGGACGGGTCGACGGTGCCGTCGGCGGCGGCGACGAGCGCGCACATCGCCATGGCGGCGTCGCGGAAGGCGCCGCTCTTCAGGTCGTTCTTCTTCGCCACGAGCTGGGTCTGCATCGTCGACGCGGACTCCTTGAGGCGGTCCCACAGGGTCATGAGAACTCCGTACGGGTCGGGGGATGCCCGGACCGGGAGGCCGGACAGCATTGTTTCTACAGTACTGTAGAAGTCACTGGCGGGGGGCGGCGGCCGCATCCGTCCGCCCCCCGCCGGGCCGCTGTCAGTCCTCGCCGCCCTCGTCCCCTCCGTCGTCCTCGTCGCCCTCGAAGAAGTCCCCGACCTCGTCGACGACCTCGGCCGCGACCATGCCGCCGACCACGCCGACCGCGAGCCCGGCGGCACCCGCCGCGACGACGGTGCCCATGCCGGGGCCGGAGCGGTGGTGCTCCTCGTGGTGGCCGCCGTGCCCGTGCCCGGCGTACGGGTCGCCGTGCCCGTGGGTGCCGTACGCGCCGTGGGAGGCGTACGACGCCCGGTGCTCGACCAGCGCGCGGATCCAGCCGTCGACCTCGGTGTTCCAGTCGCGGGAGTCGTGGTGGCCGACGGTGAAGCGGGTCAGCGCGTCGTGGCCGCCGGAGAGGGGACCACCGCGCCGGTCGGCCTCCAGGACGACCTCGACGCCGCCCGGGTGGGCCAGGAAGGTCACCTCGATCTCGCCGACCCGGTCCGCGTACCGCGGCGCCGGGGTCAGCTCGATCTCCTGGTAGAAGGGCAGCCGCTGGCCGGTGCCGCCGATGCGCCCGTACTCCAGGTCGGCGGACCGGAAGCCGAAGCCCAGTTGGCCGAGGGCCTCCAGGACCGCCTCCTGCGCGGGCAGCGGGGCGACGGCCAGCCGGTCCAGGTCACCCTTGTCCCTGGCGCCGGCCACCGCCAGCTCGGTGCGCAGGCCGAGGACGATGCCCAGGTCCTGTCCGTACAGCTCGGTGACGGGCGTCTCCCACGGCAGCGTCACCGTGAACGGGACGCTCTGCCGCGCACCCGCGCCGAGCCGGAAGCCGCCGCCGACGGTGAACCGCTCGAAGGCGACGAAGCCCTCGCTCTCGCCCCCGTCGTGCTCGGCCTCGACCCGGGCCACGAGTTCCAGGGTGATGTGCTCGACGTCGAAGTCGGCGTCCCCGCCCTCCAGGCGGACCTGTCCGGTCAGCGTGCCGCCGGGGCGGGCGGCTCCCGGGTCGAGGACCGTGTCGACGGTGGGCCCGCCCACGCCGAGTGAGCCGAGCAGTCGTTTGAACACCATGGTGGCGTCCACTCCTTGTGCGTGCGTGTGTATGTCGTTCGGATGCGGTGTGATGCGATGCGGCGCGCCGGGGCGGGTGCGCGGCGTCGCGGCCGTGCGTGGGGGCGGGGCCGGGGCGGGTTACGAGGCCGCGTCCAGCGCGGCGAGGGCCTGCGCCCAGCGGACGTACTTCAGCCCGGCCAGGTCGGCCACGGTCCTGACTCCGAACGCCTCCAGGAGCAGCTCGCCGTCACGGTCGGAGACCCCCTTGAGGGCCCCCACCGGGGCGGCCAGGATCTCGGGCAGGCTCTTGTCCGCCCACGCCTTGTCGAGCACCGTGTCCAGGTCGATCGACGCCATGGGTGTCCTCTTTCTCGCGTGTGTGAGGTCCGACGCCGTCGCGGACCATCTACAGTCGTGTAGAAGAATAGGACCGTCACGGACGGGGAGGGGCGCGGTGGGCCCCGGCCCGCCGGGAAAGGCCGAAAACGGATGCTCACGCCGCTCGGGGGCCGCCCCCGCGACGTCCGGGCCCGCCCGCGACACGCCGCCGCCGGCGGCCCGCCGGGCGCGGTGCCCGGACGAAGGCCGGGAACAAGGTTTCGGCCAGGACCGTTGTCCGGACGTACCCCCAGACCGAGGAGCTCTCACTTGTCCGCCAGATCGACGGACCCCCCGGGACACAGTCCCCGACCATCCCGCCAGGAGATCCCTGAGCACGGCACGCGGCGGGATGGTGTTCGATGAGTGCCGCGAACGCCCTCCTGGGCCTGCTGGCCGTCTTCGTCCTGACCGCCGGCACGGGCTACTTCGTCGCCCAGGAATTCGCCTACGTCTCCGCCGACCGCCTCGCCCTGGCCCGTGAGGCCGAGTCCGGGGACCGCCGGGCCGCCCGCGCCCTGAAGGTGCTGGAGCGCCTGTCGTTCATGCTGTCGGGCGCGCAGCTCGGCATCACCGTCACCGGACTGGTCGTCGGCTTCATCGCCGAGCCGTCGGTGTCCGCGCTGCTCAGGCCCGCGCTGTCGGGTGCGGGCATCCCCGGCGCGGCCGTGGGCGGCATCTCGGTCGTCCTGGCCTTCGTGCTGGCCACCGTCGTGCAGATGGTGCTCGGTGAACTGGCCCCGAAGAACCTCGCCATCGCCGTGCCGGAGCGGCTGGCGAAGTCGCTGGCCCCCTCCACGCTGGCGTACCTCAAGGTCGTCGGCCCCCTCGTGCGCGTCTTCGACGGGGCGGCGAACCGGCTGCTGCGCAAGACCGGCATCGAACCGGTGGAGGAGCTGCACCACGGCGCCACCCTGGAGGAACTGGGCCACCTGATCGGCGAGTCCCACGAGCAGGGCGCCCTGCCCGAGGACACGGCCGCCCTGCTCGACCACGCCCTGGAGTTCTCCGCGCGGACGCTGGACGAGGTGATGGTGCCGCGGGCCGGCGCCGTCTTCGTCCGCAAGGACGCCACCGCGGGCGAGGCCGTCGGCCTGATCGCCGAGCACGGCCACTCCAACTACCCGGTGCTCGGCGACCACCCCGACGACGTCGGCGGCGTCCTCGGCGTCGCCGAGCTGATGCGCCTGCCGGCCGACCGCCTCGCGGACACCACGGCCGGCGCCCTCGCCCGGCGGCCGCTGCTGCTGCCGGACACGCTCCCGCTGCCCGACGCCGTGACCCGGATGCGGGAGCGGGACGACGAGTTCGCGGTCGTCCTGGACGAGCACGGCGGTGTGGCGGGCATCGTCACGTACGAGGACATCGCCGAGGAACTGGTCGGCGACATCGCCGACGAGTCCGACACCGTCACCGAGATCGCCGTCGCGGACGGCACCGGCTGGCTGGTGGACGCCGGGCGCCGGCTGGACGAGGTGGCCGAGGCCACCGGCCTGCGGCTGCCCGAGGAGGACGACTACGACACCGTGGCCGGCCTGATCGTCGACCGGCTGGGCCGCTTCCCGGCCGTCGGGGACCGCCTCGCCGTCGAGCTGCCGTGGGGCGGCACCGCCGTGATCGACGTACGCACCCTCGACCGGCACGTGCCCGGACGCGTGCGGATCGAGCGACCGGAGCGCGAGAGCGAGGAGCAGGCATGAGTTTCCCGATGGCGCTCCTCGTCACCGCGCTGCTGCTGGTCGGCAGCGGGTTCTTCGTGGCCGCCGAGTTCGCGCTGGTCGCCGCCAGGCGCCACCGCCTGGAGAAGGCCGCCGCCGAGGGGCGCAAGGGCGCGAAGGCGGCCCTGGCCGGCATGCGCGAGCTGTCGCTGATGCTCGCCGGCGCCCAGCTCGGCATCACCGTGTGCACCCTGGGCCTGGGCTCGGTGTCCAAGCCCGCGATCTCCCACGAGCTCGACCCGCTGCTGCACCGGCTGGGCCTGCCGGCCGCGCTCAGCTACGGGATCGCGTTCGCCGTCGCGATGACCGTGGTGGTGTTCCTGCACATGGTGGTCGGCGAGATGGCCCCCAAGTCCTGGGCCATCGCCCACCCCGAGCGCTCCGCGATGCTGCTCTCGCCGCCCTTCCGGGCCCTGGTGAAGGCCGTACGCCCGCTGATCCGGGCGCTCGACGCGATCAGCAACCGGCTGGTGCGGCTGTGCCGGGTCAGCCCGCGCGACGGACAGGCCTCCGTCCACGACCGGGAGCAGCTCACCCACCTGGTGACGGAGTCCGAGCGGCTCGGCCTGATCAGCGGGACGGACTCGGAGCTGCTGACCCGTTCGCTGACCGAGCCGCAGACGCCGGTGCGGGAACTGCAGGTGCCTGCCGACGGGATCACCTCGGTCGACGGCGGCGCCGGTCTCGACGAGATCCTGCGCGTCGCCGCGGACCGGGGCCGCACCCGGCTCCTGGTCCGCGAGGACGACACCGTCCTCGGCTCCGTGCACGCCCGCGACGCCGTCGTGGCCCGTGCCCGGGGACGCACGACCAGCGCCCGGGCCCTGGCCCGGCCGGTGCCCGAGCTGACCGAGGACGCCACCGTCGCCGACGCGATCGACCTCCTGCGCCGGCGCCGCGCCTCGCTCGCCGTGGTCCGCGACGCCTCCGGCCGGCTCACCGGCATGGTGAGCCTGGACGACCTGCTGGCGCGCTTCCTGCAACCACAGGCGGCGTGACGGCGAGCCCCGCGCGTGAGCCGTCCCGGACCGCCGGGACGGCTCACGCACGGAGGGGTAGAAGAGCACGCGCCTCGGCAGCCCCGGTGATCCGGCCGTCCTGGTGATCCGGCCGTCCCGGTGATCCGGTCGTCCCGGTCGTCCCGGTGACCCGGTCGTCCCGGTGATCCGGCCCTCCCGGTGACCTCGGTGATCCGACCGTCTCGGCGATCGGTGCTCGGTGGCCTGCTGGCTGCGGTGGCCTGCTGGCCTCGGTCGCCTCGGTCACCCGGTCGTCCCGCTCACGCGGTCACCTCGGTCACCCCGAGCACCCGCTCACCCCGGCCGGCGTGCGGGAGCAGGCCGTGCCGCGTTCCCGGCACCCTCTTCCCCGTCCTGCTCCGCGCCCCCGCCCGCGGCGCCTCCGCCCGCACCCCGGCCCGCGGCGCCGCCGGGCCCGTCCTCCGCGGTGGCGGCCGCCCAGATCCCCGCCGCGACCCGCCGGGCGAACGCGGTCGGCGACGGCTCGTTCGGCAGCCGCGCGGGCACCGTCGTGCCCTTCCGGCCGCCCGCCCGGTCGGCGAACAGCGCCACCGTCAGGGCGAGCCGGCCGTCGTACCCGGTGGTCCACACGGTCCGCCGGGTGATCCCGCCGCCCGCCCCGCCGGTGGTGAACGCCTTCGTCCCCACCGCCTCGGCGCCGGCGGGCGCGGGCTCCGCCCCCGACCGCGCGTCCGCCACCGCCGCGTCCTTCCCGTCCAGCACCCGCCGCACCTCGGGCCGTGCCCGGTAGACGGTGCGGCCCTCCCGCGTGATGCGCGCGACGGTGTACGGGACGGCGTACCTGCCGTCCGCCGCCACCGCCGCGTACGCCGACGCCAGGCGCAGCGGGGTCGGGGCCGCCGTCTCGAGCAGCTTGCGCAGCGGCTCGCCCGCCCCCCTCGCCCCGCGCAGCGGTTCGAGGGCCGTCCCCGCCTCCACCGCCCCGCTCACCGCGTCGTTGAACGGCTGCCGCGCGTAGTCCGAGCCCCCGTACAGCAGCCGTACCGCCCCGTCGCCGGGCACCACCCCCACGACGGCCGTGTGCACCCGGACGCCCTTGCCGCCGGGATGCTCCCCGACCAGCTGCGTGGCGCGGTCCTGCGCCGCCAGGTCGAAGGTGGTCGTCACGCTGTAACCGCCGCTCGCGAGCTGGTCCTCGGTCACGCCGAGCCGGTCGGCCGCCTCCCTGGCGGCGACGTCGATCAGGTACTGCCGCTGCCCCTCGGTCTCGCCCGGCGGATAGAACCGGAACGCCGGGAAACGTGCCGCCGTCCGCTGCCCGTCCGTGATGCTCCCGCCCGCCGCCATCGCGTCGAGCACCCACTCCCAGCGGTTCTCCAGCGTCGCGGTCACCTCCGGATCGGAGCCCGCCTTCTCGTAGTACGAGGGGATGTTGACGATGGACGCCAGCGCGGCGCCCTGGGCGACCGTCAGGCTTCCCACGTCCACGCCGAAGTAGTTGCGCGCGGCGGACTGGATACCGGCGGCGCCCCGCCCGAAGTACACCGTGTTCAGGTAGCCCTCGAGGATCTCGTCCTTGGTGCGGGTGCGGTCCAGCTTGATCGCGATGAGCGCCTCGCGGGCCTTGCGGGACAGCGATCGCTCGGGGCTCAGCAGCGCGTTCTTCACGTACTGCTGGGTGATGGTGGAACCGCCCTGCGGATCGCCGCCCGTCAGCGCCGCCAGCGTGGCCCGCGCCAGGGCCCGCGGCGAGATCCCGCTGTCGGTACGGAAGGAACGGTTCTCCGCGGCGATCACCGCTTCCTGCACGTGCCGGGGGACCGCGGACAGCGGGACGTCCTGCCGGTCCACCGGCCCGCGCCGGCCCAGGTAGGCGCCGTCCGCGTCGAGGAACACGGTGCTCTGGGTGACGGTCTCGGGGTGCGGCTCGGGGATCGTCGTCAGGTGGTACGCCACGACGGCCGCCGCGCACAGCGCCGAGACCAGCGCGAGGAGGGCGTACGACAGCCGGCGGAGCCGTCGGCCGAGGGTGCGCCGGAACCGGATCCGCAGCGGCGTACGCCGCCCGCGCCGGGCCACCGACCGCGGCCCCTCCGCCCTCCCTCGCGCCTCGCCCTTCCGCCTCCCCCTCCCCTTCCCCGGCCGCCGCGCCGTTCGGGTCTCCTGCGGCTCCTGCGGCTCCTGCGGCTCTTGCAGTTCTTGTGGATCCCGCAGTTCTCGTGGCTCCCGCGGTTCTCGTGGCGTTCGCGGCGCGGTCGTCCCGTCGTTCCCGTCACTCCCGTCGTTCCCGCTCATATCCGCTGCCAGGTGCTGTCCGACCGTGCGGCGACCCTGCCCGAGGCGTCGTACACCGTGACGATCCGCTCGTCCCCTCCCGCGTCGAAGAGCATCCGCATGCTCTTCTCGGGCACCGGTGCGCTCGCGTACCAGATGCCCCAGCCCGGGTCGCCCGCCAGGACGAGGACCTTCGCGGTGGTCCTGCCGTCGCCGGCGCTCACCTCGACACGGCCCGTCTCACCGCTCAGACCGTGGAAGAGGCCCGACAGGAAGAACCCGTCGGGCACGCTGTCCACCCGCACGGAGACGCCCGGTTCGTCGCGCGGCCGGTCGCTGTTGTCCCCCGGGAGATCCGTGGGCACCGACCAGTGCCCGCCGTCGGCCGTCAGCCACACCCGCACCCCTCTCCCGACGGTCACCCGCTCGCCCGGCGCCACGATCCGGACCGGACTCGTCGCCGAGCCGCCGCCCCCCGCCCGGGCCGCGGACGTCCCGCCCCGCGCGTCGCCGCCCCCGACCCGGTCGGCCGCGAGCAGGGCGGCGGGCACGAGCAGGGCCGCGCAGGCGGCCGCGACCACGGTGCGACGGCGCCGTCGCCGGACGCGGCCCGCGACCCGGAGAGCGGCCAGCGGCGCCTCGCCCGGGGCGACGTCCCGGGCGGCACGGGCGTACGCCTCGCGCAGCCGCCCGGGGTCGGCGCCGGCCGCTTTCAGACCGTGCCGGAGACGGGCCCGCACCGCGCCCACCGAGCAGCCCAGCAACTGGGCGATCTCCGCGTGCTCCAGCCCTTCCCATACCCGCAGCACCAGGACGGCCCGCCGCCGCGCGGCCCGCCGTCCCCGCAGCCGGCGCAGATGGCCCCGCACCAGACAGCGCCGCACGTGGAAGTCCCTGTCGTCGCGCGGGACGCGCCGCCACCGCGCGCCCGTGCGCACCAGGGTTCTCCGCACCAGTTCCTCCGCCGCGCCGGGGTCGTCGGTGAGCAGCCGCGCGGTCACGATCAGCCGGGACCAGTGCGTCCGGGCGTACGTGGCGAAGTCGTGGCCGGCGGGGAGCACGTCGTGGGTGGGTGGCACGGGGGAGGTCCTTAGGGCTCGGGGACTCGGTCGTGGCCGGGCGGGCGGGCGTCCGGCCTGGTCAGGCAACTTCTGCTGCGTGCGGGTAGGTTGGGCAGCCGACGAGCCGCCACCGTCGTGGAGGGGGGAGCCCGGGACCGCCGCGCGCCGTCTTCCCGGTGGGCCGCGCTCCGCTCGACGCGACCTGCGTGACCTGCGTGACCTGTGCGACCCACGGGACTACGGGACCTGTACGCACGGGGGCGGCGGCCGGGTTGCAGGAAAAGGACGAGGATTCCGGTGGGGGGCATGACCGAGGACGAGTTCGACGCCTTCTACGCGACCGCGTTCCCCCGGCTGACCGGCCAGCTCTACGCCTTCACCGGGGACCACGGCGAGGCCCAGGACGTCGTCCAGGAAGCGTTCGTACGGGCCTGGTCCCGGCGGCAGCGGTTCCTCGCGGACAGCGCTCCCGAGGCGTGGATCCGCACGGTGGCCATGCGGTTGGCGGTGAGCCGCTGGCGGCGCTCCAGACGCTGGCTGGAACTGGTGCGGCGCACGCCGCCGCCCGACTCCACCCCGGGGCCGGACCCCGAGAACGCCGCGCTCGTGGCCGCCCTGCGCGAACTGCCCGAGGCCCAGCGGATGGCGATCGTCCTGCACCATCTGTGCGACCTGAGCGTGGAGCAGGTAGCCTCCGAGACCCGTGCGCCCGTGGGGACGGTCAAGGCGAGACTGTCCCGGGGACGGGCCCAGCTGGCGAAGCGGCTCGCGGCGGACGAGGCCGACGGGCGGGGCGACGAGGCCTGTGGACGAGTCGACGGGTCCGGCGGTCGGGGCGACGGGTCCGGCGGTCGGGCCGACGGGGCTCGCGGACCGGTCAGGAAGGAGAGCGGCCGTGGCCGATGAACTCCCCACCGAACTTTCCACCGCGCTGCGCGAGTTGGCCGCGTCAGGGGCGACCGCTCCGGTCGTCGGCGGCCCCGCGACACGTGCCCGCGCGATGCGCCGCGTACGCCGCCGCCGCGCCGCCGCGATCCTCGGCCCGGGGACCGCGGCCCTCGCGCTGCTCGGCCTCGTCCTGGGCCTGCACCCGGGCGGGGACCGCGACCACCCGGCCCGGCGCGACCCCGCGGCCGTGGCCCCGCCCCGTTCCACCCCGTCGCTCACGGCCGTCCCGTCGCTCACGGCCGCCGCGTCGCCCGTCTCCGGCACGCTCGACCTGCGCGGGCGCACCCTCACGTTCGGCGGCCGGGCGATGCCGGTCCTCTCGGGGTCCGACGCCCTGTTCGGGGCCACGGGCCCGATGACGGTGGTCGCGAAGGAGAACCTGAAGGAGGTGCCCCTCGACATGCCCCGCGCGGGCCCGACCATAGCCCCCACCACGGTCGGCGTCCGGTACGTGGTCGAACTGCGCGACGCCGAGGGCCGGCCGCACTACGTCGGCCTCTCCTCCCCGCAGCTCGAGGCCCTGAGCGAGGACGGCACCGAGGACGGCTGGATCGGCCTCGGCGCCGAGGACGCCATGTGGTTCCACACCCGGGTCGGCCTGGGCGACACCTTCCCGGTGACGGTCGGCACCACGCCCTCGCCGGTCGTTCCGGCACCCGGCGCCGCGGCGTCCTCACCCCGTGCCGCCGGCCCCCACGAGGAGCCCTGAGACCGGACCCGGCCCGGCCGGGCGTGCCGTGGCGTCACCCGCCCCGGCGGGCCCCGGCCTCGAACTCCGCGGCGGGGACGACGACCGAGGACTCCTCGCCGGACGACGTTCACGCCCCGATCGGCTGCCGGACCGCTGCCCGTCACCCACCGGTGGCTACGATCCGCCGGTATCCGACACCTGGTGATCGACCAGAGCCCAACCGGTCGACATCACACCGACGGGGAGGGCTCATGGGTTCCAGAAGGCGAGCGGTCCGCATCAGCGCGATGGTCGTGGGGGCGGCCCTGGCGCTGGGCGCGACGGCGGCACCGGCCACGGCAGGACCGCAACGGTCCACGGCGACCGTCCGGGCGCAGACCACGGCCGCCCCCGCGCCGACGGGACTCGCCTACACGTACGACGCCGCCGGCCGGACGGTGACCGTCACCTGGGACCCCAAGGACCCGGCGGACACCGTCACCCGCGCCTACCGCCCGGCCCTCTGCGGCGAGACACCGCAGGCCCCCTGCTTCGTCTCCCCCGACGCCGTCGCGGGCAACTCCTTCACCTTCACGAAGTCGCCCGGCACCGCTCCCGTGTACGTCAGGATCTACGCCGAGAACGCCGACCGCCGGCTCACCGGCTCCGCGATCCTGGTCGTCACCGTCTGACCGGCCGCTCCACCGCCGTGGGGGGGGGGGGGGGGGGGGGGCTGGGGGGGGGGGGGGGCGGCCGCGGGGGGGGGGGGGGGGGGGGGTGTTTTTGGGGGTCACGTGTGGGGACACGCCCGGGCGGGGGATCC